>DATATV010000062.1:0-83866 GCA_036268615.1 Pseudonocardiaceae bacterium
ACCACCCGCCGCCACAGCGCCAACGAGGGCCAGGCGCCAATCCCATTCGAGCATCGGATGGTACAAGCACGGGCGGCATCGGTCGCCCTGGTCAGAGCCGACGTGGCATAACAACGTCTCCACGATTCGAGGGGATTGACACGCGGCGGAAGCTCTCCACGTCAGGAAGTTCCGGCATCTCGGGAGGCTACCCGGAACACCGTGCGGTCAATCGTTTCGCGCGGCCAGCAGTTCGCACACCGCCCGTTCCACCGACAACCGCACCTCGCTGTCGGGCAGGTCGACGGCATCACCTTCGGGCAGCAGGTCGGAGATCGTGGCGCCGTCGTGGTATTGGTCCACCAACCGGCGGTCTACATAGGATTTTCGAGTCACGGCGGCCACCCACCCGGGAAACGACGTGGTCAAGCATGCGCAGCGCGGTGGCGAGCGCTCGATGCTGACCGTGGCCACCGGACAACAGGTCGGACTCGACCACTTTGCGAAAATCCGGCAGGGTCGGCGCCAGCTCAAGGACTCGGTCGAACTTCTCCTCGTCCCGGCGACGCCGCCACTGGGCGTGATACAGGTACTGCCGTCGGCCGTCGGCATCAATGCCGGTGGCCTGGATATGTCCGTTCGGCCACGGACATATCCACACCTCGCACCATGCCGGCGGGATGGCCAGCGCCCGAATCAGCTGTCGATCAGCATCGTCGATCGTCTTTCCGGGCCGGTCAAGGAAACAGAATCCGCGACCTGCGCGGCGCCGAGTCAGTCCCGGGGCGTGCCGAATCACTGCGCCGCAGCCGCACCGAGGCTCTCACTCACCGAGGGGGCCGGCGCCGCCCACCGCTCGGCCCCGGGCTCAGCCACGTCCAGGCGGGTACCCACTGTCGGGCGGACCCGTCCGCGGACTGATCCCCGGGCCCCGTGTCAGTCATAGATCAGGTTGTGCAGGGTGTGGACGGCCCGGTGGTAAAGGGCACCGCCGTACCCGGAGCGGGCGAGCGCGGCGCGGGCCGCGTTGGCACCTGGGCCACCGTGGACGGCGCCACCGGGATGGGCCGAGGCGCCCGCCAGGTAGAGCCGGTCGACGGGGGTGTCGGCGCGGCCGAGGCCGGGCAGCGGACGGAAGAACAGTTGCTGGTGGATGGCGGAGGTGCCGGTGTTGATGGCACCGCCGAGAAGGTTGTGGTCGTGCTGGTGCAGATCGTCGGGTCCGGCGAGGTGGCGGCCGCGGATGGCGGAGGTGAAGCCCGGCGCGTGGCGTTCGACGACCTGTTCGACGCGGTCGGCGACACGCCGGACCGAGTCGCGGTCCCAGTCGCGGCGGGGAAGATGCGTGTAGGCCCATGCGGTTTCGGTACCGCTGGGCGAGCGGGTCGGGTCGGCGGTGCTCAACTGACCGAGGAGCAGGAACGGATCGTCGGGCACACGTCCGCCGGCCAGTGCAGAGCCGAAGTCGGTCAGTCCGTCGAGGTCGGCGTCGAGGTGGACCGTGCCCGCCCGGTTCGCGACGGGGTTGCGCCAGGGGATCGGGTGCGACAACGTCCAGTCGACCTTGAGAGTCGCGTCGTCCCAGTGGAAGCCCCGCAGGTCGGCGACCATTCGGGTCGGCAGGTGCTCGGTGCCGACCAGGTCCCGGTAGAGGGTGGGGGCGGGGACGGTGGCCAGCACGGCATACCGCGCTCGGACCAGGCCGCCGCCCTCGTCGGCGACGCCCATGGCTCGGCCGCCGGCGATCAGGATGCGGGTGACCTCGCGTCCACACTCAAGGCGGCCGCCGCCGGCTGTCAGTCGGCGGACGAGTGCGGCGGTGAGTTGCCCTGAACCACCCTCGGGAACGGGAAAACCGATGTCCTGTCCGATCATGGTCAGCAGCCAGCCATAAATCGCACTCGCGGCCTGGCCGGGACCGAGATCTGAGTGCATGGCGTTGCCGGTGAACAACAGTCGGGCGCCCGCTCCCGAGAAGCGTTCCTCGCCGACCGTCCGAGCGGGCATCGTGATCATCCGCGCCATACGTAGTCCGTCGGCCACCCCGAGAGTGCGGGCCAGGCGGGCGCCGGAGCGCAGCGGTGGGAACGGCGTGAACAGGGCAGCCAGGAGTGGTTCGCGGACGCGGGACCACTGCGCGAACTCGGCCCGCCAGGCGTCCGCGTCCGGCGGTGCGAAGGAGGCCACCGACGCCGCTGTCTCGTCGAGGTTGCGGGAGAGCACCGCACACCGGTCGTCCGGCAGCACGTGGGCCAGCACGGCGGGCGCGTGCACCCACCGCAGCCCGTGGCTTTCCAGTTCCAGCCCGCGCAGGACCGGGGACGCGGCGGCCAGCGGATAGAACGAGCTGAACTCGTCGTTGTGGAAACCGGGTTCGATCAGCTCCGAGGTCCGCACGGCACCACCCGGTGTGGCGGCGGCCTCCAACACGAGGACGTCCCAGCCTGCGTCGGTGAGGAGGTTGGCGGCGACGAGGCCGTTCGGTCCGGCGCCGATCACCAAGGCGTCGACGGTCTGCACGGGCGCCGTCACCCGCCCGTCCTCTCCTTCTCGCGAGCGCCCGTCAGCCGCTCGCGACCCGCGGCGAGATCACCGAGTCTGGCCAGCGATTCCCGGTTGCGCGGTCGGATCAGCAACGCCTGTACCGGGGTCGGAATCAGGCGGCCGGGGCCGCGCACCGCCTCCTCGGCCATTGTGATCAGCGTGCCGCGACCGTTGTCGGACGAGGTCAGGGTGAAGCGGATCCGCGCGGCCCCGAACAACGACAGCTTCGCGTCCAACTCCAGGAGGCGACCTGGCGCGATGGCGACGACCTCAGTGGAGTCCTTGATCTGCACCGGCCAGGCCCCCGCGCTGTGGTGAATCCTGGTTCCGATGGCCGGCCAGCTCGGGTCCACTTCACGCACGTGTGAGTTGCCGACCACCCAGCCCGCATAGGACCAGCCGTCGGCGAGCACGGCGAAGACGTTTTCCGGGCTGGTCTCCGCTTCGTGGCTCACCTCTATCACAGTTTCCCCCAGGAGAATGTTCGACGGCCGGGCGTCACCGCGCGGTGGTCTCGGATGGTGTGGTGGCCAGGCGTTGCGCGCAGTCGAGCAGGAGCGCGTGGACGAAGGCCTGTGGCAGGTTGCCGCGCAGTTGGCGCTGGCGCACGTCGTACTCCTCGGCGAGCAGGCCGGGTGGTCCGCAGGCCGCCCGGCTGCGTTCGAACCAGCGAAATGCCTCGGTCTGCTCGCCCTGGTGCCAGGTGGCCAGGCTCATGATGAAGCCACACAACAGGAATGCCCCCTCGGCATGGCCCAGCGGGCGGGAGTCCGGGGCGAACCGGTAGATATAGCCGTCCTCGACGAGGTCGCGACGGACCGCGTCCAGCGTGGCCCGGGTGCGCGGGTCGGCGGCGGTCAAGGCGCCCCGCACCGGTGGCAGCAGCAGGGCGGCGTCGACCCCGGGCAGCTCCGCGCTGCGCTGCCAGAACCCCTCCGCGCTCAGGCATCTGCTGGTGGTCTCGGCGAGCATCGCGTCGGCCAGGCCGGACAGCTCGCCGCCGCGCCGGGCCGGCAGGTGGCTTGCGATGGCACGCAGCCCGGCGACGCAGGCCAACCGGGAGTGTGTCCACCATGAGTCGGACAGCTCCCAGATCCCGGCTTCCGGTGCCTGCCAACGGGTCGCGATGACGTCGGCGGCAACGTCCACGGCCTTGCGGGCGTCGCCGTCGAGTTGGTCGTAGCGGGCGGCGGTGGCGAGCAGTTGCAGGAACTCGCCGAGCGAGTCGAGCTGGAACTGACCGTCGACCCAGTTGCCGACGACGTCCGAACCACCGGGATATCCGGGCAACCGCAGGGTCGACTCGTGTGGTATCGGCGTGCCGTCGGTGCGATAGGCGGGCGCGAGTCGTTCGCCGTGTTCGAGAACGCGGGCGGTGGTGAACGCGACCGCGTCGTGCAGCAGCGGATGTGGCTCGTTCACCCCGACAGCGAGTCCGGCATAACACTGGTCACGCAGCCACACGTAGCGATAGTCGTAGTTGCGACCGGACTCGGCGCGCTCGGGCAGGCCGAGAGTGGCCGCGGCGACCATGCCGCCGCACCGGGTGGTCAGGCCGCGCATGACCGCGTATGCGTGCCGAGCATCCCGAGGTGCCACACACGCCTCGAAGCCAGGAACCGCGGCACGCCAAGTGTTCTCGGTTTCTGCCCAGGCCGTGTCCGGATCGACCGGCCGGCCCAGCCGCTCGTCGCTGATCTCCAGCACCAGGTCGCGGTGGGCGCCGGCGCGCAGGGTGAACTCCAGTCGCAGCCGGCCCTGACTGTCCACGGTGGCCTCTTCTGCCCCCGACCAGCGCAGCCGCAGCCGGCCGGTGCGGGCGGTCCAGCGGCCCCACTGGTCGCGACGCGACTGCCGCATACCCCTGCGCCCGAAGCCGTCGCGCAGGTCGAGCTGCACCGACACGTGGACGTCCCGGTCCACCGCGTCGACCCGGCGCAGCATCACCACGCGGTGCGGGTCACCCGGAAACGCCAGCGCCTCCCGGCATTCCACCGTCGTGTCGGTGGTGACCCAGCGGTTGCGCCAGATCAGCGTGCCCGGCTCGTAGTAGCCGCCCCACACGGCGGCATCCACCGGACTGACCGAGTACATGCCGCCACCGCCGACCAACGTGGAGAGCACCGCTTCGTCGTCCCAGCCAGGTGCGCACAACCAGCCGATATCGCCACGTGGCCCGCACAGCGCGCCTCGTTCGCCGTCGGCGAGCAGCGCGTACTCGCGCAGTACGTGTGGCGGGAACTCCTGCCAGTCCGAATCGGTCATGGCATGACCCGATAGCGCTCAGCCCTGTCCTCGATCAGCTCAAGGCCGTGGCCGGGGCGGTCCGACACGGGCACCACGGTCCCGCCGGTCGGGTCGAGCGCACCGGAGAACAGCATGGATTCGATACGCACGTGGTCGTGGAACCATTCCAGGTGCCGCAGGTTCGGCGTGGCGGAGGCGACCGGCGCGTGCAGGTTGGGCGCGCAGTGGCCGGAGACGGTCAGCCCGAAGCCGGCCGCCACGGCCGCCGAGCGCAGCCATTCGGTGTAGCCGCCGCAGCGGGTGGCGTCGATCTGCAGGCAGTCCACCGCCTCGTGAGCGCACATGCGGCGGAAGTAGGTCACATCGGTGCCGTACTCCCCCGCTGTCACGTCGGCGTGGGTCCGGTCGCGGACCTCGCGCAAGCCGTCGAGGTCGTCGGAGCTCACTGGTTCCTCGAACCACCGCACGTCCCACTGCGCCATCGCGGTGGCCATCCGGACAGCCTGCTTGCGTTGGTAGCCGCCGTTGGCGTCGACGTACAGTTCGACGTCGGGACCGATCACCTCTCGGGCACGGGCGATCCGGGCGAGGTCCCGGCGCTCCTGAGCGCCCCACGACTCGCCGATCTTGATCTTCACCCGCGGGATGCGTTGCTCGTGTGTCCAGCCGGTCAGCTGCTGGACCATCAGCTCGTCGGAGTAGGTGGTGAATCCACCGCTGCTGTAGATCGGCACCGCCTCGTGAACCGTGCCCAACAGCCGGACCAGCGACACGTCCAGGAGCCTGGCCTTGAGGTCCCACAGCGCGACGTCGACGGCGGAGATGGCGTAGCCGACGGCACCGGCCCTGGTGGCGTTGCGCGCGGCCCGCACCATCGCCGACCAGGCGCCGGGCACGGCCAGCGCGTCCCGGCCGGTGACCGCCTCGGCAAGCAACTCCCCGACGAGCGCGGCGCAACCGGCGGCCCCGTAGGTCCAGCCGGTGCCCACCTGGCCGCCGGCGTACGCCCGGACCACGACCAGGGTCGTCGCCGACCAGGCCGCGGTGCCGTCGCCCTCCGGAGCGTCAGTGGGGATCGTGTAGGCACGTGCGTCGACCGATTCGACGACCACGTCGGGTGCCACCCGCATGTCAGCGGTTCCGGCGCGGGAGCAGCTCCTGCGCCTTGGTCTTGACGCCCTGCTTGAGGATCTCCCAGCGGTCGGCGTCGCCCTTGATCAGTGAGAGGGCGGCGTCCTTCATCTGTTCGATGGTGGCGTGCGGCGGGATGGGCGGGAAGTTCGGGTCACAGTGCACGTCCAGCAGCGTCGGCCGGTTGGCGGCCAGTGCCCGGGTCCAGGCCGGAGCGAGTTGGGCGGGATCGGTGATCGTCTCGGTGGCGAGGCCGAGACCGGCGGCAAACGCGGCGTAGTCGACGTCGGGCAGGTGTTGGGACTCCTCGAACTTCGGGGCACCCTCCATCGCCCGCATCTCCCAGGTGACCTGATTGAGGTCGTTGTTGTGCAGGACCGCCACGATCAGCCGCGGATCGGACCACTCCGGCCAGTACCGCTTGATGGTGATCAGCTCGTTGAGACCGTTCATCTGCATGGCACCATCACCGGCGAACGCGATCGCGGGCCGGTCGGGATGGGCGAACTTCGCGCCGATCGCATAGGGCACGCCAGGCCCCATCGTCGCCAGGGTTCCGGACAACGAGCCGCGCATATCCCCGCGGAAGCGTAGGTGCCGGGCGTACCAGTTGGCCGAGGACCCGGAGTCGGCCGTGACGATGACATCGTCGGGCAGGCGCGCGGACAGCTCCCAGAACAGCCGCATCGGGTTGACCGGGTCGCCCTCGACCATTGCCTCGGCCTCCATCGTCGACCACCAGGTGTCGACGTCCTTCTCGATCGTCTCCCGCCACGAGCGGTCCTCGCGCCGCCGCAACCGCGGCAACAGCGCGCGCAGGGTGGCCGCGGCATCGCCTACAAGGTTCACCTCGTAGGGGTAGCGCAGGCCGACGAACCGGCCGTCGATGTCGATCTGCACGGCGCGGGCCTGGTCGAACTCCGGCATGAACTGCGTGTAGGGGAAGCTGGAGCCGACGGTCAGCAGCGTGTCGCAGCCGCGCATCATCTCGTAGCTGGGCCGGGTGCCCAACAGGCCGATCGAGCCGGTCACAAACGGCAGGTCGTCAGGCAGGACGTCCTTGCCCAGCAAGGCTTTGGCCACGCCGGCACCCAGTGCGTCGGCGACCTCGACGACCTCCTGCCGGGCTCCGCGCGCACCCTGCCCGACCAGGATGGCCACCCTCTCCCCGGAGTTGAGGACCTCCGCGGCGCGGGCGATCGCGGCGTCGTCGGCCGAGGGCGTCGGGAAGTCGACGCCCAGGGACGAGGGCACCATCTTGAACGCGTGCCCCGGCGGCGAGTAGTCCAACTCCTGCACGTCGGCCGGGATGATGATCGCGGTAGGCGCGTGCTGGCTCAGCGCGGTGCGGATCGCGCGGTCCAGCACGTTGGGCAGTTGTTCGGGCACGGTGACCATTTGGACGTACTCGCCGGCCACGTCCTTGAACAGGCTGAGCAGATCGACTTCCTGCTGGTAGGAACCGCCCATCGCCGACCGGTTGGTCTGCCCGACGATCGCCACGACCGGCACATGGTCGAGCTTGGCGTCGTAGAGCCCGTTGAGCAGGTGGATCGCGCCGGGCCCTGATGTGGCCGCGCAGACTCCGACCTTGCCACTGAACTTGGCGTAACCGACCGCCTCGAACGCGGCCATCTCCTCGTGGCGTACCTGGATGAACCGCGGGTTGTTGTCCGCGCGGCCCCACGCGGCGAGCAGGCCATTGATCCCATCACCCGCGTAGCCGAACACGGTGTCCACGTCCCACTCGCGAAGGCGGGCGAGCAGGTGGTCGGCGACGGTTTCGGACATCATTCCTCCTACGGGTAATCGAGAATTCAGGAATTGGTGGTCAGTCGGTCGGCGGCGCGCGCGGCGATGGCCATGATCGTCAGCGCCGGATTGGCCGCGCCCTGCGTGGGCAGCACGCTGCCGTCGGTGATGTACAGGTTGGGCACGGCGAACGTTCGGCAGTCCCGGTCGACGACGCCCCGCTCGGGCCGGTCGGCCATCCGCGCCCCGCCGACGAGGTGGGCGTACCGGTCGAAGGTGATCACCTCACCGGCACCCGCGGCGGTCAGAATGTCCTCCATCACCGACCGGGCGGCCCGCATCAACTGCCGGTCGTTGTCGCACTCGCTGTGGGAGAACTGTGCCACGGGCAGATCGTGCCGGTCGGTCTCCTCGGCCAGGGTGACCCGATTGTCGGGCTGCGGCAGGAACTCACACAGCGCGCCAAGGGTGGACCAGTGCACGTAGTCGCGCATGTACTCGCGCAGCGACGCGCCCCAGTGGCCCTGGCCGGCCACGTGCTCGGCCCAGGTGATCGGCAGCGGGGACACGGTCTGGATGGCGAAGCCGCGCGCGTAGGGCTTGCCGGGATCGGTCTCGTAGAACTGTTCGCTGGACACCTCCGGCGGCGGTGCCTTGTACATCCGGACCTCGTCGTCGAACCGGCCGGCCGTCTGCGGTGCGCCCTGCACCATCAGGTAGCGGCCGACCTGGTCGTGGTCGTTGCACAGGCCGTCGGCGAACCGGCGGCTGGTCGAGTTGAGCAGCAGCCGGGGCGTTTCGATCGAATAGCCGGCAATGATGACCAACCGCGCCCGCTGGAAATGCTCGACCCCACCCCGGAAGTAGCGCACGCCGGTGGCCCGGCCGGTGTTCTCGTCGATCTCGACGCGGCTGACCATGCAGTCCGCGCGAATCTCGGCGCCGTGCGCCAGGGCGTCGGGCACGTGCGTGATCAACGGGGACGCCTTGGCGTTGACCTTGCAGCCCTGGAGACAGAAGCCGCGGTAGATGCAGTGCGGGCGGTGCCCGAACCGGCCATTGGTGATGGCCACCGGACCGACCTTGGTGGTGACGCCCAGTTTCCACGCTCCGCGCTGGAACACCTCTCCGTTGCCGCCCACCGGGTGCGCCGACTGCGGGTAGCTGTGCGGGTCGCCCCACGGCCAGTCCTCGCCCGCCACCGGCAGTTCGCCCTCGATGGCCTCGTAGTAGGGCCGCAGGTCCGCATAGTCGATCGGCCAGTCCGCGCCGACGCCGTCCCGGCTCGCGGTGGCGAAGTCGCTGGGGTGCAGTCGCGGCGTGTAGCCGGCGTAGTGCACCATCGACCCACCGACTCCACGGCCGGAGTTGTTGGAGCCCAACGGAACCGGGTCCAATCCGGTGATCACCCTCGGCTCGGTCCAGTAGAGATGGTGGGAGCCTGCCTCATCGGACACCCAGTCCCGGTCCGGGTCCCAGAACGGACCGGCGTCCAGCGCGACCACCCGCCAGCCGGTGCGCGCCAGCCGTTGCAGCATCGTCGCACCGCCCGCACCCGCGCCGACGATCACCGCGTCCACCTCCTCGGTGTCGGCGAACCGCCGCATGTCCGCGCGTAGCCGGTGATTCGTCCGCTCATCGCCGGTCGGCAGCAGCCAGGCCGACTCGTTGCGCGCACGCACCGCGTCGGCCGCGCCGTCCCGCAGTGGCCACCTCCCCAGCTTCACCGCCCGGCTCCGGGCGGAGCGGTGACGGGGTCGAGGTCCTCGCGGTCCGGGACCTCCCACGGCTCGCGCCGGCCGACACCGGCGTTCTTGTAGCCGCGCGGATAGGCCGGGCCGCTGAAACCGATCTCGTTCCACGCGAAGGGATGCGAGTAGAACGCGGTACACGCGTACCGCGTCCACAGGCTCCATACACGACTGGCCGACAACCCGTGCCACGGCGTGGACCCGAGGTCCTGGACGGCCTGAACGAGGTTGTGGCGGGCCGCACCGTCGCAGCGAGCGAAGCCGACGCCGTGGGTGTCGCGGGCGTCCTCGTCGAGCGCGGCGAGGGTGTCGCGCCACGCCTGCCCGTCCTCCGGCAGGTCCTCGTAGCGCCAGCCGTCCGTGCTCCGCTCGGCCAACCGGGAGTCGATCATCCGCAGTACCGGCACCCTCGGTTCCTCGTCCTGGTCGAGGAGAAGGTCGAGCAGCGGCTGTGCGATCGCCTCCTCGTTCGGGGTGAAAAACCGGATCGGGGGCGGTGGGCCCATCCGCGCGAGCACCACCCCAGCCGTCACCGGATCCCAGTCGTCCACCTGGGCGAGCACGTCGAAGCCGGAGAATCGCGGCTGCCGACCGCCTGCCGTCACCCCTGCGGGCATGCCTGCTTCGCGCATCATCGCTCCCGCCGCAACACCGAGGCCAGCAGTCCCATCCCGCCCACCATCGTGACCAGCAGCGGCGCGAGCAGTGGTGGCCCCATCTCCAGGTTGTAGCGGGCATTGCGCCAGCCACCGGGCTTCTGGCCGATGCCCCGGGCGTGCAGATACGTGCCCTGCAGACCGTTGGCGACGATCGCGGCCGAGGTGATCGGCAGCGCGGTGTGAGCCGCCTTCGCATTGAAGAACCCGGCCACCCCCGCAGCGGCACCGATCGGTCCCAACACGACCGGCAGCCACATCAGCCGATTGCCGAAACTGGCCCGGTCATGTTCGAAGTAGATCTCCGCGGCGGTCACCAGTGCGCCCGCGGCAGTCAGGGCGGACAGGCTGCGCTCGAAGCGACCGGTGCGTACGTCGATCGCCGCGCGACCGAAATCGCGCCGAAGTCGGCGAGGGTGCGGCATTGGCTCTCCTCAGGTGCGGGAAGTCCCTCAACGCTGGGACATCGAACGGGAACCCGGCGTGACCAGCGACGCGAGGCCAACCGCCACGGCCGCGCTGATCAGCGCGGGACGGCGGTAGCGACGCGACCCGACCAGCGCGAGCATGCTCAGCGCATGCAGGATGTCCACGGCACGGACGGCACGTTCCAGCGGCGCCTCCGCCAAGGTCAACAACACTGCTTGCGCCACGTAACGCGCGCCCAGTAGACGAACCAGCGCCACCGCGACCGGCGCCGGCCCGGCGAAAGTGTGCGCGCGGACGAGCAACGCGGCACCCCAGACACCGGCGGCCACACCCGCGGCGCGGGTGCGTCCGGGTGGACGGCTGGGTCCCGCGGTCATCGGGATCGGCTCCACCAAGCCAATGCGGATGCGAGCAGCACGCCGCCGGCCGCGGCCAGCACGCCGTGGTGTTGGCTGGCCCACAACTGGGTTGAGTGCCCGGTCGATCTGCCGTCGAACGCGCCGTGGGAGCCGAAGTCGCGCCCCTGCCGGCCGTCCGCGGGCTGCCACAGGTTCACGGGCTGGTCGGGCTCGCGTGGCTGGTCGGTCTGTTGGGAGCTGAACCCGGTCTTGGCCAGGTACCGGTCCAGCAGCCCAGGTGCCACGGCGTTGGCGGCCAAGGTGCCGACGGTGCTGCCGCCGACCCAGTACTCACGCCGGTTCGGCCGGTCGGCCGCGTGCAGCACCGCCCGCGCGGCGACCTCCGGCTGGTAGATCGGCGGCACCGGCTGCGCGTGCTTCGGCAGCCTGGAGAGCACCCAGGAGAACTGTGGCGTGTTCACCGCGGGCATCTGCACCATCGTCACCCGCACCCCGCTGCGCTCGTGCAGCAGCTCGCACCGCAGCGCCTCGTGGAAGCCCTGGATCGCGTGCTTGGCGCCGCAATACGCGCTCTGCAACGGAATGCCGCGGTAGGCCAGCGCCGACCCGACCTGCACGATCGTGCCCCGGTCCCGGAATTTCATCCGCTTGAGCGCGGCCATCGTGCCGTAGACGTAACCCAGGTAGGCCACTTCGGTGACCCGTCGGTACTCCTCGGGCCGGATCTGGTCGAAGGGCGCGAAAACCGACGTGAACGCCACATTCACCCACGTGTCGATCGGACCGAGTTCCCGCTCCACCCGCTCGGCCGCCACCTCCACCTGGTCGCTGTCGGCCACGTCGGTCGGCACGACCAGCGCCTTACCACCCGCGGCACGTACCTGCTCGGCCGCGGCGGCCAAGCCCTGCTCACCTCGGGCCAGCAGCGCGACCGTGTCGCCACGCCGGCCGAATGCCTCGGCGATGGCCCGGCCGATACCGCCGCTGGCGCCGGTCACCACCACGACTCGTGATTCGTGATCGCCGTTGGTCATCACACCTCCCGATCCGTTGCAGGACTACCCGAGGCCGGTGGGGCATAACCATCAAGCCGCAAAATTTGCGCCGCCGCGCTTAGCTGTGACAACGTCAAGTAGATGGCGTGGGCCGGAGCTGAGGAACCCGGAGCTGACCTGGATCAGCAGATCCCCGCCGTCATGCACGCCGCCCAGGCACTCGTGGGCATCGTCGTGAGTTCACTGGGCGAGGTCGGAAGCATCGTCTCGATGCCACAGTTGCGAATCCTGGTCATTGTGGCCGCCGAGTGACTAGCAGTGGCGCGGCTGCGCCGGCCGCCGCTCACAGTTGTTCGCGCACGCCTGGTTCAACAGGCTGTCCGCGGAACTGTTCGGGCAGTTGGGTCAGGGCATCGGCTGCAGGTCCCCGCCGGGGCACCAGGCGAGTCCGACCTCGGAAGTCCTCAACGAGGAACGCCGTGCCCGCATACAGCGCGGCGGACAGCACGAGCAGCGCGGTGATCCCGTCGGCCGTGCTCGTCCAGTGGGGAGCACCCAGCTCGTAGGCCGCCTGCAATCCGGCCCGCACGACCGACACGCCCAGCACCGCCCCGAGGAGCGGCTTGCCGAAGAACGCGCTGACCATCAGCGGCAGCAGCATGATCGTGAACGCGACCAGCCACACGCCGATCGCACGGTCGGTGTGCACGCCAGGATCGAGGACGTCAAGCAGGCCGAGCCCGAGCCACGAAGTGCTGAACAGGCCGAGCGTCGTGGCGGCCGCGGTGTCTCGGCTGAGCACCGCACACACCATCGCCACCAGTTCCAGCGGGAAGACGAAAGCGGCCATCAGCACACCGGCACTGCGCACGTCCTGGGCCGTGGACAGCCAGCCGATACCCAGCCCGGCCAACAGCGCCATCCCGATCGCGAAGGAGAAAAACCCGAGCGGAAGCGGACTGGCCAGCGGTCGGAGCAGGACGTGACTTCGGTTGCCCCCGTCGTCCGGCCGGCCGCGCGGGCACTGTGGACCATCAACGCTCATGCGGGGTGACTACCCGGTCCCGCCGATCTCGAACCTGTACGGCCGCCTGATACCGGCCGTTCTGCACAGCCTGACGTCGAACGAATGCGAAATGTCCGCCGTGTCGGTCAACTGTCCGAACAGGACGACCGATTGTTTCCCAGGTTTCCCGAAGCGGGACGACGGGCATCCCTCGACGGTGCGGATCGTGGTGACCGGAGCGAGCGGAAACGTGGGCACCGCCCTGTTGCGCTGCCTGCACCGGGACGACTGGACGGTCACCGGTATCGCCCGGCGTCCGCCGGATTCGTCCTGTCCGCCGTACTCCGGCGCCAGCTGGGTCGCCTGCGATCTCGGCGCGGCCGAAGCGCCATCGAGACTGGCAACGACGCTGGCCGGCGCCGACGCGGTGGTGCACCTCGCGTGGTCGATCAACCCGTCCAGCACCGACCCGCGGATGTCCCGCACGAACCTGATCGGCACACGCCAGCTGCTGAGTGCGGTCGCCGAGGCCGGGGTGCCACACCTGGTGTGCCTGTCCTCGGCTGCCGCCTACCGGCCGCCATCACGTTGGCAGGAGGTCGGCGAGGACTGGCCCTGCGACGGAGTGCCCGGCAGCCTCTACAGCCAGCACAAGGCTCACCTGGAGCGGCTGCTCGACCAGTTCCTCGTCGATCACCCGGGCACGGCGGTGGCCAGGATGCGTCCGTGCGCCATCGTCGGGAGGGACGCGGCCGGCGAGTTCGCCCGATGGCTGCTCAGCCCGCTGCTACCCAGCAGTGTGGTCGGTCGACAATGGCTGCCACTCCCGTTGTGGCCTGGTCTGCGCGCCCAGTTTGTGCACTCCCTCGACGTGGCCGAGGCGATCCGGCTGGTACTCCTGCAGCGGGCCGCCGGGCCGTTCAACATCGCGGCCGGCCCGCCCCTGAACGCGCGCGAACTCGCCGCGACAATCAGCGCTCCGGTCATTCCGGTGCCCCGTGCGGCCGTCCTCACCGGAGCGTGGGCCGGCTGGCGCATCGGACTACAGCCCACGCACCCCGGCTGGCTCCGGCTGGCCGACCGCGCCGCGCTCGTCGACCCCGGCCGGGCCAGGGACGAGTTGGGCTGGCGGCCACGCCATGACGCCCCAGCCGCGCTGGCCGAGGTCGTGGCGGGCATCCGGGCGGGTACCGGCACAGCGAGTGCACCGCTCGCGGCACGTCATCTCCCGAGGGTGACCGAACGGCTGCGCGCGATCACCTGGGGAAAGCCCAGCCACCAGACACAGTCCACCCGACCCCGGCGACGCCCACGGCTCACCGCCGCGATCTTCAGACAGTCCAGTGTCTCCTCGATGCACCCGCCAGGTCACTGACCATTCGGTCGGCGCTCGGTGTCCGGATCGGCCGGTTGTGGCACGGCGGTGTACAGCATTCCGCGGAGCACCGCCGCGGCGTGCGCGACCTCCTCGACCTGATCGGCGTAGCGCGCCGCCGTCCGCTTCCTGCCGTCGGCCGCCGCGGCGTCGCGCATGCGCTGAGCGAGATCCCGCTTCTCCTCCACCGCGCGCAACGCGGTCCACAGCGCTCGGTCGACCTCGGCTCCCTGCTCGTGGAGCAGCGCCTGTGCGGTCCAGGCGTGGCCGATCCGGCACCGGTACCGCCACCCCTCGGAGTCAAGCGAGAACAGGACACCCTGGCAGTCCGGGCAGCTCAACCCGGAAGAGGCCGCGACCCCGGGCACCTCCGCGCTCCCGAGGAGTTCCGGCGATCGTGCGGCGGCGAGGCGTGCCTCCAGTTCGTCGATCCGGGACGCCGAAGTGGCGGGCCAGTCCGGAACCGGCTCCGCGAGCCGTTTCGCCAGCGCCGCTCCCATGTCCCCGGCCCGAAGCACGTGGTCGACCCGGATTCGGGAGAGCGCGCTCTCCGGCATGCCCCGGCAGGCGGCCTCGTCGGGGTCCTGGACGATCGCGAGTCCGCCCCGCGACTTGATGGCTGTCAGCCCCGCGGTGCCGTCGTCCAGTGCACCGGACAACACGACTCCGATCGACCTCGGGCCGTGCTCCAGTGCCACCGAGCGGAACAGGGCATCCACCGCGGGCCGATGTCCGTTCTCCGTCGGTCCCCGCGACAGGTACGACTCGGTGTCGACAGCGATCAGATGATGGTCCGGCACGGCGGTGTAGATATGGCCGGCCCGCAGCACCCCGCCCTGCTGCGCGGGTGTTGCCGGCAACGGGCCGCTGCGGTCGAGGATCGACGCGAGCGCACTCGTGCCGCCCGGCGGCAGGTGCAGCACCACCAGTATCGCGGCAGGCAGGTCCGCCGGCAACGCCTCGACAAACGTCTGCAGTGCGGCAACGCCGCCCGCGGAAGCTCCTACGGCGATGAGGGCACGTGGCGAATCGGCCACCGGACGCCCTCCTTCCGGCATCAGCATGCCTGCTCAGCACGGGTCGACAACGATGCCGGATCTGAAGACCACGATCCGGGCCGGTTGTGCCCACGAGTACCCACTACGCAGGACGGCCAACCCGACCCGAGCGCAGCTGTCCATCCAGGACGCATGACCGACAGCAGCCAGCGACGCCGAGCGATTCGACTCCCGGCCGGCCGTGTGGCGAGAAATCTGAATCGGTGCTGCTCAAGCAAGGCCGCGAGCAGCGTATCGGGGCGTAGTGCGGGCCTTGGTGGTCGGAGCTCAGCGCAGCAACGCGTCGAGGAGGTCGGGGCCGAGGCGGGCGATCTGCGGGAGGTCCAGGCGGTAGAGGACGTAGTTGCCGCGGCGAGTCACCGTGACCAGCTGCGCGTCGCGCATGGTTCGCAGCTGTCGGGACATCTGCGGCGAGGTGCAGCCGAACCGGCGCGCCAGTTCCACTGTGGGCAGTGCCTCGTGGGCCAGTGCCCGGGCGATCGCCATTTTCGTGGGCTCACTGAACACCGCCAACCGCTGTCTGATCACCGCCAGATACATCGGCTCGTCCGATGCACCGGCGGCCAGGGGGCACTGCAGGATGGCCGGCCAGCCGCCCTCGTGCTTGATCAGCCGATGCGGTCGGCCCAGCGCGCTGGGCATGACCAGCAGCGGCTGCTCGTTCAGGTCAATGGTTCCCCGGTGCAGCTGGTCGATCCGGATACGACTCGGGCGCACCAGCAGGGACGAGGGCGCGGTGACCGTCTCCAGCGCGGCGGTCATGCTCTGGGTGCGCGCAGTTGCCCGGTACATGCGGGCGGCATCCGCCAGGTCCTTGCTGACGGCGTCCCACTCGCGCTTGAAGAACGTCCGGGCCGCCATGGTGAGTGTCGCCAGCAGGTCGGCGCGGAACCGCACGTGATCGGCGAGGAACCGCTCGGCGAGAGTGAGCGCCGCATGACCGCGCGCTGCCGCACGCCGGCGGAGTTGGTCCTGCGCGGCCGGCCGGGTGGTGATGTGCTCCAGTGACCGACCCGTGTAACCGCCGCTGATGCCCCAGGCGGCGAAAAGAGTGAACAGGTCGTCGTCCAGGGTCTCGATGGCCGCGATCTCCTGGCGCAGCGACCGCCCCAGGCCGAGCGGGCCGGGCAGCAGGAATCGCGCTCGGTACGTGCTCCACAACGGACTGAACGTGTCACACTGCCGGCGCAGCGCGGGTTCGATCGTCGCGCTCACCCGATGAACCCACGCCTCGTGGGTCGGATGGTGGCCCGGCTCGGCCAGCGCGTGCAGCGCGGCGGTCAGCTCGGCCAACGGCGAGATGCCGAACGTGACCGCGGCGTCCGGGTTGTCGCCCAGGACGAGGGTCACGGTCATCGCCGGAGTATGGCACGGGCCCGCGTCGCCACCACGAGTCATTGACCGATTGGGGTCAATCACCGTGCGTTCGGCCGGCCCTTCGGTGACGCTGCCAGGCACGGACCTCTACCACTCGGAGACCAGATGGGCCAGCACCCGCAGATCACCGACCGGATCGCCGCCGCTGTGCATGAACTGGCCGGTGATGCGGAGAAACTCAGCCGTGACATTCACGCGCATCCGGAGACCGCGTTCGAGGAGTTCCACGCGGCGGAGCAGTTGTGCGCGGTGCTGCGCGGCGACGGGTTCGCCGTCACCACCGGGCTGGCCGGGCTGCCGACCGCGTTCCGCGCCGACTGGGGACAGGGCCGGCCGCGCATCAGCTACCTGCTCGAATACGACGCCCTGCCCGGCATCGGTCACGGCTGTGGGCACAACCTGATCGCGGCCGGCGGCCTGACGGCGGCGCGGGCGCTGCGCCGTGCGCTGGAGGGTGCGCGGTTCGACGGTTCGATCACGGTGATCGGCACACCGGGTGAGGAAGGCGGCGGCGGCAAGATCCTCGAACTTGCCGCAGGAGTGTTCGACGACAGCGATGCCGCGCTGATGTTCCACCCGGCCGACCGCACCATCCCCTGGCGGCACTCGCTGGCCTGCGCACACCTGAAGATCAGCTTTCGGGGACGGGCCGCGCACGCGGCGAAGAACCCGGAGGACGGGCTGAACGCGCTTGCCGCGATGATCCAGTTCTTCGTCGGGATCGACGGGCTGCGCCAGCACATCGGCCGGTCCGCCCGGCTGCACGGGGTGATCACCCACGGCGGGGACGCACCCAACGTCGTCCCGGAGTTCACCGAGGCCGAGTTCCTCGTCCGACATCGCACCGTTGACGACTGCCGCGCGTTGCAGGGCCGGGTCGAGGACTGCGCCCGTGCGGCCGCGCTGGCCACCGGCACCTCGGTGAGCTTCACCGAGCCCACGCCGCTCTACGCCGAGCGCAGGAACAACCACACCATCGCCACACGCATCGCCGAGCACCTCGGCGAACTCGGCATCGCCGTGGAACCGGCGTCGACCGCCAACCCGGCTGGCAGCTCGGACATCGGCAACGTCAGCCAGCGGATACCCGCGGTGCATCCCTACCTGCAGATCGCGCCACGCGGCACCGCCAGCCACTCCGCGGCCTTCCGCGAGGCGGCCGCCTCGGACGAGGCGCACGCGGCGATGATCCGGGCGGCCGAGGCACTGGCGCTGACCGGCGCGGACCTGCTGCTCGACGGCGAGCTGCTCGCCCGGGCCCGGGAGGAGTTCGCCACCATCGAGACCAGCGATCTCGCCGGCTGAGCTGCCGAGCCGGCCAACGGCCACACCATCCACGTGGCCCGAAGCCGGTCGCCGGCACACCCAGACCGATCGTTCCCTCCACCCGGTGTCAGCACGACCCTCCGCCACCAGGTGCCAGCCCCGGAAGGGCCAGTCATGATCAAGCCAGTTCCACCACGACGGCGCACACCGACCACGCCAGGGGTACGTTTCGGCGCGACGATGGCAGTCGGGCTCGCCGTGCTCGCGTTCGCCGCAGGATGCGGCAGCGCCACCAGCGGAGCCAGCTCGGGCAGCGCATCGACCACGTCCACCAACTCGGCCGCGCCGGTCGCGGTACCGGCGGACCTGCGGGGCAAGACACTCACGGTCGCGGTCACCGTCTTCTCACCGTTCGAGCTCTACGACGCCGACAACAAGCTGGCCGGCGCCGACATCGACCTCTACCAGGCCCTCAGCACCGTGCTCGGCGTCACTCTGCAACCCACGGTGGTCGACTTCGACGGCATCGTGCCCGGTATCCAGTCCGGCCGGTACCAGGCGGCCTCCCCGCTGGGCGATTTCGTGGAGCGGCAGCAGGTACTCGATCTTGTCGACTACGCGACGGGCTCGTCATCGTTGCTGGTCAGCGGCAGGAGCAGCTATCGTCCCCAAGATGTCAGCGACCTGTGCGGCCACTCGATCGGCATCGAGAAGGGCTCGGCCGAGGTGGGGGTGACCGGCACGCTCAACACCCGCTGCGCGGCCGCCGGCAAGCGGCCGATCGACATGCATCTCTATCCGAACGTCTCGGCCGCCAACCTGGCGGTGCAGTCCCAACGGGTGGATGGCGTGCTCACCGACTCCGCACCCAACGGGTACACCGCCAAGCAGTCGGACGGGCAGTTCGTGAACGCGACGCTGACCGGTGGATCGGACATCGCCGGCTGGGGCGCCACCTTCGGCATCGCGCTGGCGAAGAACTCGCCACTGACCAAACCGATCGAACAGGCGCTGAAAGAACTGATCGCCAGTGGCACCTACGGTCAGATCTACCGCAAGTGGGGCATCAGCAGCAACGAGATCCCCGCGGCCAAGGTCACCATCGACGGCAGCACCGCGCACCAGGGGTGAGGCGATGAGCGTTCCGGACACGTCACTACGAAAGCCCGCCGTCAGCATCGCGGCACGGCAGGCGCTGCCGGCCCGCCGGCCCGGCCGGTGGATCGCCACCGCGGTGGTACTCGTCCTCGCCGCGATGTTCGCGCACACGCTGGTCGTGAACCCGAACTTCCAGTGGTCGGTCGTCGGCCACTACTTCGGCACCTCCCTGGTGCTCTCCGGCCTGCTCCGCACGGTGGAGATCACGGTCATCTCAATGCTCGTCGGCATCGTGTTGGGCGCACTGATCGCGGTGATGCGCCTGTCCAGCACAGCGGTCGTGGCCGGTGCCGGGTGGGCCTACGTGTGGATCTTCCGCAGTGTGCCGCTGCTGGTGCAGTTGCTGGTCTGGTACAACCTCGCCGCGCTGTATCCGAAGCTCAGCATCGGCATCCCGTTCGGTCCGGCCTTCCTGCACGTCGACGCCAACCACGCGATCACGCCGTTCGTCGCGGCGGTCCTCGGACTGGGACTGCACGAGGCCGCGTACATGGCGGAGATCATCCGGGGTGGGATTCTGGGCGTCGACGCCGGTCAGAGCGAGGCCGCCGAGGCGCTGGGCATGTCCAGGATGCTCACCCTGCGCCGAGTGGTGCTGCCGCAGGCACTCCGGCTGATCATCCCACCGACCGGCAACGAGACGATCTCCACGCTGAAGGGATCGTCACTGGTCAGCGTGCTGTCCATGGCCGACCTGCTGTACAGCGTGCAGATCGTCTACTCGCGCACCTTCCAGACGATCCCGCTGCTGCTCGTCGCCTGCCTCTGGTACCTCGTCGTCACGTCCGTGCTCGGCGTCGGACAGTACTACCTCGAACGGTACGTCGGACGCGGAAACAGCAGGTCAGGACGTGGAGCACGACCGCGGGGCAGTGGTCTCGTGTCGTTGCTGCGGCTGCGGGCACCCCGGCGGGGCACCTCGTTGGCGGTGGGCACCCGATGACCCGCGACACTCCGCCGGAGCGGTCCGGACCGATGGTGTCCGTGGACGGCGTGCACAAGGCGTTCGGCCCGATCGAGGTGCTGCGTGGCGTCACCCTGTCGGCCCGCGCCGGCGAGGTCGTCTGCCTGATCGGGCCGTCGGGCAGCGGCAAGAGCACGTTGCTGCGCTGCATCAACCACCTCGAACACATCGACGGCGGCGAGATCACCGTCGACGGCCAACTCGTGGGCTACCGACGGCAGCCCGACGGGCGGCTGCGGGAACGCACGCCACGCGAGGTCGCGCACCGACGAACCCAGATCGGCATGGTGTTCCAGCAGTTCAACCTGTTCGGGCACCTGACCGTGCTGCAGAACGTCATCGAGGCACCGACCAGGGTTCGCAAGGTCGACCGAAAAGAAGCCACAGCGCAGGCGCTGGCGCTGCTGGACCGGGTGGGGCTCGGCGACAAGTGCGATGCCCGTCCCCGACAGCTGTCCGGCGGGCAGCAGCAGCGGGTCGCCATCGCCCGCGCCCTCGCGATGCACCCGACCGTGATGCTGTTCGACGAGCCGACCTCGGCGCTGGACCCGGAGCTGGTCGGCGAGGTACTCGATGTCATGCGTGGCCTGGCCGGAGAGGGGATGACGATGATCGTCGCCACACACGAGATGGGTTTCGCCCACGAGGTCGCCGACCAGGTGGTCTTCCTCGACGGCGGGGTGATCGTGGAGAGCGGGCCGCCGAAGCAGGTACTCGACCAGCCCGCTCGACAGCGGACGCGGCAGTTCCTGGCCAGCATCTCCGACCGCGCCCCGGGCGACGGCGCCACGGCGGCGGTGCGGCCATGACCGGCACCAGCAAACTCGCCCGACGCCTGGACCGGTGGAACGGCTATCGCTCCTACTCCTACCTGCCGGCCGGCCCGGACCACGCCGACTTCGACTTCGTGCCCCAACCGACGCGCGTGCCGGGCTCGGTGATCGCCTGGAGCGAGAACGTCGCTGCCCGCGCGGCCCGGTTCGAAGAGGAACACTTCATCGTCTCGGCACACGACCACCTGTCGCTTCGCCCGGACGACCCGGCGCTGTTCGCCACGTACCGCCGCCAGGGCCGGGAAAGCATGCCCTACGAGGGCATCGCGCGGTCGGGTGTCGACCTGTTCTTCGACGGCGGTCCGGCGGCAGTCAGCATGATCCGTTCACACACCTCCTGGGACTGGGACGACGCGCTCAGCGATCTGGGCATGCGGCAGGCGGACTGGGCCCACCAGTCGCTGGTGACCCGGGTGTTGTCGTACGCCGACGCCGAAGCGGCACGGGCCAACGGGCAGGTCGGGGTGGTGCTCACCCTGGAAGCCGCAACGCCGATCGGCAACGACGTGGACCGCCTGGACATCCTCTACGGCCTCGGGGTCCGGCTGCTCGGCCTGGTCTACAGCGAGAGCAACCAACTCGGTTCCGGGCTGGCCGACACCGGCGACGCGGGGCTCACGCTGCTGGGTCGGAAGGCACTGCGCCGGATGAACGACCTCGGCATGATCGTCGACGTCTCGCACTGCGGCGACGCGACCGCACTCGACGCCGTGCGGAACTCCGGTGCACCCGTCGTGATCAGCCATGCCGGCGCGCGGGCGCTGTGGCCCACACCGCGGATGAAGCCCGACGACGTCATCAAGGCATGTGCCGACTCCGGAGGCTTCATCGGGGTCGAGGCGGCACCGCACACGACCATCACCGCGGCGCATCCACGACACAGCCTCGACTCGGTCATGCAGCACGTCGAACGGTGCGTCGAGCTGGTCGGCATCGACCATGTCGCCTTCGGTCCCGACACCAACTTCGGTGATCACGTCGCCTGGCACCACGAATTCGCGGGACTGTTCGGCAAGGACACCGGATCGCCCGCGAGCACACCGACGCACGAGCCGGTCGACTATGTGCACGGTTGTGAGAATCCCGCCGAATCGGTCGGCAACATGATTCGCTGGCTGTTCGAACACGGCTACCGCGAAGCGGAGATCGAGAAACTGGCCGGCTCGAACGTTTGCCGGGTAGCCAGGCAGGTCTGGCGGCACTGACAGGTGTAGCAATGTCCACCCCCGAGCGGGGTGTTATGACCAGTG
Organism: Pseudonocardiaceae bacterium; assembly: GCA_036268615.1. Lineage (GTDB taxonomy): Bacteria > Actinomycetota > Actinomycetes > Mycobacteriales > Pseudonocardiaceae > DATATV01. The sequence goes on from DATATV010000062.1 coordinate 22,131, forward strand.
AGCCGGGCCGTCGTTCCCGCCATGCTCGGTCGCATGTTGAGGAAGCTCGCGGTCGTGACGCTCGTATTGGGCTTGGCACTGGGTACCGTGGCACAGGCGAACGCCACGACCCCCGATCTGACCGGTATCGGACAGTTGGTCGATCAGGTCGTCTCGACGCAGTTGGCGCGCGATCGGATTCCTGGCGCTGCGGTCGTCGTCGTGGCCGGCGGAAAGCAGGTGTTCGCCAAGGGATACGGCGTCTCGAACGTCCCGGCCCGGACGCCGGTCGATGCGGCCTCCACCGAGTTCTTCACCGGCTCGGTGGCCAAGATCTTCACCGCGACGGCAGTCGCACAGCTGATCCGACAAGGCAGACTCGACCCGAACGCCGACGTGAACACGTACCTCACGACTTTCAAGATCCGCAACACCTATCCCGGGCACCCGGTCACAGCGGAGGACCTGCTGACCCACACGGCAGGTTTCGACGACGGCCCGACGGGTGTCGCCGTCGCTGACCCGGCAGCCGTGCCCGCACTGGGCGAGTACCTCGCCGCGCACCAGCCCGAACGGATCCGCCCGCCCGGAACCCTTGCGCAATATGACAACTACGGCGTCGCACTGGCCGGATACCTGGTGCAGGTCGTGTCCGGCGAACCGTTCGCGCAGTACGTCCAGGACCACATCCTCAGGCCGCTGGGGTTGACCGGCACGACATTCGTGCAGCCGCATCCCGCCGCGATCCAGGCGCACCTGGCGGAGGGTTACCGTCCCGAAGGCAGCGGTCAGGTCCAGGAGAACGGCCAGTACGGCCCGTGGTCGCCGACCGGTGCGGGCACCGTGGCCACCGCGACCGACCTGGGCCGCTTCATGATCGCCCAGTTGGCCGACGACCCACGGCTCGGTGCCGGCGTCGCCGAGTCGATGCAGCAGCAGCACTTCACGATGGACCCGCGCCTGCCGGGGATGGGATGGCTCCTCCAGGAGGAGCCGCGCGACGGACAACCGCTGCTGTTCAAGGACGGCGACGTCCCCGGAACCCACGCCAATCTCGCGATGCTGCCCGACCAGGGACTCGGGATCTACGTGGTCTACAACGGCGACGGGACGAACGGCGTCGCGAACTGGGACGGCAAGGACCTGATCAACCAGATCGTCGACCGCTACGTCCCGAACACGAGTCCGGCGCCCAAGGCGGTCAGCGGGATCGACACGTCCGGTCTCGCGGGAAACTATCGCGTCGACCGCACCAGCCACACTCAGGTGACGAAGTCGGTGGCGCTCTTCTCGCCGGTCACCGTCTCGGCGGACTCGGACGGCTCGCTGACCACGAGCGGCCTGTCGTTGAATCCGAACGTCTCCGAACAGCACTGGTACCCGATCGGCACGGGGCTGTTCCAGGAGCAGGGCGGCCAGGCTCGGATCGCCTTCGACGGCAGGGCCGATCTGTTCACGACGGACGACCCGACGGTCGCGTACACGAAACTGGCCTGGTACTCGTCGCCGACCCTGCACCAGATCATGCTGGGAGCCGGCGTGGTGGTGCTGCTGCTCGCGTTCTTCTGGTTCCCGATCCTGGCGCTGGTGCGACGGCTGAAAGGCAAGCAGGCGCATTCGCGCTGGGCGCAGGCGGCGCGTGTCGTGGCGTGGCTCACCGGCGGACTCACGACAGCGTTCACCGGATGGTTCGTGTTGATGGCGTCGGACCTGAACGCCTTCACCGAAACGGTGTTCCTGGACTCGGCCGCGCTGACGACCGTGCTGGCCCTGAACGCAATCGTGGTGGCGACAACCGCGGTGATGGTCGCGGGCACGGGAACCGCGTGGGTCAGGGGATGGTGGACGACCACAGGCCGAGTGGCGTACACGATCACGACCGTCGCCGCCATCAGCTATTTGACGGTGGCCTTCATCTACAACCTGATCGGATAAGGGTTTCGATACGGCGCCGACCCGCACTGCCAGCTCAGCCGGCGCACCTGGCCGCTGCTCGCTGATCTCGTCGACAGCGCGCTGGGCGCGCAACCGGTCGAGCCAGCCGGCGGCCGGTATCCGTCAGCACCTGACGTGGTTGACGCCGAAGACTAACGACGATAGCTTTCAGCTACTACAGATAGCCATCGCTCGTCTGCCACCACTTCCGCTGACCACCCACGCCGCGAATGCCGGACGCGCACTCGAAGGGGCACAACCAGCATCATGAAAGCGCTCTTCACCACCTTCCCCGGCTACGGTCACCTGCTGCCGATGCTTCCGCTGGCCCGCGCCGCGGCCGCGGCGGGAGACGAGGTTGTGATCGCCGGGTCGAAGGAGCTGCACGCGCTGGCCGAGGGCCTGCCGGTGCACGCTCTCGGGCCCTCGTATCCCGACCTCGTGGCCGAGAACGAACGCCGCCTCGCGCACGACGCTCCCGCCCCCGAATCCCGGACCGACGGTCCCGACAGTTCTGCCGTGTTCGACGTGCTCGTCGCCATGTTCACGACCACCCGCGCCGACATGGCCTTCGACGAGCTGCGCGCGCTGGCCGTCGACGAGCGCCCGGACATCATCGTCGCGGAGATGTGGGACTTCGTTGCTCCACTGGTCGCACAGCGGCTGGAGATCCCATGGGTGAGCTTCACGCACAGTGCGGCCACCCCGATCGACGCGGCTCTCGAAGCAGGTCTCACCAGGGCACTGCAACAGCGCGCCCTGACGATGCCTCCCCGGCTCGCGAACGTCCAACTGTGGCCGGAGTGGCTCGAAAGTGACCAGGGCGCCGCCGTTCCCCACGAGGCCTCGATCGCGATCAGGACCGTCCCGCACGACACCCCGGCCGAGGTCGACATCCCCGCGTTCGACGGTGAGCGCCCTGCGGTCCTGGTGACCCTCGGCACGGTCGTTGCGGATCCGGCGTTGCTCAACGCCGCCGTGCGCGGTGTGCTCGACGCGGGTGCCGATGCTCTGGTCACGACCGGATTCGGCACAAGTCCCGGGGATGTCGAAGGCCCTGCCGACCGGGTACGCGTTGTCCCATTCGCTCCCATTGCACAGCTCCTGGACCGAGTCCAGGCAGTGGTGGCCACCGGCGGTTCAGGGACAACGCTCGCCGCGCTCTCTCGCCGCCTGCCGGTGGGCTTCGTGCCGCGCATGGCCAACCAGCCGCTCAACGCGGCCGCCGTGGCCGACTTCGGGGCCGGCATCGTCTGCGCGGAGGACCCGGCCAGTCTCACGTCGGCGGTGCAGCGGCTGCTGCATGAGCCGGGGCTGCGGGCTCGGGCGTCCGCCGCGGCTGAACTGCTTGGCCGACGTCCGGCACCGGCCACGGTGTGGTCCGCGTTGCGGGACCGGATCGGCGCATCCAGGACGTGAGTCGTGGCGCCCGTTGCCGCGAGATCAACAAGCCCGATTCCGATACGATCTGGGAAATGGGCGCGGCCCGCGTGACCGGCGGAGATCCGTGCCCACGTCACGAACTGGGACACACCTCCCCAACCGCCCGTCTGGAGTCGACCGCCCGACTCGGAAGGAAAAGAACAATGCTGCACGACAGCAAGGTGTTGATGACCGGTGCCACGGGAATGGTGGGGCGATCGATCGCCATGGACCTGGCCCGAACGAACGAAGTGTGGGCGGTTGGCCGGTTCGGCGATGCACAGGTTCGAGCAAGCCTTGAAGATGCCGGTGTGCGCACCGTGCGGGCCGACCTGACGGACACGGATCTGCCGGTGCTGCCCGACGTCGACTTCGTACTCAACTTCGCGGTGTCGCGGACCAACGACTGGGGTGTCGACCTCGACGCGAACGTCGATGGTCTCGGGGCATTGATGAACGCCTGCCGCAACGCCAAGGCCGTGCTGCACTGCTCAACAACCGGGGTCTACCAGGAAGACGGCCATCGCCGATTCGCCGAGGACGACCCGCTGGGCGACAACCACCGCGGCGGCGGTGACATGTTCCAGACCTACAGCATCTCGAAGATCGCGGCCGAAGCCATGGCCCGCTCGTGCGCGCGCAGGCTGAAACTGCCGACCACCATCGCCCGGCTCAACGTGCCCTACGGCGATCACGGCGGATGGCCTGCCTTCTTGCTGGAAGCGATGCTGGCCGGCTATCCGATCCCCGTGCACGAGGACAGCCCGAGCGAGTACCAGCCCATCCACCACGACGACATGATGGCGATGATCCCCGCGTTGCTGGACGCTGCCAGTTCACCGGCCACGATCGTCAACTGGGCGGGTGATGAGGTCTCCAGCATCGAGGAGTGGTGTGCCTACCTGGCCAAGCTCACCGGCCTGGACCTGGCGTTCACGTCGACCACGCACGCCCTGACCAGCGTGACCTGCGACCTCACCAGAATGCATCAGCTCATCGGTCACACCCGGACGAAATGGCAGGACGGATTCGCCAGGATGGTCGAGGCCCGGCACCCCGAACTGCTCGCCAGGTGATCGAATCGTCCGACCTCACCCACGGCCGTTGCCGGCCCGTACCGTGTCGAAACTCGCGACTTTGGCTGTGACCAGCGGTTTGTGATCGGGGCGGGCGGGTCGACCCGCCCCGATCACCGTGGAACAGCTCCAACGGCAGCACCTCCGTCACCTACACCTCACCGTCACATCAGTCACTCTGATACGCGACCGCCGGACGACCGCGCTGTTGTCGAATGCCCAGAAACAGCGAGGCGGCCATCGGGGTCAGTGCTGCGCTCGTCACGGGCAAGGTAATCGGCCGGGACTCACTCGCGGGCAAATCGGTCGGCGAAACCCGACCATCACCAAGCCGGAATCGATGGGCGTGGCCCCGAATCGGATGTGAATCGGGACCGTGCCCGTCGGTTCGCCGTTAGCCGGCCCGATCCGGTCCGTCACCGTGTCCCAGGCCCATGGGACCACCATCTTGTTGCGTTTGAACAGAATCAGTCCGCGAAGAGCTGTCCGGGCCCAAGCTGGTCCTGGGGACCGCTCTCAATATCAACTCGACATCGCCTCCGAACTGAGCGCGCTGCCATGATCGATGGCATCCCTTAACAAACCCATTGATCAGCAAGGCAAGACAGCTGCAGCAGCACACCCCAGAACCTTCAGGCCGGGCGTCGCCAGCCGCCCAAGATCCGGTGACACACCGGAATTATGCTGGTCAGAGTAGTCAGGGTGGGCGCAGTAGGTTTCGAACCTACGACCCCCGGCTTGTAAGGCCGGTGCTCTCCCGCTGAGCTATGCGCCCCGAACCGGCCCGCGCGTCGCGAACCGGTTGCCAACCGACGATCAGGCGGCCAGCGCCGCGATCGCCTTCTTCCATGCGCTCTGGTCCCTGGCCTCGCCGGGCTGGTTGACCTCGGCGAAGCGCACGACGCCTTCGGTGTCGATCAGGAAGGTGCCCCGGTTGGCCATGCCACCGCCTTCGTTGAAGACACCGTACGCCTGGGCCACCTCGCCGTGCGGCCAGTAGTCCGACAGCAGCGGGAAGGTGTAGCCCTCCTGCTCGGCCCACTTCTTCAGGCTGAACACCGTGTCCACCGACACCCCGAGCACCTGCACGGTGTCGTTCTGGTACTCGCCCAGCTCGTCCCGAACCTGGCACAGTTCGCCGGTGCAGGTACCGCTGAACGCGAACGGGTAGAACACCAGCAGCACGTTCTTCTTGCCCTGGAACGAGGCCAGCGAGACCTTTTCCCGGTTGTAGTCGTTGAGCGTGAAGTCCGGGGCCTTGGAGCCCACCTCGACCGCCATCTGCGCGGATCCTCCTGCCAGCTGATACCTGGGACGTCCTTACCCCCGCAGCCTAGTGCCGCGGGGGCGTACCGGAATGGCCCTCGACCTGCCTACCGCCGTGACTTGGCCGACTTGGGCGCCACCAGCCTGGTGCCGTTCCAGTCCGGCCCGACACTGATGTTCGACGTCTGGGCCAGCCCGGCCGTCGGGACCGCCTCGGCGATCTCGCTCGGCTCGACGTATCCCTCCCGGCCACTCTTGGGCGTCAGCACCCAGATCACACCGTTCTCGGCGAGCGGACTGGTCACGTCGACGAGGGCGTCCACCAGGTCGCCGTCGTCCTCACGCCACCACAGCACGACGACATCGAGGATCTCGTCGGTCCCCTCGTCCAGGAGTTCGCTGCCGATCCGGTCCTCGATCGCATCCCGGAAGTCGTCGTCGACATCCTCACCCCAACCGAACTCGGCAACGACCATCCTCGGCTCGATACCGAGCTTGTCGGCGACTCCGGCCTTGCCGGCGTCTCCATCGGCGACCACGGTTTCTCTCACTCCTCCAGCTACGCTTGTCCGGCCACGCCCACCCCGCTGGTGAGCTACCGCACGTTCATCCCAACACCTATTGACGGATAGCGAACACTGAGCGCGGCTCCGACGCAACCGTCCACACCGGGACACGCCGCGACATCCGCGGAAGCTTCCGCGAACGCGCCCGGTATCAGCACGTCGGGACCACCCTGACCGGCAGCCACCCGTCTTTTGTTGCGGGTGCCGGAACGATACCCGCGCCCCGTTACCGGCACGTCAGGTGGCCTATCCCACACCCGCCCGACCAGCCCGGAACGATCCGGTGCTACTCGCGAGTAAGGGTGTCCGGAGCGCATAGTGTGACAGAGATGTGAATGGTGACGCCGCCGGATCGCCGGCCGCGTCGCGGGAACCGTGAAACCAGGCTAGGAGACCCCTTGGCCCCGCAGAACAGCGCTGCCGGTGCGAGCAACGAGCCGCAGCGCGTCCGTGTCATTCGGGACGGCCTTGCCGCCCACCTGCCGGACATCGACCCGGACGAGACCGCCGAATGGCTTGACTCCTTCGACGCGGTCCTGGACGCCGCTGGTCAACAGCGGGCCAGGTACTTGATGCTGAGAATGCTGGAACGCGCCCGCGAACGCCGGGTCGCCGTCCCCGCGCTCACCAGCACGGACTACGTGAACACCATCCCGACCGAGCAGGAACCCTGGTTCCCCGGTGACGAGGAGGTGGAGCGCCGCTATCGCGCCCTGATCAGGTGGAACGCGGCGATGACCGTGCACCGCGCCCAACGCCCCGGCGTCGGCGTCGGCGGGCACATCTCCACCTACGCCTCCTCGGCCACCCTCTACGAGGTCGGCTTCAACTGGTTCTTCCGCGGCAAGGACCACCCGGGCGGTGGTGACCAGCTCTACATCCAGGGTCACGCCTCCCCCGGCATCTACGCCCGCGCCTTCCTTGAGGGCCGGCTGTCGGCCGACCAGCTCGACGGCTTCCGGCAGGAGTACTCGCATGCCGGACCGGGCGGCGGTCTGCCGTCCTACCCGCACCCGCGGCTGATGCAGGACTTCTGGGAGTTCCCGACGGTGTCCATGGGCCTCGGCCCGATGAACGCCATCTACCAGGCCCGCTTCAACCGCTACCTGCGCGACCGCAGCATCACCGACACCGACGGCCAGCACGTTTGGGCCTTCCTCGGCGACGGCGAGATGGACGAGGCGGAGTCGCGCGGCCTGGTGCACGTCGCGGCCAACGAGGGCCTGGACAACCTGACCTTCGTGATCAACTGCAACCTGCAGCGGCTGGACGGCCCGGTCCGGGGCAATGGCAAGATCATCCAGGAACTGGAGTCGTTCTTCCTGGGTGCCGGCTGGAACGTCATCAAGGTGGTCTGGGGCCGCGAGTGGGACTCGCTGCTGCACGCCGACCGGGACGGCGCCCTGATCAACCTGATGAACACCACCCCGGACGGCGACTACCAGACCTACAAGGCCAACGACGGCGCGTACGTCCGGGAGCACTTCTTCGGCCGCGACCCGCGGACCAAGGACATGGTCACCGCCATGTCCGACCAGGAGATCTGGAACCTCAAGCGCGGCGGCCACGACTACCGCAAGGTGTACGCGGCCTACGAGGCTGCGCTGGGGCACCACGGTCAGCCGACCGTCATCCTGGCCAAGACGATCAAGGGCTACGGCCTCGGACCGCACTTCGCCGGGCGCAACGCGACCCACCAGATGAAGAAGATGACCCTGGAGGACCTCAAGCTCTTCCGGGACGAACTGCGCATCCCGATCACCGACGCGGCCCTTGAGGAGAACCCCTACCTGCCGCCGTACTACCACCCCGGCCAGGACTCCCCGGAGATCCAGTACATGGTCGACCGGCGGCGTCAGCTCGGCGGCTTCCTGCCCGAGCGGCGGGCCAAGTCCAAGGCGTTGGTGCTGCCCGGCGACAAGGTCTACCAGGTGGCCCGGCGGGGCTCCGGCAAGCAGGAGATCGCCACCACGATGGCGTTCGTCCGGCTGGTCAAGGACCTCGCCCGCGACCCGGAGATCGGCAAGCGGCTGGTGCCGATCATCCCGGACGAGGCGCGCACGTTCGGCATGGACTCGATGTTCCCGACGCAGAAGATCTACAACCCGCACGGCCAGACGTACACCTCGGTGGACGCCAGCCTGATGCTCGCCTACAAGGAGAGCGAAAAGGGCCAGATCCTGCACGAGGGCATCAACGAGGCCGGCACGACCGCGTCGTTCACCGCGGCCGGCACGTCGTACGCCACGCATGGCGAGCCGATGATCCCGATCTACATCTTCTACTCGATGTTCGGCTTCCAGCGCACCGGCGACGGGCTGTGGGCAGCGGCAGACCAGATGGCCCGCGGCTTCGTGCTCGGCGCCACCGCGGGCCGGACCACGCTGACCGGTGAGGGCCTCCAGCACAACGACGGGCACTCGCTGCTGCTGGCGGCGACGAACCCGGCCGTGGTGGCCTACGACCCGGCCTACGCGTTCGAGATCGCGCACATCGTCAAGGACGGGCTGCGCCGGATGTACGGCGACCAGGCGGAGAACGTCTTCTACTACCTGACCATCTACAACGAGCCCTACGTGCAGCCCGAGGAGCCGGCGAACCTCGACGTGGAGGGCCTGCTGCGGGGCCTCTACCGGTACGCACCGGCCCCCGAGGGCGACGGCCCGAAGGCACGCATCCTGGTGTCCGGCGTCACCATGCCGGACGCGCTGCGGGCCCAGGCGCTGCTGTCCGAGGAGTGGGGCGTCAAGGCCGAGGTCTGGTCGGCGACCTCCTACTCGGAGCTGCGGCGGGAGGCGGTCGAGGTGGACCGGCACAACCTGCTGCACCCCGAGGCCGAGCCGAGGGTGCCCTACGTCACCGACGTGCTCGCGAGTGGCGAGGGCCCGGTGGTCGCGGTGTCGGACTGGATGCGCGCGGTACCTGACCTGATCCGGCCGTGGGTACCCGGCGACATGGTCACCCTGGGCACCGACGGGTTCGGTTTCTCCGACACCCGCCCGGCCGCCCGCCGACAGTTCCTGGTCGACGCGCAGGCCACCACGGTCGCCGTGCTGGCCGCGCTGGCCAACCGCGGCGAGGTGGACAGGTCCGTGGTGGTCGAGGCGGCCCGCAAGTACCGGATCGACGACGTGCAGGCCGCAGGCCCGCAGTTGTCCGACTCGGGCGCCGCGTAAGCAGCAGCACAGCACACGGGAGGGGCGCCGCGAAGCGCCCCTCCCGTGTTGTTTCTGGTGGCCTACGAGGTCAGTTTGGCGGTGGCCTTCGGTGCCTCGGCCGCGGCGGCCGCCTGGCGGGCGGTTCGGGCCCAGTCCACGAAGCCGCGGATGACCAGCGCGGCGAAGATCACATACACCGCCGCCGAGAAGTACAGGCCCGACTTGATCTGCAACGGCACGCCCACGGCGTCGACCAGCAGCCACACCAGCCAGAACTCGACCAGGCCGAGTCCCTGTGCGACGAACGCGACCAGGGTGCCGACGAAGATCCACGCGTCCGGCCACGGCGCCCAGGACCACGCCGGGCCCAGGGCCTTGAAGGCGAGTGCGACGCCGACCCAGGCGATCAGCATCACGCCGAGCACGACCAGCCGCTCCCGGCCGCTCGCCTTACGCACGGCCACGCCGTAGACCGGGTCGCGGTGGCGCTGCCACGCCCACCAGCCGTAGATCGAGATCAGGAAGATGACCACCTGCCGGGAAGCCAGGCCGCCAAGATGTGCCGACGTGTAGACCACGAACAGCAGCAGGGTCGCGCCCAACTGGACCGGCCAGGTCCACAGGGTGCGTTTCTGGGCCAGGAAGACGACGGCCAGTGCGAACACCTGACCGAGGAACTCGGCCCAGGAGACCTGCTCGCCGAAGAGCTTGAAACCGTGCTGCAGCAGAACGTCCACCGCACGCCACCCCTCCCGCGTACCACCCGGGGCCGACGTGCCGGACCAACGGCGGCACCCGGACGCGGGCAGCCGTCGCCGGCCGTGCGCGCCTCCCATCCGGACTTTCACCGTCGGCCCCGGAATTCCACCGGGTCGGCCGGCCAACTGTGGCCGGTTCGCGGACTGTCACCGCCGGTTCAGAGTTGCACTGAGCCCCGGAGCGCACGACTTACGTTTCGAGGAACAGTGGCACGCTCCGGCATATTCCGGGGACCCACTGTGACCCACGAGACGGAATGATCCACCACGAACGGGCGATTACCCGCCGCTCCGGTGGCGCGCCCGGCCAACACCGTCCAGAGTGGAATTACCGGTGGGGACCGGGGAGAAGAGGCCGCTCGGCGAACGTGCCACGTCGTCGCCGAGCGGCCTTTCCCGTTGCCGCCCGCCGAGGGGATATTCGGGTGCCCTGGCGCGCCGCTTCGGCTAGAACATGTGCTGTGGTTGGAACTCCGGAGCCGCCCTACTTCGCGGTGATCTTCAGCTCCCGACGATCGGGTGCCGATGACGGCTACGCCCTGACCAGTGACCGGATGCTGGAACTCGCCGCCGGCCGGGACGGCTACCTCGGCGTCGAATCCGTCCGGGACGACGCGGGCGTCGGGATCACCGTGTCCTACTGGCGGGACGAGGAGTCGATCGCCGGCTGGCGGGCCGATGCCGAGCACACCGCGGCGCGACAGGCCGGCCGGGCGCGGTGGTACCGCGACTTCACCGTCCGGGTCGCCCTGGTGACCCGGGCCTACGGGTTCACCGGGCATGAAGTCCGGCCGGTGGCGTGACATCGTGGGGGGATGAGCGCGGCCGCCAGTGGGGTCCCGGACCACCCCGACGACCCCGACGTCCACGTCGGGCAGTTGTCACCGACGACCATGGCGGCCATCCAGAAGGCGTCCGGCGAACTCGCCGCGCTGACCGTGCGGGCGATGGAGGATCAGCTGCCCTGGTTCGCCCGGCTGTCGGCCGACCAGCGGGCCAGCGTGCTGCTGATCGCGCAGACCGGGGTGGCCGGCTTCGCCGAGTGGTTCCACGACCCGCAGACGGCGTTCCGGTTGTCCGCGGACGCGTTCCGGGCCGCACCCCGGGAGCTGTACCGCACGGTGAGCCTGCGGCACACCGTCGAGCTGGTCCGGTTGGCCCTTGAGGTGTTCGAGCAGCGGGTGCCGCAGCTGGCCGCCGACGCCGACGAGCGGGCGGTGCTGACCGAGGCGATCCTGCGCTACGGGCGGGAGATCGCATTCACCGCGGCAACCACCTACGCCGTCGCCGCGGAGAACCGGGGTGCCTGGGACGCCCGGCTCGAAGCGCTCGTGGTGGACGGCATCGTCCGCGGCGACACCGAGGAGTCGCTGTTGTCCCGGGCCTCGGCGTTGGGCTGGGATCCGGCGGCCGAGGCGACCGTGCTGGTCGGCAAACCCTCCTCGACCGACCCGCCGACCGTGGTCTACGGCGTGCGCAGGCGGGCCGCCCGGGTGGGCCGGCCGGTGCTGCTCAGCGTGCAGGGCACCCGGTTGGTCGTGGTGCTGGGCGGGCCGACCGACCGCCCGGCCGACGAGGCGGTGCTCACCCGGATCACCGACTCGTTCGGCGGCGGGCCGGTGATCGCCGGGCCGACCGTGTCGGATCTGGGCGAGGCGCACCGGAGCGCATCCGAGGCGCTCTCCGGCCTGCGCGCGGTGGTCGGCTGGCCCGGGGCGCCCCGGCCGGTGCGGTCGGTGGACCTGCTGCCGGAACGCGCGCTGACCGGCGACCCGGCCGCCGAGCACCTGCTGGTCGAGCAGATCGCCCAGCCGCTGGAGGACGCGGGCGGCGGCCTGCTGGAGACGGTGGACGCCTACCTGGAGAACGGCGGTGTGCTGGAGGGCTGTGCCCGACAGCTGTTCGTGCATCCGAACACGGTTCGCTACCGGCTGCGACGAGTGGCCGAGATCACCGGCCGCAACCCCAGTGATCCACGGGACGCACTGGTGATCCGGACCGCGTTGACCGTCGGCAGACTTGCCCGAGCGCGCGGTCTCTGGTAGTCGAGTATCTCGGCCGGATGGGTGTGACCGACAACATTGACAGGCGATTCGGGTTCATCAAGCCGTCGCTCTTGTAGGAATCCTACAAATCGAGTGACCTGACTTGGTGACCGGCGGCATGCCAGACAGGCCGGGTCACCGTGTTGGGTTGACACCGTGATGGCCATACTCGCGCCCGGCCAGGGTGCCCAGAAGCCCGGAATGCTCAGTCCATGGCTCGAACTGGACGGCGTGGCCGAGCGCGTCGCCGGCTGGTCCGAGCTCATCGGTCTGGACCTGGCTCGACTGGGCACCACGGCGGACGCCGAGGAGATCCAGGACACCGCCATCACCCAGCCGCTGATCGTCGCCGCAAGCCTGATCGCCTACGCCGAGTTGGCCGAGCGGGTCGACCTGCCGGCCACCGCGCCGGTCGCCGGGCACTCCATCGGCGAACTCGCCGCCGCCGCGATCGCCGGGGTGTTCAGCCTCGACGACGCGGTTTCGCTCGCCGCCGTGCGCGGCCGGGAGATGGCCGCCGCCTGTGCACTGGAGCCGACCGGGATGGTCGCGGTGATGGGTGGCGAGCCGGACGCGGTGGTGTCCTGGCTGGCCGAGTTCGAGCTGACCCCGGCCAACATGAACGGCGCGGGCCAGATCGTCGCCGCCGGTTCGCGGACCGCGCTGGAGAAGCTGTCCGGTGCGAACCGGCCGGGCACCAAGATCATCGCCCTCAAGGTGGCCGGTGCGTTCCACACGCACTACATGGCGCCGGCCGAGGCGGCGCTGCGCGAGCGGGCTGGCAGCATCCAGGTCGCCGACCCGACCCGCCCGCTGCTGTCCAACGCCGACGGCGCGGTCGTCGACACCGGGGCCGAGGAGCTGAACCGGCTGATCGCCCAGGTGCTCAAGCCGGTCCGGTGGGACCGGTGCATGGCCACACTGGCCGAACTCGGGGTGACCGGAACGATCGAACTCCCGCCCGCCGGCGCGTTGACCGGACTGGTGAAGCGGGAACTCAAGGGGACGGCGACCTTGCCGTTGAAATCCCCGGACGACCTGGACAAGCTGGCCTCATTCGTCGCCGAGCACGAGGGCAACTCATGACATCTCGCAGGGTTGAACTACAGGTCCCGCCGACTGTCGCCGGCACCCGGGTCCTGGGCACCGGTAGCTACCAGCCGGAACAGATCATCACCAACGACGACCTGTCCAAGGTGATGGACACCAACGACGAGTGGATCAGGGACCGCGTCGGCATCATCGAGCGACGCCGGGTCCGGCCGGACGAGACACTCGTCGACATGGCCACCACGGCCGGCGCCAACGCCCTGGCCGACGCGGGCTTGGCGCCCTCGGACGTGGACACCGTGATCGTCGCGACCTGCACCATGCCCAACCAGATCCCCAACGCCGCCGCCTCGGTGGCCGACCGGGTCGGCATCAAGGCCGCCGGCGCGTTCGACCTGAACGCCGCGTGCGCCGGGTTCTGCTACTCGCTCAACACCGCGTCCGACCTGATCAGGGCGGGCTCGGCCAAGCGGGTGCTGGTGGTCGGCGCGGAGCGGTTCGCCGACTGGGTGGACCCGACCGACCGCGGCAACGCGATCATCTTCGCCGACGGCGCGGGTGCGGTCGTGGTCGGTCCGGCCGACGAGCCGGCCATCGGCCCGGTCGCCTGGGGCAGCGCAGGCGACCTGGCCGAGCTGATCTACATGCGCGACCGCAAGTGGATCTACCAGGAGGGCCAGTCGGTCTTCCGCTGGGCGACCACCCAGGTGGCGCCGATCGCGCTGCGCGCGCTGGAACTGGCCGGGCTGAAAGCCTCCGATGTGGACGTGCTCATCCCGCACCAGGCCAACCTGCGCATCGTCAACGCGATCGCGAAGAAGCTGATCTCCGCGGGCGCGCGCCCCGACCTGGAGGTCGCCGACGACATCACCCACTCCGGCAACACGTCCTCGGCGTCCATCCCGATGGCGCTGGACCACATGCGGGCGGCAGGCCGGGTGCACAGTGGTGATGTACTCCTCTTCGTCGGTTTCGGGGCGGGACTGTCGTACGCCGGACAGGTGGCGATCAGTCCGTAGCGGTTCGAGCGGACTCCGGTGGTGGCGCGCAGCGCTCACCGACCGGCAGACATCCAGTAATCCCAGGAAGGAAAACAGCAGGTGGCGACGAACGAGGAAATCCTGGCCGACCTTGGCGAGATCGTCGAGGAGATCGCCGGTGTGGCGGCCGCGGACGTGACCGCGGACAAGTCCTTCGTGGACGACCTGGACATCGACTCGCTCTCCATGGTCGAGATCGCCGTCCAGGCCGAGGACAAGTTCGGCGTCAAGATCCCCGACGACGAACTGGCGAACCTGAAGACGGTCGGCGACGCGGTGAACTACATCGCGTCCAACCAGGCCTGACCGAGGTACCGAGGCTCCGGCCGGCTCAACCCCCGGCCGGAGACCACAGCAGGAACATGTGCGGGACGACGGAGACGACATGAGCGGCAATGACATCGTCGTCACGGGTATGGGCGCGACCACCTCGCTCGGCGGGGATGTCGCCTCCACCTGGGACGGACTACTGGCCGGGCGCAGTGGCGCCCGGAACCTGGACTTCGACTGGATCGAGCGGTTCGGGCTGCCGGTCAAGTTCGGCGCTCCGTTGGCCGTCGAACCGACCGAGGTACTGCCTCGGGTGGAGGCGCGCCGGCTGGACCGGTGCGAGCAGGTGGCCATGGTCGCGGCCCGTCAGGCCTGGGAGGACGCCAAGCTCGACGACGCGGTCGACCCCGACCGGCTGGGCGTGGTGATCGGCACCGGCATCGGTGGCGTACTCACCCTGCTGGGCCAGGACGACCTGCTGGAGACGGAGGGCCTGCGCAAGGTCTCGCCGCTGACCGTGCCCATGCTGATGCCCAACGGCCCGGCCGCCCACGTCGGTCTCGCGCTCAAGGCGCGGGCCGGCGTGCACGCCCCGGTCTCGGCGTGCGCGTCCGGCGCCGAGGCACTGACCTGGGCCTGGCGGATGCTGCGCGCCGGGGAGGCGGACGTGGTGGTGGCCGGTGGCGCCGAGGCGTCCATCGCGGCGATCACCATGGCCGGCTTCGCCCAGGCCCGCACGCTGAGCACCCGCAACGACGATCCGCAGCACGCGTCCCGCCCGTGGGACGTGGACCGGGACGGCTTCGTGCTCGGCGAGGGCGCCGGAATCATGGTGTTGGAGCGCGCCGAGTACGCCGAGGCGCGCGGCGCCAAGGTGTACGCCCGGTTCGCTGGTGGCGGCACCAGTTCCGACGGCTACCACATCACCGCTCCCGACCCCGAGGGTCACGGCCAGACCAGGGCGATCACCATGGCACTGCGCAACGCCGGGGTGGACCCCAAGGATGTGGGCCACGTGAACGCGCACGCCACCTCGACCCCGGTCGGCGACGTGCCCGAGACGCGGGTCATCCGCAAGGCCATCGGCGAGCACGCGGTGCTCACCGCGCCGAAGGGCTCGCTGGGCCACACGCTGGGTGCCTCCGGCGCCATCGAGGCGATCGCGACCGTGTTGTCGGTCCGGGAGGGCGTGATCCCGCCGACGGCCAACCTGGAGAACCTCGACCCCGAGGTAACGCTGGACGTGGTGTCCGGCAGCCCGCGCAAGATGAACCTGACCGCCGCCGTGAACGACTCGTTCGGCTTCGGCGGGCACAACGTCGCGCTGGTCTTCACCGCCGTCTAGGCACCGTCACACCCGGGAACGGCGCGGCTGCGGACTTCGGTCCGCCCCGCGCCGTTTCGCTGTCCGGCGGGCTCAGCAGGGCTGGTGCTGGACGATCGAACCGGCGATCAGCCACGAACCGCTCGAACCGCGCGCCAGGGACATGATGTTCTGCCAGTGGGTGCAGTCGGTCGGGTCGGGCTGCGGCGCGTAGGCCGGCTCCTGCCGGCTGGTGAAGGTCACCAGCACCCGCAGTTCGTCGTCCGGCGCCGCGTCGATCCGGAACACCGAGATCTGCCGGTCGGACGTGGTCTGCCGGCCGGCCTGCCAGCTCGCTTCGGGGTTCTGCTGAGCCAGCTTGGTGATCACCGACTTGCGCCAGAGCCCGTAGTTCCCGTTGTTGACCGCGTCGAAGTAGGTCTGCAGCAGCGCCGCGACCTGGGCGGACTGGGGGTAGGCGGACGCGTCGGCCAGCAGTTGCACCGTGCCGGTGTTGGGCGCCGGGCTCGCCGAGGACGGCCCGGTGGTCCGCGGCGGCGTGCTCGCGCCGGTCGCGACGGACGTGTCGGCGGCACGCTGGTAGATCGTCCGCGCGGCCAGTCCGGAACCCGCGGCGAACAGCACGACCAGCCCGATGACGGGTGCCAGCCACCAGCGGTTCGGACGGTCGGGACGGCTCTGCTCCTTCGGCACGCCGTTGAGCGTGCCACAACCGCCTCCGGGGTCAGCCGACCTGGTGCAGCCAGGTCACCGGAGCGCCGTCGCCGGCGCGCCGGAACGGCTCCAGTGCGTCGTCCCACTGCTTGCCCAGCAGCTTCTCCACGTGGTGCAGAAAGGACTCTCCACTGGCCGTGGTCGCCGCGAGGGTACGCAGTTGGCCCTCGCACACCATGATGTCGCCGTTGGCGCCCGTGGAGGCATGCCACAGCCCTAATCCGGGCGCGAAGCAGTACCGCACGCCGTCGATACCGGGACTCGGATCCTCGGTGATCTCGAATCGCAGCATCGGCCATGACCGCAGCGCGGCCACCAACTTGCCGGCTGTGCCGGGGGATGCCACCCACGAACATTCCGCGCGCAGCTGTCCTGGCGCCGCCGGCTGCGCAGTCCACTGCAGACTGGCTCGTGCCCCGAGGGTGCCCGAGATCGCCCACTCGACGTGCGGACAGACCGCAGACGGCGACGAGTGGACGTAAATCACGCCACTAGTAGTGCCACCGGTGCTCAATTCTGACCTCCGCTACTCGACGAGGGACGTCTTCCCCTACGCCCTCACCCGCGGGTGGTTCGGTCAGTACTTGATCACCAGATGTTGTTGTTCGGCCATTCTGCCCTGACAGAGCGGCCGCCCGCCACACAAACCGCAAGATGGGTGACCCGACTGGCACAACGGGTGCCACCATCATCACTTTCGGTGACGCAATCCGTGCACACCCCGCAATCGGGTGCGCGCTACGGTGACCACACAAATACGGCGACGCCCGGTCTCGAAGTTGATCTGTGGAGGTGTGCGGTGCGGCTGGTCCGGCTCGGTGCCGCGCCCTCGCGGATAGGGGCCGATGTGCGGGCCGCGCTGACCTCCTGGGGTCCGACGGACGCCATCTTCGGTGGGATCGCCCTGCTCGGCTGCACCCCGCTGGGCTGCGCGCAGCCGGTCGAGGCGGTGGTGCTGATGCCGCGCGGGGTGCTCGTGGTGGTCGGCGTCGACCTGCCCGACCCGGCGATGCGGCTGGACGCGCCGCTCACCGAGCAGTGGAAGACCGACGGCTGGCCGCTGATCCGGCCCGACGGCGCGGTCAACCCGGCCGGCGACGCACTGGCCGCGGCGACCGCGGTGACCCAGCGGTTGCAGCGCAGCACGGTGGAGTCGGTGCCGGTGGGCACGGTGATCGCGGTCGGCCCGTTCGTCTCGCAGGTGGTACAGCCCACAGTGGACCTGCATCGCGGGGTCCGGGTGCTGCACCCGCAGTCCAAGTCGATGCTCGCCGCCGCCCGCGAACTGTCCGTCTACGAGCGGCCGTGCACCATCGAGCAGGCCCGCAGCCTGCTCGCCGCGCTCGTCGGCGACCGGGTGAACCCGACGGTCGCCGAGCTGACCGCGGAGGGCTTCCAGGACGTGGTCGCCCGCGACCTGGCCAACGCGCAGACGACGCTGCTGCCCAGGATCGCCGACTCCCCAGCGCCGGCCCGCTCGGGCGGCCGGCCGAAGAAGCGCGGGATGCGCTGGCTGCCGCTCAGCGCGCTGGCGCTGCTGGGCCTGTTGCTGATCACCGGGATCACCGTGGCGATCAGCTCGTCGGGCGGCGGTGGAGCTGCCGTGGTGATTCCGGCCACACCGACGCCCAGCAAGGTCGCCGACGTGACACTCGGCGGCCAGCGGTTCACCCCGGAAGGCTCCGCCCAGGGCCAGGACTGCGCCACCCACGCCTACGGCGACGTACAGGTCTGGCTGGCCCAACACCCGTGCGTCTCGCTGGAGCGCTCGCTCTACCAGACCATCCTGGACAACCAGCCGGCCGCGGTCGCGCTGGCCGTGGTCGGCTTCACCGACGCGGCGACGGCCAGCGCGTTCGCCGCGGAGGCCAACACCCCCGGCAGCGGGGGCATCAACGATCTGGTCAAGGACGGCCGGCGGTGGACCGACGGCCCGGCGTCGTTCGACAACGCCGCCTACGCGGTCTCGGCGTCGGCCACCTCGGTCCGGCTGACCGAGGTGGTCTGGGTGGGTCGGCCCACCAACCCGACCGACCCGACCCTGACCCAGCTGGCCACCCGCGCCGCGGGCCTGCCGGCGGTTCCCTAGCTCAGCCGAGTTCGGCGAGCGCGGGCTGGTCCTGCTCGGCCACCGCACCGGCGGACCCGGTGCGCCGGCGCAACCGGCCGGCGAACAACGCGATGCCGATGCCGACCAGGGCGAGCACCGCGCCCACCCAGTTCGGCGCGGCGAAGCCGAGGCCGACGGCGATGACCACCCCGCCGAGGTAGGCGCCCAGCGAGTTCGCGGTGTTGAACGCGGACTGGATGGCCGCCGAGACGAGCGTCGGCGCGTGCGGCGCCTGCTCCATCACCCGGACCTGCAGCGGCACGGTCACCGTGAAGCCGACCACGCCGAGCAGGAACAGGGTGATCGCGGCACCGACCATCGAGTGCGCGGTGAACACGAAGATCCCCAGCACCACGGCGAGCGCGGTCAGGCCGCCGTAGAGCGTCGCGGTGTGGTTGCGGTCGGCGAACTTCGCGCCCACCACGTTGCCGACGGTCATCCCGAGGCCGAACAGCATGAGCAGGAAGGTCACCGTGGCCGGACCGTAGCCGGCCAGCCGCACCATCATCGGCGTCACATAGCTGAACGAGGCGAACACGCCGGCGAAGCCGAACACGCAGATGGCCAGGGTCAGCCACACCTGGGTGTTGCCGAACGCGGTGAACTCCCGGCGCAGCCGGCCGCCGCTCCCGGCGGCGTGTTGGCGCGGCACCGCGACCACCAGGCTGAGCACGGTGACCACACCGATCAGCGAGACCACCCAGAACGTCGCCCGCCAGCCGAAGTGCTGACCGAGCAGGGTCGCCGCCGGCACGCCGACGATGTTGGCGATGGTCAGCCCGAGATACATCTTGGCGATCGTGCGGGCCTTGCGGGCCGGCTCGACCAGCGACGCGGCGACGACCGCGCCGGTGCCGAAGAACGCGCCGTGCGGCAGCCCGGTGAACACCCGGGCGGCGAAGAGCAGGCCGTAGTTCGGCGCGAGCGCGGACAGCGCGTTGCCGACCACGAACCAGCTCATGAACGCGATCAGCGCGGCCTTGCGCGGCAGCCGGGTCGCGGCGATGGTCAGCAGCGGGGCGCCGATGACCACACCGAGGGCATAGGCGGAGATCAGTCCGCCCGCAGTGGGGATGGACACGCCAACGTCCCCGGCGACGTTGGGCAGCAGTCCCATGATGACGAACTCGTTGGTGCCGATGGCAAAGCCACCCACAGCGAGAGCGAGCACGGCAAAACGCACGAGAGATCCTTCCGGGGGGTTCGAGGAGAGGATATGCGGCGTCGTCTGCGGTGACGTACTAGGACAATCCCATTCTTAATCGATCCACCTGGGTGAAACGTAAACGCTACGTGTCCACTTCCCGGATCGGCCGTGAGGTGCCTCACCCGCCCATGATCGGCCGAATGGAGGGCCGCCCCCACCATCCGCGCTCCCTATGATTCGCTGGTGACAACGTCAGGACCGGCCGAGGAGTTCACCTTCCCCGAGTCGCTGGTGGAACTGCCGAGCTTCGTGATGTTCCAGGTCTTCCGCGAGGCGAGACGGATCATCAACACGCTCGGTGACGAGAATCTGCGGCTGCCGCACGTGTCCGTGTTGTCCTGCGTCGCGGAGTTCGGGCCGGTGTCGCAGAAGGACATCAGTGCCCGGCTGCGGATCGACGCGAGCGACCTGGTCACCCTGCTCGACCACCTGGAGCGCGCCGGTCTGGTCAGCCGGGCCCGGGACGAGCACGACCGCCGCCGGCACGCGGTCACGGTGACCGCCGAGGGCCGCCGGACGCTGCGCCGCCGGATCGCGCTGACCGAGCAGCTCACCGACCAGTTGCTCGCCCCGCTGTCGGCGGACGAGCGGGCCGACCTCAACCGGCTGATGCTCAAGGTCTACGCCCACCACGACCCCGACCGGGTGCCCGCCCGCTACCGCGATGACTGATCAGCCGGGCGTGACCAGCGCGCCGACCACGACATAGCCCAGCAGCGCCGCGCCCACCCCGGCGATCACGCTGACCAGCACGTTGGTCACCGCGTAGAAGTACGCCCGCTGTTCGACCAGCCGGAAGGTCTCGAAGCTGAACGTGCTGTAGGTGGTCAGCGCGCCGCAGAACCCGGTGCCCAGCAGGAGCAGCAGCGAGCCGGGCAGCGCGCTGCCGGCCCCGGTGAGCGCGCCCAGCACCAGGCAACCGACCAGGTTCACCGCGAACGTGCCCCACGGGAACACCGAGTCGTGCCGGGCCTGCACCAGCCGGTCGGTCAGGTAGCGCAGCGGCGCGCCGACAGTCGCACCGAGAAACACCAGCAGCACGGTCATGACCGGCTCCCGGTCCGGGTGCGGGCCACCAACCGAGTCAGCCAGACGCCAACTGAGACGGCCAGCAGCGCACCCACCAGGGTGCCGGCCAGGTAGCCGAAGGCGAGCAGGACCTCACCGGGCCGCAGCAGCCCGCGCACCTCGTTGGCGTAGGTGGAGAAGGTGGTGAACCCGCCCAGCACGCCGACGCCCAGAAACGGCCGGACCAACGGATGTGTCGACCACACCTCGGTGATCAGCACCATCAGCACCCCGATCAGCGCGCAGCCGAGCAGGTTGATGGCGAACGTGCCCCAGGGGAACCGGTCGGGCTCGGTGGGCAACAGCCGGCCGACGCCGTATCGGGCGAGTGCGCCGAAACCACCGCCGAGCGCGATCACGCCGAGCACCCTGGCCTGGGCACCGAAGGCAGGCGCGCGCCGACCGGGCGGGCGGGGGTCGAGATCCGGATCGATCTCGGCCTGCGCTGATTCGGACAAGGCGCCTCCTACCGGTTCGCAGCCGAACTCTCGAACAAGTAGGGACCGTTGGCGGCGCCGATGCCGCGGTTCGAGTTGGCGGGCCCCACCGCCACCGTGCGGCTCCCAGGTTACCGGTCGGCCGATTTCACCGGCCCGCCCCCGAGCCGGGACGCGGGCCGCAACCGGCCGACCGGTCCCGGGTCAGGCCGGCGTTCGCCGCTCCGGCCAGCCGGTTTTCACCGCTTCAAACAGCGGCGCGACCTCGACGAGCAACGGCCGGCCGGCCGGGTTCTTCGAGTCACGCAGCCGATCGCGGGTGTGGGCGAACTCCACGCAGTTGGTCTGCTGCCCACTGTGGGTGGACTTGCGCCAGCGGTACGCGGTCATGAGGATTCCCCCATCTCCGTTTCGATCTTCACGATCAGGTCGGTGGTCTGGTCCGGGCTCAGCGCTACATCGCGGATTGCCTGCACCGCCTTCCGCATGTCGTCGATGTCTTTCTTGTCGGGGAGAAACATAGACGATCTATGGTGCTCGAAATGGACGATCGGGGCAGCAATTGGAAACTCATGGAGAACGAAGGGACCGGACAGGGATGGGTTCCAGCTCTGCGTGATCGGCACAGCCGCCACGGTGACGTTCCGGAGTTCGGACAACTTCCGCAGTTGGCGCAGCTGGGCGGTCATCACGGTCACGCCGCCCATCGGGTAACGCAGCGCGGCCTCGCCGATCAGGGCCAGCAGATTGACCGGCTCGTCCCTGGTCAGGATGTCCTTGCGGCCCATCCTGATGACCACCGCGGCCTGCACCTCGCCGCTGGTCAGCACGCCGTCGTTCATGATCGCCTTGGCGTAGTCCGCCGTCTGTAGCAGTCCCGGCAACACCAGTGGGGCCACGTCCACGATCGTGGTGGCGGTCTGCTCGAAGTCGATCAGCGCGGTGAGCTGCCGGTCGACCCCCGGCGCGACCCAGTTGGGGTCCTGCGCCTGCCTGGTCATCTCCAGCAGGCGGTCCCGCTCGTCGCCCAACACCCGCAGCAGACCAAGCAGGGTGGCCACGTCCTCCGTGGTGGGCACGCGTTTCCCGGTCTCCCAACGGGACAACGCGACATAGGACAGCCCGATCTGCTTGGCGAACTCCCGCAGCGAGGTGTTCGGGTACGCCCACAGCCGCAGTCGACGCAATTCCGCCCCGAGTGCACGCGAGCGCGGAGTGTCGACAGTGTTTCTTGGCACGAAACACTCTAGTTCCACAAGGGCCTGGCGGAATAGTCACCCGATCCGGTAATTGCGCCAGCAATCCCAATTACGAAGACTGTTGCTAGCAACAGTCACACGGCCCTGCGGGAGGACCCATGCCAATCGGACGGCCCACCCGATGACCGGGGTGCGGGTGACCACTCCCCCGGAGATCCCGAGCCAGCTCGACCGGCCGGCGGCACACCGCTGCACGGACGCCGCCGAGCGCTACCACGACGAGTTCGGCTGGGCCTGTGGCGCGCTGGACGGCGAGGTGTGGATCCGACTGGCCACCGGGACCGGCGCGGCCGCCGTCGACCAGCCGCTGGCCGGCAGGCTGCGTGACGCGCTGCACAGCGCCGAGGTCCACTCGCCGATCGTGGAGTGCCCGGGGCGCCCCGGCTACTGGATCTTCCTGGTGGCCGGCCCGCGCACGCTGGAGCCGCCGACCAGGGTCGCGTGCAGCGCGCACGGCATGACCTACCGGGGCGCGAGCCGGCTGATCGACCTGCCGCCCACCCAGTCCCCGTCCGGCGAACTGCGCTGGATCGACCCGCCCACTCCCGGAGTGATCTTCCCCGACCTCGACGCGTTGCTCTCCGCGCTGGACGCCCTGGGCTGACGTCCTGGCAGTACTTGGCTTACGCTGCACGGAGAGGGAGTCGCCGTGCTTGTTGAGTCGATGGTGAGCCTGCCATGCCGGTGAACGCGCAGGGCCGGCCGATGTGTCGGCACCAACCGGCGACTCTGTGCTCCCGCTGGTGGTGCACGTGGAAGCGAATCATCCTGTTCGTCCTGTTGCCCACCATTCTGGCCGTGGTGCTGATCAACGGGCTCGTCGCCCGCCAACACCTGTTCTTCGACCAGCCGGGGCTGCACATCTCCTACTCACGGTGAAGGGACAACAGGAGTGACCGAGATCAGCAAGGTCGGCGTCGTCGGCGCCGGCCTCATGGGGTCGGGTATCGCCGAGGTCAGCGCGAAGGCCGGGTTGGACGTCCTGGTCAGCGAGGTCAACGCGGACGCCCTTGAGGCCGGGCGCGAGCGGATCGCCAAGTCGCTGGCCCGCGGGGTCAGGGCCGGCAAGCTGACCGAGGCCGAACGGGACGAGGCGGCCGGCCGCCTGCGCTTCACCACCGACCTCGGCGACTTCGCCGACCGCGAGCTCATCGTCGAGGCGGTCGCCGAGCACGAGCAGACCAAGGTCGAGGTGTTCGCCGCACTGGACAAGGTGGTCGCGAGCCCGGAGGCGATCTTCGCGTCGAACACCTCGTCGATTCCGATCATGAAACTGGCGATGGCCACCAACCGGCCGGAGCAGGTGATCGGCATCCACTTCTTCAACCCGGTGCCGGTGCTCAAGCTGGTCGAGCTGATCCCCTCGCTGCTGACCGGCGAGCAGACCAAGGCGCGGGCCGAGGAGTTCGTCGCCGGGCTGCTGGGCAAGACCGTGGTCCGCTCCCAGGACCGCGCGGGCTTCGTGGTCAACGCCCTGCTCATCCCCTACCTGCTGTCCTCCATCCGGATGTTCGAGTCCGGCTTCGCCTCGGCGGAGGACATCGACAACGGCATGGTGCTGGGCTGCGCGCACCCGATGGGACCACTCCGGCTGACCGACCTGATCGGCCTGGACACCACCAAGGCGGTGGCCGAGTCGATGTATGCCGAGTTCAAGGAGCCGCTGTTCTCGCCGCCGCCGCTGTTGCTGCGGATGGTCGACGCCGGGCTGCTCGGCAAGAAGACCGGCCGCGGTTTCTACGACTACACCGGCTGAGCCACGACCGATCCGGCCGGACTTCGACTTTGGTCGAGGTCCGGCCCGATTAATCGTGATCCTGCGCCCGCGACCACTTGCTCTTCTCGTATTCTGCTGAGCAGCTACCGACGCACGCTGGACGCAAGGGGAATCGTGGTTAGCAAGACCGTGGTCGAACTCGTCGACGACCTTGACGGCGGCCGGGCGGACGAGACGGTCGACTTCGCGTTGGACGGTGTCGACTACACGATCGACCTGTCGGCCGACAACGCCGGGCGACTGCGCGCCGTGTTCGCCGCATTCGTCGGCCACGCAAGGAAAGCGTCCGCCCGGCCGACCGATCCGGAGCCCCCGGCCGCGCCGGTCGGCACCGCTCCCGTCGCCGCGGCGCCGGTTTCCGCGCCTCCGGTCGCCACCGCCCGGTTGGCCGACGCTCCCACCCGCACCGAGACTCCGGCGCCCACCGAGACGCCCGCAGCCACCGAGTCTCCGGCGCCCACCGAGGCACCCGAGGCCGCCGAGACTCCGACAGCTGCCGAGACTCCCGTGCGAGCAAAGGGATCGCGCCGGGCGAAGCCGGCCGCCGACGATCACGCCGAGCGCCCCGCGGCCGCCCACCGGTCTGCCCGCCGACGCCCGGAACCGCGCCCGGTCCCGGTCCGCAAACCGGTCCCGATCACCGCCGTCGACCCGGACGACGAGCCCGCCGTCGAAGTACCGCCAGCCGAGCCGCCGGTCACGCCGCCTGCCAAGGAGCCGGCGGCCGAGGCACCGCAACCGTTTGCGTCGCCGCTCAGCCACGGCCCGGCCCTCACCGCCCCGGAACAGACCAAGTCGCCCGCCGGACCACCCGCCGCACTGTTCGTGCCGTTCCAGGAAGCCAGCGGCGACTGAGCGCCGCTGACGGACCGGATCAGGACAGCTTGCTGTCGCCGTCGATCAGGAACGCGCCGTTCTGTTCCACCACGCGCATCTCCAGCTGCACCGACCCGGACGCGGCGTTGTAGATCAGGATGGTCATCTGCACCGAGCCGTCGGAGTTCTTCGTGGCGACCCGTGCCGTGTGCGGGGACATCTGCGGGTAGGGGCTCCAGTAGGCGGCCAGGTTCTGCTCACTGCCGTAGTACTGCTGGCCGGTCGGGGTCAGCAGCGCCCAGGCCGCCTGCGGGTTGCTCAGCACGTCCCCGTAGAACGCGACGAGCTGCGTGCCGGCCGCGGTGTAGTTGGTGATGTTGTCCGAGACCGCCAGCGGGGCCTGACTCGTCGGGTTGGCGGGCGCAGTGCCGCCACCAGCCGGCGAATGCGTTGTGGTCGCCCCCGACCCACCGGTCCCACCAGCGGTGTTGCTGCCGTCGCCGGACAGGTTGACCGCCACCAGCACGCCGACGCCGATCAGCACCACGAGGGCGACGACCGCGATCACCAGCATCATCCGCCGGTTGCCCAGCGGCCCGGCGGCCCGCGCCGGCGTCGGCTGGCCCGGCGAAGCGGGCATCCCGACCTGGGTGGGCGCCGGGAACTGGTGCTGTTGCGGAGGCGGGGCCGAGGTACGCATCGCGAAAGTGGGCGCGGCGGACTGGTTGTGCAGGTCGGCCGCGGGCACCAGGTCGGGCTTGGTGACCGAGGGCGGGGAGACCGGGCCACGGGCCTGCACGGTCTTGCCGCCGGTCAGTTCGGCGAGCATCCCGGTGGCCTGGGCCATGGTCGGGCGGGCGTCGGGGTCGTCCCGCAGGAGTTGCATGAGCAGGGCGGTGAGGTTGCCCGCCTGTCTTGGCGGCTGGACCTTGCCCTCGGCGACGAGCCGCAGCAGAGCGAGCTGGTTCTGCCGTTCCGGGAAGGGCGGCCCACCCTCCACCGCGTCGTAGAGCGTCGCGCCGAAGGAGAAGACGTCGGACGCGGCGGTCGGATCCTGGCCGCGGGCGACCTCGGGCGCGAGGTAGGCGGGCGTGCCGGCGAACACGCCACTCTGCGTGACGGTCACGTCGCCGGTGGCCCGCGCGATGCCGAAGTCGGTGATCTTGGCGATCCCGGCGGTGTTGATGAGCACGTTGCCCGGCTTGATGTCCCGATGCACGATGCCCGAGCGGTGGGCGACAGTCAGCGCCGAGGCGATCTGGCCGCCGATCGCGGCGACCTCCTCGGGCGGCAGACTCCCCCGGTCGGCGAGTACGGCGGACAGGCTCTTGGCGTCCATGTACTCCATGACCAGGAAAGGATCGCCGTCGTGCTCGGCGACGTCGAAGATCACAATGGCGTTGGCGTGGTGCAGGCGGGCCGCGATCCGGGCCTCCCGGAGTGCCCGCCTGCGGGCCTCGGCGCGCTGGTCCGCGGTCAGACCCGGTAGGGCGAGCAACTGCTTGACGGCCACGATGCGCTCCAGGCGCTCGTCGCGGGCACGCCACACGATCCCCATGGAGCCGCTGCCGACGCGCTCAAGCACCCGGTAATGACCGGCGATGAGCTGATCCTCGTCGATGACCGATTACTCCCTGTTCAACAGTCGCGCTGGCGCGGAGTTTTCCTGCGTTGAGTCGGGTACCAGCCTATCGAACGGCCCCAGCGGCGCCGCCGGGCTCGGCGATCAACCAAACTGCCAGCGAATTGCCCTAATTGGTCTATACCTATTCGGCCAGTTGCGGAGTAGACCAGCAGGGGAACCTGGCCGCCGTGTGGACTACACACGGTGGAAGACCGCTCGACTGGAGAGGACGCCCATGAGACTCCGCCGCGCCCGGGGCCGCTGGATCCGGCTGGCCGTGTTGATCGCCGCGGTGGCCATGGTCGGCAACAGCGGACCGGCCTGGGGCACCGCCGACGATCCGACGGAGAACGGCGAGCAGCCAGAGCCCACCATGGGCAACATCGTGCCCGAGCCGGTGTCGGTGCAACCCACCTCGGCGCACTACCGAATCACCGCCGACACGACCATCCGCGTCCAAGCCGCGTCCGCGGCGGTGGCCCGGATCGGCGAACAGCTCGCAGCCGCCCTGCGCCGCTCGACCGGCTACCCCCTCCCGGTGATCAGCGGCGCGGAGCCGGGCCGCGACACCATCAGCCTGCTGCTGTCCGGCGCCGAGGTGGGCGCGGAAGGCTACCGCCTGGACGTGACCGGCAACGGCGTCGTGATCAGGGCCAACGAACCAGCCGGCCTGTTCAACGGCGTGCAGACCCTCCGCCAACTGCTGCCCGCAGCCGCCGACAGCGCCAGCGAGCAGCCAGGCCCGTGGCTCGTGCCCGGCGGTCACGTCATGGACCACCCGAGGTTCGGCTACCGGGGCGCCATGCTGGACGTCGCCCGGCACTTCTTCCCGGTGGCCGACGTGGAGCGGTTCATCGACGAGATCTCGCTGTACAAGATCAATTACCTGCACCTGCACCTGTCGGACGACCAGGGTTGGCGAATCGCCGTCGCAGGCTGGCCCAACCTGACCGACTACGGCTCGACCACCGAGGTGGGTGGTGGTGCCGGCGGTTACTACACCCAGGAGCAGTACCAGCAGATCGTCGCGTACGCCAAGGCGCACTACGTCACGATCGTGCCGGAGATCGACGGCCCCGGGCACACGAACGCGGCGCTGGCGTCGTACCCGGACCTCAACTGCGACGGGGTGGCGCCGCCGCTGTACACCGGCATCGAGGTCGGCTTCAGCTCGTTCTGCGTGAACAAGGACGAGACGTACACGTTCCTGAACGACGTGATCGGCGAACTGGCCCGGCTGACCCCCGGCCCGTACCTCCACGTCGGTGGCGACGAGGCCGAATCCACCACAGCAGAGGACTATTCGACCTTCGAGGGCAAAGTCCTCCCGCTGGTGACCGAGCACGGCAAAACCGCGATGGGCTGGCACGAGTTGGCCAAAGCCGACCCACCCACGTCGGTGGTGACCGAATACTGGGGCACGACGTCGACGGACGCCCCCACCGCGGCAGCCGCGGCCAGGGGCAACAAAATCGTGATGGCCCCGGCAAACAAGGCTTACCTGGACCAGAAGTACAACGAGGACACCAAACTGGGCCTGAAATGGGCCGCCTACATCGAGGTCGCGGACGCGTACAACTGGGACCCGGCAACATATCTGACCGGAGTGGGCGAATCGTCCGTGCTGGGCGTCGAAGCGCCACTGTGGTCGGAAACCCTGGTGACGATGGCCAACATCGAGTACCTGGCCTTCCCCCGGCTGCCCGCGATCGCCGAACTGGGCTGGTCTCCCCAGTCCAGCCACAACTGGTCGTCCTTCCAGCGTCGGCTGGGTGCGCAGGGCCCGAGGTGGACCGCGATGGGCATCAACTTCTACGCGTCCCCCCAGATCCCGTGGGCACCGGGAAGCATCGGCGGCAGCGACTGACCCGCCTCGCCCCTGGGCCGCTTCGCCCTGGTCCGGGCGGCGTACCGTACGTCGGGTTGCCGTACGTCGTTGCCGTTCGGATCAGGGGAGGAAGGCCGTGCTGGGCGCCGTCTGGATAGCCGTCGTCGTTGCCGTCGTGCTGGTGGCGATCTGCCTGGTGCTGGACATCCGCAGCCGCCGGCGGGACCGCGTGAAGCGTGCGTCCGGTCTGTCGTCCGGATCGGCCACCAGCCAGGCCGTACCGCTGCCGCAGCAGGAGTTGCTCCCCGAAGAACAGCAGAAGGCAGAAGACCGAGCCGAGTAACCCCGATCGAATTCGGCCCGAAAACGACAACCCGACCACGACGACCTGCGCCCGCCGGGCGTGTCCCCGGTCCGGCACGGTTGATCAGTCGAGCCGTCCGGGCACGGCCAGTCGTCCCCGGAGTTCACCCCGGAGCGCGTCCGGTCCGGTCACCGGGAGTCAGCCCGAGGCGAGCCTGGTGTCGGGCTGCCTGGCCGTGGGCAGCCAGCGGGCCTGACGCTGTTTCACCGCGAGATCGATCGCGTCCAGGATGCTGGCCGTGACCAGGTCATAGATCTCGTCGGCGGACAGTCCGCGCTCGCTCATCGCCTTGGCCAGCGCGGGGTACTCACCAGCCGGCACGCCCGGCTGCGGGGTGGTCGCGTCCGCGTATGTCTCGTGCAGGGCACTGCCGATGGCGAACAGTTCCAACGCGTCCAGCAGCGGCATCACCGCCGCGCTGGGCATGCCCTCGGCCATCATCCGCTCGGCCGAGCTGTTCAGCAGCCGCGCGCCGGGGCCGGAGACCCGGTGATGCACCATGACCGGGAGCAGTGCGGGGTGCGCGAGCAGCGCCTTGCGCAGGCTGCGGGCGTCCTCGGGCAGCCACTCCTGCCAGTCGCCGCCGGGGGTGGTCGCCGGCCGCGCCTCGGCCAGTGCGAGTTCCGCGGCGCCGGCCACGATCTCCTCTTTGCTGCTGAAGTGGTGGTACAGCGAGGTGCCGTTCACCCCGAGGACCGCGGCGAGCCGGCGGATACTCAGGCCCTCAAGCCCCTCCCGGTCGATGATCTCCATCGCGGTGCGCAGCACCTGCTGTCGGGAGAGCAGCGGAACCCTCGGCCTGACCACTGACGCCAGCCTCCCCGGATCGCGCGCACAACCGTAACCGAACAACATCGGATGCTACCTGGCGGCGATTTTCGGAGTGGTTACGCACGGCCCCCGGAAGGATCACTTTAATTTACCATCGCGTCAATTTCTGGCACATCCACTGTTGGCATCATCGCAGCTCCACCGAATGCGTGAATTCTTCCGATGCCGATCTCGGTCCGCGCCCGGGCGATCACTCGACGCTATTTCGAATTGATCAGTGCCGCTGTCAACAGTACCGGCAACGGCTGTTCGGTTATCACCGCGCGGATACCCGATGCCCATGCTGCCGCGATCTGTTCCGCCGTCGCCAGCTCGACATCGGCACGCGCGTCCGCCGGCCCTTCGCCGGGCCGCCACGCCGCCAGCGGGGACACCTGCCGTGCCCACTTCGTCAGATCCCGCAGGTCGGGGTCGTTGTCCTCGGACAGCGCCGGGGCCGTCGCCACCGCGCCGCGCAGCACCTCGCCGGTGTCGCCACACACCGTGACCATCGTGCCCGGGTGGCCGTAGAGGCTGCCCGCACCGCAGCCCACCACACAGGGCACCCCGAGTTCCCGGCTCACCACGGCGGCGTGCGAGGTCGCACCGCCCACCTCGGTCACGATCGCGACGGCGGCCAGCATTCCGTGCAGGTCGTGCGGGCTGGTGTTCCGGCGTGCCAGTACCACCGACTCTCCTTCTGCCGCACGGGCTTCCGCCTCGTCCGGGTCGGTGACCAGCACCCCGGTCCCGACGCCGGGGCAGACCGGCAGGCCCTGCGCGAGCAGTTCGGCGGCAGCGCGCCCGGTGGCGGACAGGCCGGGGCGCAGCGCCGCGCGCACCTGCTCGGCGGAGACCATGCGTACCGCCTCGGCCGGCTCGACCACCCCCTCGCGGGCCAGCGCCGCGGCGAACCGGATGGCCGCGCGCGGCGACCGCTTCGCCGACCGGGTCTGTAGCAGCCACAACTGCCCGCGCTCCACCGTGAACTCGATGTCCTGCACATCGCGGTGGCACCGCTCCAGGAAGGCCGCGTGCTCCAGCAGTCGCGCGTGCACCTCCGGCAGCAGCCGGGCCAGTTCGGCAAGTGGTCGCGGGGCTCGGGTGCCGGACACCACGTCCTCACCTTGCGCCCGGGTGAGCCACTCGCCGAACGGTTCGGCCGCGCCGGTGGACGGGTCACGACTGAACAGCACGCCGGTACCCGAGCGCGCGTCCGCGTTGCCGTACACCATCGCCTGCACGGTGACCGCGGTGCCGGCGCTGTCGTCCAGGCCATAGCGGGTGCGGTAGGCCACCGCCCGCGACGAGCGCCAGGACTCGAACACCGCAGCGATGGCCTGGCGCAGTTGCCGCCACGGGTCGACGGGGGGCCCGGTGATGGCCACCACGGCGCCGAACTGCTGCTCGAACCGGCGGCGGGTGTCCCGCGCGTACTCCGGACTCAACGCCTCGGCCAGCCCGCGCTCGACGCCGTCGTCGATGCCCAGGTTCAGCACGGTGTCCATCATTCCGGGCATGCTGGTGGGCGCCCCGCTGCGAACGGACACCAGCAGCGGCGAGCGCGACGAACCGAACCGGCGCCCGGTGACCCGCTCCAGATGTGCCATCCCGGCGCGTACCCCGGGCCACAGCCGGTCCAGCTCGACCTCGCCCTCGGCGAGGAATCGGCGACAACTGCCGGTGCTGAGCACGAACGCGGGCGGCACCGGCAACCCGGCCGCGGTCATCCGCGCGATGCCCGCCGCCTTGCCGCCGACCACCGCGGCCGGCGGGGTGGTCGTGCCGTCCAGAATCAGGATGCCCGCGGGGTCGAAACCGTCCGCCGATGCCGTCGTCATGGCTCTCCTCGTGCCGTCGCGCACCGGGGTCGCCGGCAACGCCAGTAAAACCAAGCGGCGTTAGGTTAACCGACGGGCGGGGGTCCCGGCGGGCTACCAGAGCGTGCCCTCCAGCAGCCGGGACAGCACCGCCACCACGGACTCCAGCTGATCGTGGGTGCCCAGGAAGCCGGCATACAGCCCCATCCCCCAGAGCACCGCGACCAGCATCTCGGTGACCGCGGGCAGGTCGATGTCCGCACGGATCTCGCCCCGGTCGATCGCCGCGGCCAGCGCCTGCCGCAGGAACTCCCGGACCTGGTCGATCTGGCGCTGCGCGCTGTCCTGCAACTGCGGATGGCGGAACCCGTCGAGCACCGAGGCCGCCATGAACTTCGCGAACGACCGATCCTGCGAGTCGACCTGCGTCGCCGCGTCGAGGAAGGCGCCCAGTTGACCGGCCAGTGTCCGCTGCTCACCCGCGCGGGCAACCGCGGCCTGGACCACGACATCGCGGGCGGAGTCGAACAGCGAACGGTAGAGCGACGCCTTGTCCGGGAAGTAGTGGTTGACCGCGGGCCGGGTCAGCCCGGCCCGCTCGGCGATCTCCCGGAACGTGGTGCGCTCGTAGCCGTGTTCGCTGAACACCTCTCGGGCGGTGCGCACGATCAGCTCCCGGGTGTCGGAACTGTTGGACTGTGGCGGCCTGCCACGTCGCCTGCCAGCCACTGCCGCGCTCTCCCTCAGGTCGCCGAGACAGTGAGCCTAACAAGCGCTCGCGGCCGCCCCTGGCGGCTGTACCAGCCACAATGCGAGTTAAACGTACGATGTGTGGTTGGTTTCGACGGCTGACCCAAGAGCGCTCCGCACCCGCCTTTGACTACTTGATCCCCTACACAGCAGCAAGAGTTGGCCAGGTCTACCATCTGATTTCCTCTTACATCGCTGATCAGAATTGCAAAACTGACGCAGAAACCAAACGGTGCTTGGCCGCTGCGGCGCGGCTGGCCAGGGATTGGAGCCGCTCGATGCCCACCGCACCCACCCGACGCGATCCGCTGGACAACTCGACCTGCGATCCCGACGTCACCTGGACCACCGGCAATGTCGCCGAGGCGTTCCCCGGCGTGTCCACGGCACTGGGTTTCACGTTCATCCATCTGCCGATGGAGCAGTCCTTCCGGCTGATGTTCCGCGACATGGGTGTGTTCGGCAAGCGTGACCTGGCCGTGCCAGAGCGCATCGAGGACCAGTTCTGGACCGCCTTCGCCGGGCGGGCAGCGGCCAACATCGACCAGTTCCGCAAGGTCGCCGCAGTCACCCCGGGAACCTCCGCCACCGCCATCGAGCAACAGCTGTTCGGTTACGTGCGGCCCGGCACGGTCGACGAGAACTCGATGCGCCGGTACCCGATCATCGCGGCCAAGGCACCGCGGGCCGTGTTCACGTTGCCCAAGCGGCACGACCGGCTTTTCGCGCAGCTGCGCGAATGGCGGTTACGCACGCTGCCGCTGATCCCCGACCAGTCGGTCGCCGAGAGCCTAAGCACCCTGCGCGACGCGCGGGATCGCTTCCAGCAGATCATGATCCTGCACCTGCTGGTCGCGTTCGTCAGCTCCGGACTGGCCGACCAACTCGCCGCGATGACCACCGCCGCCGCCGTGCCCGGCCTGGAGGCCCGGTTGCTGTCCGGGGTGGGCTCGGACGAGAACGAGGTCGCCAACGACCTGTGGCGCCTGGCGCACGACCAGCTCGACCTCGACGCTTTCCTTGACCTGCACGGTTATCACGGCCCGCACGAGGGCCAACTGCACAGCGTGTCGTGGCGGGAGAATCCGGCACCGATTCTGGCCCGGCTGGAGGACTACCGCGCCATTCCCGCCGAGGATCCGCGGGCGCCCCGCAACCGCAGCACCGAACAGGCCCGGGTGCGCCGGGAGGCGGCCACCGAACTGGCCGGCACGGTGTCGCCGGTGCGGCGCCTGTCCATCAACAGGCTGACCAACCTCGCCGCGCGCTTCCTAGCCCTGCGGGAACAGGGCAAGGCCGGCTACCTGCTCACCTTCGACGTGGCCAGGGCCGCCGCCCGCCGGCTCGGCGCGGACCTGGCCGACCGAGGACTGCTCGACGATGCCGCGGACGTGTTCCACCTGACCTACGACGAGATCCTCGCCGGCGACGACACAGACCACCGCGACCTGGTCGGGCAGCGACGCGCGCAGTACGAGCAGCGTTGCCGGTTCCGGCTGCCGCAGGCCTGGTCAGGTCTGCCCGAGCTGATTCCGGCGACCGAGGACGCCACCCAGGACGCGCCCGCGGGCACCGTGATCTCCGGGGTGGCCGCCAGCGGTGGCGTCGTGGAGGGACGCGCCCGGGTGGTCCGCGATCCGGGCACGACCGACCTGGACGAGGGGGACATCCTGGTCTGCGAGACCACCGATCCCAGCTGGGTCTCGCTGTTCATGGTGGCCGCCGGGGTGGTCACCGACTTCGGCGGCATGCTCAGCCACGGTCCGATCGTGGCCCGCGAGCTGGGCCTGCCGTGCGTCTGCGGAACCGAGGACGGCAGCCAGCGCATCCGTGACGGGCAACGCATCCGGGTGGACGGCAACCGCGGCGCCGTCGAGGTGCTGGCTCCCGTCATGACCGCCGAATGACCGGAGGACTGCGATGAGCACCGACGCGAACAACACCTCGTTCTTCATGAACGCGCAGGCCGCCGGTTTCGGCACCTGCACCGCGCAGGACGAACTGCTGCACCGCGAACTCAACACCGGGCTGACCGATCCGGCACTGACCGAGACGCAGTTCATGGGCTTCAGCGTGCCGGAGGCGAACATCCATTCGCTGTGCTACGCCTGGGCGCATCCGACGCTGCGCACGCTGACCGGTGGGGTCTGGGCCTGGCAGGGCATCAAGAACAGCGCACTGGCCAGCGAGATGTTCGATATGCGGCAGTACATGGACTTCACGCCGTTGGACACCGGTGACTTCGACGATCTGCGGATGCCCAGCGGCTACCGGGTGCGCTGCCTCGTGCCGCTGGAGAAGTTCCACATCAGCTACTCCGATCCCCAGCGGCGCAACGCTTTCGATGTGACGCTGACCGCGATCATGCCGCCAGCGGTGCTGCCCAGCGGGCGGCATCTCGACCAGGCCATGCGTACCGAGGGCAGCCTCTTGTTGCGCGGCCGCGCCTACGACGTCAACGGTTACACCGTACGCGACCGTTCCTGGGGCGAGAACCGCACGGAGGAACCGCGCAACGCGCCCCCGATCCATTGGCTCACCGGGGTTTTCGGTGACGATCTGGCCTTCCACCTGATGGGTGTCGAGCACCCGAGCCACAACCCGATCTGGCGCGACATCTATCCCATCGACGACAGCGTGGCCGAGGCCACCAATCGGGGATGGATCTGGACGGAGGGTGAGCTGCGTGAGGTGCACGCGGCATCGGTGCGTACCAGGTGGGACACCAACACCGGATACCCGCTGGCGCACGAGGTCGCGTTCACCGACTCCACCGGCCGCGAGTACGCGATCACCGGCACGGTGACCGCATCGAACAACTGGAGCGCGTGGTCCAACGCGTTCTTCGGGATCAGCCTGGCCCGCTGGGAGTACGCGGGCCGCACCGGATGGGGCGACTCGCAGATCGGCGCGTGGACGGATTTCGTGCACGCGCTCAGTAGCCGCACTGTCGGCTGACACGTCGGCCGACAGCGGGCGGCGCCGGCACCATCACCAGGTGCCGGCGCCGCCCGCGCGTGGTCAGTAGGTTCCGGCGGCCATGTCCGCGGCCTCGGCGGCAATCAGGTGTTCGAGCAGCCGCACCAGCACCAGCTTGGCCGAGTCCGGCTCGCGCACGTCACACAGTTGCACGGGCACGTGGCGCTCGATGTTCAGCGCGCCGCGGACCTCGTCCTCGTCGTAGACCTCCGCGCCGTCGAAGCAGTTCACCGCGACGATGAACGGGATGTCGCGCGACTCGAAGTAGTCCACCGCGGCGAAACTGTCCTCCAGCCGTCGCGTGTCGGCCAGCACCACGGCGCCCAGCGTCCCGACGGACAGTTCCTTCCACATGAACCAGAAGCGATCCTGTCCCGGTGTGCCGAACAGGTACAGCACCACCTCCGGGCTGATCGTGATCCGGCCGAAGTCCAGGGCCACCGTGGTGGTGGTCTTCGTCTCGACCCCACTCAGGTCGTCCACCGCGGCGCCGGTCACGGACAACAGCTCCTCGGTGCGCAGCGGAGTGATCTCGCTGACCGCGCCGACCAGAGTCGTCTTTCCGACACCGAAGCCACCGGCGATCAACAGCTTGACCGATTGCACGCCAGCCGTTTCCGTGCCACCGAGTCCGTCAGAGTTTGCGAATGCCATCCAGTACCGCCTGCAGAAGTTCGATGCCGGGCCGGCCCGCGGGCGGCGTCGACCGGACGATGAGATGTCCCGAGTTGATCAGATCACTGACGAGCACCTTGACCGCGACCAGCAACACGTCCAACTGTGCCGCGATCTCCGCGATGGACAACGGCCTTCGTTGACACATGCGCAGAATTTCCCCGTATTCCCGGTCCAGGGTGGCGACCTCCGCCTCGGACCGGACTGCCACCACCAGACTGATCATGTCGAGGTTGTGCAGGTTGCGTCCGGCGCGGCCCCGGGTGATCGCGAACGGGCGAACCAGTGGCCCCGGATCATCGTCCAGCCAGGATTCGCCGTCCTCGTACCTCATGGCGCGTGCGGGATCCGCAGGTTAGCGGGTCGGGGCTGGACCGAGAGCGCCGGGCCGACCTGCTGCACGATCACGTTCAGCTCATAGGCGACCATTCCAAGGTCCGCGTGCTCCGAGGCCAGCATCGCCAGGCAGGCACCCTCGCCGGCCTCGGTCACCACCAGGTAGCCGTATTCCAGCTCGACCACCGTCTGCTGCACGACGCCCTTGTTGAACTGTGTGCCCACCCCGCGCGCCAGGCTGCGAAATGCCGATGCCATGGCGGCCAGGTGCTCGGCGGCGTCCCGCGCCAGTTCCTCGGACCGGGCGAGCAGCAGTCCGTCGGCGGACAGCACGACCGCACTCTCCGCGCCGGCCAATCTCTTGATCAAATCGTCGAGCAGCCAGTTCAGGCCTTTGCCCTTGGCTTTGGCCTTGACCACCACGTCTTCGTTCATGCCCTGACCCACCGTGTTCATCCGTTGTGCTGACCCGAGGAGTCACGTCCCTGACGCGTTCCCCGCTGGAAGGAAGACATGGACCTGCGTGCGTCTTCCGGAGTACGTAGCCCGATCGAACCGCGCGCGGCTCGCGTGCCGGTCGGACTGTCGAGCTGGAGCTGCGGTGCGAGGTTGGCCAGTTTTTCCCGCTTGGGCAGCGGGCGGCGCTTGGACCGCGGCGCCGAACTCGGCCGTGCGGCCGGCGCTTCGGGCGGATCAAGAAGCTCCATGCTCTGCCTCGACACGGGCAACAACACGGTCGTCTCGGCGTCGGGTTCTTCCCTCGGCCACTGCGCCAGCAGATCCTCGGTGGCGCCGGGCCGCCGGGGCACCGGGTCCTCCGCAGGCTCCGGCACGAAGCTGGGCGCGCGGTGGTGCCGTCCGGCGCGGCGCAGCGCGGTGTACTCCCGCTCGGTGGAGGGCGGTGTGTCCGAGTCCGTGTCGATCACGTCGGTGGGAATCAGCACGATCGCCTTGATGCCGCCGTACGCCGAATCGAGCAGGCTCACCGTGATCCCGTGGCGCTGGGCCAGTTGGCCGACCACGAACAGGCCCAGCCGACGCTGGCCGGCCAGGGCCATCTCCTGGAAGTCCGGTGGATTGTGCAACCGCTCGTTGAGTTGTTCGCGTTCCTCCGACTGGATGCCGAGGCCCTGGTCGTCGATCTCGACCACCACGCCCTTGCCGACCAGGTTGCCGTGCACGGACACGACCGAGTCCGGCGGTGAGAAAGTGGTCGCATTCTCCACGAGCTCGGCCAGCAGATGGATGAGGTCGGCCACGACGCCGCCGAACACCCGCACGCTGGGCAGCCGGATCGCGCTGACCCGGGTGAAGTCCTCGGTCTCGGACACCGAGCTGCGCACGATATCCTCCAGCGCCACCGGTTTCCGCCATTTCCGGCCCGGTTGGCCACCTGCCAGGATCAGCAGGTTCTCCGCGTTGCGCCGGGCGTGCGTGGCCAGGTGGTCGAGCTGGAACAGCAGCTCCAGATGTTCCGCGTTGTCCTGTTTGGACTCCGCGAGGTCGAGCACTTCCAGCTGCCGGTGCACCACGATCTGGCTGCGGTGCGCGATGTCCAGGAAGACGTTGTTGATGCCGTCGCGCGCCCGCACCTCCGCCATCGTGGCCAGGATGGCGGTACGTTGCGCGGTGCCGAACGCCTCGGCCACCTGCCCGACCTCGTCGGTGCCCTCGTCGAGCAGCACCATCTCCGCCTCGATATCGACCCGCTCGCCCTGGTGCAGCCGCCGCACCATGGCGGGCAGCTGTTCGTCGGCCACCTCCAGCGTCCGGCTGCGCAGCCGACGCAGCCGCCGGACCAGCGCGTTGGCCAGCCGAACCGCGATCAGGAATGCCAACACGGCCAGCACGAGCACCCCCGAGCCGGCCAGGATCGACTGGGTCAGCGACCGGGTGGCGGCGGCCTGGGCCAGGCTCTCGGCGTACTGGAAGTGCTCGCCCCACAGGGCCAGCAACTGCGTGGAGACCTGGTTCTCGGCGTTGAGCCAGTCCGCCATCGGCACGTTCAGGGCGCCGGTGCTGGCCAGACTGTCCTCGGCGGACGTCGTCAGGCGCCAGGCGGGGCTGTTGATCAGCGCGGTGTAGCGCCCGGTCTCGGTGGGCGTGAACCGGGAGGCCACCGCGTTGAGCTGGTTGCGGTAACCGCCGACCAGTTGCGCGACGGTGAGCTGGTCGGTCGGGCTCAGCGGGCCGGCGACGACGGCCTCAGCACCCAGACCGGTCGCCCGGGAATGCAGGTCGGTGACCCAGAACAGGTCGGTGGCGGTGATTTCCTCGGCCGCCGTGCGTGGATCAGGTGTGCTGTCCGCGGATCCCTGCAGACCGGTGATCACGACGCCGCCGAGTTTGGTGTAGAAGCCGTCCACGGCGGACGGGGTGGCCTGGTGCGTGTCGACGCCCTGCCGGGTCGTCTGCAGCGCGCTGGCGAGTTGGGCGAACGCGGCGTTGGACTGGGACACCGCCTGCGGGTTGAGCTGCTGCACGACGCTGGCCAGCGAGGCGATCTCGCTGAGCACAGCGTTGGTCTTGTTCCGCTGGGCCGTGAGGCCGGCCTCCGCCTGCGGATCGCCGCCCAGCGCGCGCAGGCTGATCGTTCGTTCCTGCTGCACCACGGTCTCGAACTGGACGAGCGGCCCGATCGCACTGCCCAGATAACTGGAGAAGTTGCGCGCGGCCACCCCCTGGGAGACCAGCAGACCGGCAACCGTCGCGCCGGTGACCAGCAGTGCCGCGCTCGGAATCAGGACGATCGCGAGCACCCGGGTCCGGATGCTCGATCTGGCCCTGCGGCCGGACAGCCATCTCAGCCCTGCCCATAACTTTCCCGACTTGCCCGGCTCCCGCGTTGATGCGCGCAACGTACCGCCCTGTTCCCGACTGGTCAGTAAACCTCCGCGGCGGACCCGAACGTGGCCGTCTGCCGCAGCGCCCGATACCGCATTGGGCCTAACGACGGCACATCAAACCATACGCTGAGCGGTTACGGAAGGCGTCAGCACGCGCACTATCAGCGACAGCGAATGAACGATTGTGGGCTTCGCTGGTCACAGGACTGCCGCCAGGCGTCAGAAGGGCGGGTTTGTCCCGACGACCGCTGCAACACCTACCGAGCAGTGTTCGGATCTAGTACGGTCATCGCTTCTGGCCCGCACTCGGCCCTTCAGGAGGCGCCCGACCGATGTCGACCCAGATCTGCGAGCAAACCCTGCACATGCTGCGAATTCGGGGGCGCATCACGCTCGAACAACTGGCCGAGGGCCTGGACGTCGACGCGGACGCGATTGCTGGGGCATTGGCTGAGCTGACGGACAACGGCTTCGTGCGAAACAGTGGAAAACCACGTATTCCCTGGTCCATCGCCGAAGCGGGCCGGCAACTCGCGGAAAGGCGAATGACCGGCATCAGCGCGGCGGCCAAAGCCCGTTGTGGCGAGCACTACCAGCGCTTTCAGGGGTTGAACGGGGAGCTCAAACAGCTGTGCGCGGACTGGCAGGCCCGCGACACCGGCACCGCGGCCGCGGACTTCGTCCCCCGCCTGGCACCGATCGACGACGCGGTCCAGGACACGCTGCGCCAGATCACTCCGGTCGCGCCCGCCTTCGCGATGTACGGCCGCCGGTTGTCTCGCGCGAAAGACCTGTTCGCCGACGGGGCCGGCAACTACCTGACCGGCATCATGGTCGACTCTTACCACACGGCCTGGTTCGAACTGCACGAGTGCTTCTTCGTCACCCTGGGCCGATCGCGGCAGGCTGAGGAGATCCCGCGGCCGTCGCATCCCGTTCCGTAGCAACCCCCCGGTCACGGCTGTGCGGACGCCAACCGCCGCTGGCCTGTCGCTACCGGCGCCTGTCCCCGCGAGGCCTACTCGATCATGCCGTTCTGCGTGCGAGGCGGATACTGCCTGACATCCTCACCGCCGGAATTCAGGAGACCCGCACGATGTCGCTGCCCGAACCCCCGTCCGACCTCCCGCCGACCATAGACACCAACGAGCCCAGCGCGGCCCGCGCCTATGACTACTTCCTCGGCGGGGCAAGCAACTTCGCCGCCGACCGCAAGTTCGCCGAGCAGGTCAAAGCCATCGCCCCGTCCGTGCCCGCGGTGACCAGGCTCAACCGGTTGTTCCTGCGCCGCGCGGTGGACTACTACCTCGACGCGGGAATCCGCCAGTTCCTCGATCTCGGTTCCGGTATCCCCACCGTCGGCAACACCCACCAGGTCGCCGAACAAGCCGGCGTGTCGGCCCGCGTCGTCTACGTCGACCAGGAGCCCGTGGCCTACCACCACGCCCAGCACCTCCTGTCCGGCAACGCCGACGTCGCGATCGTGCAGGCCGACATGCGCGACGTCCACGCCGTGCTCGGCCACCCCGACACTCGCCGACTACTGGACTTCTCCCAGCCGCTGGGGCTGCTGGTGGTCGGGGTGCTGCTGTATCTGCCCGACCCGCAACCGGCCGAACTCATTCGCGCCTACCGTGACCACCTCGCGCCCGGGAGTCTGGTGGCGGTGTCCACGCTCACCGAGGAACACGCCAGCCCCACGCTGCGCGCCGAACTGGACCGCCTACGCGCCGCCTACGCCGCGGTCGGCGAACCGGTGTACCCGCGTGACCACGCCGAGATTCTGAGCTGGTTCGACGGCCTGGAACTGGTCGAACCCGGGCTGGTGACATTGCCCGAGTGGCACAACGACAACGACCCCGGACAACTGGAGAACATAGCTCGCCCCCTCGGCTACGGCGCCGTCGCCCGCGTCCCCTGACACCTCGACCATGCCCCGGCGGCAGAGGCGGGGCAGCGGGGAACTCCGCGACGACACCACTGGCCCCGCGCCTGTGGAGGAGTTGACGAGTTCTCCCCACCGCCGCCACCCCCGTTCTGGGTGTACCGGATCGCCGCCCGAGTGGTCGCCGCGCCGGGACAAAACCGCCGCCCCGTCCCGAGTGGACCGACCCGCGAACTCGGACGCGTGCAGGTACGAGCCGGCCGCCCGCGTTGGACGTGCATCGGCGGCATCAACCAAGCGTGGAACGCTCGGGGAACCGGCAGCAGCTCGATGCCATTGATGATGGTCAGATCGATGGGTCTCGCTGGCTCCCGACGACGGATGTCCCGCGGCCGCCGTCGGCGATCAGCTCTGACCATCACCGCCGAGCATCTGGCGCTGGGCGCGCCCCGCTCGGCAATTCTGACCGGTAGTAGGGCGGGTGGGACTTGAACCCACGGCCAAGGGATTATGAGTCCCCTGCTCTAACCATCTGAGCTACCGCCCCATGCGGAATGCAAGCACTCCACCAGGAAGAGGCTACCGACCGCACCAACCAGGTCGGCAACAAGGCCGCCAGTGGAGTCGGTCACGGTCCCGGGCGGCTCGCCCCCAGGCAGACGAACGGGCGGCGCAGTGGGTCGACCGCGTTGGCCTCGGCGAGGGCGGTTGCCGGCGGCGCTCCGGCCGCCAACAGTCGGTGGTAGTCGGCCATGGCTATCGCCGCCGCCTGGTCGCCCACTCGGGTGACGGCCGCCGTGACGGTGCGGCCGCCGGCGGCGAGCAGGGCGCCGGCGAAGCCCAGCGCCTCGTCACCCGGGCGGATGCGGGACAGGGCCAGCTCACACGCGGCCAGTACGACGTGTTCCGGGGGATGCGGCAGCCGGGAGGTCTCGTGGGCATACAGGGCGCCGTCGATCAGCTCCAACTGGGAGAACAGCGCGTTTTCCGGCTCGTGCGCACCATGGGCGGCCAGGTGGGCCAGTTTGGCGCCGTCCAGTGCGCCCAGTACCGACTGGACCGTCGCCTTCTCGGCTTCGAGCAGCACAGCGTCGGGGTGGTGGGCGAGCAGACCGCCCACCTCACCGCGGGCGGCGGGCAGGCCAGGGCCGCCGACCAGCACGGTGTGGCCGGCCTCGCGTGATGTTGCGGTGCGCATCGCGGCCAGCCACGCCGTGGCCGACGGCGCCACCGACACCGGGCGCCCGCGCAGCGACGGCAGCACGCCCCACGCCACCGCGTACAGCCCCCCGGTCGGCACCACCACCAGCTCGCGGTCGTCGAGCAGCTTTGCCAACGGGCGCAACAACTGTGCGTCCAGCCTCGCGGCCCGCAGCTGGGCCGAACCGGACACCACGGACGCCAGCGCGGGCGGCAACGAGTCCGGTGAGAGCGCGTCCAGATCCGCGTGCAGCTCGGTGGCCGCGGCGGTGGCATCCGCGACGGCACCCAACCGGGTCAGTCGGGCACGGCCGTCGGCCACCGTCACCGCGACCAGGTCCGGGCCGGCGGCCACATACGTCACCAGCACGCGGTCGCCCAGCTGCTCGGCCACCTCGGCGAAACCGGCGATCGGCCGCGGCCGGCCCCATGGACCGTCGCGCCAACCCAACCGCATCACCTCGCGCTGCAACGGTGCCAGCTTCGACCGCAGGTCCCGCGACGGCTTGCCGTCCCGCTCGGCCTCCTGCACGGTCCGGCTCAGGTGCCGGTACTCCTGCACCCGCTGAGCCAGCATCGGATCGTCCATCGGCGGCAGCGGCTCGTACCGGTACACCTGCGCCCGGGTCCGCTCCGACCAGGTGAACAACCGGCGGGCCGCGGTCCGATGGCTGTTCACCACCAGCCGGACAGCCAGTTCACCCAACTCGCGGCCGTGCACCGCGGTGCCGCACACCAGTTCCAGCCCACCCATGCGGTCACGCAGCCGGCCCAGTTCGAGCAGGCCGCTGCGCGCCTGGCGGAACGCCGCGGTCTGGTCCTCGCGCGCCACCGCCAACTCCGCCCGGCACAGCCGCAGCAGCATCCGGTGGTCCACCGGGGTCACCCGGCGCGGCGCCGGCACCAGGTCCAGTTGCTTGGCCGCCTCGTCGGCCTCGCGACGCTTCAACAGCACCCGCACAGCCAGCAGGCGGGCCACAGAGGCCTCGTCGACCAACTGCTGTTCGGACAGTTCGTCGGCCAGCGCGAGCGCCCGGGTCACCAGTGAGCGCCCGGCGCGGCCGCCGCTCAGCGCGGCCGCGACCTCGGCGCGCAGGCCGGTCAGCGCCGCGATCGACGCCCACGACGTGCTGCCACGACGGAGAAACCGCTGCCGGGCCGACCGCGCCAACTGGCGGGCCAGCACATGATCGCCGTAGACCAGGGCGGCACCGGCGCGCAGCGCCTCGGCTTCGGCCAGGTCCTGGTACACGTGCAGGCGCCGCATCTCCGGCAGCGCCTCGTCCAGCTGGGTGGCCGCCTCCTCGGCGAGGCCGGCGGTGAGCAGCACCTCGGCCTGGTCCATCCGGACCTTGGCCAGCGTGCCCGGCGACAATGCGCGATAGCTGCGGCTCGCGTCCTCGTGATAGTGCAGTGCGCGCGGCAGGTCACCCATTCGCCAGGCGAGTGAACCGAGATTGTGCCGCGCTTTTGCCTCGATGAGCGCGAGTGCATCCCGATTGTTCGAATTCTCGTCCTGGATTCCCGCCTGGGCGACGGCGATCGACCTCGTCAGGTCGCGCTGGGCGAGCACCGGATTGCCGGTCATCAGGTGCGCGGCGGCTCGATTGACCAGCCGGGTGCCCAGTGCGGCCTCATTGGACAGTCCCTGTTCGCGGGCCCGTTCGCCGAAAACTACTGCGTCGTCAAGCTTTCGGAGGCTGTCGTCCAGTCGGCCGACCCGGATCAGCATCGCGCCGTGCTGCGCCCGAATGGTGCCGTCCAGGTCCTGTCGAACGGCCTGGTCCGACACGTGTGCGAGCAGTTTCTCCGCGGAATGGAGGTGTTTCAGGCCCTGCGCGAAACTGCGCACCTCGGCGTCGTTGAACGCGAGACCGCTCAGAATTCGAATGAGGAGTTCGGCATTCGTGGTTTCCGGATCGTCGGCCAACAAACGCAGCGCCCGACGCAGCGACGACACGGCTTCCTGCGGTCGCGACGCGTTGCCGGCGCGCAGCGCGGACTGCCGGAGTTCCTCGGCCCGCCGACGTCGCACGTCCACGCCCGCCCGGCGCCGGGGCACACGGTCGGCTGGAGACGCGGAAACCACCAACCAATATCACCACAGCCGTGTTGGGTGGCGTCATCCACCCTACGGGTGACATGGTGAATCCCGTCCGGCCGATACGAAACGGTTCGCGGCGGCCGGTTCGGTGGTGGTCTCAGCGCAGGATGGTCGGGGTCACCACCGTCCGCGGTCGCTGGCCGTTGGGGACCGCGAGATGCACCAGGATCTGGGTGAAGCCGGGCGGAACGTCGGCCAGGACGAACCGGCCGCCCTGGTCAGCGGTGGTGGTGCTGGACGCGTGGCCGTCGACCCGCACCTCGATCTGGTGCGGACCGCCGGGCACCAGCCAACCGTCGAACCGGTGACCGAGGGTGGCCGGGGCGAGGCTGACCATCACGGTGAGGTCCTCGACCGTGAACGTGATCGTGCTCGGGCCGGAAGATCCGCGCACGCCGGCCAGATGGTCCATCGACTCCCAGCGGGCGACCTCAACGTCCAGGTTCTCCAGGTC
The DNA here is from genome assembly GCA_036268615.1 of Pseudonocardiaceae bacterium. Taxonomy (GTDB): domain Bacteria; phylum Actinomycetota; class Actinomycetes; order Mycobacteriales; family Pseudonocardiaceae; genus DATATV01. Next base: position 67,083 of record DATATV010000062.1, read on the forward strand.
CAGGGCGAAACGCACCCGGTCCATGAGGTCCAGCGGCACCGGATCCGCGATGTCCAGCAGCGCGTCCAGTTCGGCGATCAGTGCGTTCTGGTCTGCGACGCCGAGCTCCGCCGGCTCACGGCCCGCCGGTACGTTGCCAGGCTGACGATCGTTCGGACTCACGACAAGCCTCCTTCCGTGGTGATCAGGTCGCGCAATTTGGTGAGACACCTGCCGCGCGTCGGGCCGATACCGCCCCTGGGCATACCAAGGGCTTCAGCCACCCCGCCGTACTCGACTCGGCCGGCGAGCACGGTCAACCGCAGCAGTTCCTGGCACTTCTCTGACAGGCGACGAAATGCGGACCAGAGTTGGCGATCGCGATCGTTTCGCAGCATCTCCAACTCGGGCAAACCTTCTTCGGACGGGAACTGGGCCAACAGGTCGTCAGGTAGCGGGGCGATCCGGCTGCCGGTGCCCCGGACCCGTTGGGCCTCACGACGAGTTGTGGTGATCAGCCACTGGGCCAACGCCCGCGGCTCGGTCACCGAGTGCAGATTTCGCAACAAGGTCAGCCAGACGGTCTGCACGACGTCCTCGGCGATCGTCTGCTCGAACCCATGTCCTCTGGCCACGTGCCATACCAGCGGGGTGAGGTCGGTGACCAGCGCGTCCAGCGCCGCGCGATCGCCGGAGCGAGCCGCGATCAGACACGCGGCGTGCCGCGCGTGTCCCGCGAGCTCTCGCCACGGCGGGTCATCGCTGACCAGCTTCCTACTGTCGCTCATCCGCATATCCCCTATCCCAGGCCACGTTCGGTGCGCAACCAGGATGCCCTGCCACGCCACCGCCGTACGGGATTTTCCCCCTTCCGCCGTGGGGCTGGCACGACTCCCCCAGGAGCCGCGCCAGCCGACCCAACAGTCAAGAGAGACCGGTAGCTCTGCAGATACATCCGATTACAGAAGCTTCTTCCCGCAGCCTCGACCGGGTGTCGGACGGGCTACGCCTTCGGTGTCGCCGGAACGTCCTCCGTGCCGACGATGCCGTTGTGCGGAGTCGCCACCGGCGCGTCCTCGGTACCGACGATGCCGTTGTGCGGGGTCACCGCGGGGACATCCTCGGTGCCCACGATGCCGTTGTGCGGCGTGGCCGCCGGAACGTCCTCGGTACCGACGATGCCGTTGTGCGGAGTCGCCACCGGCACGTCCTCCGTGCCGACAATGCCGTTGTGCGGGACCGGACGGGACTGCCCGGCCTGCTCAGTCTTGTTCTGCGACTCGTCGGAGCCGAGACCGGATTCACTGGTCGTGCTCATCTGCGTCCCCTCAGTACGTAGTTTGACCACGAGGAGTGCGCTCCCTGGGGATCGGTAGCCCATTGGATGGAGCAGAGCCCACTGACCGTGGCTGAAACACCGTGTTCGGACACCCGGTATGTCGGCGAAGCGTTACCAGCATGCAATACGACCGACCGAGTGGGTGAACACGCGGGACAGGAGTCCGACGACCCCGACCAGATACACGAGGTTGGAAAACGTGATCCACGCCACAATGAAGGCGGGGAAATCGCTCGGGAGCGTTGTGGGCGGGAAGGCGTCCCCACGCCCTCCCGCCCACAACATGCACACGTGAGCACGGTGGAATGCTCACGCGAGGACCCTTCGCACCCCCAATCACGCGAAGGGGCCTCCCGGGGTGGACGGGTCCAGCAGATGACCACCCGGTCCCCCTCAGGCCCGGGTAGTCATCGCGGTCCCCGCTCCACCCGCCGTCCCGTAGCTGTTCTCGGTAGCAGCGGAACGACACAGATCAAGAGGGGTCGGGGCCTCGCCCAGATACGTCCTCCGGGAAGGCATTTTCGAACAGGCTGCGGTAACCCACCACGCGAGCGCGAGCCCCGGCCACGGAGCAGGACGGCAACCGTCCACAACGCAGCAGGTCCCCCATCCGACCCGGGATGGGGGACCTGCTGCGAATCCGGTGAACAATGGAAGGGAGGTTGTGTGGTCCGTCCACTTCGAACTGCTCATTGCGCCTACTACCTGCGCTTTTGCTCCTCCAGTTGGACTCGAACCAACAACCCTGCGATTAACAGTCGCATGCTCTGCCAATTGAGCTATGGAGGAATGTTCAGTTGGCGATCCGGTCATCCCGGACGACAGGAAGTCTAGCGCACGACCAAGACGGGTATCCCACACCCCCCGGCACGGCGAACGCCGATGCGGGAGGATGAGATCGGGACCGGTCTCGGTCAGCGGAAGGACGTGGAGATGAAGGCGTTCCTACTGGGCCTCACCGCCGGATACGTGCTCGGCACGCGCGCCGGACGGCAACGGTACGACCAGCTCGTGCAGATCTATCGCAAGGTCGCCGACCACCCGATGGTGCAGGGCGCGGCCGGCGTGCTGCACGCGAAGATCAGCGAGAAGACCGGCCGCGCGCGGCAGGGCCGGTCACTCAACCCCTGACCAGCCCCGCGACGCTCATCCGGTGCGCGCGACCAGGAAGATCCGGCGGAAGCCGAACCAGGTCACCCCGTCCGCGCGCGCCGGATACGCGGCACGCAGCATGGGTGCGAACTCGGCGCGGAACTCCGCCCACTGCGCGTCGTCCAGCTTTGCCCGGATCGGCCGCAGCGACGTACCGGCCACCCAGTCGAGAATCGGGTCCTCCCCCTCCAGCCGCTGCTGATATGTGGTCTCCCATACGTCGGCCTGGCAGCCCTCGTCGGCGAGCAGGTCGGCGTACTCCACCGGTTCGCCGACCACGGCCTCCCCCCGCAGCCGGACGGCCGACAGCAGCGCCGACCACCGCGGCGAGTCGGCCAGCTCCCGGAGCAGGGCGTGCGAGGGCGCGGTGAAGTTGCCCGGCATCTGCATGGCCAGCCATGACCCGGACGGCAGCGCGCGCACCCACCTGCGCAGCAGGTCACGATGTTGCGGAACCCATTGCAGCACCGCGTTGGAGAGCAGCACGTCGGTGTCGGGCTCGGGCAGCCAGTCGTCGAGATCGCCCAGCCGCGCGTCCACCCCGGCCGCCCGCGCCGCCTCGACCATCTCCGGCGACGAGTCGAGTGCCTCGATCGTCGCGCCCGGCCAGCGCTGGGCGAGCGTGGCGGTCAGGTTGCCCGGCCCGCAACCCAGGTCGACGACTCGCCGCGGCGAGTCGACCGACACCCGGCCGAGCAGCTCGTAGAACGGCCGACCGCGGTGGTCAGCGAACGTGAGGTACTTCATCGGGTCCCACATGGCGCCTCCTCCAAATAAACCGTACGTACGTACTTTATTGGAGTCGACCACCGGACACCAGTCGATCCGCTGACCTAGTTCGTGCCCCGCAGGCGCTTGGTCGCCGCGACCACTTGGGCGGTCAACGACTTCAGCGCTTCCTCGTCGGTTCCCGGATCGGCCCTGACCTGCAACACGATGCCGTCCCGGCCGGCCATCTTGCGCTGCACCAGCCACGCCCCGCCGCCGGGCAGGTCACGATGGTGGCTGGACTTGATCGACCCGGTGACCCGGGCGTGCACCGCCTCGGGCAGGCCGCTGGCGCCGGTCAGCCGGAAGGTACGCGGCGGGCGGTCGTTGAGCACGACCGCGCCGGCCACCGTGCCGGTCTCCTCGGCCTCGATCACCGCCAGCAGGCCGTTGTCCCAGGTGACCTTGCTGACCAGGTGCCAGCCGACCCGGCGCGCGGTCCCTCCCTCAGGCAGCCACAGTCCCAGCGAGGTGGCCACCAGATGACCGCCCTCGCGGGACTGCGCCACCGCGAGCACCCGCTCCTCGGCGGTCAGCTTTCCGGGGAACTCCTGCGGCAGGTCGGCGACCCCACGGAAGATGCCGACCAACCTGTTGGCCCATGCACTCACTCGAACGCTCCGGCTGCCTGGGTCACCAATGCCTTGTGATACTCCTCGAACGCGACCAGGTCACCGAACACCGAGCGGTACTCGTCGGCGTTGGTCAGCGGGTTGAGCCGCTGCAGCCGCGACTTCATCTCGGCGATCTGCCGACCGACGAACTCCTTCTGCAGCCCGGCCAACATGCCGCTGACGTAGCGCGTGTCGGTGTCGTCCTTGGTCGGCAACACCTCCACCGACAGCTCGCTGACCAGCACCCGCATCGACGGGTCGGCGCACTTCTCGACCACCGCGGAGACCAGTCCCGGCCCGGACAGGCCCGACCCGGTGCCGCCGGCCGCCTGAATCGCCTGGTGCACCGCGAGATACGCCGGGTGCGGGAAGGCGTCGTCGGGCAGCGAGTCGTACACCGGCCCGGCCAGCGCGGGCAGTTGCAGCGCCGCCTTGAGTACCTCGCGCTGCGCCCGGTTCTTCTGGTCCCGCGGATCGGGCCGGGGCAGGCCCTCGGTGGCCACGTCCAGCGCACCCTGGTTCGGGTCGGGCGGCGCGGCCTTGCGGGTCCGCCGGTTGCCCGGGGTCTCCCCCGAGCTCTCCCGGACCCGCCGGCGCACCATTTCCTCGTCCGCCCAACCGGTCCACCAGGCGAGCTTGACCGCGTAGCCGTCCCGGCTGGCCCGGTCCTTGATCCGGGCGATCAGCGGGACGGACCGCTGCAACGCGGCGACCTGGCCGTCCACCGAGTCGAGGTCGTAGTCGGTGAGCAGGCTGCGGATCGCGAACTCGAACAGCGGCTGCCGGCGGGCGACCAGGTCGCGCACGGCGACCTCGCCCTTGGCCTGGCGCAGCTCGCACGGGTCCATACCGTCCGGCGCGACCGCGATGTAGGTCTGGCCGGCGAACTGCTGGTCGCCCTCGAACGCCCTCAGCGCGGCCTTCCGCCCGGCGTCGTCGCCGTCGAAGGTGAAGATCACCTCACCGCGGAACGCGTCGTCGTCCAGCATCAGCCTGCGCAGCACCGACATGTGCTCGTCGCCGAAGGCCGTCCCGCAGGACGCGACCGCGGTGGGCACACCGGACAGGTGCATCGCCATCACGTCGGTGTATCCCTCGACCACCACCGCCTGGTGTCGCTTGGCGATGTCCTGCTTGGCCATGTCCACCCCGAAGAGCACCTGCGACTTCTTGAAGATCGGGCTCTCACTGGTGTTCAGGTACTTGGCCAGGATCGGGTCGTCGTCGAAGATCCGCCGGGCGCCGAAGCCGACCACGGCGCCACCAAGATCCTTCAACGGCCACAACAAACGCTTGTGGAACCGGTCGATCGGCCCCTGCCGGCCCTCCTTGCTCAGCTGGGCCTTGACCAGTTCGTCGACCGTGAAGCCGCGGCCGAGCAGGTGCCGGGTGAGCTTGTCCCAGCCGGCGGGCGCGAACCCGCATTCGAACAGGCGGGCCGCCGCCTCGTCGAAGTTGCGCTCGGCCAGGTACTCGCGTGCCTTCTGCGCGTCGGGGGTACTGAGCTGCTCGGCGTAGAACTCGACCGCCGCCTTGTGCGCATCCAGCATCCGGGTCCGGCTGCCCCGGTCGCGCGCGCTGCTCGGCGTGCCGCCCTCGAACTGGAGCTGGACGCCGACCTTGTCGGCGAGCCGCTGCACCGACTCCACGAAGTCCAGGTGCTCGATCTTCATGATGAAGGCGATCACGTCGCCACCCTGGCCACAGCCGAAGCAGTGGAAGGTGCCGTGGCTGGGGCGGACGTTGAAGGACGGTGTCTTCTCCTCGTGGAAGGGACACAGGCCTTTCAGCGCACCGCCACCGGCCCGGCGCAGCGACACGTAGTCGCCGACGACGTCGTCGATCCGGCTGCGATCGCGAACCAACGCGATGTCACTTTCCCGGATACGCCCTGCCACAGGGATGAGTCTAGAGCGTGCTCACGTCCCGGTTCCGCTCCCGCCCTGGCCCGAGCCGTTGCCCGAGCCGCCACCGCCGACGCCACCACTGCCCGAGCCGCCGTCGCCGAGGCCACCACTGCCACCACTGCCGCCGAAGCCGCCGGTCCCGCCACCACCGAAACCGCCACCGAAACCGCCGCTCCCGCCCTCGCCACCACCCTCGCCGCTGCCGCCACCGCTGCCGAACTGCCCGTTGCCGAAGCCGCCGCCGCCACTGCCGTACCCGCCGCCGCCGAAGCCCCCGCTGCCGAACTGGCCGCCGCCCTGGTTGCCGTTCTGCACGCTGGTCTGGCTGCTCTGGTCGTTGCCGTACGCATGGTCGACAACCGCGACCGTGCCACCGCCGATCACCGCACCCACCAGCACCGCCGTGACCGCCTGGGTCAGCCGGTGGCGGACGAACCGGTCGACCTTGCTGGGCGGCTTGACCTGGCCGTACATCAGATAGCCCGGCGCGGCCTGCGGCGCCCCGGCCGCCGGCATCGTGGCGGTCCTGGCCGTTTCGGGGCCGGCCGGCGGGACCTGCTCGGCCTGCGGGGTGTGCTCAGGTTGCGGGGTGGCATCCGCGGTCGCGGGCGTCGGCTCCACGGGTCCGCGCGCGGATTCGGGCGTTGGTTCTGACATCGCTACCACTCCAGCTCGTGTTCGGCTCCTGCTCAGATCATCGGCTGGTCAGCTGAGTGGTCCCTGAGGCATTACTGAGGACACGCCGTCAATCTCGCTCAGCCACGGCTAAGGTCGGCCGCATGACCGTGGCCGATGACGCTCTCGCCAGGGAGTTCACCGCGGCTCGGCCCCAGCTGTTCGGGGTCGCCTACCGGCTGACCGGCAGCGTGGCCGACGCCGAGGACGCCGTGCAGGAGTCCTGGCTGCGCCTGGCCGGAGCGAACCACACCGACATCCGCGACCTGCGCGCCTGGCTGGTGACCGTGGTCGGCCGGATCTGCCTGGACCGGCTGCGGTCGGCCACCGCCCGGCGGGAGCGTTACGTCGGCCCGTGGCTGCCCGAACCGCTGGTGAGCGCGCTGCCGGGGCAGCCGGGCGAGGACCCGCTGGACGCGGTCACCCGGGCCGACGAGGTGGGGCTGGCCACGCTCGTCGTGCTCGACCGGCTCACCCCCGAGCAGCGGGTCGCCTTCGTCCTGCACGACGCGTTCCAGCTGCCCTTCGCGGAGATCGCCGACGTGCTGGGCTGCTCCGCCGACGCCGCCCGCCAGCACGCCTCCCGCGCCCGTAAGGCGGTGGCCGACGCCGAGCCGCCGCCCCGGCTCGAACTCGCCGAACAGCAGGTGTTGGTCGGCCGGTTCATGACCGCGATGGCCAGCGGAGACATCCAGGCCGTGGTCGCCCTGCTGCACCCCGATGTCGTGGTGGTCGGCGACAGCGGCGGCAAGGCCCGCAGCGCCCGCCGGATGGTGTCCGGGCGGGACAAGGTCGCCCGGTTCGTCGTCGGGCTGATCAAGCAGTACGGCGGCGAACAAGCCTGGGGGCAGGCGCGGCTCGTCCTGGTCAACGGCGATCTCGGTCTGCTGCTGCCGACAACCGTGCAGGCCGAGGGCCATCCGCCGCTGGACCGCAGGGTGGCCACGTTCACCTTCCGGGACGGCCTGCTCACCGCGCTCTACGACGTGGTCAACCCGGACAAGCTGCGGCACATCCCTACGGACTGACCACCCGGGCCAGGAAGTACACCGCGCCGCTGGCCCGATGCCGCACCAACAGCAGGAACGGCCGGTCGACCCGCACCACGACCGGCTCCTCGGGCCGCATCGCCATCGCCGCGCGCGCCACCACGGCCGTCGCCGCCGCGCCCTCGAAACCCTGCTCGTCCACGGTGAGCACGGCCTGGTGCAGCACCCCGGACACGGCGAGCCGCACGTCACTGATCCCGGACAGGTCGGCCTGGTCGGTGAACACCGCGTGCACGCCGAGTCCGGCCAGCGCCTGGGTCAGCGGCGACCGGGCCGACACCCGGAACTTCGGCAGGAGGAGCTGGACGGACCGGACCTTCGGCGCGTCCAGCAGCCCGGCCAGCGCGTCGGCGTCGAGGCCGGCCTCGGCCGGGCCGAGATCGGCGTCGGGCAGCAGCACCACGGCGTCCAGGGCGCCGTTGGCGGGCAGCACGACGGCCTGCCAGCCGCCGGCCGCGGCATAACCGAGCCGCTTGGCCAGCCGCATGGTCGGCACGTCGACCTGGCCGCCCGGAGCGTGGAAGGGCTGCGGGGCGGTCGCCCGATCAGGGAACGGGTCGCGCCAGCCTGCCTTCAGATAGAGCGCGTTGACCAGCGTGGCGAGCGTGTGAGTCGTGAGATCCCCGGGTTGGACCAGTTCGCGGATCAGCCCCCGGGTGGTCTCCGCGACGGCGTTGTTGATCAGCTGCCGGGCGGCCGTCGGGTCGGTGTCGAACGGGGCCTCGGCGATCGACCCGTTCGGCCAGGTCAGCAGCTCCCGGGTGAACTCGGCGGTCACCGGCAGCCGCGGCCGGGTCCACAGCGTGTTCGACACCCCGAGCTGCGCCGGGTCGCCGTAGCCGACCTGGTCCAGCTGGGTCGCCTGGGACAGCATGGCGGCATGGTCGGCCAGCGAGCCGTCCCGGTCGCCCAGCAGCAGCGCGGTCAGCTCGTCCCGGGTCGTGCCACGCGCACCGGTGGCCAGCAGCCCCAACGCACTGGCGACCGAGAACGGCGACCAGCACGCGGCGCTCGTCGAGTCCGGCGCGAGCGCCCGGTGGGTGGCCAGGGTGAAGGCCAGGTGTTCGCGGTCGACGCGGGTACCCGTGGTTCCACTACTCACCGGCCGGCGCCTCAGTACCGAGGGTCGGGCAGCGAGGCGACCAGTGGCGGCTCCGATATGGGCAGTTCGGCCGCACCGGACACCGGTCCCTTCGGCTTGGGTCGGCGGGGTTCGCGGACGCCGGCCGAACCGTCCTCGTCCGGATCGTCGCCGAAAAGACCGCCGGGGTCGGCCGGCACGCCTTCCCGGGCCGCGCGGCGTGGCCCTCGGCCCTTCGGCCTGCGGGGCGTGTCATCTGCCATACCTTGAGTGTGCCACCGCTCACATCGACCCGACCGCCGTTCGCCCTCAGCGGAACACTCAGGTGAGCACGCCGTGCCAGCGGATCGCCTGCGCGTCGGTCAGCGACGCGACCTGGTCGATCACCACCCGCAGCCGCCCCGCGTCGTCCTCGGCCACCGACCAGGCCGGCCCGAACGCCGGATCGAGCCCCTCCGGCGCCCGCTCGTGCAGCGCGCCGACCAGCTCGGCGAGCAGTTCCCGCTGGGCGCGCTGCATGTCCAGTCGGTTCGGGTCGCTCATCACGTACCGCAACGCGAACGCCTTGAGCAGGGCGACCTCGGCCGCCACCCGCGCGGGCACCACCAGGTCGGCGGCATACCTGGTCAGCCGCCCGGCACCGTGCACCTGCCGGGTGCCGGTCACCGCGGCGGAGGCGAACCGGCCGACCAGGTCACTGGTGAGCCGCTTCAGCGCGGCCTGTGCGGCCGGCGATCCGTCGTAGTCGTGTCGCACCAGTTCGGCCACCGAGGGCAGCCGCAGCAGGCCGACCGCGGCGTCCTCCAGCGCGGACACGGGTTCGCCGGAGAAGTGCTTGGCCGCGAGCTCGGCGACTGCGGCCCGCTCCCCCGGATCGGCGAGCACCCCCATGGACACCCGGTGGGACAGCACGCCGTCCTCCACGTCGTGCACCGAATAGGCCACGTCGTCCGACCAGTCCATCACCTGTGCCTCGACGCACCGGCGGCCCGCGGCGATCCCCTCCCGCAGCCACCCGAACACCGGCAGGTCGTCGACGTAGACGCCGAACTTCACCGTGCCCGCGGTCCGCGGCCACGGGTACTTGCAGGACGCGTCCAGGCAGGCCCGGGTCAGGTTGAGCCCGAAGCTCGACCCGTCGGCGGAGAAGACCTTGGGCTCCAACCGGGTCAGGATGCGCAGCGTCTGCGCGTTGCCCTCGAACCCGCCGCACGGCTGGGCCAGCTCGTTGAGGATCTGCTCACCGTTGTGCCCGAACGGCGGGTGGCCGATGTCGTGCGCGAGCCCGGCTGTGTCCACCACGTCCGGGTCGGCGCCGAGGTCCTCGGCGATGCCCCGGCCGATCTGCGCCACCTCCAGCGAGTGGGTCAGCCGGGTGCGCGGCACGTCGCCCTCGCCCGGCCCGACCACCTGGGTCTTGCCGGCCAGTCGGCGCAACGCGGCCGAGTGCAGCACCCTGGCCCGGTCGCGGGCAAACGGCGTACGCGCGTCCGGCCCGGCCTTGGGCGCCTCGGCGCCGCGCCGCTGCTGATCATGCTCTGCGTACCCGGGAATCACCCGGTCAAGACTACGTTCGCGGACCGACCGTCGCCGCTATCCGAGACTGGCGCCGATATCGTCGGCCGGCGCCTTGGTGACCCGGTAGTAGAGCATCGCGGCGGTCTCCCGGCCGATGTACTCCAGCTGGGTCTGCCTGGTCTGCACGGCCGGCCCGCTGTGTGTCGGCGAGGTCCACGCGTCGATGCCCGAGTCGACCGCCATCGTCTTCGAGCGGTACATGTGCCACGGGTCGCTGACCAGCACCGCCGTGCTCCAGCCGTGGGCGCGCAGCACGGCGGCGGCGGCCCGCATGCTGTTGAGCGTGTCGTTGCCGGAGTTCACCGCGATCATGTTGCTGGCCGGAACTCCGTTGCTGGCCAGGTATCTGTCCCCGGCCTGCGCCTCGGTGTACTCGTCGCCGGGCTTGCGGCCGCCGACCGTGATGATCTCGCTGGCCACCCCCTCCTGATAGAGGGTGAGCGCGTGGTCCAGTCGGGCCTGCAGGACGGGCGAGGGCCGGCCATTGTACTCGGCCGCACCGAGCACCAGGATCACGTCGGCGTGGCCGCGGTCGTCGATCCGGCCGTACTGCCACACCCGGAACGCGGTGCCACCGACGACCAGCACCAGCAGCAGGAGCACTCCCAACGCGAAGCGCGCCAGCCACCGACGGGTCATCAGCCAGAACGGGGACCTGGTCACTGGCCCAATGGTGGCAGAACCGGTCGGCCGGCTTTGTGCCAGACCACCGGGCCGGTCACAGCCAGCCGCAGTCCTCGGCGATCCGGGCCGCCTCCGCCCTGGTCCGCGCGCCGGTCTTGCCGATCGCCGAGGAGAGATGGTTACGCACCGTGCCCTCCGACAGGTGCAGCACCTTGGCCAGGTCGGCCACGGTGCCGCCCTCACTGGCCGCGCGCAGCACGTCCCGCTCCCGGTCGGTCAGCGGGCTGGTCCCCCTGGCCAGTGACTCGGCCGCCAGCGCGGGGTCCACCACGCGCAGGCCGTTGTGCACCCGGCGGACCGCCTCCACGAGCTGTTCCGGCGGCGCGTCCTTGACCACGAAGCCGGCCGCCCCGGCCGCCATCGCCCGGGCCAGGTAACCCGGCCGGCCGAACGTCGTACACACCACGACCCGGCAGGTCGGCAACGCCGTGCGCAGCTCGGCGGCCGCGGTCAGCCCGTCCTTGCCGGGCATCTGCACGTCCAGCAGCGCCACATCGGGCTTGTAGCGCTGCGCGGCGGGCACCACGTCATCCCCTGAGCCGACCTCGACGACCACCTCGATGTCGTTCTCCAGGCTCAACATCGCCGACAACGCGCCCCGGACCAGCGCCTGGTCGTCGGCCAACAGCACCCGGATCACGCCAGACCCACCGAACGCTGGCCGGCGAACGCCGTGCCGGACTGCTGGGTCTCGATCCCGTTGGACGCCTCCGGCGGCTGCGCGACGACCTGTGCCCGGAGCACGAACCCGCCGGTGGGCAGCGGCTTTGCCGCCAGCTCACCGCCGACCGCGGCCACCCGCTCGGCCAGCCCGGCCAGCCCGTGGCCGCCGCCGGAGTCCCGGGAGGTGGTCATCTTCTCCAGGCAGAGCCGCCCGTTGTCCCTGACCTCCAGCCAGCTGTCCCCGAGCCGGACCTCGCACCGGGTCGCCTCGCTGTGCCGGATGATGTTGGTCACACCCTCGCGCAGCACGTAGGCGAAGGTCTCCTGCAGATTGGCGGCCACGTTGTCCACCGCACGGGGCAGGTCGGCCTCGATCCCGGCCGCCTGCAACGCGGCGCGCGCACCGACCAGCTCGGCCGGCAGCGACGCGGTCCGGTAGCCGGACACCGTCGAGCGCACCTCGGCCATCGCCTGCCGGGCCAGGTCCTCCACGTCCCGGACCTCGGCGATGGCCCGCTCCCGGTCGGCGTCCGTCTCCAGCACCCGCCGGGCCAGGCCGGCCTTCACGGTGATCGTGGTCAGGCTGTGCCCGAGCACGTCGTGCAGGTCCCGGGCCAGCCGGGACCGCTCCTCGGCCACCGCCAGCTTGGCCATCTTGTCCTGCGTGCGGCGCAGTTCGCCGATGATGTTGAGCAGCGCGCCGAAGGCGAACATCGCAGCGGTGAGCACGACCAGGGTCATCGCGTCGCCCCAGTCGATGCTGCCGTTCACGACCTTGCTGCTGACCAGCAGTCCCAGCGCGGTGCTCATGCCGAACAGGAAGCCGATGTTGCGCGGCAGCATCATCAACGCGGGCGACACGGCGTAGGTGAAGAAGACCAACGAGCCCGGTCCGAGCAGGATCGCCAGCGCGATCGGGAACAGCGCCAGCCAGGCGACCGCCAACACCCGGGCAGAGTGCGAGAACCGGTTGCCGCGGCTGGCTACGGCCACATAACTGAGGCCGTAGCCCACCACGATCGACACCACGCCGGCCTTGAGCGCGGCCGATCCCGAACTGTTGAGCACGTCGGCGATCGGCTGGATCAGGAACACCAGGAACACGCCCGGTCCGAGCAGCCGACCGACCCGCTCCCGACGCGACGCCGACTCGGACTCCTTGCCCCACTCGGGCCAGTCCCAACCACCGATCACGTGCCCCGATATCTCAGCCATTCCGACCTCCGGCCGCCATTCTCCCTCAGTCCTGCCCGAATCCAACCCGCATCAGACCCGCGCGCTGTCCCGCTGGTAGCGCCGGACCACCGCGAAGCCGAGCACCACGGTCCAGATGGCCAGTACCTCGACGGCCCGGCCGATGTCGTGGTTGCCCAGCGCGGCGCTCTGGCCGATGTCGGCCAGCCAGTAGCTCGGCAGCACCTTGGCGATGTCGGCCAGCCAGTTCGGGAAGATGGTGACCGGAATCCACAGCCCGCCCAGCAGGCTGAACAGCAGCATCGCACCGCTCGTGTAGACCTGCATGGTCTCCGCCGTGGCCAACTGGCCGATCAGCAGGCCCAGCACGGCGAAGGGCAGCGTCGCGACCCACACGCCGACCACCACCTGCACCCAGCCCGCGGCGCCCAGGTGCGCCCCGGAGAACGCGCCGACCAGGGACACCAGCACCACCGGCGGCAATGCGACGATCATGCCGACCGCGGCCTTGGACAACAGGTAGCCACGGGAGGTCAACGGGGTCAGCCGGAGCTGCCGCTGCCAGCCCACCGACCGCTCGACCGCGGTGCGCGCGCCGGCGTTCATCGCGGCCATGAACGAGCCGAACGCGGCCATGCTGCACATCAGGTAGACGGTGTAGGTGACGTTGGTGCCGGCGATCTTCTGGTCACCGTACAGGCCCTTGTAGACCAGGAAGAGCACAACCGGGAAGACGATGGTGAAGATCAGCGCCCGCGGCGTGCGCAGGGCGCGCCGGGCTTCCAGGGCAAGGTATCCGGTCTTCATCGAGCGACCTCCTCGGCGTCGGCGGTCAGCGCGAGGAAGGCTTCCTCGAGACCGACGGCCTTGATTTCGATGTCGTGGGCCTGTGGGTAGGCGGTCAGCAGTGCGCGCACCGCGGCGTCCGAGTCGGCGCAGGACAGCTCGACCCGGTCGGACCGCAGCTGGGCGGTGCTCACCCCGGGCAGCCGCAGCATGTCCGCCTCGGTCGCGCCGGGCACGACCGCGCGCAGCGTGCGGCCGGAGACAGCGGAGCGGACCTCGGCCACCGAGCCGTCGGCGACGATCCGACCGGCGCGCATCAGCACCACCCGGTCGGCGAACTCCTCGGCCTCATCCAGGTAGTGCGTGGCGAACAGGACGGTGCGGCCGGACGCGGTGAACTCGGTCATCGACCGCCAGAACTCGCGTCGGCTGGACACGTCCATGGCGGCCGTCGGCTCGTCGAGCACGAGCAGGTCGGGGTCGCAGACCAGCGCGACGGCGAACCTGACCCGCTGCTTCTGGCCGCCGGAAAGCTTGGTGCACCGACGGGAAGCGAGGTCCTCGACCCCGGCCCGGCGCAGCGCCTCGACCACCGACATCGGCTTGCGGTGCAGGGAGGCGATCATCGCGACGGTCTCGCCGACGGTGGCGTCGTCGAGCAGCGAACCCTCCTGCAGCATCGCACCGACCGTGCCATTGGACACCGCGTCGCGGGACGGCTGGCCGAAGATCCGGACGTCCCCGTTGTCCGGCTTGGTCAGGCCCAGCAGCATGTCCACGGTGGTGGACTTGCCGGCCCCGTTGGGACCGAGCAGCGCGACCACCTCGCCGGGTGCGATGACCAGGTCGAGCCCGTCCACCGCGCGTACCTCGCCATAGTGCTTACGCAGGCCGGTCATGCTGATCGCGGCACCGGCGGACACCGCGGCCCGCTCAGCCGCTGGCGCCGAGTGCCGGGCCGTGCCCGGTGCGGTCATGTCGTTCATGTCACCAAGCATGCAGTCCGCGACCCACTCCCGGGCACGCCGCGCGTCACGATCTATCCATGACAACTGTCAGTACCTCGAATGGGTGGCATCGACGGTGACGAGCTGCAACCATCCAGGGCATGCCCGCTGATCAACCAACCATCTTGGCCACGTCAGGCGGCTGGCGCATGGGACATCGTGTCGATCTCGCGTTCGGTCCGTTGATCGACTTCGCGATCGAGCTGTCCGGTGTGACCGGCCGCAGACCACGGCTGTGCCACGTCGGCACGGCGTACGGCGACCAGCGCTGGTTCAACGCGCGGGTGTCCGAGGCCGGCCAGGTCGCCGGGGTCGAGGTGTCCCACCTGAACCTGTTCACCATGCCGCCCACCGACGATCTGGATGCCTTCGCCCAGGATCACGATGTGATCTGGGTGAACGGCGGCTCGGTGGCCAACCTGCTCGCGGTGTGGCAGGTGCACGGGCTGGGTGACGTAATGCGCCGAGCCTGGCAGGCGGGTGTCGTGCTGGGCGGGGTCTCGGCCGGTTCGATCTGTTGGTTCCTCGGCGGCCCAACGGATTCCTTCGGCCCGGAGCTGCGGCTGGTCACCAACGGGCTGGCGTTTCTGCCCTACGGCAACGGTGTGCACTACGACTCCGAGCTGGGCCGCAGGCCACTGGTCCACGCGGCGGTGGCCGCGGGCGAGCTGCCCGAGACGCACTGCACCGACGACGGTGCCGGGCTGCTCTACCGGGGCACGACGCTGGTCGAGGCGGTCACCGAGCGACCCTCCGGGGGTGCCTACCGGGTGCGCCGGGACGAGGCCACCGGCGCGGCCGTCGAGGAAGTGCTGGACGTACGCAAGCTCGAAGGCTGACGCCGAGCCGCGTCTTATACCGCAATCCACCGACGACAAGTCGGCCGATGACGTTTCATCGGCCGACTTGTCCACATGCGACCCCATTGTCCACAAGTTGATCATGGTCGCCGACGCGATCTTTTCCGGACTGGTGAGCTGACGCAGTGCAACCGCACAGGACGCAGATCTCCATCCGGAAAGGACAGTTCATGATGAACAAGCTCGTGTCGGCGGCGCTGATCGGCGGCGCCGCGCTCGCGGTGGGCCTCCTGCCCTCCGCACAGTTCGCCCAGGCGGCGACCGCGCCGACGCCAATTCCCAACCCGGCCGCACCCACCGCACCAAGCAGTCCGGGCGGTACCGGACAGCACGCGCCCGGTCAGCACGTCCCGGGTCAGCATGTTCCGGGTCACGGGCGAAAGCCGGTCGGTCACCCGGCGCCCGGCCACCAGCCGCCGACGCACAAGCCGGTGCACAAGGCACCGGTACACAAGACGCCCGTGCACAAAGCCCCGGTACACAAGGCGCCGGTGCACAAGCCGGGCAAGCGGAAGACCGTCGGCCACCAGCCCGGGCCGGGCCAGCCGGGCTCGGGCGGCTCCACCGGCACCCCGCCGGTCGGCCCGGGCCGACCTGTCCCGCACCCACCGGTGGTGCACCCGCCGGTCGTTCAGCCGCCGGTCGTTCAGCCGCCGGTCGCGCACCAGCCGGTCGGCAAGCCCGGTCTGAGCACGCAGAGTGGTCCGACCACGTCGATCATCGGCGGCGGCAACGCGACCAACGCGCCGTGGGCCGCCCAGGTCTACTGGGACGATCTCGGCTTCGAGTGCTCCGGCACCCTGGTGGCCGCGCGGTGGGTGCTCACCGCCGGACACTGCGTCACCGACGGCGGCATGACCGTCAAGGTCGGCTCGCTGCGACTGGGCGGCGGGACCGCGGTCACCATCGACGACAAGCAGCTCGACCCGGCCGGTGACCTGGCCCTGCTGCACCTCGCCGAGCCGGTGCAGGCCGGCTACGTCCAGTTGGCCGACACCGACCCGGCGGTCGGCTCGACCAACGAGATCTACGGCTGGGGCAAGACGAGCTCGGACAGCGGTCCGGCCCGCCAGCTGCGCACGGCCAAGGTTCAGGTCACCGACCTGGACTGCGTGGATGGCAAGCAGGGCAAGGCGATCTGCAGCACCGGGGTCGACGGCACGGCCTACAACGGTGACTCCGGCGGTCCGGAGATGGCCGACGGGGTCGAGGTCGGCGTCTGCTCGACCGGCGACGAGGAGGCCAAGTCCCAGCAGTACGCGAGCGTCGCGGCCGGCCGCGACTGGATCCGGCAGACCGCGAACGTCTGACCGGCCGGTGTCCCGACGTTGACCACCATCGCCGATGGCGGCAACAAGCAGTTTGACAACTACAGAGTGAGAACGAAGGGAGGCTGACCCGGTGTGCCGGGGATCGATCCGGTCGATCGATCCCCGGCACACCGACAC
>DATATV010000063.1:0-4514 GCA_036268615.1 Pseudonocardiaceae bacterium
GGTGCTGCTCGGCGGCATGTTGCTCGACAACCCGTACTACCTGGCTCCCGACGAGTTTCTGAGCCGGTACATGTGAGCATCCTGCTGCACCGGCGTCCGCCCCAACCGTTGCGGTTGTTCGGTGGTTGCTCGGCTGACGAACCCTTCACCTGGGCCGTCGCTGCCGACGCATGGATGGTGCACGAATGAGCGTCCCAGTCACCGAGGCAGGGCCGCGGCGCAGTGCAGGCACCGTCCATGTGCTGAACGGCCCCCACGCGGGCAATGCCGAGCTGCGCGAGCAGTTGTCGAACCTGCAAGGTCTGCTGTTGCTGTCGATGTTGATGACCGAGAGCAACGACGAGACCAAGATCATCCACTTGGCCGGCACCTCGGTGCCCTCGTTCGGCGCCTCACACACCGTCGGCGTGCACCTGCGCGACGGCGGCTGGCAAACCACGACCGCGCCGTGCCCGGGCAGTGAGATCCGATCGATGATCGAACGGCAACTGGAAGTGCTCGACGGCGACGGTGGGGTCATCGAGGTGCCGGGCGAGCAGTTCGCGATGGCGCTGCCGTTGCGCAGCCTGGGGCGGCACATCGGTTATCTGGTGGCCGCCGGCGAGGAACCGTCGCCGGCCGAGCACTTCCTGCTGCGGGTGTTGGTGCAGCAGACCGGTGTGGCGTTGGGCAACGCGCGGCTGCATGCCCGCGACCTGGCCACCGCCGATGAGTTGCGGCGGGCGAACAGCACGCTGGCCGACACGGTTCGGGCGTTGGAGCAGACCACCCGGATCCACGAACGGTTCACGCGGGTGGCCGCGGCCGCCGAGGGCCAGGAAGGCATCGCGCGGGCGCTGCACGAGCTGACCGGGTTGTCGGTGGCGGTCGAGGACCGCTACGGCAACCTGAAGGCGTGGGCCGGGCCCGGCCAGCCGGAGCCGTACCCGAAGGACCCGCCGGCGCGGCGGGAGGCCTCGGTACTGCAGGCGTTGCGCGAGGGCCACCCGATGCGACAGAACGGCCGGCTGGTCGCGATCGCGAACCCGTCGGCGGACGTGCTCGGCATACTCGCGCTGGTCGACCCGCACGAGGCTGCCGGGGCGCGCGACCGGATTGCGCTCGAGCACGGCGCCACCGTGCTGTCGATGGAGTTGGCCAGGCTGCGCAGCCTGGCCGAGACCGAATTGCGGCTCCGGCGCGACCTGGTCGAGGAACTGCTGTCGGGCACGACCGACGAGGCCAGCGCGCTGGCCCGGGCTCAGGTGCTCGGCCACGACCTGGAGAAACCGCACCGGGCGATCGCCGTGGAAGGTGGCAACGCCGAGGAGAGCGAGTTCTTCCACGTCGTGCGGCGGGTGGCCCGTCGGCTGGGTCTCGGCACCCTGATCGTCGCCCGCCTGGGTTGTGTAGTGATCCTGTCCGGCGCTGAGCTCGACGGCGAGGCACTGCTGTCCGCGGTCCGGGCGGAGATCGGTACCGAGACATGCCGGATCGGCGTCGGCAGGTGGTGCCCCCGGCCGTCCGAGCTTCCGCAGTCGTACCACGAGGCCCGGTTGGCGCTGTCCGTGTCCTGCCGGATCCGCAGCGACGCCCGGGTGACCTTCTACGACGAGCTCGGTGTCTACCGCCTGCTGTGCGAGGTGCAGGACCCGGCAGTGGTCGACCGCTTCGTCAAACAGTGGCTGGGCAGCTTGCTGGAGTACGACCAGCGCCGGAACGCCGAACTGGTCCCCACGCTCAGCGTCTACCTGGAGTGCGGCGGCAGCTGGGACCGCGCGGTGGTGGTCCTCCGAGTGCACCGGTCCACCCTCAAGTACCGGCTGCAACGCATCCGCGAAGTCTCCGGCCACGACCTGACCGACCCCGACATCACCTTCAACCTCAAGCTGGCCACACGCGCCTGGCGAACCCTGCAGAGCCTGAGCACCTGAACCGCGGCGAACGCCGTCGCGTCGGGATGGGCGAGAGACGACAGGTCCGGTTGCTGCACACCCAGCTACGCTCGCAACGTGTTCGGGTCGGTCTGCTCGGCCAGGACGTTGTTGGCCGCCTTCAATGCCTCGATGGCGCGACGCAACTCGGCGTTCTCCCGGCGCAGTCGGTCGCGCTCGTCGGTCTCGGCGCTGACCACCCGCTCGACCGGCGGGGACTCCCGCTCGGCCCGTCTGATCCAGTACCGCAGCGCCTCGGGGTGCACGCCGAGCTGGTCGGCCAACCGCTTGATCGTTGTCCTGGGGCGGGAACTCAGATAGAGCGCCACGGCTCGTTCCCGCAACTCAACCGGATACTTGGTCGTTCCGGCCACTTGCGTTCCCAATCGGCGAAAGGACGTCGGATCCCGCGCGGACTCGACCGGACGGGCCGAGGTTACGCAACCCACGGCCACGGTGCCACGTCCTGGCGGGGGCAGGGACGACGGCGGACATCCCTCCCCCAGTGTGATCCGCGTCTCGTCCTGGTAGGTCGACCATCCGCGACAACACGCGTATCCGCCACCCACTCCCAGTACCGGTCGACAGCGGGCCGGCCTGGCGGCAGCTCAGTCGACCTCAGAAAGGCCTCTCAGGATCCAGATCCTGTACTCGCAGAGCGAACTCAGATGGCCAAACGGTCCCTGGAGTACAGGTAGATCTCCCCGCGGCATGTGAACTGGCGCACACGCCCCGTACTGAGAGTGCAGTTTCAGGGCAGCCTGATTGCACTGTCAAGGCGTGGCCGCCCCAGCAGGCCCTGCGTAACGTCAGCGTCTTCTTAGTTGCCTCGCGCTCGGTCGGGAGCCCACCGGGCGGAGCAGCGCCGCTACTCACCAGCGTCACCGACGAACAGGACAGAACTCGAGGTCCCGGCCGACGACTACTCGCCAGACGCTCGCGGTGTTCACCCGACTCGGTGCGCGCCGTGTCCGACCGAAGGCTCTGTGGCCCGTATTTCATGGCGCCAGACCCGAAGGGACTGCGGGTGGCAGCGAAGAAGTACCCGGACGAACTTCGTTCGAAGGCCGTGCAGATCTACCTGGATTCGAACCCTCCGCCACCCATTCGCCGACTGGCCGCTCAACTGCGGGTGCACCCGGAGGCCCTGCGGTATTGGATCCGGCGGGCGCGCGCCGAACTGCTGGAGCGGGGGCATCGTCCGGCGAGCGAAATCGACGAGCTGAGCAAACTCCGGAAAGAGAACACGGAATTGCGACGGGCGGTCGAGGTCCTCAAAGCCGCGAACCTGTGCCTGGCCGCACAGGTCGACCCGACGACGCTTCGGAGCTGACTAAACAATCAACATCAAGGCCCTCGTGACCGGCCATTCAGCCGCTGCGAGGCGGTCCTATGAGCGACCGATAGTTGGCTGCTTTCAGGCAACGATCAGCGTTGTGGTTCTCCTGAGTCCCCGCCGGAGGCCGCGGCGGGGCACCGAAACCCCGTTTTCCCAGGGCGTCGAGCCGAGCAAACGGCAGCTCATTCGACACATCTGCACAGCTGGGAGGGGGCCCTGACCTGCATCTGCGGCAAAGTGCCCTACCCGCAAGGAGCTTGTGCTCCAGATCACAAGAGCTGACCCGGGCACATAGGTATCCCACGCTACGGGGGAGTTTTCTTAGTTTCTTCGGGCACCTTTATATGCAATGCTCATTCTCGCAATCGACCCTGAAACGACGATGAACGTTTGGGCCGCTCCAGCGTCACAGGTCCAGGTACCTTCGGCCGTTTCAAAAAGTGTTTTAGAGGGTTGTCCGGAGCTGGCTCCGGGCCCGGGCTCGGGCGGCGAAGGTCTACTGGCAAGGCGGGCAGCACTCGGCGGGAGTGTTGTGCACCACCAGCGACACGAACCGTCCGCGCATCCCTCGGCGAAGCAGTCATTCCCCGGACTTCACTGTCCCCGATCAGACCCATTACGTATCGGAGCCCGAGGAAGCCGCTGCTCCGGGTATCTCAGCCGGCGCTCGACAAGTCCCAATTTCGATTCGATGTCAGATCGAAGGAGACGCCTACCTAATGAGAATCAAGAGTCGTGTCGTGAAGGCCGTCCCGGTCGTCGCGGCAACCGCGTTGATCCTGGCCGCTTGCGGAAGCAGCGGCAGCTCGTCCTCCGTCGCACAGCAGCCGGCAGCCCCGGCCGCCGCTGCCGACGCCCCTGCAGCAGCCGCTGCTCCGGCCGCCGCCGCCGCCGCTCCCGCGGCTGCTGCGGAAACTGCCGCTGCTCCGGCCGCTGCTGCTGCCGCCCCCGCGGCCAAGGCCGCTCCGGCGGAGAAGGCCGCTCCGGCGGAGAAGGCTGCTCCGGTCGCCGCTGCTGCTCCGGTCGCCGCTGCTGCTCCGAAGGCTGCCAAGTCCGACAAGGCCAAGCCGGCCGACAAGGGCAAGCCCGCTGACAAGGCCGCCAAGTCCGACGCTGCCGCACCGGCCGCTGCGGGCGACTCGTCCGGCCCGACCAGTGCCGGTGCCGGTGGCAGCACGGTCCACTCGATCGACAACGCTGCGGCCGTTGCCTCCAACAAGGCGATCGCGGACCAGAAGCAGGGTGCCACCGACGTCGGTGTC
>DATATV010000064.1:0-67582 GCA_036268615.1 Pseudonocardiaceae bacterium
CTACTCCTGCATCAACTGCCAGCGCTCCCTGCCCCACGTGGAGGCCTGGTACAACACGTACCGCAAGGACGGGCTGGTGGTCGTCGGGGTCCACACCCCCGAGTTCGCCTTCGAGCACGTCGTGTCCAACGTGGAGAGCGAGGCGGCCAAGCTCGGCGTCCACTACCCGGTCGCCATCGACAGCAATTACGGGACCTGGGATGCGTGGGGCAACCAGTACTGGCCGGCCGAGTACCTGATCGACCAGACCGGCGAGATCCGGCACGTCGCCTTCGGCGAGGGCGACTACTCGACCACCGAGGGCGAGATCCGCTCGCTGCTCGCCGCCGGTTCGCCGACGGCCACGCTGCCACCGGCCACCGAGGTCGCCGACGCCACCCCGACCGAGGAGCTCACCCCGGAGACCTACCTCGGCAACCAGTACGCACCGCTGCACACCAGCGGGACCGCCCCCTCACCCGGCGGCAACACCAACTACCAGTACCCCTCGACGCTGCAACCGAGCACGTTCGCGCTGGCCGGCACGTGGACCGACGGGGACGAGGCGCTCACCGCGGGCGCCAACGCCCAACTGGAGCTGAGCTACCAGGCCAAGGACGTCTATCTGGTGATCGGCGGTGCCGGAACGGTCACCGTGCAGGTCAACGGAAGGACCACCACGACACTCACCATCGCCGGCGTGCCGAAGCTGTACACATTGGTGAGCACGCCGAACGAGAACGCGGCCGTGCTGAACCTGAAACTGGGTCCGGGCGTCCAGGCCTACGACTTCACCTTCGGCTGACAAGTCGCCGGACGTTACGGTTGCCGGGTGGACGCAGCGATACGGGTGGTGGTCGGCGAGGACCAGGCGCTGGTCCGCGAGGGCGTGGTGCGCATCCTGGAGCGGGCCGGCTTCGCGGTCGTCGGCGTCGCCGCCGACGCGCCGGACGTGGTGCGCAAGGCCCGGGAGTGCCGGCCGGACGTGCTGATCACCGACATCCAGATGCCACCCGACCTGACCGACGACGGACTGCGGGCGGCCCTGGAGGTGCGCGCCAGCGAGCCACGGATCGGCGTCATCGTGCTGTCCCAGTTCCTGGAGGACCGCTACGCCCTCGAACTCGTCGGTGAGCGGCCGGAGGGCGTGGGCTACCTGCTGAAGGAGAAGGTCGCCGACCCGGACGTACTGATCGACGCGGTCCGCCGGGTGGCCGAGGGCAACACCGCGCTGGACCCGGACGTGATCGCCCGGTTGGTCGGCCGCAAGCGAATCAACAGCCCGCTGGCCTCACTGACGCCGAGGGAGCGCGAGGTGCTCGCGCTGATGGCCGAGGGCCGGTCCAACTCCGGCATCGCCGAGAAACTGGTGGTCACCGTGCCGGCGGTGGAGCGGCACGTCACCGGCATCTTCGGCAAACTCGGCTTGCAGCAGTCGGCGTCCGATCAGCACCGACGGGTGCTCGCCGTGCTCAGCTACTTGCGGAACTGAACAGTTCATCCAGGTCGACGCCGGCCAGCCGATCCTTGGCCACGAACGCCCGGATGCCACTGGCGGCCAGCACCGGAGCCGCGAACCCCGACGGGTCGGTCGAGGTGAGTACGACGCTGGGCACCGGGGGGCTACCGGTGATCGCCTGGGCAACGGACAGGCCGTTGTCACCGGAGAGGTTGAGGTCGAGCAGAACACAGTCCGGTTGGTACTCACGGGCCGCGGCCAGGGCTTGGGCCGCGTCCTCGGCCGCCGCCACCACCTGGAAACCTCTGGTGGTGAGAAGGTGGGTGGCGATCCGGCGGAAGCCGGGATCGTCATCGACGATCAGGACGGTTCGAGGCATAGGTTCAGCGTTGCTCGGGGTCGTGCTGGTTGCAATGGGGATAACTCAAGGGTTCCGAGTCGGTGGCACACCCGGAGTAGCGGAGTAGCACAGGATCGCTGGCGCGACAGGGCCCACTCCACCCCCTTCACCCCGATACAAAGCGCACGTAGGACAATCGCGAATCGGGGCGATGAGGGCGAGGCACCGAGCGGTGAGGCGACCAGTGCGGAACCAAATCCAGCGTGCCTAACCGGTTCCAGGGTGCCAAACGGTAGGGCTCCACGGAGAGGCACACGCGCAGGTTCGGTCCCGTTCCGACGTGGTCCCTTCCTCCCGATCGCGCGATCGTCTTACGGTTCTGGTGCTGCATCAAGGGCGCTCCGCGTCGCCTGGCGGCGATTGTCCCTGGCGGGCCAACCCTAGACACAGCAACAAAAACGTCAGTGCGCTTGGTATCGGGATGACGGGGGTAGTGCGGCCGAAGATCTCTGCTGCTCGCCGCGTCAAGCGCTCCCGGTCGGGATCGGAATCTCGGCTCGCACGATGGTGCCGGCGCCGGACGGTGACACGACGGTCAGCCGGCCGTCGAGCGCCGCCACCCGGTCCACCAAGCCCGTCAGCCCACTGCCGGAACCACCCACCACAGCGCCCCCGGCACCGTCGTCACGAATCTCGATCGTCAGCACCCCGTCCCCCGTGCCCAGCGTCACCACCACGTGCGAGGCAAACGAGTGCTTGGTCGCGTTGGTGATCGCCTCTGCGGCCAGGAAGTACGCACTGGCCTCGACCTCCTCGGGCAGCGGAACATCCACCGCGCCCTCGACCAGCACCGGCAATATTGCCCGGCCGGCCAGCGCCTCGACAGCTGAGAACAGGCCGCGAGTGGTCAGCAGGGACGGGTGCAGGCCGGACGCCAGCTCGCGCAGGTCGTTGATGGCCTCCTGCGCGTGCTCAACCGCGTCCGTGAGCAGCTCCCGGGCCCGGGCCAGGTCCTCGGTCAGCTCCTCGCGGGCCAGCTGTAGGCCGATGAGCAGGTTGACCAGCTGTTGCTGCGCGCCGTCGTGCAGGTCCCGGGCCACCTGGCGGCGAGCCGCGGTGGCGCTCTCCAGAATCCGGCGTTGGGCGGCGCGCGACTCGGCGGCGCGGATCTCGGCGGCGTCCCGCTCGCGCACGGCCCGCTCGGCGGCCCGTCGCTCGGTGGTGTCGGTGAAGGAGAGCACCACCCCACGGCCGCCGGGTAGCTCGACCGGCGCCGACCACCAGGCGATCGGGAACATCGAACCGTCCCGCCGCACGAACCAGTCGTCCTCGCAGCTCGTCGCGACGCCCGTCTCCCGGGGACGCAGCATTCCGCATTCGGCTGCCGGAAAAGGCGATCCGTCCGCCCGGCGGTAGTGCACCGTTTCGTGGCTGGGCCGGCCGCGCAGCTCGGTCGGGCTGTCGTAGCCCAATGTGGACACCGCAGCCGGGTTGGCGAACAGCACCAGGCCGTCCTGGTCGATGACCCACACCGGCTGCGGCACCCCGTCCAGGATCAGCGCCAGGAAATCCTCGGGCGACTCCACCGCGTCCTCCAGACCACCGCTCCGATCCCCGAGCCTACCGGTGCTCACTCCCAGGAGACCGGCGTCGCCCTGGTCGCCGAGACCGAGGTCCACACGCTGGTCGTGCCGATCACCGCGAACGCACCGATCACCACCGCGCCCAGCAGGTCCCACGGCACCTCGATCACCGATACCCCGGTCATCCGGCCGGTCGCCGCGCCGATGCCCAGCAGTGTCGCGGTTGCGGCCACGCAGCCAAGGACCAGGCCGATCGCGGTGACCGCCCAGGACTCGATCAGCGCCATCCGCACCACCTGGCCACGGCTGAGCCCGGTCACCCGCGCCGCGGCGAACTCGGCCTTGCGCTCGGCGGCGGAGATCACCACCGCGTTGATCACTGCGACCAGGGTGTACAGACCGGCCAATCCCATGAGTACCACCAGGATGCCGGAGTTGACCTGTTTGTTGGAGTCGGTCCGGCTGGCCAGCGACCGGGCCACGGTGCTCACCGAACCCAGCCGTGCTGCCTGGATACGGGTGGCGACGGCCGAGGGGTCCACTCCGGAATCAACCTGGACAACCGTCTGGACGTCCGCGCCGGCGAGCGCCGCAGCGGGCAGAATGTCCTGGGGCACCAGGAAGTCCGCCCCGCCATTGACGAACTCGGGCAGCACCGCGACGACTCGCAGCGAGTAGGAGTGCCCACCGATGTCCGCGTCCACCATCGAGCCGACCGACAGCCCGTCGTCGTTGTCGTTGCCCGGTCCCAGCGCGACCGTCAGCCCGTGCAGATCGGCCAGCGAGCCGCTCGTCGGTGACAGCGGATGCGTGCGCTGGTAGGCGTTCGAGTCGATCGCGAGCGCACTGCGGTCGTGCACCTTCACCTTGGTCTTGTGCTTCTTCTGGGTGATCGTGGTGACCTGGAAGGGCAGGTTGACCTGCTCGGCCGCCACCGCGACCCCCGGAACCGCGCCGATCCGAGCCGCACTGGCGCCCGATGAGTCGACGATCAGGTCGCCACTGATGGACCGGGCCTGCTGGCCGTCACCGGCCGCCGTGACCGAGTTGATCGACGAGGACATGCCGAGCAGGAGGGCGACCAGCACCAGCAGCGGCGCCGCGGTGGACGCGCTGCGCCGCACACCGTCGCGCAGGTTGGCCTGGGCCAGCTCACCGAGCGGACTGCGCCGCAGCAGCAGGCCGAACAGCCGCCCGAACAGCGGAACCACCAGCGGGCTCAGCGCACTGAGCGCGATCGCCGCGGCGATCGAGGTGAACATCGACAGCGGCACGGCGCCGTCGGCCGACGTGAACTGGGCGAGGATGGCCATCGCCACCGCACCGGCCAGGAAGAACGCCCCGAAGAACCAGCGCGGCGCGGTCATCACCCGCACCGCGGCACCGGTGTCCCGCAGTGCCTCCAGCGGACGCACCTTCGCCGCCCGCCGGGACGCGGCGAGCACGCCGAGCAGCGCGACGCCAATACCGACCCCGGCCGACACGCCGAAAATCCAGGACTGCCAGCGCGGCTCGAAACTGCTCGGCAGGAATTTCAGGTCGATCAGCATCCAGGTCTGCAGGCGCATCACCAACCGGCCGAGCGGCACGCCCAGCGCGGTGCCGATCACGCCGAGCAGCAACGCCTCGGCCAGCAGCAACCGGCGCAACTGGCCGCGGCCGGCCCCGACCAGCCGGAGCAGCGCGAGGTCCTTGCGCCGCTGCGCGACGGTGAACGCGAACGTCGAGCTGACGATGAACACCGCAAGGAACGCGCCCAACCCGAGAATCATCGCCAGCAGCGTGATCGCCGCCTCGTAGCTCTCGCTCAGCTGCTCGGCGGCCAGCGGCGACAGGCCGGCTGGGAGGTGCGGTGAGGCCGCCGACACGAGGATCAGCAGCGAGGACTGCACCAACGAGACACCGAGGCACACGGTCACGATCGCGCCGATGAACAACTGCCAGCGTTCGCGGAAGGTGCGCAGGGACAAGCCGAACATGTCAGGCCTCCAGTCGGGCGAGCCGCTCGGCGACCTCGCGGGCTGTCGGCCGGATCGCACGGTCCACGATCCGGCCGTCGGACAGGAAGACCACGGCGTCGGCCCGGGCCGCGGCGGCCGGGTCGTGGGTGACCATCACGATGCTCTGGCCGGCCAGATCCACCATGTCGCGCAACAGGGTCAGCACCGTGCGCGCCGAGGTCGAGTCGAGCGCGCCGGTCGGTTCGTCGGCGAAGAGCACCGCGGGCCGAGTGACCATCGCGCGGGCGATCGCCACCCGCTGCTGCTGGCCGCCGGACAGTTCCCGCGGCCGGTGCCGCAGCCGGCCGCTGAGGCCGACACTGTCCAACACCGCCCGGACCTCTCTTTTGGACACTCGAATGCCGGCGAGCTTCAGCGGCAGCGCCACGTTCTGCTCCGCGGTCAGCGACGCGACCAGGTTGAAGCTCTGGAACACGAAGCCGATCTGCCGGCGGCGCAGTGCGGTCAGCTGCTTGTCCGAGGCACCGGTGATGTCCGTGCCGGCCAGCAGGACCTGGCCCGCGGTCACCTTCTCCAGGCCGGCCGCGCAGTGCAGCAGCGTCGACTTGCCCGACCCGGACGGGCCCATCACGGCCGTCCACGAGCCGGCCGGGAAGTCCAGGCTCACCCCGTCGAGTGCCCGCACCCGGGCCTGCTTGCCGCCGTACTCCCGGCTCACCCCGCGCAGTTCCACGGCGGCGGCGGCCCTGGTCGCCGGGCCGGACTGCGCGCTCATCGCTGGCATCATGTCCTCAATTCCAGCCGGAATCACCGTTCCGGTCACTGCGGGCAACCGCCCGAACCCGAGTAGGGACCGCCCTACCGCCGCCGGGCGCCGGACCCGGAGACCGGCGAGAATGACCGGGTGAACGCGGAGGACAAGCCGGTCGCGGGCAGCCCGCCGGCCGGCTGGAGTCATCGGCACCGGGACGTTTCCGGCGGCTGGCTGCGACCGACGGTGTTCGGGGCCGTGGACGGGCTGGTGACCAACTCCGCGTTGATCGCCGGCGTCGGCGGCGGCGGGGTGTCACCGCACACGATCCTGTTGACCGGACTGGCCGGTCTGGTCGCCGGCGCGTTCTCGATGGGGGCCGGCGAGTACGTCTCGGTGACCAACCAGAACGAGTTGGTCGCGGCCGAGGTCTCGCTGGAGGCCGACATGCACGCGCGTTTTCCGTTGCAGGAACTGGCCGAGTTGACGGAGCGGTTCCGCTCCTACGGCGCCGACCCGGACACCGCGCACCGGATGGCCGTGGCCATCTCGCACGACCCCGACCAGGCACTGCGCTTCCACACCCGGGACGAACTGGGCGTCGACCCGCAGGAGTTGCCCTCGCCGTGGCTGGCCGGCGGCGCGTCGTTCGTCGCGTTCTCCCTCGGCGCGCTGCTGCCGCTGATCCCCTACCTGGCCGGGGTCGGCACACTGGCGCCCTCGCTCGTGCTCAGCGGCGCCGCGCTGCTGGCCGGCGGAACGTTCGTGGGCCGATTGACCGGTCGGCCGCTGGTCCGTTCGGGCGTGCGCCAACTGCTGCTCGGCGCGTTGGCCGTCGCGGTCACTTTCGGTATCGGCCAACTGATCGGCACCCATGCGGGTTGAGTACTCCGCCGGTCGTGCGGCCTGCCTGGACGAACGGCCGATCGCGATGGACGCTGTTGGGGTGGACATCCAACTGCGGTCAGCGATCTGGTTGAACACACTGGTGACCAACCCGGCCCGACCTGCTCGATTCTCGTCGGTCGAGCCGGCGGCGGCCTGATGAACGGCCGACATCGGGTCGACCGGGAGGCGGCCATCAGCGCCGGGCTGCACTCCGCGCCGCGCAACGAACCCGAGATCGCGCCGCACGCGTTCCGCCGGGTGCTCTCGCACTACTGCACCGGGGTCGTGGTGATCACCTCGATGACCGAGAGCGGACCGGTCGGCCTGACCTGCCAGTCGTTCAGCGCGCTGTCCCTACGGCCGCCGCTGGTGCTGTTCAGCCCGGCGCAGGCGTCCACGAGTTGGCCGCTCATCCGGGCGCAGGGCATCTTCGCGGTGAACGTGCTCAACCACGACCAGCAACAGGTGGCCGCGGCGTTCTCCCGGCGCGGCGCCGACGGTGGCGACAAGTTCGCCGGCATCGGCTGGCAACCCGGCCCGGTCGGCCTGCCGGTGCTCGACGACACGTTGGCGCACCTGGAATGCCGGCTGCACAGCGAGTTTCCTGGCGGCGACCACCAGATCGTGGTCGGCCGGGTGCTCAGCCTCGCCGAGTCCCACGACGAGGACGGCCTGCCGCTGCTGTTCTTCCGCAGCGAGTACCACCGCCTGCACCACGCCCCGCCCGGCCCCTGAACCGGGTCCTACGCGATCCGGTCCGCCCGGCCGAGCACGGTGAGCGCGGCGACACCGGCCGCGGCGGCGGCGAGCACGAGGCCGAGGGTCGGGCGGTCGGCGGTGAAGCCGGCGAGCACCGCGCCGAGCGACGCTCCCCCGGACATGATCGTGTTCACCCAGGACTGGGCCTCGGTGGCGGTCCCGACCGGCGCGGCCTCTGCGGTCGCGGTGAACAAGGTCGCCAGGGTCGGGCCGAGGCAGAGCCCGGCGAGCGGCGCGGCGAGCGCCAGCAGCGGCGCGAACAGGCTCGCCGCGGCCAGCACGGCCAGGCCGAGCGCGTAACCGGCCAGCAGCCGCAGCAACCGCCCGGCCGCGCCCGGACCGGGTGGCAGCCGCGAGCCCAGCAGCAGGCTGCCCAGAATGCTGCCGATCGACACGCCGGCCAGCAGCGGACCCGACGCCCACAGCGCGCCCGCCGCCCGCGCGTAGGCGGTCAACGACACCTCGGTCGCGCTCAGCGCCAGGTTGGCCAGGGCCGCGGTGACCAGCAGCCTGCGCAGCCCCGGCGAGCGCAGCGCCCCCAGCAGGCCGGACCGGGCGGTGGTCGCCGCCGGGTCGCGGGGCTGCCGGCTGACCACGACGGCCGCACCCACGGTCAGCGCGAGCAGCGCACCCAGCGCCACCGACGGCGCGACCCCGGTGGCCAACGCGCTGGCCAGTGCCGGACCGGCGATCATCGCCAGGTCGAACACGGCCGCGTCCAGCGCGAACCCGGCGTGCCGCAGTGGTGCGGGTGTGCGGTGCGCCCACAGCCCGCGCATCGCCGGGCTCAGCGGTGGTGTGGACAGTCCGGCCAGCAGCGCCGCGCCGACCAGCACGTCCGGCCGCGGATATCGGCTGGCGGCGGTCATCAGCCAGAGCAGTGCGAGCAGGTAGCCGACCAGACAGATCGGCACCACCACCCGCAGGCCGCGCCGGTCGGCCAGCCGGCCACGCAGCGGCGCGGTCAGCGCCTGCCCGAGCGTGTAGCCGCCGACCACGAGGCCGGCGACGCCGAACGACGCGTGCTGCGCCGCGACCAACAGCAACGTCACCGCGACCATGCCCTGCGGCAGTCGCGCGCAGACATCGGTGAGCGCCAACTGGCGCAACCCCGGCTGGGCCAGCAGCCGGCGATACGAGCCCTGGCTCCCCTCCGCGACCGTCACGCCGGTCACTCTTCCATCGGCCCCGATGTGCCGCCGCTCACGCCTGACCTGCGCCGACAGCCGACCGGATGACTGCCGCCGGAGAAAATCGAACAACGGGAAAAAGAAAAGCGCCGAAATTACCCGCCAACCCCCGACGAGCTGCGCCGATTGCCAGTTTTCCCAGCTCAAGCCAATGTTATGTGGATCACAGGGCGTTGGCAAATCGCGTTGAACCGTTCTGGAACCGGGTCCGTATAGCGGGGTGAACGGCTCACCAGGAACCGGAAGCCGGCCAGACTTTACTGGGAGAACAGTCGAAATGATCCGAACTCGTGTTGCGATACTCGCTGCCCTTTTGGCGGGCGGTGTGGCGGCACTGACCGCCTGCGGGACGGGCGGCAGCGCCAGCCCCGCGCCCCAGTCCACCGGCTCCGCCACCGCGAGCCTGACCTCGGCCGTCACCTTCGTGACCGGTACGGCCCAGCAGAACAACGCCCCCGCCGACACCGGCGACTTCTTCACCGGCCCGAGCAACAGCGCGGCCGCGATGAAGTGGGTCCAGCTCAGCGCGGGCGCGGCCGGCGCGCTCAACCCGGTCGTGCTCAACGGCGCCGGCTTCACCTTGTACCGCTTCGACAAGGACACCCCCAAGCCCTCTGCGTCCAACTGCAACGGCACCTGCGCCACCACCTGGCCGCCCGTGCTGGTCCAGCCCGGCTCGCGAATCTTCGTCGACGGTGTGTCCAAAGCGGACGTTGGCCTGGTCAAGCGCGCCGACGGCACCATGCAGGTGACCCTGCACGGCTGGCCGCTCTACAAGTTCAGCAAGGACACCGCCGCCGGCCAGACCAACGGGCAGGGCGTCGGCGGCACCTGGTTCGGCATCACGCCGGACGGCACCAAGGCCGGCCAGTCCCAGCAGGGCGTCGACCCCAACTCGGGCGTCGACTACAAGAACGGCACCGCGGCCCAGAACAACGCGCCGCCCAACACGGGTGACAACTACAACGGCCCGCGCAACAGCCCGGAAGCGATGAAGTGGGTCCAGCTGACCGCCGGTTCGGCCAACGGTCTCAACCCGATCGTGCACGACGGCGCCGGCTTCACCCTGTACCGCTTCGACAAGGACACCCCGCACCCGTCCACGTCCAACTGCAACGGCACCTGCGCCACCACCTGGCCGCCCGTGCTGGTCCAGCCCGGCTCGCGAATCTTCGTCGACGGTGTTCCCACCGATGAGATCGGCATCATCAAGCGCGCTGACGGCACCCGTCAGGTGACCATCGGCAACTGGCCGGTCTACCGGTTCAGCGGCGACACCGCTGCTGGCCAGACCAACGGTGAGGGCGTCGGCGGCACCTGGTTCGCGGTGTCCCCGAAGGGCGGCAAGGTCCTGCCCCCGGCTGGTTCCACCCCGCCGCCGGCCACCACCCCGCCGCCGGCCACCACCACGGCGCCGGCCACCACGACCACCACCCCTTCGGACTCGGGTTCCACCGGCACGGTGACCCTGGGCAACGGCAGCGTCATCCTGGACACCGGCACCAACTTCAGCGAGCCCAACGGTTCGTTCGGCGTGGCCGGCCCCGGCTGCCAGAACGTGTCCGGCCCCAACCAGGCCGAGTCGCTGCAGCTGGCCGGCGGCCCGATCAAGATCTGGACCGGCCAGAACTGCACCGGCACCTCCGCGGTGGTGACCAGCAGCGTGGCCGACCTGTCCACGATCGGGTTCTCCCAGAAGATCGTCTCCATCCGGTTCGGCGGCTGAGCCGAACCCCGCTGACCTGGGCCCATCCCGTGGTGCCCAGCAACCCGGAGCGCGCATCCTCACCGAGGATGCGCGCTCCGGCGTTTCGACAGGGTGATTCGATGTGACGATGGTCACTCAATCGTGCCGATCTTTCGGGAGCCGCGCAGCCGATCGCATCGTCATATCCTCAAGTACGTACAGGCAGTGACCGGAGTCGTGAGCTCGGGCCGGACAGAGGGCGGTAACACGGGTGCAAGCCAAATGGCCTCGGTGCCGGAGCGGCTCTGGTAAGACTGCACAGATCATCGGCGGACATGTGGACTGGACCAGTCCGGCCGAAGCAGTAGTCCAGGTCGAATCCGCGGTGGGAGTGGCTGGTGCCTAAGTCTGGTTCGGGTTTCAAGATCGCCACGTCCGACCTGCACAGTTCGGGGTCGACGCTGACGAACTTCGGTGACCAGGTCGCCAAGGGCGGCGACAAGCTGCAGACCCTCGGTCAGAATCTGGTCTCCCATGCCAGCAGCGACAAGTCGGGCGTCGGCAAGATCATCGCCAACGCGATGGGCAAGGGCTCGCAGATCGCCGGCAAGGTCTTCAGCGAGGCCGGCCGGGTCGCCGGCGCGGCCGGCAAGCGCCTGCACTCCGGGGCGTCGGCGCACGAGGACAACGAGTCCGATGTCACCAGCAAGCTCAAGGGCATCAGCAACCCGACCGAGGGCAGCGGGAGCAAGCCGCGCGCGGTGCCGTCCGGTTCCGGCGAGCCGAGCGGCGCCAAGGGCGGCAAGTCCGGCGGGTCTGACAAGCCGCTGAATCTGGACAACGACAAGCCCAAGAACCCCAACGAGAGCCCCAGCGACGGCAACGGCGCGGGCGACAAGGGCAGCGGGTCCGACAAGCCGCTCAACCTGGACAACGACAAGCCCAAGAACCCCAACGAGAGCTCCGGCGACGGCAACGGCGGGGGCGACAAGGGCGGCTCCGGGGGCAAGGACGGCTCGGGTGGCAAGGACGGCCCGAACAAGGACGGCTCCGGCGAGGGCGGCGGTGACAAGGCACCCACCGATCCGCAGTCGATCAGCGGCACGCTCAACCCGAAGGACAAGCCGAGCTACTTGTCCCGCCAGGACGATGACTTCAGCGCCCCGATGAACAACTTCGGTAAGACTCCGCTGCCCAAGACCCGGTTCGACCCGCAGCAGGGCATGATCCCGGCCAACCCGGACGGCAAGACCACCATCC
The DNA here is from genome assembly GCA_036268615.1 of Pseudonocardiaceae bacterium. Classification (GTDB taxonomy): domain Bacteria; phylum Actinomycetota; class Actinomycetes; order Mycobacteriales; family Pseudonocardiaceae; genus DATATV01. Next base: position 11,858 of record DATATV010000064.1, read on the forward strand.
CGCAACACATCATGGGCGGCCGTAACCCGGAGGAGAAGGGGAACAGCCCCTACACCTCATTCGCCCCCGAGGGTGGCGACGGGAAGATCTACGGCAAGCAGGAAATGCAGCTGGACCACAACAAGCTGCAGGCCGACATCAACGACGGCAAGGTCCAGGGCGTCCAGGTGGTCTCCCCGCACGAAGTGCAGGGTTCGCTCCAGAGTGAGATCGATGGCAAAGCCGGCAGGCCGGTCGACACCAACCTGCCCAGCGACGCGACCGCCGACCAGATCAAGGCGCATCTCAAGTCGCAGGGGTTGAGCAACAGCGCGATCAAGTCGGCGCAGCCGCGCGTGCAGGCTCTGCTCAACACCCGTCGCGACGACGAATGGCTGGTCAAGGGTACGATCCCGCCCGGTTACCTGACGATGACCAGGTCCTGATGCACTCCTCCACCACGACGCCAAGCCGAGGAAATCCGTCATGAGCACGCCTTTGTCCAGCAACGCGCCGGGCCCGGTCGCGACGCGGTTGTTCTTCACCGACTTCGAGGGCAAGCCCGCCGAACCCGAGGACGTCTTCGCCGACGCCCTCGACGGCGGCTGGGCCGACCGCGAACCCGAGGCGATCGCGCTGCTCAACGACAACACCGCCGCCCCCTACGACCGGTTCCTGGCGTGTACCGCGCTGTGCGCGTGGGGATCACCGGTGGGATATCAGGCAGCGGTCGACGTGGCCGGCGACCCCGACGAGGTGGTCTGGAAGGACTACTCGGCCGACGCCCGCTACGGGGTGGACGACACGTTCGCGTTGCTGGCCGAGGATGTCGGGCAGAGCGTGGACATCGCCCACGAACGCGGCACCAACGGCCAGCGGCTCGCAGCGCTGGCGGCGCTGCTGCGGCTGACCCCGGACTACTACTTCGAGCGTCGGCTCGTGCAGAGCCTGTACGAGGACGACGTGCGAGTGCTGGCCCCGGAGATCGACCCGGCCATCGAGGCGGGCATCAACAAGATCAAGCGCGGTGAGCAGCTCTCCTTCGACCTGGGTACCCAGGTGGCCGGCCTGATCCGGACGTTGCAGCGGGTCGATCCCCAACGGGCGCAGTTGCGGGCCAACGAGCTGATCGCCACCGGGCCCGGAGAACGGGCGCTGCGGGAACTGGGCGACCTGGTCACGACCGACACCCGCTGAGCCGGTCTCGCACCTGCATCAGGGCGAAGCCCAGCAGGTTCCGACCGCGCCAGCGCGTCGGGTCGGCGGCGCGGGGGTCGTCGGCCGCCAGTCCGATCCCCCACACCCGGTCGACCGGGGACGCCTCCACCAGCACCCGGTCGCCGGTGTCGAGCAGGTAGTCGCGCAACTCCGGGTGTTGGCCGAACTTGGCCAGGTTGCCGGCTTCGACCAGCTCGGAACAACGGTCCGCCCACCGCTGCTCGTCGAAGTTGGCCACCTGCCGGCCGAGTTCCTTGGCCTCCCGGGGCGTGGCTGCGGAGCGGATCGCGGCCGCGATCGCCTCGTCGCCGAACAACAGCGCCTTGCCGGTCATCATGTAGTGCTCGGCCGTCGGGTACTCGCGACCGTCGACCACAAAGGTGGCCGGCCACCACTGACTGAACACCCACGGCCCGACGGCGCGCCCGGGGGCCGCGTGGTGGCCCCAGAAGAACAGGTAGTCGGGGCGCTCACCCGCGCTGATCCGGTCAACGAGTTCGGTCACGTCCATCCGCGGATCATGACGCAGCCGGCTCATCGTGGCCGAGCCGGGTGGTGCGGGTCCGATCCTGCGTCCCAGGCCACGGTCGAGGAAGAACTCAGGCGGCACGCGCGGTCCGACAAACAGCTTCGACCTGCTCCCGGGTCATGCCGTATTCGTCGGCCACGTCCTCCAGCGGCTCCCCGGCAAGCCAGAGGTCGACCACCGCGTCAACCGGTACCTTCGTCGCTTCGACGACCGGGGCTCCCCAACCGAATCGGGGATCGATGATCACCGGAGCCACCTCAGGATACTGGCGCAGTTGAAGTCGGGCCGGAAAGTTGTCAGCAGCATCCAAGGTGATGTATTTCAGATAACTGCCGATGATTTCCCGGATCGGTTGCTGATTGTCGCCAACTCGAACAAGATCATCATCCGCGTGGTGGACGAAGATATCGATTCCGTCTGTTGCGATCCGCTTGGTAACCAGACCATAGGGTGTCGCGAATTCGCTACGGACGTCGGCAGTGGCCTCACAAATCCGACGCTTGGCAACCCCAGGTCACGCAACAAGCCAAGGACGTATGCCTCGACGACCGCAACAAGCGGTCCGAGGACCGGCCACGCGTCCCGGTCGCGACTCCATGCACCAACGGCTCGCCGCCCGCCTCCCCGGTGAGCCAGCAATACATCGTCGCCGGCGGGACGAGGAGATGTCGCGCGGATTCCAGGGGAGTCAGCAACGGATCGGTGAACCTGTCGACCACGCCCCATCCTCCCACCCAGCCGTTCACCAGGTCATTGCCCCGACAGCAACTCATTGCCGAGCCGGGCCGCGATCGCCCACGCACAAGCCATCGCCTCGACATGCGTCGTGTCCACCTCCAGGTCATAACGCACCCCGCGATGAACCAACTCCGCCTGCGCCCGAGCCATCCCACCGATCCGGTCACCCCGGGCCGTCTCCCGATCAGCGGCCATATCAGGCTCGCACCGCACCCCCACCCACAGCGCCGACAGCTCGCCGATGACCTGGAGCCAGCGCTGCTGCGACGCCCCACCACCCAGGAAGACCTCGTCGACGATGACCCGGGCGCCCGCGCGGACCATCTCGACAACTCCGGTCAGCCAGGCCGCTTCCAACTCGCGGACCACCGGCCCGACCACGACCTCGCCGTCCGGAGCGAACCGGATGGCGTCCGACGTGGCCGGCAGCGCCGCGACCAGGGTGTCGGTGCCCAGGGCCAGCCACGGGTCGGCCAACACCGACTGAAGGCAGCGGGCGATGCCGGACTTGCCGGCGCTGGAACCACCATTGAGGACGATCAACCGGGTCGACACCGGCTCACCGTAGGGGTTTCGACGCCGAGGAGCCCAGCAGCCAGCGGTCGAACCAGGCCCGGCCACGGCGCAGCACGTCGAGTTGGTGTCCTCGTTCGGTGAACGAGTGACCTTCCCGCGGATAGACGACGAACTCGTGTTCGACGCCGAATCGGCGCAGCGCCCGGTGCAGGAACTCGGCCTGGGACACCGGGACGTTGGTGTCCCAGGCGCCGTGCAGCATCAGCAGCGGCGTGCGCATCCGGGCGGCGTACGAGATCGGACTGACCCGGTCGTGCGGATGCGGACCGACGCCCTCCCAACCGGTACTGCCGCCCAGCGCCGACTCGAACGCGCCCTGCTCACCGGTCGCCGCCTGCATCCCCCAGTCGCTGATCCCGGCGAGCATCAGACCGGCCCGGAACCGGTCGGTCCGGCCGACCGCCCACGCGGTCAGGTAGCCGCCGTGGCTCCCGCCGCCGATGCCGAGCCGGTCCGGGTCGGCGATGCCGGCGTCGACCAGCAGGTCGATCCCGGTGCTGATGTCGGTCCACTCCTCCTGGCCGAGCGCGCCGTCCACCCGCACGGCGAACTCGTGGCCGTGGCCCGCGCCGCCGCGCGGGTTGGGCAGGAAGACCGCGTAGCCGGCGGTGGCCAGCCACTGCCCGGTCGGCACCCAGTTGAGCACCAACTCATCGGCCTGCCGCCAGTACGGACCGCCGTGCACCCAGGTGATCAGCGGGAACGGCCCGGCGGATCGCGGCTGCCCGGCCGGCAGGATCAGCAGGCCGTCCAGGTCCAGGCCGTCGGCCGCCCGGTAGGCGAGGCGTTCCTGGGTGCCCCACCGGATTGCGCGCAGCTCCGGCCGGGTGTCGCTGAGCCGGCGCAGCGGGCCGGTCGGTGGGCCGGCGTGCACGTCGAAGACCTCGGTGGACGTGCTGACCAGGGCCGCGACCAGTTCGCCGGACCGGCTCGCGGTGAGCGACCTGACCGAACCGGTCACCCGATGGACCTCGTCGAGACCGGTCGGGGTGAGCCGGTGGATCGCGGTGTCCAGGCCGTGGGCGACCAGCACCAGCGGCGTGGCGGCCTGGACCATTTCGAGCGGACACGCGGCCAACCCGGCGGTCAGGTTCCGGTGCTCCGCCAGGCCCTCAGCCGCCAGGTCGAGCGTCGGCAGGTCGAACACCGCCCAGCCGCCGATCAGGCCGGGCGGGGTGACGCCGAGGTAGGCCAGCCGCCAACCGTTCCCGGTCGACCACCAGGTCAGCTGGGCCGCCTCCAACTCGGCCGGTCCGAGTTCGCGGGTCGGGCCGCCGGCCAGGTCGACCAGGTGCAGTTCGGCGGTGCGGAAGCCCGGGTCGAACTCCGGCGTCGCCCAGCTGAGCACGGCGAGCGGGCCGCCGTCGGGTCGTTGGGCCAGCTCGACCACGTGTCGGCCGGTGAGTACGTCCGGCGTGCGCACGACGCCGGTGCGCAGGTCGAGCAGCCGCAGCCGGCCCGGCCGGAACTCCGTGCCACGGACGATCACGTCCTCGTCCCGACGATCGTCCGTGGCGAGCAGCGCGACCAGGTCCGGGTCGGCCAGCGGGAGATGATCATCGATTCCGGTCGGCCACGCGGTCAGCACGTCGACCCGCGAGTCGGCGGGGGTCAGCCGGCAGAGCTGGGCGCTGCCCGGCTCGACCCGGTCGGACCGGAAGAAGATCGACTTCGAGTCGGCCGACCAACGCGGGGCCGTGTCGTTCGTGGTGCCCTCGGTCAACCGGCGCGGCGGGGTGCCACCGTCGACGGCGGCCAGCCAGAGCGCGCCGACCGGATGCGGGCCGACCTGTCCGACGGTTGTGACCGGATAGACAACCCAACGTCCGTCCGGCGACAACACCGGGGCTCCTGGGGTCGAACCGTCGACGATCAGCTCCGCGATCAGCTCAGGAGTCACATCGTCCACTTCAGTCACACGCCCTCCCGTTCGTGGCCGACACGAGCGGCCGGGGCGGCCCGGATCTGTCGGCGGTCGCTGCCAGAATCCCGGTCGGAACCACTCGCCGATACACCTCTGCCGGTCGTCTTGTCCGCGTGGTGGTCCACCCACTCTCGGCGGCGCGGGACTAACCTTCCGTCTACTCGTCACCGATGCCCTACTAGCCGCTCAGGGGAGACGCGCGCCGTGCCGGACTCGTTCGTACACCTGCATGTTCACACCGAGTACTCGATGCTTGACGGTGCGGCCAAGGTGGCCCCACTGTTCGGCGAGGCGGAGCGGTTGGGCATGCCGGCGGTGGCGATGACCGACCACGGCAACATGTACGCCTCGGCCGAATTCTACCGGCAGAGCAAGAAGTCCGGGGTCAAGCCGATCATCGGAATCGAGGCCTACCTGGCCCCGTCCAACCGGTTCCACAAGAAGCCGGTGTTCTGGGGACAGTCCAGCCAGCGCGGCAGCGACGAGCTGGGCGAGGGCGGTGACGTGTCGGGTGGTGGTGCCTACACCCACATGACGATGCTCGCCGGCAACGCGACCGGCCTGCGCAACCTGTTCAAGCTCTCCAGCCTGGCCTCGTTCGAGGGCTACTACCGCAAGCCGCGGATGGACCGCGAGCTGATCGCCGAGCACGCCGAGGGCATCATCGCCACCACCGGCTGCCCGTCGGGCGAGGTGCAGACCCGGCTGCGGCTGGGCCAGCCGGCCGAGGCGCTCCAGGCCGCCAGCGACTACCGCGACATCTTCGGCGCGGACAACTTCTTCCTGGAGCTGATGGACCACGGGCTGCCGATCGAGCGGTCGGTGCGCGAGGGTCTGCTGAACATCTCCCGGCAGCTCAATCTCCGGCCGCTGGCCACCAACGACAGCCACTACGTCACCCAGGACCAGGCCGACACGCACGCCGCGCTGCTGTGTGTGCAGGCCGGCAAGACACTGGACGATCCGAACCGGTTCAAGTTCGACGGCGACGGCTACTACCTGAAGTCGGCCGCCGAGATGCGCGAGTACTGGGACAAGGAGGTACCCGGCGCGGCGGACAACACGCTGTTGATCGCCGAGCGGGTCGAGTCCTACGGCGAGGTGTACGACTTCGTCGACCGGATGCCGCGCTTCCCGGTACCCGAGGGCAAGACCGAGGACGACCTGCTGCGCGACGAGGTCGAGCAGTTCATCCCCACCCGGTATCCCGGCGGCGTGAACCAGGAGTACCGGGAGCGGATCGACTACGAACTCAGCGTCATCGCCAAGATGGGCTTCAGCGCGTACTTCCTGGTCGTCGGCGACCTGGTCCGGTGGGCCAAGGAGCAGAAGATCCGGGTCGGTCCCGGCCGTGGTTCGGCCACCGGCGCGATCGTCGCCTACATCCTGCACATCACCGACCTCGACCCGATCGAGCACTCGCTGATCTTCGAGCGGTTCCTCAACCCGGAGCGCGTGTCGCCGCCGGATATCGACCTCGACTTCGACGACCGGCGCCGCGGTGACGTGATGCGCTACACGATCGACAAGTGGGGCGCGGAGAACGTCGCCCAGGTCATCACGTTCGGCACGATCAAGACCAAGGCCGCGATCAAGGACGCCTCCCGGGTGTTGCACGGCCAGCCGGGCTTCAGCATCGCCGACCGGATCTCCAAGGCGCTGCCGCCGGCCGTGATGGCCAAGGACATCCCGATCTCGGGCATCTTCGACCCGCAGCACGAGCGCTACCAGGAAGCCGCCGAGGTCCGGTCGCTGTCGGAGACCGATCCGCAGGTCGGCAAGATCATGGAGACCGCGCGCGGGCTGGAGGGCCTGGTCCGCAACGCCGGCGTGCACGCCTGTGCGGTGATCCTCTCCTCGCAGCCGCTGATGGACGTGATCCCGCTCTGGCGGCGCGACGACGGGTCGACCATCACCGGCTGGGACTACCCCTCGTGCGAGGACATCGGCTTGCTGAAGATGGACTTCCTCGGGTTGTCCACGCTGACCATCATCGACGACGCGATCACCGCGGTGAAGGCCAACCACGGCATCGACATCGACCTGGCCAAGCTGCCGCTGGACGACCAGCCCACCTACGAACTGTTGGGCCGGGGCGACACGCTGGGCGTTTTCCAACTGGACGGCACGGCCATGCGCGACCTGCTGCGCCGGATGCAGCCGAAGAAGTTCGGTGACATCGCCGCCGTGCTCGCGCTGTACCGGCCGGGCCCGATGGCGGCCAACGCCCACATCAACTACGCCGAGCGCGCCAACGGCCGGCAGCGGTTCACGCCGATCCATCCGGAGCTGAAAGAAGCGCTGGAGCCGATCCTCGGGGAGACCTACCACCTGCTGGTCTACCAGGAGCAGGTCATGGCGATCGCGCAGCAGTTGGCCGGCTACACCCTGGGTGGTGCGGACCTGCTGCGCCGGTCGATGGGCAAGAAGAAGAAAGAGATCATCGAGAAGGAGTTCGAGAACTTCCGGGACGGCATGACCGGCAAGGGCTTCTCCAAGGAGGCCACCCAGACGCTCTGGGACGTGATGCTGCCCTTCGCCGGGTACGCGTTCAACAAGTCGCACACCGCCGGCTACGGCCTGGTGTCCTACTGGACGGCCTACCTGAAGGCGAACTACCCGGCCGAGTTCATGGCCGCCCAGCTCACCTCCAACGGTGACAACAAGGACAAGTCGGCGATCTACCTGTCCGAGTGCCGCCGGATGGGCATCAAGGTGATGCCGCCCGACGTCAACGACTCGGTGCTGGCGTTCGCCGCGGTGGGCAGCGACATCCGGTTCGGCCTCGGCGCGGTGCGCAACGTCGGCGCGAACGTGGTCGCCTCGGTCGTCTCGACGCGAGAGAAGAAGGGCCGCTACACCTCGTTCACCGACTTCCTGGAGAAGGTCGAACTGGTGTGCTGCAACAAACGCGTGGTCGAGTCGCTGATCAAGTCGGGCGCGTTCGACTCCTTCGACCACACCCGCCGCTCGCTGGTGGACGTGCACGAGGAGGCGGTGGACGCGGTCACCGGCCTCAAGCGCCAGGAGGCGATGGGCCAGTTCGACCTGTTCGGCGGCGGTGACGAGAGTGACGAGCCGGACACCAGCTCGTCCCCGCTGGCGCACCTGACGCTGTCCACCGACGAATGGCCGCGCAAGCAGTTGCTCGGCTACGAGCGGGAGATGCTGGGCCTGTACGTGTCCGCGCACCCGCTGGACGGCGCCGAGCCGATCCTGCGCAAGCACGCGCCCAAGCCGATCGCCGGGGTGCTGGACGACGCGCCCAAGGAGGGCGAGGTGGTCGTGTCCGGCATGATCGCCTCGGTCGAGCGGCGGGTGAACAAGAACGGCGAGCCGTGGGCGATCGTCACGCTGGAGGACCTGGACGCCTCGGTGGACGTGCTGTTCTTCGCCAAGTCCTACTCGGTGCTCTACGAGGACCTGGTGGCCGACGCGGCGGTGGCGATCAAGGGCCGGGTGAACTGGCGCGAGGACCAGATGTCGATCTTCGGGTCGGGCGTGGTCGTGCTGGACATCAGCGACGCCGAGCACAATCCCGGGGTCGCGCCCGCGTTCGTGCTGCGCGCCGACGCCGCCCGGCTGGAGGCCGACGGCGTGGCCGAACTACGCTCCGCGCTGGCCACCCACAAGGGCACCATCCCGGTGCAGATCCTGGTCTGCCACGAGGGGCGGGAGACCGCGCTGGCGGTGGACGACTATCCGGTCGCGGTGTCCTCCGCGCTGCTCGGCGAACTGAAGTCGATCCGGGGCATTTCGGTCGCCGCCTGAGTCGGGAACAGCGGTCGGCCGGGCAGCGCGCAGCTGCCCGGCCGATCGTCTTCGGGCACGGCATCCAGCACTGTCCTGGCGCTCCGCCGGTGCGCCTGGTTGCGTGCTCACCGAACGGTTCCCCGGGTTGCGGCTGGCCGTGCCGCCGGAATCACTGGAACGCGAGCATTCCTTGCTGTTCAACGGGTTCTTAACCCAGTCTCAAGTGGCCCGCAATATTCCGTCAAACAAAAGTGTTATCCGCGCTCATCGGTCAATTGTCAGCCACCGACGGCCGATTGACCATTAGCCTCCCCGTGTTCGCAGTTCGAGCCACGAGGAGGCAGCGCCAGATGGGTACCCGACACACGGCACGACCACGAAAATTATGGCTCGCGGTGGTGATCGGCTCCGCGCTCGCGCTGGTGGTCGGCGTGCTGTCGGTGAGCGCGGCGATGCGCACCACGAACCCGGGCACGGCCGTCACCGACGCCGCCGCGCAGGATGTGCCGGCTCCCCCGGCCGGCTGGTCGACCGTGTTCAGCGACGACTTCACCGGCGCCGCAAACACCGGCCTCGACTCCACGAAATGGCTCTACGACACCGGAACCGGCTACCCCGGCGGCGCGGGCGGTTGGGGCACCGGTGAAGTCGAGACGATGACCAACAGCACCGCCAACGTCTACCAGGACGGTGACGGCCACCTGGTGATCAAGCCGATCCGGGACGCGGCCGGCAACTGGACGTCCGGCCGGGTGGAGACCCAGCAGACCGACTTCGCCGCGCCCGCCGGTGGCCAACTGGAGATGACCGCCTCGATCCAACAACCCGACCCCACCACCGGACTCGGCTACTGGCCGGCGTTCTGGGCGCTGGGCGCCGCCGCCCGCCCGGTCGGCGCGGCGAACTGGCCGAGCATCGGTGAGCTGGACACGATGGAGGACGTGAACGGCCTGAGCGAGGTCGCCCACACCTTCCACTGCGGCGTCGACCCCGGCGGTCCTTGCAACGAGACCAGCGGGCTTGGCAGTGGCCTGCTCGCGTGTGCCGGCTGCCAGACGGGCTATCACACCTATTCGGTCATTGTGGACCGGACGAACCCCTCGGCCGAGCAGTTGCGCTTCTACACCGACGGTGCCGAGCAGTACACGGTCAACGAGAACCAGGTCGACGCGGCCACCTGGTCGGCAGCCGTCGACCACGGCTTCTTCATGATCCTCAACGTGGCCATCGGCGGCGGCTTCCCCAACGGTGTCTGTGGTTGCTCCTCACCGAGCGCGGCCACCAGTTCGGGCGCGGGCATGAGCGTGGACTACGTGGCGGCCTACCAGACCGCCAGCAGCAGCACCGGCACGACCTCGGCCGCACCCACCACAACCACCGCACCCACCACGACCACCGCCGCCGCACCCACGACCACCGGCGGCACGGGTGGCGGCAGCGCGGGCAACGCGTACGCGCCGGTCCAGGCGAGCACGGCCGGCACGAGCAACGGCGCCGCCAGCCAGTCCAGTTCGGACACCGGTGGCGGCACCGATCTGGGCCCGCTCGCCAACGGCGCGTGGGCGGCGTACCCGGGCGTGGACTTCGGTTCCGCCGGGGCTACCCAGTTCTACGGCCGGGTGGCCGCGGGTGCGAGCGACGGGGTGAGCGGCCTGGTCGAGGTCCGACTGGACAGTCCGACCGCGACCCCGGTGGGCAGCTTCGCGGTGAGCAGCACCGGCGGATGGCAGGACTGGCAGACGATCCCGGCCAACATCAGCAAGGTGACCGGCACGCACACCGTCTATCTGACCTTCACCAGCGGGCAGCCGGCTCCGTTCGTTTCGCTGCACTGGTTCGACTTCGGCGCCTGAGCCGACGCGTTGTCCTGGGCCGGTGTGCGCAATCGCACACCGGCCCGGGTCATCGGATCGTGGATACGATCCCGCACATGAAGTTCGCGATCTCCATCCCCCAGTTCTACGCCGACGGAGAGTTCGATCCGGCCGCGTTCCGTAGTCATCTGACCATGGTCGAGGGACTCGGCTTCGAGAGCGCCTGGACCCAGGAGCAGACGCTGGGCTCGCATCCGCAGCTCGGGGCGTTGGAGACAATGACCTATGCGGCCGCGTGCACCGAGCGCATCCGGCTGGGCTGCGTGGTGTTCGTGACGACCCTGCACAGCCCCGTACATCTGGCCAAGAGCCTGAGCAGCCTGGACCAGCTCAGCCGCGGCCGGCTGGACATCGGGGTGGGCGTCGGCAACAAGGGCAAGGTGTTCGCCGCGTACGGGGTGAACCCCGACCGGTTCGTCGCCCGGTTCACCGAGGGACTCGCGGTGATGAAGGCTCTGTGGAGCGAGCAGCAGGTCACCATCAACGGCGACTTCTGGCAGCTTGAGGACGCCATGATGGAGCCGAAGTCGTTCCAGAAGCCACACCCGCCGATCTGGTTCGGCGGACGCGCGCCGGCCGCGCTGCGCCGGGCGGTCCGGCTGGGCGACGGCTTCTTCGGCGCCGGCTCGTCGACCACCGACTCGTTCGCCGACCAGGTCCGGGTGGTTCGGGAGGCACTCGCCGAGGCCGGCCGGCCGGCGAGCGACTTCCCGATCGCCAAGCGGGTCTACATCGCGGTGGACGAGAACGCCGAGCGGGCCCGCGAACGGATCAACACCGAACTGGCCCGGCACTACCGACGCCGGTCACCGGAGATCGAGTCGGCGGCGATCGCCGGCACGCCCGAGGACTGCGTCCGCGAGTTGCGCAAGGTGGCCGACGCCGGAGCCGAGCTGATCCTGTTCACCACGATGTTCGACCAGGACGAGCAGGCCGAGCGACTGGCCGGGACGGTCATCCCGCAGCTGGGCTAACCGGCTGGGTCGGGGCAAATTACAGAAGCAGGCCGACCCCGGCGTACAGGCCGTCCTCGGCCGGGTCGGGGACGGCTCCGCCGGGCTCGGGGCGCCACTGCGACGTGGGCACCAGGCCGGGCTCGACCAGCTCGTAGCCGGTGAACAGGGCCAGCACCTCGTCCCGGGTGCGCGGGAACGCGTTGTCCCTGGTCGCGCGCATCGTCTCGATGATCTCGTCACCGTGCACGCTGTCGAAGTCGTCGGTCAGGTGAGTCAGCGCGAGGTAGCTGCCGGGCACCACGGCGTCGCGGTAGCGGGCGAACATCGCCACCGGCTGGGCGCTGGGCGGGAGGTAGTGACCGAGCGCGACCGCGAGCACGCCGATCGGCTCGTCGAAGTCGAGCAGCCGACGGGTGGCGGGCGCTTCGAGCACGTCATCGGGGTGGCTCACGTCGGCGAACACGACGTCCGCCTGGTCGTTGCTGGCCAGCATCATCTGGCTGTGCGAGACCGCGACCATCTCGTAGTCGACGTAGACCACCCGTGACTCCGGCGCCACCCGCTGGGCGATCTCGTGCACGTTGCCGACGGTAGGAATGCCCGAGCCGAGATCGAGGAACTGCCGGATTCCGGCATCGACCAGAAATCGCACCACTCGTTGCAGGTAGGCGCGGTTTCGGCGGGCGATTTCAGTGACGTTGGGCTGCACGGCGAGCAGTTTCGCGGCCATTGCCCGATCACTCTGGAAATTGTGGCCGCCACCGAGCAGGTAGTCATAGATGCGGGCGACACTGGCCTGGTCGGGATTGACCTCGACCGGAATCCAGGCCGCCGCAGAATTCTCCGTCATGATGCTCCCTCGGCCGCGTCACTGGCAGAGTTCAGTAATACCAGAAGCCGCCGCTTCCGGAGCCACGCGGCCGGCCCCTGTCGCGCCAGCGACGCGGGAGGGCCAGGAGCGAAGCGCTCAGTAAACCCGAACCTGGCGGTCGCCTTCGCAGACAGGCGGGTGGCGCGAAACAGCACCCAGCCGCCTCGCACCACCCGCCCGAATCGTCATGCCCTCACCGAGACAACCTCGGATCAAAGCGCCCTCACCTGGACGAACTCGGATCGACCGTCCTTGTCCGGACGACCTCGGATCAAGGCATCCTCACCTGGACGAAGTCGGATCGACCGTCCTTGTCCGGCGAACCTGGATCGACATGTCCTTACCCGGACGGACTCGGATCGGCGCGCCCTCACCCTGACGAACCGGGTCGCTTCGCTCCTGGCCCTGGAACGTCGCCGGCGCGACAGGACCCCTCTCGCGTCGCCGGCGCGACAGGACCCAGCCTTACTTACGCTTGTCTTGCTCCACGTCAACCCGCTCCTTGCGGACCTCGCCGCCGACCGTCTGCTCCTCGGTCACCGTGTTCGTGTCGACCCGGACCCGCTCCACCGGGACGGTCTCGGTGCGCACCACCGGGCGCTCCTCGTGCAGGATGACCTCCTGGTCGGACTCCTGGAGTTTGCCGGCCTTGCCCATCCCGCCGCGGTCGGCGTCGCTGATCGGTTCCCGCTCGACCCGCACCTCCTCGTGGCTGACCGGCACGGAAACCTGCTGCTGCTCGGTCACCACGTACTTGTGCAGCCGCACCCGGCCGCTCTCCACCTGCTCGGTGCCGACCGCCAGCCGCTCCTCCGAGCGGATCATCTCGGTCTGCTCGGCGCTGCCTGCGCCCGCCGGCGCCCTACCGTCCTGCGCCCGACCACCCTGCGCCTGCCCGCCCTGTGCCTGCCCGCCTCGGGACTGGCCGTCGCGGGACTGGCCGTCGCGGGACTGGCCGTCGCGAGCCCGGCCGTCGGGCAGCTGCCCGTCGCCACGCTGCTGTCCGGTGCGCTGCTGTCCGGTGCGCTGCGAGTCGGTCGGCGCGCCGGGGTTGATGCCGTAGTGCCGGTACAGTTCCTCACTGTCCTTTTCAGACAGCCGGCCGTTCGCGTCCACGTCCGGCGCGTCCCGGATGGAATCCTTGCTCACCCCGACCCGGATGCCGTCCTCACTCATTCGCGCGCCCTGCAACGGAACCATCGTCTCGTGATGGTTGAACAGACCTGATTTCACGGTGATCCAGGCCGGCTGCTGGGTGCCTTCGTACAGGTAGACCTCGCCCACCTTGCCGATCTTGTCGCCGGCGGGATCGAATACCTCGGTGTCGATGAGACTCTGCGGATTCATCGTGTTGGTCATCGTCGTTCCTCCTCCTGCCGCGCTGATGAACGGATCGTGCTGTGTCATCACCATGTGCCGGCGCCGAGGAACGAGGCAAGTCGATGGACGGCACATCGATCCGGCCACACCGGATTGTTTTCACCGACGGTGACCGGGTTCGCAGGGTTCATGTTTTTCCATCCAACCGGATCGACGGGTTTAGCCGGCCGCCCGACCGGGCAGGCGGCCGGCCGGTCCTACCGCGCGCGGCGGTCCGGCCGACCAGGGATCGCTCGGCGGGGTGGGCTGCCGGCCGATGACCCGATCGGGGGAGGTGGTCCCGGCCGTCCACCCCAGGGCGGAGACACACCGCCGGGAATCAACCCGCCCTCGGCGCTGGGGCCGATGTTCCGCGACCACTACTCGACCAGGCTGAGGACAGCAGCCAGGAGAACCGTCAGATGCCGAGGAAGGCAGTCATGTCCACTCTAGCCACCGCGCTGATCATCAACGTCGCCGTCCTGTTCACCACGCTGGAAGCAGATCTGGGCACGCGCAAAATCAGCAATGTCCGGCTGCTGCGGCCGGTCCTGGTCGCCGCGGTCATCATCCCGCTGTTCCTGCACCAGATCCTGCTGTCGGGCACCGGGCTGGTCATCGAGGTGGTCGCGGTACTGGTCGGGCTCGTGCTCGGTGCGCTGGCCGCCAGCCGGTTCCAGGTCAGCCGGGACCACGGCACCGGCCGCGCGATGTCCCGAGCGGGCTGGAGCTATGCGCTGATCTGGACAGCGATCATGCTCGCCCGCACCGCGTTCTCCTACGGAATGCAGCACTGGTTCGGCAGCCCGGTGGCCACCTGGCTGCTGGAGCACTCGGTGGCGCCCGGCGACATCGTCGCGGTGATCACCAACGGGCTGATCTTCATGGCCGTCGCGATGATGCTGACCCGCACGCTCAGCCTGGCCGTCCGCCGGCAGCGGCTGCCGCAGGCCGCCCTGGCTGCCGGGTCCCTCTGAACACAGAAGCGTGGCGCTGCCCGGTTCGACCGGACAGCGCCACGCACATGCGGGTCGGCCTACCTGGCGCGAACAGGCACGTTTGTCTTCTGCGCCAACGCATCCACGGTCTCGCCGAGCTGGCCGACGGGCCGTTCGTCGAGTTGCGGCCCAGTTGTCGTGCTGACCATGTTCACCCACCCCTCACTCGGCTCTGACCGCGGGTACCCCGGCCGGGTCAGTGGGTTCAGGAGACGGTCAGCACGAGCTTGCCGCGAGCGTGTCCCGCGTCGATGACCGCGTGTGCGGCAGCCGCTTCGGCCAGTGGATACGTGCCGGCGATCGTGGTCACCAGTTCGCCCTTGGCCGCGCTCTCCGCCAGGCCCGCGAGGTCCACCGAGCTGTCGCCACCGGAGGAGAACGTCACCCCGAGGCCGAACGCGGCCGGGTCGGCGATGGTGACCAGCCGGTCGGTGCCGCCGAGCAGTTCGATCGAGTCGGGCAGCGCACCCTTGCCGGCCACGTCGAAGACGGCGTCCACGCCGTTGGGCGCGAGCGCGCGGACCCGCTCGACCAGGCCGGCGCCGTACTCGGTCGGGATCGCGCCGAGCGAGGCGAGGTAGTCGTGGTTGGCGGCGCTGGCGGTGCCGATCACGGTGGCACCCCGGGCGACCGCGAGTTGCACGGCGAGCGTGCCGACCGCGCCGGCCGCGCCGTGGATCAGCAGCGTGTCGCCCGCGCCGACCCCGAGCAGGTCCAGCACCCGCTGGCTGGTCTCACCGGCCACCGGCAGCGCCACCGCGGCCGGCCAGTCCAGGCCGGCGGGCTTCACCGTGATCCGGCTGGCCAGCGCGTATTCGGCATAGCTGCCCGTGTCCGACGAGCCGAGAACCTCGTCGCCGACGGCGAAGTCGGTCACCCCGTCGCCGATCGCGTCGACGGTGCCGGCGAGTTCCCTGCCCAGCACCGCGGGCAGCGGGGTCGGGAACGCGGCCTCCATCGCGCCGGACCTGATCTTGCTGTCGACCGGGTTGACCCCGGCCACCGCCACCCGGACGCGTACCTGACCCGGACCGGGTTCCGGCTTGTCCACCTGGGCCTCGTGCAACACCTCGACGCCGCCGAACGTGTCGATCTGAATGGCTTTCATGGGCTGCTCCTCGGTAACGTACGTGCTCGGAACCCTTTACCTGCCCGAACAGGCAATTGACGGGGGTAGCTTCCCGCCCGACCGGAATTGTGACTCAGGTCTCCGTGGACCAGCCACTTGTGTCCGCCTGCGTGCCATCATCTGCCCGGACAGGCTTACCGTGGCGACGGGAGGTGGGGCGCAATGACCGAGTCAACCGCACCGCTGCCCGAACCGGCTCGGGCGGCGCCGATCAGTGACGCGATCTTCCGGGTCGCCCGGCTGCACCGGCTGCTCGCCGGACAGTTGCTGCGCGAAACCGGCCTGTACGCCGGACAGCAACTCGTGATGATGCAACTCTGGGACGCCGGCCCGCAGCGCCAGGTCGATCTCATCCGGGTGCTGGACTCCGACGCGGCGACGATGACCAGGACGATCACCCGACTGGAGAACGCCGGGTTCGTCCGCCGCCGACCGTGCCCGACCGACCGGCGGGCCACCCTCATCGAGCCGACCGTCGCCAGCCAGGCCCTGCGGCGACAGGTCGAGCAGGTCTGGTCTCAGCTGGAACAACTCACCATCGCCGAACTCACCGAGACCGAGCAGACGACCGTGCTGAATCTGCTGCACCGCCTGGAACACACCCTGGCCGACTCCACCCACGCCACCGAGACCTGCGGCCCGCCGCCGGGAGTCACGCCCGGCGCCGACAGTCGCATCGCGCCGCCATCCGGGTGACTCCGCCCGGTGTCCGGCACCCGGGTGGAGACAACGGAATTCGCCGGACGAGCGGCGATCCCGGCGACGGACCGTGAGCAACAACTGCTCCGTGCCGCTGGTATGCCACCCCACAGGTGCGCGAAACTTTTTCATCGGGTAGAACCACGATTAACCCCCCGCAATTCGCGCCGGGACAATCCGAGGCCGACAGCAATGCGCCACCTACGGGAAGGCTGTCCGATGCCGGAGTACGCGACGCCGACCAGAACGGCTGTGAGACCGATCCCGACGCCCCGAGCCGCGGTCGACCGCGGTCCGCGCATCGTGGTCGGTACGGACAGCTCCCGCTGGGGGCGGTTGGCCGTGCACTGGGCGGCCGCACACGCGTGGCTGGCCAAGGCGACGCTGGAGCTGGTCGGCGGTCCCGAACCCGAGTCGGAGTCCGATCCCCGGCTGGATCTCGCCCGGGAGTTCCCGGCCCTGCCGGTGATCAGCCGGCGCACCGCCGACACCGTCACCGGCCTGGTCGACGCCGCGGCCGGCGCCGAACTCGTGGTGCTCGGCCGGCGCGGACACCAGCACGGCGGCGACGGTCTGGGCAGCAACGTGCTGCCGGTGGCCGAGCAGGCCCGCTGCGACGTGCTCGTCGTGGGTGGCCGGATGACCGCGATCCACGGCGACCACCGGTGGATCTCGGTGGTGCTCGGCTCGGCCGCGGACCCGTTCGCGCTGCGCAGTGCGGCCCGGTTGGCCGCATTGCGCTCGGCCCGACTGCGCATCCTCTACGGGCCGGCCTGGTCCGACCGACGGGCGCCGACCCAGCCGATCGACCGCTGCCTTTCCGTGCTGCGCCAAGCCGCCCGGCTCGTCAGTGACGTTGAGCCGACCGTGCCGACGGTCACCGAGTTGATGTCCGCCGATCCGAAGGCCGACATCGCCCGACCCGACCACACCGACGTGCTGGTCGTCGGCGTCGGCCGCAGGCTCAACCCGCTCGCGCTGGCCGCGCTGGAGCGGGCGGAGAGCCCGGTGCTGGTCGCCCACCCCAAGACCACCCGATCGGGGATCACGCTGCCGGCGGCCCGCTCAGCGCAGTGAGGCCGCGTGATCAGGCACGAAGTGCTGTAGTTCCTTGGGCGGCCGCACGTACCCGGTCGACGGCGGGCGGTGCGGCAGCTTGAGCGGCTGCCACTTCACCTCGTGGTAAGGGATCGTGGACAGCAGGTGCGCGATCATGTTGATCCGAGCGCTGCGCTTGTCCTCGCTCTCCACCACGTTCCACGGTGACTCGGGGATGTCGGTGTGCACGAACATCTCGTCCTTCGCCCGCGAGTAGTCCTCCCACCGGCTGATCGACTCCAGGTCCATGGTGGACAGTTTCCAGCGGCGCATGGGGTCGTCGAGCCGCGACTCGAACCGCTGCTGCTGTTCCTCGTCACTCACCGAGAACCAGTATTTGCGCAGCAGAATGCCGTCCTCGACGAGCAGTCGCTCGATGATCGGGCACTGTTGCAGGAACCGCTTGTGCTCCTCGGGTGTGCAGAAGCCCATCACCTTCTCGACACCGGCCCGGTTGTACCAGCTGCGGTCGAACAGCACGATCTCCCCGCCGGCCGGCAGGTTGGCCAGGTAACGCTCGAAGTACCACTGGGTGCGTTCGCGCTCGGTCGGCGCCGGCAGCGCGACGATACGGGTGACCCGGGGGTTGAGATACTCGGTGACCCGCTTGATCGTGCCGCCCTTGCCGGCCGCGTCCCGCCCCTCGAAGACGACGACCACCCGAGCGCCCTGCGCCCGCACCCATTCCTGCAGCTTGACCAGCTCGGCCTGGAGGCGGAGCAGTTCCTTCTCGTAGGCCCGGCGGGGCAGCCGGTCCTGATGCGTGGGTTTGTCACCGTTCTTGGCCGACACGCTGGCCTCCGTACGTCGCTGGTCACCGGGTTGCATCCGGTCCAGTGTGGCCCTGGCAGGGCCTCGGCGCCCGACTTACGGCACGGTGATTGTGAAAGCGGCGGTCTGGACCGGACCGGCGATCTGGAAGCCGACGAACACCCGCCACGAACCGGTCTCCGGGAACAGGCCCTGGCTGGTCAGCTCGGACGGTTTGGTGGCTTTGGTCGCCGGACTCAGCTGGACCGTCGCGAGGTCACCGACGTGGAACGCGATCAGGTGCGCGTAGCCGTCCAGGTACCGCTGGAAGTAGCCGACCGGCTTGCCACCGCTGCTGAAGTCGAGCGTCAACGCGCTGACCGCACCGGCGGCGGGCCGTCCGGCCAGCCGGACCGTGACTCCACCGACGACCGCGCCGGTGGCCGGTGGCGGCAGCGCGACCGGGCTGACCGGGCCGGGCACGGTGAACGGCCGGGACAGTACGTACACCAACGGCGTGCCGGCACTGGTGTCCGGCGCCGCGAAGCTCACGTAGGCCCGGTACGCACCAGGTGCCAACGCCGGCAGCGAAACGTTCCACGTCCCGTCCTCCCGCATCGCCGGATCACCATGCTGATAGCCGGTGAGGTCGGAACGGACCAGGTCGAACAGCATCAACTGGCCGTCGTCGGGCTGATACCGGGTGACCGTCCGCCCGTCCGGCCCACTGATCCGGAAGGCGAACACACCCGGCGCCCCCGCCGGCACGGTCTCGGTCACCGCCGCCAACGAGTAGCCGCCGACCGCACCGGCCAGCCCGGTACCGCCCGGCGCCGCCATGGCCAGCGGGGAGGCACTCGGCGCCGGCGCCATCCCGGCCATGCCAGCCATCCCGGACATGTCCGCCATGCCGGTCATCGGTGCCGGCGACGTGCCGGTGGTGGCCGAGCTGCACCCGGCCACCACCGCCGTCAGCACGACGGCCGCCACGAACCCACGACGAGCGATCACCGCACTCCCTTCCCGCGCGTCCTGGTCGGTTACGGGCTCTGACAGGAGACGCTGGTCGGGACGCTCGGTGTGCCGGAGTAGTTCGCGGTGAAGCCGAAGGACGTGCTCGCCGCGGCTGCGAGCTGACCGTTCCAGCTCGCGTTGCTCACCGACGCCAGCGACCCGGCCTGCGACAACGTGCCGTTCCACGAACTGCTCACCGTCTCCCCGTCGGGCACGATCCAGCCGACATTCCAGCCGTACATCGGGGCGGTGGTCGGGTTGGCGACCGTCACCTGCGCCTGGAACCCGCCGGGCCAGCTGTTGGTGATCATGTAGGTCGCCGCGCACGGGGTCGTGCTGGGCGGCGGGGACGCACCCGCGCCGATCCCCGTCACGTTGCCGTTGCCGCCGTCGAACATCACGTCCGAGCAGCCAAGGAAGTTCTCCGTGCTGTCCGAGCGCACCCACTGCGAGAAGATCACGTGGTAGCCGGTCTTGTTCGCCGGCAGCGTCGCGGTCCAGTAGTAGTAACTGCTGATGCTGCCCGGGTCGCCGACCGATGGCGGGTTGGTGGCCGTCGAGAAGGGCAGCGACTCCAGGTCGGCCCAGGTGAGCGGCTTGGTCGGGTCCCAGCCGTCCTTGGTGATGTAGAGGTTGAACGTACCGGGGTGCGCGGCCCACTTGTTGTAGGTGATCTGCACGGTCGAGCCCGCGGTCACGTGGGTGACCGGCCAGTCGCTGCGGGCCTGGTCGAAGCCGGAGAAGTCGTAGTAGTTGCTGTTGCCGCTGCACAGTTTCCCGTCCGGGATCACGCCCGTCGTACCGCCGGCCGCGGTGCGGTTGCCCACTGCGAACCAGTTGTACAGCGGAGTGGGTCCACTCTGCGCGATCGCCGCCTGGCAGGCCGGATTCTGCGGCACGAGCTCCCCGGTGGAGGTGAGACCGTCCTCGTAACACAGGAAAGTACGGCTGCCGATCGACTCCAGCGCGCCGTGCGCCGACGCCTGCGGCGCGGCCAGGATCGCGCTCGCCAGCGCGGAGACCAGCGCGACCGTCGCGGCCATGATCAGGGTGCGTCGTGTCCTCACATCACTCGACCTCCATCTTGCTGATTCGGGTTCTGGTCCGGTCAGCCGCAGCCGATCCGGCTGGTGCCCAGCGCTACGTCGTCGAACGAGAACGTGTCGGCGCCGACCCCGTAGCTCTCCCAGCCGAGCTTCAGATCGGTCAGCCGGGGCCGCCAGTTCGCCCCACTACCGGCCAACCACTGCCCGTCGAGGTCCTGGGTGGGCACGCCGTCCTCGGCCAGGCCCGCAACCGCGGTGCCGTTGAGCCAGGTCTGGAGCCGGCCGTTGTTTCCGTCGACGGAGAACTCAAGGCAGGTCCACACGTTCGTGGGCAGCACCGCGCTCTGCGCCACTCCGGCCGGGCTCTGCGCGGGCAGCGTGGCGTCGTCGGACTGCCGGTTCCACATCAGCGCGCCGTTCTGGCCACCGAGCCGCAGGTCGGTGTTGCCGTCGGCGGAGTCGTTCATCGCCAGGAAGGTCACATGTGCGGTGGGCAGCGGGGTGCTGTGTCGGACCCACAGTCGGACGAACCAGGTCGGGCTCGCGGTGGCCATGTCGGTGAGGTCGTCGACGAAGACGTGGTTGCAGTAGCCTGCCGCGCCGGTGACCAGGACCGAATTGGCGCCGGTGTGCGCGCTGGTGTTGTCGATCGCCGCGGTGCCGGTGCCCGCGCAACTCGGCGTCACTGTGCTCCATCGGCCGGAGGGCGTCGGGCCGGACTGGTTCTCGAAGCCGTCACAGAAGATTGTTCCCGCGATCGTGCAGCCGCTGCCGGTCGGTGGGCCGGTCGTTGTGGTGGTCGTGGTGGTCGTCGGGGGCGGGGTGCCGGCGCAGACCTGGCCGTTGACCGCGAAGTCGACCGGGGTGGCGTTGGTGCCGGAAAATGTTGCCTGGAAACCGAAACTCGTTGAGCCGCCGGTCGCCAGGGTGCCGTTGTAGGGCTCGTTGGCCGCGATGACCGCCGCACCGGTCTGGGTCAGCTGGGTGTTCCAGGCCGAGGTCACCTGTTGGTCGCCCGGGAACGTCCAGCTCACGTTCCACGTGTTCACCGCCGGGCCGTTGTTGGTCACGGTGATGGTCGAGGTGAATCCGCCGGCCCACTGGTTGACCTGATCGGTTACCTGACACGGACCGGTTGCGGCGGCTGCGGGGCTCGTGCTGAGGGTGGGCAGCGCTACGGCGAGAGCGAGCAAAGCCAGGGTGGCGAAGGGAATCGCCAGACGGCGGGACACTCGTTCGACGCGCATGGCCGGCTCCGGTGGTTGGCAGCGGAGCCGAGTGTCCGAGCGCCGCCCGGTACGCACAAGCACCGTGATCTCAGCCAGCACGTCTGAACACCGTGCTCGCTGGCCGGATCGATTGACGATCGGTAATGGCAGCGAAAGTTACAGGGGCGCTGTCGCGCCAGCGACGCTCTAGCGCCAGGAGCGAAGCGACCATCTTTGACCGCCAGACCATCTTTGACCGCCAGACCGCCCGACCATCCAAAAAACCCGAACAACCGCCGTGCCACCAAGGATCATCAGATCTAGCCTGACCAGATGACCGATCACCAGTTCGCCGACGCCGGTCTCGCCGGTTGGTACGACGAATTCAACAACCCAGGTCGGCCCGACTTCCCGTTCTACCTGGACCTGATCATGTCCGCCCCCTCGGTCCTGGACATCGGCTGCGGCACAGGAGCGCTGCTGCACCGCGCTCGGGAGGCCGGACATCGCGGCCGGCTCTGTGGCCTTGACCCGGCCGAGGGCATGCTCGCCCAGGCTCGGCGTCGCTCGGACATCGACTGGGTGCTCGGTGATCTCACCGCGATCGACCGTGCGGAGCGGTTCGATCTGGTTGTGATGACCGGGCACGCGTTTCAGGTGTTGGTCACTGACGAGGAGGTGCGTGCCGCGCTGGGGGTGGTTCGGGGGCTGCTCGGGGGTCGTGGGCGGTTTGTGTTCGAGACGCGGAATCCGCTGGTTCGGGCTTGGGAGCGGTGGACTCCGGATCATGCTCGGGAGATCGTTGACTCCGATGGTGCTGTCGTGCGGATGTCGCATCAGGTTTCGATGCCGGTTGCTGGTGATCTGGTGAGTTTTGCCACTACGTTCACCAGTTCCGCTCTGGCGGAGCCTCAGGTCAGTGTGAGCACGCTGCGGTTCCTTGGTCCGGCCGCTCTGGGTGCTCTCCTTGCCCGGGCGGGGTTGGTTGTTGCGGAGCAGTTCGGGGATTGGGATCGGAGTCCTGTTACCGCACGGAGTCCGGAGATCATTTCCTTGTGCGGCGAGTCCTGATCGGGGTTGCGCACGGGCGTTTTGGTTCCTGTTTGGGCGGGTGGTCCTTCTTCCCGACGCGCGATTGTCTTACGGTTTTGGTGCGTGGTATCGGGATGAAGGGGTAGGGCGGTCGAGGTCGCTGCTTCGGGTGTTTGTCAGGCTGCCAGTGTTTCTACTGACACCTGCCAGAGCCTTTCTGCTGCCGCCGGGTCCAGGGCGTAGTCCGCTACGCCCTGGCGGGACCCGGGCTCGTTTCGGGCTGCTTGGGCGCAGTCTTCGAAGTAGCGGCCACCGATTCCTTCCAGCAGCGGCGAAGTGGCTACCAGCACGGAAGTCGCCGCGCCCTGCTCCGGCGTCTTCCAGGTGATGCCTGCCCCGCTGGCCAAACCGCTGATCCGCGCCAGCTCGGCCTCGTCAAGATAGCGCTGGAGGTTGGTTCGGATACCGCCGGGCATCACCGCGTTTGCCGTGATGCCCTCATCGGCCCAGCGCCGGCTCGCCTCGACGGCGAACAGCACGTTGGCCGTCTTGGACTGGCCGTAGGCCGACCATGCCTCGTACTGGCGGCGCTCGAAGTGGATGTCCTCGAAAACGATCGGCGAGCGCAGGTGCGCGCTGGAACTCACCGCGACGACCCGGGCGTCGCCGGCCGTTGCCAGCGCGTCGTGCAGACCGGTGGCCAGTGCGAAGTGGCCAAGGTGGTTGGTGGCGAACTGCAACTCCCAGCCGTTCGGCGTGCGCGTCTCCGGCGCGGCCATGATGCCGGCGTTGTTGATCAGGATGTGCAGGGGGCCGGTCCAGGCATCGGCGAACGCACGGACGGACGTCTGGTCGGCCAGGTCGAGTTGACCGACCAGGATGTGGGTGTTTCCGGTGCTGGCGATGATGTCCTCGGCGACCTGCTTGCCGGTGTCCGGGTTGCGGACGGCCAGGGTGACCTCGGCTCCCGCGCCGGCCAGTGCTCGCGCGGTCTCCACGCCGATCCCGGACGAGCCACCGGTCACGACGGCCCGCCGGCCGGTCAGGTTGATGCCGGCGACCACTTCGGCGGCGGTGGACCGGCCGGTGAACGGGGTGGTCACGGGGGTGTTCGCAGTCATGGGCTTCCTGTTCCGATCGACACGGCAGAACGGAGGAGCTGGACCGGTAGGATGTTAACCGGAGGAACCTCCACTACGACCAGAGTAACCGGAGGAACCTCCGATTGCCAACCGGGTCGTGCCATGACCGTTCGACGAGGAGGTGCCCGTGTCGTCCCCCGGCACCCGCCCGCTGCGCGCCGACGCCCAGCGCAACCGCGACCGTCTGGTCGACACCGCCGTCCGGGCCTTCTCCCAGGACGGTCCGGAGGTGACGCTGGAGTCCATCGCCAAGGAAGCCGGAGTCGGCATCGGCACGCTCTACCGGCACTTCCCCACCCGCGAGGCACTCGTCGAAGCCGCCTACCGCAACGAACTGGACCGGCTCTGCGACGCCGTGCCCGACCTGCAGAAGGCGCTGTCACCGGCCGAGGCACTGCGCACCTGGATGGACCGCTTCATCGACTACCTGGCCACCAAGCGTGGCATGGCCGACGCGTTGCGCGCGGTCATCGCCTCCGGTGGCAACCCGTACGCGCACAGCATGGACCGGCTGACCACGGCGATCACCACCCTCGTGCAGGCCGCGGTCGCCGACGGGGCGATCCGGTCGGATGTCGATTCCGGTGACGTGTTGACCAGCTTGAGCGGCGTCGCGCTCGCCGCCGGTGAGCCGGCCCAGCGGGCGAAGGCCGGCCGGCTGCTCGATCTGCTGATGGACGGGCTGCGCTACCGACCCCCGGGCTGAGGCCACGTCGGTCCGTCGACCAGGCACGTAAGCTGGAATCGTGCGGACGCGACCCACTCTCACCTGGACGGCCACCGGTGAGCCGTGGCCACGGACGACCAGTCTGACCGAGGTCGAGCAGGTGCTGCGCGAGCGGCAGGTGGCCGTGCTGAGCGGGGCCGGGCTGTCCACCGAGTCGGGCATCCCCGACTACCGCGGCGCCGAGGGCACCCTGCGGCGGCACACCCCGATGACCTACGACGAGTTCGCCACCAGCGCGGCCGGCCGGCAGCGGTACTGGGCGCGCAGCCACCTCGGCTGGCGCACGATCGCCCGCGCCGCCCCGAATTCCGGGCATCACGCGGTCGCCGCGCTGCGCGCCGGCGGCTATCTCAGCGGCGTCATCACCCAGAATGTCGACGGGCTGCACACCGCCGCCGGCACGCCGGACGTGGTGGACCTGCACGGCAGCCTGGACCGCGTCATCTGCCTCGGCTGCCGGCGGACCAGCCCGCGCGAGGAGCTGGACCGCCGGCTGCGCGCCGCGAACCCGACCTTCGAGGCCACCGCCACCCGGATCAACCCGGACGGCGACGTGGAACTCGCCGACGACCTGGTGCGGGACTTCCATCTGGTCGACTGCACCGACTGCGGTCGCGGAGTGCTCAAGCCGGATGTGGTGTTCTTCGGCGAGAACGTGCCGCCGCCGCGGGTGCGCGAGTGCTACCGGCTGGTCGACGAGGCGAGCGCGCTGCTCGTGCTCGGTTCCTCGTTGACCGTGATGTCCGGCCTGCGGTTCGTCCGGCACGCGGCCAGGGCGGGCAAGCCCGTGTTGATCATCAACAAGGGCGAGACCCGGGGCGACCCGCACGCGACCGTGCGCGTCGACCTCCAGCTCGGCCCGGCCCTGACCGAGCTGGTCACCCGCCTCGACCGCACGTCCGCACCCGCCTGATCGAGCTACTTTCCTTACTCGGTCAAGGTTTACTGGTGCGTCGGGCCCGCAGGACCGCGTCCTTGATCGTCATCGGCGCACCGTCCGGGCCGGGGACCGTGCGGGACCTGGCCTCGTCGACCACGATCGCCCACTCGTCCGGGTCGAGCAGGGCGACGATGTCGGCGCCGGTGAAGTACCGGTCCTGGAGCGGCGGCCGCTGCACGCCGGCCTGTTCGTCGGCGGGATGGTGGCCGACGACGAGCAGATGCCCGCCGGGACGCACCGCCGCGGCCAACCGGCCGAACACCCGGGCCCGCTCGTCCGGCGTCAGGTGCATGAAGTGCGCGGACACCAGGTCGAAGGACGCGGCCGCGGGCTCCCACTCGTCGAGGTCGGCGGCGAGCCAGGTGACCCGCTGGGCGATCTCGGCGCCGGCTGCCTCGGCGTGCGCGGTCGCCCTGGCCAGGGCGACGGTCGAGATGTCCAGGCCGGTGACCTGCCAGCCGCGCCCGGCCAGCCAGAGCGCGTCGCCGCCCTCACCGCAACCGACGTCCAGCGCGGTGCCCGGGGCCAGGTCGGCCGCCTCGGTCACCAGTTGCGCATTGGCCCGCCCGCTCCACAGAGCGTCCGCCGACCCGTAGAGGTTGTCCCAGAAGGCCGCGTCCATCACGACGTTGGCCCAGTCCACGTCGTCGTGGCCGGCGTGGCCGTAGCCGTGACTCGGCTGGCTCCCGTGGTTCTCGTGGCCCGGGTGGTTCTCGTGGCTTGACTGGCTTTCGTGGCCTGACTGGCTTTCATGGCCGGGGTGGGTCACTTGGCCACCGCCGGGACGAAGCCGTGCCGCCGGGCGCCGGTCAGCTGCTCGGCCACCCGGGACTCGGCCGCCGGGGAGAACGGCTGCCGGCGGGCGTCGACCGCGTGGCGCACCTCCTCGGTGATCAGGTCGGCGTTGATCGCGGCGCCGGCCAGGTTGCCCGACGCGGCCGCCGCGATCACCTGCGCGGTGAGTTCGGTGGCATTGCCGGCAACCCACACTCCGGGCACATCGGTCTGCCCGGTCGGGTCGGCGGGCACGTACTCGCCCATCCCCCTCGAATGCTCGACGGCAGTCAAACCCAGTGGTACCAACAGTTCCGGCCGCGCGACCGCCCTCGGTCCGACCACGACGGCCTGGCGTGGCAGCACCTCGCCGGAGGCCAGTCGCACGCCGGTGAGCCGGCCGTCGACGCGGACCAGCTCGGTCACCGCGCCACGCACCACGCGCACGTTCCGGGCGGCGAGTTGTTCCAGCTCGTCCTCGGTCGGCTCGGGCATGGTGTGCAGGAAGAGCGTCACGTCCGCCGTCCACTGGCCGAACAGCAACGCCTGGTGCATCGCCGCCGGCCCGCTGGCCAGCACGCCGATCGCCTGGTCGCGCACCTCCCAACCGTGACAGTACGGGCAGTGCAGCACATCCCGGCCCCACAGTTCGCGCACCCCGGGCACGTCCGGCAACTCGTCGACGACACCGACGGCGAGCAGCAGCCTGCGGGCCCACACGGTCGTCCGGTCGGCCAGCTCCACGGTGAAGCCGCCGCCCTCGGCCGGCGCCGCCGACACGGCTCTGCCGGTCAGCACCTCGGCGCCGTACCGACGCACCTCCGCACGTCCGGCGTCGAGCAGTTCGGCCGGTGGGGTGCCGTCCCGGGTGAAGAAGCTCCGCACGTGCCCGGCCGGCGCGTTGCGCGGCTCACCCGCGTCGATCACGAGCACCGACCGGCGGGCGCGGGCCAGGCTCAACGCCCCGCTCAGCCCGGCGGCGCCGCCCCCGATCACCACCACGTCGTACCGGCCGGGTCGATCCGTCCTGTTGGTCATGCTGACCACCTCCTGACCGCACCATGCCGCGCTCCATGCCAATTTGACAAACTTTGTTGCCGAAGTGGCAAACTGGTGCGCATGGCGGACGATCTGGCGGAGGTCCTGACGGCGGTGGGCCCCCGGCTGCGCGCACTGCGCCAGCAACGGGAAGTCACCCTCGCCGACCTGGCCGAGGCCACCGGCATCTCGGTCAGCACGCTGTCCAGGCTGGAGTCCGGCCAGCGCCGGGCCACCCTGGAACTGCTGCTGCCGCTGGCCCGCGCACACCAGGTCCCGCTGGACGACCTGGTCGGCGCGCCGCCCACCGGCGATCCCCGGGTGCACCTCCAGCCGGTCACCCGGTTCGGCATGACCATGCTGCCGCTCACCCGCAATCCCGGTCCGCTACAGGCGTTCAAGCTGCTGCTGCGGCCCGGGGCCCGGGGCGCGGAGCCCGACCTGCGCACGCACGAGGGCTACGAATGGCTCTACGTGCTCAGCGGTCGGCTCCGGCTCGTGCTCGGCGAGCACGACATCGTGCTGGCCACCGGTGAGGCGGCCGAGTTCGACACGCACGTCCCGCACTGGTTCGGCAACGCCGACGAGCGGGCCGTCGAGTTCCTCAGCCTGTTCGGCAAGCAGGGTGAACGGGTGCACCTCAAGGCGCGCGGCGGGACTACTCCACATTCCTAGCCAGGATGCCGAGCGTGGCACGCAGGGCGGTCTCCGGGATGACCGGGAAGACCCCGCGGTCGCGGTACTTCTGCTCGATCTGGCTCCAGTCGTAGTACGAGGTGACCAGCGTGCCGGTCGCGCTGGGTTCGAGCCGGTAGCCGTAGAGGTGCTTGATCGGCGGCTGGAGCGTGCCGGC
Organism: Pseudonocardiaceae bacterium; assembly: GCA_036268615.1. Lineage (GTDB taxonomy): Bacteria > Actinomycetota > Actinomycetes > Mycobacteriales > Pseudonocardiaceae > DATATV01. The sequence goes on from DATATV010000064.1 coordinate 40,083, forward strand.
GATCGTCCACTCGATCAGCGCGTCCGCCGCAAACCGGGTGATGATCACCCGCACGTCGTACTTGCCCATCGGCAGGTCGCCCAGCGCCTCCCGGTCCATGTGCACGACGAACTCGTCGCCCACCTGGCGGACGGGTTCGCCCTCGGCGGACTGGAGCATGCCGGAGCTGTCGATCGTCACGTGCCCACGTGGGTTGCTCAGCAGCGCGAACACCACCGCCGGCGCCGCCGCGATCTCCCGCCGGACCTCGAACCGCTCAGTCGTCATGACCGTCACCCTCGCACGACCCGCCGGTAACAAGCGAGTCGCACGGCCGGTAGATCGATCAAGTGTACACAGCCCGGTTGCGCACAACTGAGCTATCCTGGGCCAATGTCCGACAGTTCGACCGAACCCGGCCTCGCCCTGGACGAGCAGCTCTGCTTCGCGCTGTACTCGGCATCCCGGGCGATCACCGCCCGGTACCGTCCGCTGCTCGACGAAATGGGCCTCACCTACCCCCAGTATTTGGTGATGCTCGCCCTGTGGGAGTCCGGCCCGGCCACCGTCGGCCAGCTCGGCAAGCGCCTCACGCTGGATTCCGGCACACTGTCCCCGCTGCTGAAGCGACTGGAGGCGAGTGGGCTGATCAGCAGGCGCCGACGGGTCGACGACGAGCGGTCGGTCGAGATCGTGCTCACCGGCGACGGCCACCGGCTGCGCGAGCGGGCCACCTGCCTGCCGGCCGCGATCGGCGTGGCCACCGGCCTGGACGCCGACGGCGCCGCCCGCTGGGTCACCGCGCTGCACGACCTCACCGACGCCGTCCGCGCGGATCTGGAACGAGAGTCGAACCAGGTTTGATTGTGCACAACTTAGTTGTGTACTGTATGAATTGTTAGGCGCACAGCCGCGCCGCTCCCGATCAGCAGGAGGACAGATGCCCACCCGTACCGCTCGGACCGCCTGGAACGGCACCCTGGAGCAGGGTTCCGGCCAGGTTGAGTTGACCAGTTCCGGTCTGGCCACCTACGAGGTCTCGTTCCCCAAGCGGGCCGCTGACGAGGCCGGCGGCTTCACCAGCCCGGAGGAGCTCATCGCGGCCGCTCACTCGGCCTGCTACGCCATGCAGCTGTCCGCGCTGATCGGCCAGGCAGGGGCCACCCCGCAGGCGCTCGACGTGAAGGCCGACGTGTCCCTCGGCCCGGACCCGGCCGGCGGCTTCCGGCTGACCGGGATCAAGCTGACCGTGCGCGGCGAGGTCGATGGCCTGGACGCGGACGGCTTCGCCAAGGCCGCCCAGGCCGCCAAGGAGAGCTGCCCGGTGAGCAAGGCCCTGACCGGCGTGAACATCACGCTGGACGCCGCGCTGGAGAGCTGACCCGCTCGCTGGTGACCGCCGCTGAGTTAGCCGCGGCGGTCACCAGCGGTGCGGCGCCGGTCCGGTCGGCGCCACTCAGGTCCGGTCGGCAACGAGGTCCAGCCGCAGTTCGAGATAGCGGCCGGCCATGCCCTTCATCGCGGTGAGCCCGAACTCGTACCGGTCGATCCGGCTGGTGGCCCGCAGCCGAAGCCGGGAGCCGTCCGGCTGGGCCGCGTCCACCCGCACGTCCAGCGGGCAGGACCGCCCGCACACCGTCAGCAGTCCGCGCAGGACCCAGCGCCCGTCGACCTCCACCAGCGCCGTCGAGGCGAAGCTGAGGTCCGGGTACTGCTCCACGTCCAGGTAGCGCGCCGAGCGCACCGCGGTGTCCCGGGTGGCATTGCCGGTGTCGACCGTCATCGCCACGATCGAGGCCCGCGCCGAGGACTGCTCGATCTGTTCGGCGACGCGGATACCGGCCTCGCGGAGCTGGAAGGTCCCGCGGACCGGAGCGAGGCCGAACAGGTGTCGAGTGGTGAACGAGATGGTGGACCGCGACCGGTCGACGGCGTAGTCGCCGGCGGCCGGAATCGTGACGACATTCAGGTCAGTGCTCAGATCGGTGTTCATTTGGCTGTCCATTTCGGTGCGTGAGTAGGTCAGGCTGCGCGCCGCGGCGGCCAGCAGCACCACAGCGGCCGGCTGGATGGACGACGACAGCGCGATGTTCATGGCGATCAGCGTGCTGGCCGACGCCCCTTCCGCGCATCAGCACGACGGTCATGGCGGGGCCGACCTGAGTGGACCGTGATGTCGACTTAAGTCGCTGTTGGCCTCCGCCGAGCCGCCCTACCCTGTCGACGTGCGCAGCCTGCTGTTCTGCCGAACGCAAGGGTTCATGTTGACCCTTGTCGCGGCCGCGTGCGTCGCCGCGACCGTGGTGGGCGAACGCTCGTCCGGCGTCGGTGGCCCGATGTTCGTGCTGGACCTCGCGCTCGGTGTGCTGGGCTGTTGCCTGGTGCCGCTGATGCCCCGCTGGCCGGTCGCCGTCGCGCTGGTGCTCGCCGCGTTCGCCGCGGTGGCCCCGACCGCCACCCCACCAGCCACCATCGGTGTCCTGCAGGTCGCCGGCCGGCGCCCGCTGCCGGTGGCCATCGGGGTCGCGCTGGTCGGGACCGCGGCGCACGCGGTGCGCGACGTGTGGCGGCCGCAGGCCGGGCTGTCCTACAGCTGGTGGCTGCTGCTCGTGGTCGTCGCCCACGCCGCGCTGGTCGGCTTCGGCGCGCTGACCCAGGCACGTGCCGCGCTGATCGCCTCGCTCTACGAACGCGCCCGCCGTGCCGAGGCCGAACAGGGACGCCGGATCGCCGAGGCCAGGGCCGCCGAGCGAACCCTGATCGCGCGCGAGATGCACGACGTGCTCGCCCACCGGCTCTCCCTGCTGGCCACCTACGCCGGGGCGCTGGAGTACCGCCCCGATATGGCGCCCGAGCAGTTCTCCCGAGGTGCCGGGGTGATCCGGGCGACCGTGCACGACGCCCTCAACGAACTCCGCGACGTGATCGCGCTGCTGCGTGAGGAGACTCCGACCGACGGCGTCGAACGCCCGGTGCCCGCACTCGCCGACCTGCCCGCGCTGGTCGAGGAGTCCCGGGCGGTGGGCACGCCGATCGAGCTGCGGGACGCGCTGACCAACCCGACCGCGCTGCCCGGACCCGCCGGCCGCACCGCCTATCGGGTCGTGCAGGAGGCGCTCACCAACGCCCGAAAGCACGCCCCCGGACAGCCGGTCAGCATCGCGCTGGACGGCACCCCCGGGAAGCGCCTGGTGATCGACGTGTGCAACCCGCTCAACGGCGCCGGGGGGTCGTCGATCCCGGGCGCCGGCACCGGACTGGTGGGGTTGACCGAGCGGGTGCGGCTGGCCGGCGGCCAACTCGACCATCAGGCGGTTTCCGGTGAGTTCCGACTGCACGCGTGGCTACCCTGGCCGGCATGATCGACCAGGTGCGGGTGCTCATCGTCGACGACGACGCGCTGGTGCGCGCCGGGCTGACCCTGATGCTGGACGGCGCGGACGGCATCTCGGTGGTCGGCGAGGCCAGCGACGGCGATCAGGTTCCGGCCATGCTGGACGCCCATCCAGTTGACGTTGTGCTGATGGACATCCGAATGGCTCGGGTGAACGGAATCACCGCCACCCAACGGGTTCGGTGCCGGCCGCAGCCGCCTGAGGTCATCGTGCTGACCACCTTCGACACCGACCAGAATGTGCTGCATGCCCTGCGTGCCGGGGCAAGCGGGTTCCTGCTCAAGGATTCGCCGCCTACCGAGATCGCGCTGGCCATCCGGCGGGTGGCGGGTGGGGACCCGATTCTGTCACCCGGGATCACCCGGCGGCTGATGGAGCGGGCCGCTACCGAGGCCGGCGCGCACGAGTCGGCTACCGACGCGCTGAGCTCGTTGAGTCCTCGGGAGCTGGCGGTTGCTGTTGCTGTCGGACAGGGGAAGAGCAATGCCGACATCGCCGCCGAGTTGTATTTGAGCGTGGCCACGGTCAAGGCTCATATCACTCGGATTCTGATGAAGTCGGGGTTGGGGAATCGGACGCAGATCGCGTTGTTGGTGCATGATGCCGGGTTGTGTTGATATTCGGGTGTGTGTGAATCCTGAAGGTTGTCCCGCAACACACCGCGCTATCCCGTGTTGGCGCGCCGGGCTGTGCTGAACCGGCGCTGGTAGGCCGCCGGGCTGGTGGACAGGTTTCTCACGAACACCCGTCGCAGGCTTTCGTAACTGGGGAACCCGGCGAGGGTCGCGGCCTGGGTCGCCGTGTGCCCCTGGTCGAGCAATGCCCTGGCCAGGTCCAGGCGGATGTCCTCCACGTACCGGGCCGGCGTTGTGGACAGTTCGTCGCGGAAGAGCCGGGTGAGCTGTCGGGTGCTCACGTTGAGGTGTTGCGCGAGCTTCCCCAGCGAGTAGTCACCCCCGGGGTTCGCCGTCACCAGGTCGGTGACCTTGCGGAGCGCCGCCGAGCGGGGCGACCGCCCGCGCAACGGTGCCGAGAACTGGGACTGGCCGCCCGCGCGCTGCATGTGGACGACCAGGGCGCGGGCGACGTCCCTCGCCACTTCGGACCCGTGGTCGTCCTCGACGAGCGCGAGAGCCAGGTCGATGCCGGCGGTCACCCCGGCCGACGTGTAGGTGCAGCCATCGCGGACGTAGATCGCATCGGGGTCCACCCGGCACGTCGGACACCGGGCGGCGAGTTCGTGCGCCGGGGTGCTGTCGTTGGGCGCGGCACTGCACGCCGGCTGGCGCAGCACCCGGACGCACGTGCAGCGTTCGGGAAACAGCCAGCGAAAGGCCTGGCTGCCGGCGTCCGACCCGTACCGCGGCTAACGGCCGGGGTCGTTGGGGTGCGGGGACAGTGGCGTCACCGTGTCGTGCCGCCAGACCCGCAGCGGCATCGAGGCGAGCACCTGCTCCAACTGGTCCGCGTCCCCGGCGCTGAACAGTCCCCAGGTGCGCCACTCGCCGGGGCCCAGCGGCGGGCGCCACAGCCGCAGCAGGCTGCCCTGCGCGGCCAGGTCCGCGGAGTGCGCGGCCTCCCGGGCCCGGATCTCGGCCACGGCCTCCTCGGTCGTGCCGGCTGGAACCGTGGTCACCATGTCGACCAGGAACTCCATTCGGTGCCTCCGCCTCACCTCGTGCCCGATCTCGGAACATTAACGCGTGGACGAACCGGCGGCCCGAGCTGAGTAGAGTCGGCTGGTGCCTGCTGAGCAGCCGGACCCGCATGCCGCGTGGAACACGTGGCGGCTGGACGTGTTCGGTAGTCCGTATCTGGTCTGGCACGACGGGCCGGACTTCGACCGGCTGCTCGCGCTGGGTGCGGCAGATCCCGTTGGGGTGGAAAGCATGCTGGCCGCGGGTCTGGCGGCGCAGGACCCGCTGGCCGCCCAGTCGATCGCCGCGCTGGCGGACGCCCGGATCGCGCCGGCAGGTGCGGCGGCGATGTTGGCCGGGATGACTGCGACCGGAGCCTTGCTGATCGGGGTGGCCCAGGCCCGGTTCGCGCTGACCGGGGACCAGTCCGCGGCCGAGTCGATCGTCTCGGTGCTCCTGTCGGACGAGCACTGGGGTGTGCGGCTGGACGCGGCCAGGGCGCTCGCCGACTTCGTCCCGACGCCCGCGCTGATCCGCGCTCTCGGCGAAGCGGTGTGTGACCGCGAGTACCTGGTCCGCTATCACGCCGCGAACACCCTGCTGCGCTATGCCGGGAAGGTTCCGGACATCAGCACCCGACCGAAACTCTTCGCCAAGATCACCCGGCCGGACAAGGGAAAGCCGTCCAAGACCGACCGCGCCGGCTGGCAGTCCGTCGCCGAGAAGTTGACGGCGAAGCTGCGGTCTCGATAACCGGCGGCTGTCAGACCGCCGGGAGATACTCCGGTCATGGCCTACGACCACGAGCTGGCGGACCGTCTCCGTGAGCTGCTCGCCACCGAGCAGGACGTGCTGGAGCAGCCGATGTTCGGCGGGCTGGCTTTTCTGATCAGCGGCAACATGTCCGTGTCCGCGAGCGGCCGGGGCGGCTTGTTGGTCCGGGTGCACCCGGATGACACCGACACCCTGGTCGACGACAAGCGGGTGCGGCTGATGGTGATGGGCGGTCGGCGGATGCGCGGCTGGCTGCACGTCGAGACGACGGCCGAGGACGACGAGCTCGAACAGTGGGTGGCGCGCGGTGTCACCTTCGCCCGGTCACTGCCCGCCAAGTCCGCCCGTCGCTGACAGCCGAACTCTGTCGGCGCTCGGGATTATCATGACCGCCCGAGAGGCCGCACGTCCCAGGGAGCCGCGATGACCACGCTCGACAACCGACCCAACAGCGCCCTGCTCGTCATCGACGTGCAGAACGGCGTCCTCGCCGGGGCACACGAGCGGGACGCCGTCGTCGCGAACATCGGCGCGTTGGTCGACAAGGCACGTGCCGCCGACGTCGACGTGGTCTGGGTCCAGCACAACAGCGACGAACTGGCCACCGGCAGCGACAACTGGCAGTACGTGCCCGAGCTGTCCCGGCGCGACTCCGAACCGTTGGTACAGAAGGCGTACGGCGACTCGTTCGAGGAGACCGAGCTGGAGTCGGTACTCGCCGAGCGCGGCGTCGGCCGACTGTTCGTCTCCGGTGCGCAGACCGACGAGTGCATCCGTTCGACGCTGCACGGGGCGATCGTCCGTGGTTACGACGCGACCCTGGTCGGCGACGCGCACACCACCGAGGACCTGTCCTCGTTCGGCGCGCCCACGCCCGACAAGGTCATCGCGCACACGAACCTGTACTGGCGGTACCACACCGCGCCCGGCCGGACGGCCGGCACGGTCACCACCGCCGAGGTCGACTTCGGCAGCTGATCAGGGCTGGTGCTCGGCGCACAGGCAGCTGACGCCCTTGTCGATCCACTCCCGGCCCGCCCAGTCCGGGTGGCGCCGGAGCAGGACCTCGGTGACCTCCTCCACCACGGTCTGCTCGCTCATCGCCGAATCGCGCCGCGTCCACGTCTCGTCCCGCAGCAGCGCCAGATAGTCGCGCACGTCGGTCAGCAGTTGCGGCCCACCGAGGTCACCGTGGCCGGGCACGACCACCCGCGGACGCTGCTCCGCCAGCCGGTCCATGACGGCCAGCCAGCGGATTCCCGACACGTCGGTGTCGTGCGGCGGGAACCACGGGAAGATCGCGAACTGCCCCGTTTCCACCAGATCACCGGTGAACAGCACGTCCTCGTCGGGCACCGAGACCACCTGATCGCCCTTGCTGTGCCCGCGACCCGTGGCCCGCAGCCGAACCACCCGGCCACCCAGGTCGAGGTCGTACTCCTGGTCGTAGACGACGTCCGGCCGGGCGAGTTCGACGCCGGCCAACTCGTGGGCGACCGTGGCACCCAGGCCCTTGAACATCTCCAGGTAACCCGGGCCCTTCAGCCGGAGGTCGTCGGCCTGGGCCTGGTTGAGCAGAAACGTCGCCTCGGTGGCGAACGTCCTGGCGCCGAACGCGTGCTCCGGATGGAAATGCGTCGTGGTGAGGTACAGGCGGCGTCCGTTCGCGTGGTCCAGCGCGAACTTCAGCACGTTCTCGGCGTTGCGCGGGCCCATTCCGGTCTCGACGACCAGAACCGAGTCCCGACCGCCGATGACGGCGATGTTGGGCACCAGCGACACTCCCCGGTTCGGAATGACCACCAGGTCGCGGCCGACTTCCCGCGCGTCGCCGACGTGCACGATCGGCGCGGGTATTTCCTGTTCCGCCATCCATTTCTCCTCAAGAATCGCGACGACGCGACAGATCGCGTCGGTAGCTCCGAGTCCAGCGCGGGAATCGGCCGGTGTCCAACACCGAATCCGTTCTCCCGATACCGTGCGGGTATCGTCGCCGGGGATGGACCTACGCACGCTCAACTACTTCGTCGCGGTCGCCGAGGAACTGCACTTCGGCCGGGCCGCCACGCGGCTGCACCTGACCCAACCGCCGCTGAGCCGGGCGATCAAGCAGTTGGAGACCGAGTTGGGCTGCTTGCTGTTGCGGCGCTCCCCCGCAGGCGTGGCCCTGACGCCGGCCGGGACCACGCTCTATGACGAGGCGAAGACCCTGTTGGCCCGGGCCGATCAGGTCCGCGCCCGGGTCGCGGCCGCGGCCGGCGCGGACACCGTCACCGTCGGCACGCTCGCCGAGCTGGCCGACGCGCGACTCGTCACCGTGTTCCGGGACCGCCATCCCGGGGTCAACGTCCGTATCCGCGAGGCCGATCTGACCGACCCGACCGTCGGACTGCGGGCCGGCCTGGTGGACGTCGCCCTGACCAGGGCGCCGTTCGACGACACCGGCATCGTCACCCGGGTGCTGCGCACCGACCCGATCGGCGTGGTGCTGCGCACCGACGATCCGCTGGCCGGCTGCGACTGCCTGGGCTTCGACGACCTCGCCGACCGCCGCTGTGTGCAACTGCCCGAGGGCACCGACCCGGTGTGGCGGGCATTCTGGAACGGGCCCGCGGACGGCAGCCGGCATCGGGACGGCCCGGTCGTGCGCACCGTCCACGAGTGCGTCCAGTCCGTTCTCTGGAACGGCGCCGTCGGGCTGACGCCGATGATCGACACCCTGCCCGAGGGGCTGATCTCGGTGCCACTGAACGACATGCCGCCCAGCCGCCTCGTTGTCGCCTGGGCCGGTGGGAATCCGAGTCCGCTGGTCCGGTCGTTCGTCCAGATCGCCGCCGGTCTCTACCGCACGGGCTGAGACCTGGTCACCGCGTACTCAGCTGTCGAGGTGTCCGGCGACGGCCGCGGCCCAGTAGCGATAGCCGATTCCGGAGGGGTGGAAGCCGTCGCGCGCGAAGATGTTCTGGCCGGCCGGCAGGATGTCGGCCGAGCTGAGCCAGCTCGCTCGTGGTCGCCGGGCACAGACCTGTTGGGAGACCTCGTCGAGGGCGGTCGCCCGCTGGGCCAGGTATCGCCGCAACGTCGTGGGCAGCGACGGAAAAGCCTGGAACGGCGGGACTCCGCACACCACGACCCGTTCGGCCCGCGCCAGCAGTTCGTCGACGATGCCGGCGAGATCATCACCCCAGTGCCGGGGAGCTCGCCGGGTGAGCACGTCGTTGACACCGGCGAGCAGCACCGCGACGTCGAGCTCGCCACCAAGGCGGGGCACGAGTTCGTGCCGGATGCGGTGAGCGGTGGCGCCGTGCTGCCCGACCACCTGCCAACCGACCGGCTGCCCGGTCCGGGCGGCCAACTCGCGGGCCAGACACCCGCCGAACCCGTCGGCATGACTGTCCACTCCACACCCGGCCGCGGTCGACTCGCCGACAACGGCGACGCGCACGAGCTGACCGGACCCGTCCCCCACCGTTCCGACGTCGGGGCCGGCGGCCGCGGGCAGCGACTCGATCGTCGATCGCACCCAGATCCCTTGCCCGGCGACGATCGGCAGCAACAACGGGTTCACGAGGCGATCCGCCCGGCCGCGATGGGGAGGAGAGTCGAAGTACTCAGCGCTTGACCTGCTCCCAGATCTGGCGGGACGCACCGATCGGATCGTCCGCTTCGGTCGGCGTGCTGTCCCAGATTCGCGTGCGGCGGCGGGCCAGGTCGAACCGGGGCCAACCGGGATCGCCGGTGGCGGCGAAGGCGATCCAGGCCGAGCGGACCCGGTCCGACAGCGCCTCGAAGTCCGCGGGTGGCGGGGTGCCGAGCACGCGGGCGGCGTAGCGGCTGCTCGGGTTGCCGAAGGTGAACGGGACGTCCACGCCGTGGGCCGCGCCCAGGATCGGGCTCTGCCAGACGAAGTCGTACAGCCAGGTGCGGCCGCCCGCCCGTGCGTGTGCTTCGGCGACCCAGGTGGTGGGCATCCGCACCAGGGCGTCGGTGAGCATGACCGGGAACGGCTCGGGGTAGGCGGTTCGGTAGGCGCCGGCCGCGTTCGGCGGGAGGCCCAGCGACACCGCGGCGCCTTCCGGGTCGATGCCGGCCGGGTTCGGCAGCGGGCCCTGGCCTCGGGATTCCTCGTGGGTGAACCCGCAGATCAGGTCGACGCCCCGGCCCGCGTGAATCGCCGCCCAGGGCGGACCGGTGACCACGTCGCCGTCGACGACCGGGCCGAACGCGGTCAGGCCGTGTTCGGGTCGGGTCAGCGGCGCGTCCTGGACGGCCAGGATCGCCGCCGGCGCCAGACCGGCGAAACCTTCCCGGGTGGGTGGGGCGGCGCCGAAGGCGAGGCAGTCGCGTACGCCGTCCCAACCGGCCGGCGGCGCGGGCGGCCGGAAACGCAGCGGTCCTTGGGGAGCTGCGGCGAACGGGATACCGCGAAACGAAACGACCCCGCTCCGGTCAAGCCCGCGAACCTGGCCGAGGCCAGTTCTCACCACGCTCACCGGCAGAGCCTAACGGTGGCCCCGGACACCAACCCGGGGTCAGTTTCGTTTGGCGTGTTCGCCGAGCCAGTCCAGGGCTGCCGGACAGCGGCTCAGAACGGAAAGGTGGCCGTCATCGGGCCGCAGCCACAGTTCGGCCCAGCGGCAGCGTTGGGACAGCCACGACGAGTGCGCGCTGGGCACCACGCGGTCCTGCGCGCCGTGCAGGAACAGCACCGGGGCGCCGATGGTCTCCGGGTCGAAACCCCACGGGGTGACGTAGGCGACGTCGTCGTCGAGCATGCCGTCCGGACCATCGGCTAGGGCCCGCCGGGAACTGCCGCCCAGCCAGGACCACGGGCCTGCCAGGAACTTGTGGTCGGCGTCGGTGAACTGCTCCGGGTTGAAGTCGCCGACGGTGGCCAGGTGGGCGGCGAGCAGGTCCCGACCACCCGACGCGGCCCGGAGTTCGGCCTGGCCGAAGGCGGCCATGCCGGCGAACCAGTCCAGGTCCTGGGCGTCGAACGGGGCCAGGCCGGCCGCGCTGACCACGCCGAGCACCCGCTCGGGCAACAGCGCGGCACACGCCAGCGCATGGGTTCCGCCACCGGACGCGCCGACCACCGCGAACTGGTCGACGCCGAGCGCGTCCACCACGGCCGTCACGTCCGCGACGACCGCGGCCACGTCCCGGCCACGCTGCGTGGTCGACCCGCCGTAACCGGGCCGGTCGTGCGACACCACCCGGATGCCCCGCCGCTCGGTCTCCGGCAGCAGCGGCGCGGGCGGCTCGCCGACCTGCGGTGTGCCGTGCAGCCAGTACACGGTCAGGCTGGGCTCGGCAGCACCCACACCGCTGTCATACATCCGCAGCGTGCGCCCATCCCTCAGCTGGAGATCGCTCTCGGTCACCACCCGGCGAGCCTAGACCGCACGAAGCCGCCGTGGCCGTAATGATCTGGGACCGGTCCGGCGGCTGCGCCGAACCGTGCTCAGCGCGCCGATCCGGGCCGGGTGCCGATGACCACGGTGGCGCCCAGGTCGGCGGAGCGGACCACCCTCGGCAGCAGGCCACCGCCCGCGACGGCCTCGACGGTGTGCGGGGCCTGCCGTTCGCTCGTCTCGATCAGCAGGTGGCCGCCGGGACTGAGCCAGTCGAGCGCACCAGCGGCCACCCGGCGCTGGATGTCCAGGCCGTCCCGGCCGCCGTCCAGTGCCACGGTCGGTTCATGGAGCCGCGCCTCCGGTGGCATCAGCCGGATCGACCCGGTCGGCACGTAGGGCGCGTTGACGGTGAGGAGGTCCACCCGGCCGCGCAGTGTGCCCGGCAGCGCTCGGTAGAGGTCGCCCGCACAGACCTGGCCGCCGGCCGGGATGACGTTACGCCGGGCGCAGCGCACCGCGGCGGGTTCGATGTCCGCGGCGAACAACTCGATCCGGTCGAGTGCCGCGGCCAGCGCGACGCCCACCGCGCCGGTCCCGCAGCACAGGTCGACGACCACCGTCCCGGCGCCGCGGGCCAAGGATTCTGCTTGGTGGACAAGGAATTCCGTGCGCCGGCGGGGCACGAACACACCGGGGTCGACGGCGATCCGCAGGCCGCAGAACTCCGCCCAGCCGAGGATCTGTTCGAGCGGCAGGCCGGCGACCCGGCGTTCCACCAGGTCACTGAGGTCGGCTGCCGTGCTGGCCGCGGCCAGCAGCAACTCGGCCTCGTCCTCGGCGAACACGCACCCTGCGGCGCGCAGCCGGTCCACGACGTCGGAACGCCGCTGGGCTGATGGTGAGACTGGCATGACAAGCGCCTTTCGACATCCCGATGGGCGCTCCCGGTCACCTACGGCAGGTGAACCGCGCGGCGGTGAGACGGGAGCACCCGGCCTGCACGAGCGGTCATGGGTTCCCACCTCCTCGATCCGGCGACTGCGTCAGGTGATGATGGTACCGGAGTCGGCGCGCTCACCCATCCGTGGACAATGGCGCGGCCGGATCGAAATGATCGTGAGGCCGAGGGGAACTGATGAAGAACCAACTGCTGGAACGGTTCTTGGTACACGGCGAGATCGAGTCGATCGAGCAGGTCACCCGCCGGATGCGCCGTATCCGGCTGGCCGGCCCCGCGATCGGCGAGCTGGCCTGGGTTCCCGGCCAGCAGATCCGCGTCTACGTCGGTGAGCTGACCGCGCTGCGCTCCTGGCGGGAGGGACTGCTGCGCACCTACTCGGTGTGGGAGCGCGCGGCGGAGACACTCGATCTGTGCGTGTTCGACCACGGTGGGGACGGCCCGGGCGCGCGCTGGAGCCGGGAGACCAAGGTCGGCCAGCCGGTGCTGTTCACCAAGCCGGAGGGCCGCCTGGTGACCCGGCCGGCCGAGTACCACGTGTTCGCCGGCGAGGAGACCGCGTCGGTGGCGTTCGGCCCGATGCTGCGGGCGCTGCCGGCGGATGCGCGGATACACGGGGTGGTCGAGGTCGACTCGGCCGAGGGACAACTGCCGCTGCCCGACCAGATCGACTGGCGGTACCGCGAGGGCCGCTCGGCCGCGTCGTCGACGGCGCTGGTGGCGGCCGTCGCCGCGCTGCCGCTGCCCGACGAGCCGGGGGTGGCCTACGTGGCCGGCGAGGCCAGGACGATCCAGGCGGTCCGCGACCAGCTGGTGCGAGACCGCGGCTGGCCCCGTCAGTCGGTCATCACCAAACCGTTCTGGACCCCGGGCAAGCGCGGCCTGGACTGAACGGCTACTCGAAGCCGGCCACCTGGTGCGGCTGGTAGGGCTCGTCCAGCGCGGCCCGGTCCCCGGGCGACAGGCGCAGGTCGAGGGCGGCCACCGCGTCGTCGATGTGGTGCTTGCTGGTGGCGCCGACGATCGGTGCGGTGACCGCCGGATGGTCGGCCACCCAGGCCAGCGCGACCTGCGCCCTCGGCACGCCGAGCCGGTCGGCGACCTCGGCCAGCCGGTCGACCACCGCCTGGTCGGCATCGGTGGTGTCGGCATAGAGGCTGTCGCCGAACGCGTCGTCGGCGGTCCGGGCGGTGCGGGTGCCGGCCGCCCTGGCCAGCCGGCCGCGGGCCAACGGGCTCCAGACCAGCACGCCGACGCCCTGGTCGGCGCACAGCGGCAGCATCTCCCGCTCCTCCTCGCGGTTGAGCAGGTTGTAGTGATCCTGCATGGCCACGAACCGCGGCCCGCCGTGCCGGTCGGCGGTGAACAGCGCCTTCGCGAACTGCCAGGCGTACATCGAGGACGCGCCGAGGTAGCGGACCTTGCCGGCGCGCACGACGTCCTCCAGCGCGGCGAGTGTCTCCTCGATCGGTGTCCGCGCATCCCAGCGGTGGATCTGGTACAGGTCGATGTACTCGGTGCCCAGCCTGCGCAGGCTGTTGTCCACCTCGGCCAGGATGGCCTTGCGGGACAGTCCACCGGCGTTGGTGCCGGAGCGCATCGGGCCGAAGACCTTGGTCGCGACGACCACCTCGTCCCGGTCGGCGACCTCGCGCAGCGCCCGGCCGAGGATCTCCTCGCTGTGGCCGTCGGAGTAGACGTTGGCCGTGTCGAAGAAGTTCACGCCCAGACCAAGTGCGTGCTCCACCAGTTCGCGGCAGTCTGGCTCCGGCAGCGTCCAGCTGTCCGCGCCGCGATCGGGCGCGCCGAAACTCATCGTGCCCAGGCACAACCGGGAGACGTCGAGTCCGGTGTCGCCGAGCTTCACGTATTCCATCCAGTCCTCACCCCACGGTGTCGGCGGCGGGCCGCCGGGCGGCCTGTTTCCCGCCCGGCGGGCCGCCGGCATGGCTGCTTTCGGTCAGTTCGCCGACCCCGGATTCCGTTGCTCACCAAGGTATCGCTGGCCGGCGCCCCGCCCCTGGACGAGTTCCCAGTGGGCCGTGGTCGGGTCGGCGTAGACGTTGCCCGCCCGGTCCTCGCCCCTGGCCAGGAACACCTGGTGTTTGTGCCCCAGTTTCTCGTGGTTGAACCGCACCGTCGTCGGGATGTACCGCATCGTGAAGGCGCAGCGGCGCAACGCGCTGGTGTTGGCGTTGCTGCCGTGGACCAGCGTGCCGGGGTGGATGCTGCACTGGTTGGGCAGCACCTCCACCGGCACCGCGCGGTCCGCCTCGATCTCCGAGGGAATCAGCTCCTCGTCGAACACGCTCTGCTCGCTGTCCAGGTTGCGGTACCCCGCCGCCGAGGCGCGGTGGCTGCCGGGGATCACCCGCATACAGCCGTTCTCCTCGGTGGACGGGTCGATCGCCAGCCAGACGGTGATCGCCCTGGCCGCCGGTTCGATCGTCTCCCGCCAGAAATAGGCGTCCTGGTGCCACGGCACGCTCTTGCCGTCACCGGCGGGCTTGCAGAAGAAGTGCGAGGAGAACACCGCGATGTCCGGACCGATGATCGACTCGACCAGGTCGAGCACGTCCTCGTGCAGCAGCCAGCGGAACAGGGCCGGATCGGTGAAGTGCGGAACGTCCATGTTCTCCGGGCGCTCGCCCTCGGGCAGCGCCGCGAGCTTGCGCTCGAAATGCGAACGGAGGGCCTGGAAGTCCGCCTGCGGCAGCAACGCGTCCTTCGTCAGATAGCCGTACGTCCGGTAGAACTCCAGTTCCGTGGCCGACAGTGCGGCCGTCCTGGCGCTCGTCATCGTTACCTTCCCTTCGTTGTCATCGGCCACCGGCCAGCAGTTCGGCCGTGGTGACCACTTCGTGGTCGGGCAGGAAGTCGCGCAGCACCCGGTTGCGGGCGCGGGTGCCCATCGCGGTGGTGTCCGCCGCGCCGTGCACGGTCGCGGCGAGCAGCGCGCCGAACGCCGCCCGATCGGTCGGATCGTCGACCAGCAGGCCGTCCTCGCCATGGGTGATCTGCTCCCGGATGCCACCCACCGCACTGGCCAGCACGACCCGCGACTTCCACATCGCCTCGGTCACGGTCAGCCCGAATCCCTCGGCCAGGCTCTTCTGCACCACCACGGCCGCGGCTCGTTGGATCGCGTTGACCAGCACGGCGTTCTCCGCCTGCGCGGCCATCGGCAGGCAGATCAGGCCCACCCGGCGCCGCCGGGTCCGCGGCAGCGCGTGCCAGGCCCGCACGCACCGGTCGAACCAGGCCGCCTGCTCGACGTCGTCGGGGATACCGGCCGGGTCGGGCCCGACCAGCGCCAGGTAACCAGGGCAACCCGACTCGGCGAACGCGGTCAGCACACCGTCCATGTCCTTGAGCCGGTCCCAGCGGGAGATCTGGGCGACGATCGGCTCGCCCGGTTCCGGCGGCCCATCGGTGACCATCCGAACAGGACGGTCCAGCGCGACCGGCCCGGCCGGGGTGTCCACCGTCGTCCGTACGGGTGCGGCGGCCGGGCCGCGCAGACCGCACCGGGCCAGACAGGTGGCCAGCACGTCGTCGGGCAGGTCGCAGTTCTTGACCGCGAACGGCGAGATGAACGGCGGCAGGATCGCCACCCGGTGTTCGCGCAGCCGCTCGGGCACGTGCCGGCGCACCGAGAACAGCAGCGCGTCGGCGCGGTCCAGCAGCGGCGCGAGGAACTCCCAGGCCGACTCGGAAGCCGCGGTCGGCTCGTCCACCCCGATGTGACAACGCCAGTACACGGCCGCCACCTGCTCGCTGAGCGCGCCGACCAGCCCGGCGGTCTGGTGATCGTGCAGCAGCACGACATCGTTGGGCGCCACCAGATCGGAGATCGTTTTGGCGTTGCCGTCGAGCGTCTGCCGGTAGTCCGCCCGCTCCCGCCAGCCGAGCCCGGCCGCGCTGTCGGAGTTGCCGTCGGCCGTGCCGTAGAGCGCAAGGCCGAGGGACTTGGTGACGGCGAAGAAGCGCTCGTCACCGTCGAGCACGAGCCAGCCGACCCGCACGCCGAGGCTGCGGTAGAGCGGCAGCAGGGTGTGCAGCATCTCCGCGACACCACCGCCGGCCGGGGTCGAGTTGACGTGCCAGAGGGTGCCCCCGGCCAGCCGCTCGCGGATCGTGTCGGCCGCCGCCCGCAGCCGGGCCGCGCGGTCGGGGCCGATCAGCCGGAGAAAGTCTTTCAGCTGCGGGAAATCCGGTGCGACGTCCTGGATCATCACCATCTCTTCACCTGCCTTCCGGTGGTCAACTGCCGGTCGACCGCTGGACCGGTCAACCGTGCGAGATCAGGAACTGGCCGATCAGCAGCGGAAACAACATCGCCCCGATGCTCGCCGCGCACAGGCACAGCGCGCTCACCCGCCCGGTCACCTGCCCGCGCCGGGCCAGCAGGGTGAACGCCGACGGGAAGATCGATGACATGGACAGTCCGAACACGACGGTCCCGACACCGAGAAAGACCGGTGCCGCCGGTGACAGCGCGATCGCGGCCAGGGTCAGCACGCAGGCCAGCACGCTCACCATGATCATCCGTCCGGCGGACATCCGGCGGGTGAAGGGCAGCCAGAGCAGCCGCCCGACGGTGACCGCCACCCAGAACAACGAGGTGAAGTAGGCCGCGTCGGCGGCGGAACCGGCGATTCCCCTGGTCAACGAGTAGGACGGAATCCAGCCGGCGAAACTCACCTCGGCGCCGACGTAGAAGAACAGCAGCAGCGCCACCGACAACACGAACCGGTAGTTGACCCGGGCGGCCGGCGGCTCGTCCGGTTCGGCCGTCAGACTCGGGCTGGCCAGCGTGCCCAGCCGGACGATCAGCGTCACCGCGACCGCGGCGGCCACCCAGTAGGCCCAGCGCACGTCGCCGGTCCAGTTGATGGACTGGGCGATCACGATCGGCATCAGCAGCGAGCCGAGGCCGAGACAGAAGTCGGCGGCGTTCATGTACGGACCGACCGTGCCGCGACGCACCCAGACCAACAGTGTGTTCACGGTGACGATCAGGAACGTCTTGGACATGCCGAGGAACCACCAGGCCGGGATGAGCAGCATCCGGTCGGAGATGAACGGCATCAGCACGGTGATCGCGGTGATCCCGGTCAGGCCGGCGATCGCCTGCAGGTGTGGCGGGAACCGGTTGAGCAACTGGCCGGCCAACAGCGACCCGCACACCGAGCCGAACGCGTCGACGGTGAACAGGATGCTCAACGCGGTCAGCGGTGAGTGGGTCGCCGTTGCGAAGCTGGCCAGCGACGGTCCCAGCGTGGCCGACAGGATGCCGACCAGGCCGAAACACAGGAAGTAGCTGGTGGTCTGGGCTCGTGGCGCGCTCGTGTCACGCACCCTCGTGGTCACCCCTTGCACGCCCGAACCTCCTTGCTGTCGTCAGCGGGCGACGGCCGCCTGGGCCAGCGCGGGCCGGCCGGCGGCGATCCGCGCCTTGAGCAGGCCGGTCAGCATGTGGTTCACCGACAACATCTCGTCCTCGAAGTGGAAGTTGTTGTCGTTCTTGCCGGTCTGGCCAGGGAAGCGGGAACTGCCCGGCACGACCAGGCAGACCTCGGCCAACTCCCGGCACCGCCCGCCGGTGCCCTTGGTCATCGCGAACGTCCGGGCGCCGGCGTCGACCGCCGTCTCAAGGGCGCGCACCACGTTGGGCGAGTTGCCGCTCCCCGAGTACGCCATCACCAGATCGCTCGGGGTGACGAACGGGGCCAATGAGCCGGCGTACATGTTGTCCTGGCCGAGGTCGTTGACCAGCCCGGTCAGCTCGGCACCGGACCCGCACAGGTTGACGAAGTTGAGCCGTTTGATGCTCACCGGCAGTTGGCTGCCCTTGTCCTCGCTGACGAACGGGTGGTGCTTGAAGTCGCAGTAGGCGTGGTCGAGTGTGCCGGCGTTGCCGCCGTTGGCCATCGCGTAGACGGTGCCGCCCTCGTCGTAGGTGCGGAACAGCAGTTCGGCGGCCCTGGCCACGTCGGGCACCGGGAAGTCGGTCAGGATCTGGCGTTTCTCGGCCAGATAAAGCTGAATGGTGTCGAGGATGTTCATTCGTGGCCTGCCGAGTGCTCGGTCTCGATCCGGCCGTTGCGCCGCCCCGAGTCGTCCTGCCAGCGGATGACGTCGTCCAGTTCGGGCGTGGACACCTCGATCGAGGTGTAGTCCGAGCGGGCGATGACCCGGTGCAGGATGTGCGGGGCCGAGGTCCAGCCGGTGCGCGGCTGGTGGGTGCTGGCCGGCAGCTGGTCCTGGTCGATCACCGCGTCCGGGTTCGCCGGCGCGACGGTGCCGTTGAGGACGGTGGCCTCGCCCTCGATCACGTAGTTGGTCTCGGCCTTGCGCTCGTGGGACTGCAACGAGGACTGGTGGCCCTTGGTCATGTGGATCTGCTTCATCGCGTACTCGGCGCCGTCGAGGTTCTGCGCGTACCAGACCTCGTGGCCCCACGGCTTGTGCACGGTGTAGTAGGACACCGGCGGGCACTCGAAGGTCGTGGCCAGCTCGGTCAGGGCGATCGCCTGCGCCGACTCCCGGCTCTCCCCGGTGGCAGTGCCCGCCTCGACGATCACCAGCGGCCGGTCGGTGGCGTTGCTGAGCTGGTAGACGGTGCCGGGCCGGACGTGCCAGCCCTGGAGGTAGTCGTAGCGGGTCGTGCTGATGTCACCGAACTCGCCGACCACCCCGAGTTCCGCCTGGCCCTGGATCACCACGAAGCTGCGGTGGTCACGGGCGTGCCAACGGAACTGCGACAGGTGGTAGGGGCGGATCGCGTGCTGCACGAACAGATAGGGCCAGTGCACGCCTTCGCCGACCAGGTCGTTGACCTGACCGTAGGCACGGCTGGCGATGGTCGAAGTCATCGGGTCACCTCGAATCTGTCGATTTTTCCTTCCCGGACAAGCGACTTCGGCTCAGCCGAGGAACTTCCGGATGTTGGCCACGACCCCGGCGGGGTCCAGCTCGTAGCGGGAGTAGAGGTCGGCGGGTGAACCTGCCTGGCCGTAGTCCTCGACCGCCCAGCCGCCGAACCGGATCGGCTCGTCCATCTCCACCACGATCCGGCCGATCTCGTCGGCGATCCCCCCGGTGACGAAGTGGTCCTCCACCACGAAGACGCGCTGGTGCTGGGCAGCCAGCCGGTGCACGGCCGCGCGGTCCACCGGCAGCGAGGACACGTTCACCACGGTCGGGTGGATGTCCTCCTCGGCCAGGTCGGGCAGGGCGTCCAGCAGCACCTCGACCATGCCGCCCATGGTGAAGACGACCAGCTCGCGACCGCGCCGAACCACGTCGGGCGCGCCGAACTCGAACCGGTAGCCGGACTCGTGCACCTCGCGTTGCGGCTGCCGGCACAGTCGCAGGTAGGTCGGCCGGTGGTTGCCGGCGACGTGGTCGAGCATCTGCCGCGTCTCCGTGCCGTCGGCCGGGTGCAGGATGCCCAGGTTGGGCAGTGTGCGCATGAGCGCGAGGTCGCGCAGGCCCATCTGGGTCGGGCCGTCCTTGCCGATGGCCAGCCCGGCGTGCGTGCCGACCAGGACGACGCCGGAGTTGTTCAACCCGACGGACTGGAAGATCTCCAGGTACTTGCCGGTCAGGAAGTGGCCGAAGCTGGCCAGGAACGGCCGATAGCCCTCCTGGGCGAGGCCGGCCGCGATGCCGATCGAGTTGGCCTCGGCGATCCCGCACTCGAAGAAGCGGTCCGGGAAACGCTGCTTGAACTTGCCGGTCTTGGTGGCCGAGGCGAGGTCGCAGTTCACCACGACCACGTCGTCGTGGTCGGCGGCGAGGTCCACCAGGGCGTCGCCGAACCAGTCCCTTGTCGATTTCATCACGACTCCCTCAGGTAGTCGATGGCGGTGGTGAACTCGTCCTCGGTCAACGCGCCGCTGTGCGAACCGTTGAGCACCAACCGGTCCTGACCGAGATGACCTTTCCGGGTGTTGGCGATGATCACCGACGGCCGGTCGGTCCGCTGCTTGGCGTTGATCACTGCGTCCCGGATCTGCTCGTGCGCGTGGCCGTCGATCTCCTGGACGTGCCAGCGGAACGACCTGAACTTCGCGCCGAGCGGGTACAGCGGCAGGATCTCGTCGAGCGCTCCGTCGTTCTGGCTGCGGTTGTAGTCGACGAACAGGATCAGGTTGGCCACCTGGTGCGCGCCGGCGTACATCAGCGCCTCCCAGACCTGTCCCTCCTGCGACTCGCCGTCGCCGACCACGCAGTACACGAACGAGTCCTGGCCCTTGAGCCGCTTGGCCTGGGCGCGGCCCAGTGAGATGGACAGACCTTGGCCCAGCGCACCGGAACTGACATCGACGAACTCCGAGCGATTGCGGTCGGGATGGCCCTGCAACTGGCTGTCGATCGCGCGCAGCGTGCTGATCTGGTCGTCGTCGAGGTCGCCGCTGACGATCAGCGCCGCGTACCAGGCCGGCACGGCGTGCCCCTTGGACAGTACGAACACGTCGCTCTCGGTGCGCGACGTGCCGCCGTCCCAGTTCATCTGGTCGAACTTCAGCACACTCAGAATGTCCATACAGGACAGTGAAGAGCCGACGTGGCCTGAGTTCGCGCGGTAGATCATCTCCAGCAGTACCTGCCGCGACTGGTTGGCCAGCCGCCTGATGGTCTCCAGCCGGTCGTCGGCGGACATCTCTGCTTCGGGCGTCGGGTGCGGTCGGTCAAGGTGAACGGTCATGCGGTCAGCTCCTTCATCGACGTGGCGAAGCGACGAGGAGCACGCTAGGAACGACCGGTTAGGCCACGGTTACGACGACCTGTCAGACCACAGTGGACAGCGCGGGATCAGCTGGCCGGACTCTCGATCAGACCGGAGCGGACCGCCTTCTGGATCGCGTCGACCCGGGAGACCGCACCGAGCTTGGCGTAGATGTTGGTGAGATGACGTTTGACGGTTCCCTCGCTGATGAACAGCCGGGCCGCCACCTGCGCGTTGCTCATCGCCCGGGCCACCAGCGCGATGACTTCGAGCTCGCGCGCGGACAGCAGTGGCGGCTGCTCCGCCGTGCGGTCCAGCGACTCCATCGTCGTGCGCGGCACCGAGAGCAGCACGTTCTCCGCGCTCCTGGCCACCGACCGGACCGCCGCGATCAGCTCCTCCCGGGCGATCGTCTTGACCAGATAGGCCGCGGCCCCGCAGTCCAGCAGTTCCCGCACGATGGTCGGGGCGTCGTGCATGGTCAGCACGATGATCGCGGTCCTCGGCTGCGACCGGCGCAGCTCGCCGATCACCGACTTCGCGTCCAGGCCGGGCATCTTCACGTCCAGCAGCAGCACGTCCGGCCGGTACCGGCGGACCAGCGCGACCGCGTCGTCGCCGGTGCGTCCCTCGCCGACCACCGCCAGTTCGGGATCGGTGCACAGCAGTTCGCGCAGGCCCTGGCGGAACAGGGTGTGGTCGTCGACGAGCGCGATGGTGACCGGCGGGCCGGTGGGCTCGCTCACTGATCGAGGCCCGGTTGCGAGATGGCCACGACGAGCGTGGTGCCCTCCCCGGGCGCGCTGGTGATCGTCATCGTGCCGTCGAGCAGTTCCACCCGTTCCCGCATCGACAGCAGGCCGAAACCGCTGGGCTTGGCGAGCGCCCCCGGCACGTCGAACCCGCGCCCGTCGTCGCGGACCGTGGCCAGCACCCCACCATCCACGACGACGGTCACCTCGATGCTGCCCGGCCGCGCGTGCAGCAGGGCGTTGCGCACGGCTTCCCGGAGCACCACGTACAGCTCCTCGCACACGTCCACCGGCAGCTCGCCGTCGCCGGTGACCGACACCGCGGTGGTCACGCCGGCCGGGGTGCGCGCGCTGAGGTAGTCCGCCAGCGCACGTTCGAGGCCGCCGGCCTCCACGGTCGACTCACGCAGCTCACCGGCGACCTGCCGGACCGCGTCCAACGCGTCGTGCAGCACTCCTCGGGCGGACACAAGTTGTTCCTTGGCGCGGTGTTCGTCCCGGTCCAGGTAGAAGTCGTGCAGGTCGAGGTCCTGCAGGGCGACGCCGACGGCGTGCGCGGCGTGGTCGTGCAGTTCGCGGGCGATCCACCGCCGCTCGTCCTGGTGCGAACTGGTCACTTTCTTGCGCAAGAAACTCGCGTAGGACACCGCGCCCAGCCCGATTCGGTGCGTGACCGAGCCGTAGAGCATGCTGGCCGCGGTCTCCAATGCGGCTTCGCCGACACCACAAGTGCGGAATTCGTTGATTACAATCGGTAACAGCACCTCGAACAACGCCGCGGCGGCGCGCAGCGCGTCGACCGGCTGTATTCTCTCGGTGGCCCAGCCGGTCTCAATTTCGTCGGGCGATCCGGCCGAGAGCGAGCCGCCGACCGGGTCGTTTCGAAACTCGACTTCAATGTCGTCGAGCACCGAACCTACCTGGTCGAGCAATTGCTCGATGGTTTCCCGACCGTGGCCGAGCGGGCTTTCCAGTTCTTCCAGTCGACGCCGAAACAAATCGGTGGTCCGGCGCCGAAGGGCGGGCGAGAACGTCGGCGTGGCTGGATTGTCGTCCCCGGTCACGTGTCCTCACCCCGAGATCATTGTAGGCAGGGGACCTCCCCCACCCAACCGGCCGGACGGACGTTCCAAGATACCCCCATTACCCTAACGGCGGACCAGCTGCACTACCACCTTCTGGACAATGACCGCCGCCACCATCGGCGCGAACACACTCACCCTTCGTCGGTGAATCTTGAACCCGGTTATGCCCGCTGGCTACCGTCGGAGCCGGAAATGATCTGGCGACCGGTGCATGGTCATCTGACGATTGGGCGCGGACAACGTGTTGGACACCACAGCGGCCGTCACGGCTCGGTGTTTCGGGGATTTCTCGGTGCGGATCAACGGCCGCCCGGTGGAGAACTGGCATGCGGGCAAGGCGCGCAACCTCTTCCAGTACCTGTTACTCAACCGGGACCGGGTGGTACGCCGGGAGAAACTGTTCGACGTGCTCTGGCCCGACGGCGAGTGCTCCCCCAGCGGCAGTTCGCTGAAGGTGGCCATGCACTCGGTCCGCCGGGCCCTTGAGCACACCGGCGGCCCGGCCGGCCCGGCCATCGACATCGTCAACCGGGACCACGGTTATCTGCTGCGCAGCAAGGATCTCTGGCTCGATCTGGAGGAGTTCGACCGGTGCGTGGACAACGGCCGGGCCGCCGAGACCCGCGGGGCGCACGCGGACGCGCTGGACAGCTACCGGCAGGCAGTCGCCCTCTACACCGACGACTTCCTGGCCGCCGAGTCCGGCGACTGGATCAGCGAACAACGGGAGTACAACCGCGCGCTCGCCCTGCACGCGCTGACCCGACTGCGGGCGGACGCGCTGCACCGCCGGGACCTGCCGGCAGTGATCAAGCTCTGCCGGCGGATTCTGCGGATCGACCCCTATCACGAAGAGGTCTATCAGAGCCTGATGCTCGCGCACGGTCGCCGAGGCGAGTTGGGCCAGGTCCGCAACTGGCACCAGATCTGCGTGCGCCGGCTGACCAACGACCTCGACGTGACACCGACCGCGACCACCCGCCGGATCTTCCACCGCGCGGTACGCGGCGAACTGCGCCGGCGACCGGGAGAAAGCTGAGCGGCAGGCTAACCCGCGCCGTCCGCCGGCACTCCACCCGCCGGTTGCTCGCTCCCGGCCGCGAACGGCGGCGTTCGCCACGGTGGTGGCGGTGGCGCTGCTGGCGGTAGCGGTGTTGCTGGGAATCCGACTGCTCGGTTCGAGTCCCGCCGCACCACCGGCCCATTGTGTACAGACGACGACTCAACCTGGGCACGGACCGGCTCGGGCGAAGCAGGCACACACGCAACCCGGGTTGGCCACCGTGCCGAGCAAACCCGCGCCGAGTTGCCACCCCTGACCATCAACCGAGCTTGTCGCGCACGTCCTTGGCCTGCGAATGACCAAGTTCCTCGAAGATGACCAGCGCGGCGCGCCAGGCATAACCGGCGGCGGCCGCGGCGCCGAGGGCGGCCTGCGCGTCACCGACGTGGTCGAGAGTGTCCGCCTCCAGGTAGAGGTCGCCCGCCGCCTGGTAGATGACCAGCGCTCGCCGGTAACACGTGATGGCCTCCTCGTACCGGCCGAGGTGGTGGTGGGCGTAGCCGAGGCTGTCCAGCGCGGCCGCCATTCCGTGCTCGTCGCCGGTTTCCTGGTGCACCTCCACCGACTGCTGGCACTGCTCGATCGCGTGTTCGTAGTCGCCGAGCAGGATGTACGTCCAGCCGACCTCGTTGCGCACCCACGCGATGCCCCGCCGGTTGTCGCTGGCCCGGTAGTGCGCGGCGGCCTGTTCGTAGTGCGCGAGTGCCTGCTGGTGTTCGTCGAGCATGTTGGCCTGGAAGGCCAGCGCGCGGTGTGTTCGGCCCTGGCCGGAGTGGTGGTCGAGGCCGCCGAACAGGTTCAGTGCCAGCCGCAGGTGCTCGCCCGCCTCCTGGTGCGCCGCCAGCCGGCACAGCCCGAAGCCCAGCGCCCGGTGCGCGTCGGCCTGGCGAAACGGGTCGGCCAGTTGGTCCGCGCAGAGCACGGCCGCCCGCTGCACGGCGACCAGGTCCTGCCAGCGGCCCAGCCGGCCGAGGCAGGCCTCAAGGGCGGACCCGAGTTGGCAGCCGTGCGCGGGGAAACCGGTGCGGGTGGCCCGGTCCATCACCGCCTGCAACACGGCGCGCTCGTCGGCCAGCCATTCCTTGGCCTGCTGCTGATCGGTGAGCTGTTCGACCACCGCGTCCGGTCGCGGCGCCGGCAGCAGCGGCACGTGTTCCTGGTACGGGTGCAGCAATGTGCTCGCCGCGCTCGCGGTGTGCACGTAGTGGTCGAGCAGGCGCTGCTGGGCGTCCTGGCCGCCGTCGTCGTCCTCCTGCTCGGCGGCGAGTTCGGCGGCGTAGGCGCGCAGCAGGTCGTGGCAGGCGAACCGGCCGGGCGCCAGTTCGGTGACCAGGTGCACGCCGGTCAACTCGGCCAGCAGGTCACGGGTCCGGCGGACCGGCAGCCCGACGAGGCTGGCCGCGGCCGCGACGGACGTGTCCGGGCCGGGGTGGCCGGCGAGCAGGCGGAACAACCGCGCCGCGGCCGGGGTGATCGCCCGATAGGTCCAGGAGAACACCGAACGGGCGTCGGTCGCCGGGTCGGTGCCGGCGAAGGCGTCCAGGCTGCCATGGCCCCGGCGCAGTTCCGCGGCGATCGCGGCCAGCGGGAAAGTCGGGTACAGCGCGGCGCGCGCGGCCACCACGGCGAGCGCGAGCGGCAGCCGGCCACACCGGTCGATGATCTCCTCGACCGCCCTCGGCTCGGCGTCCACCCGGTCGGCACCCAGGCGGTGCACCAGCGACTCGCGCGCCTCCGCCGGGCTGAGCAGCCCGAGGGTGAGCGGGGTGGCACCGCCGGCGACCAGGCCGCGGAGCTGGTCGCGGCTGGTGACGATGGCCATGCAGCCGGGGGCACCGGGCAGCAGCGGGCGGGCGTGTTCGGTGTCCCGCGCGTTGTCCAGCAGGACGAGCACCCGCCGGCCGGCCAGCAGGCTGCGGTACAGCGCGACCTGACCATCCCAGCTGGCCGGGATGCGTTGCGGGGCAACGCCCAACGCCTCCAGCAGGGTGCGGATCACCTCGGCCGGGGTGGTCGTCAGGCCGTTCTGGTCGAAGCCGCGCAGGTTGACGTAGAGCTGCCCGTCGGGGAACAGGTGGGCGATCTCGTGCGCCACGTGCACGGCCAGCGAGGTCTTGCCGACGCCGGCCATGCCGCACACCACGCTGATCGGCATGGCGGTCTGTGGCCGGTCGAGCAGTGCGCGGATCTGGTCGACCTCGAACCGCCGCCCGGTGAAGGAGGGCAGGTCGGCCGGGAGTTGGGTGGGCCGCACCGGTTCCGGCCACGGGTCGGCCTCCCAGGTCCGCGGCTCGGTCGCGCCGCGGACCGGCACGGACTGCTGGAGCACACGGTCGTAGGCGCTGCGCAGCTCCGCACCGGGGTCGACGCCGAGTTCCTCGGCCAGCCGGGACCGCACCTGCTGGTAGGTGTCCAGCGCCTCGGCCTGGTGGCCGATCGCGGCCAGTACCAGGATCAAGCTGGCCTGCGACGCCTCGTCCAGCGGGTCGTCCGCGACCGCGCGCCGCAGGCTCGCCTCGGCCAGTTCCGGCCGGCCCGCGGTGAGCGCCGCCGCCGCGAACGCGCGGACCGCGACCACCCCCTCGCGGGCGATCGCGGCGAACGTCGGGTGCGTCCGCACCCGACCCGGAATGCCGAGCACGGGCACGGCCGGCCACAGCGACAGCGCCTCGGCGAACAGCTCGGCCGCCTTCACCGGGGAGCCGGCGTCCAGCGCACGCTCGGCTTCCTCGGTCAGCTGGCGAAACCGCACCAGATCCAGCGTGTCGGCGTCCACCGGCAGCCGGTAGCCGCCAGAATTCCTTGGCAGTACGGCATTCGACGGTCCCTCCGCCGCACCGGGGTCGATCAGCCTGCGCAGCATGCCGACGTGCCGGTGCACGATGTTGGTCGCGGTGTCGGGCGGCTCCGCGCCCCACAGCACGTCGATGATCTCGGTCAGGGTGACCGGCTGGCCGGCGTGCGCCAGGAGCAGGGCCAACAGCGCACGGCGGGTGGGCGGACCCAACTCCACCTCGACGCCCTCCCGCCACGCCGCGAGTGGCCCCAGAATCGTGAAACGCACAAGTGCGGAGTGTAGTTGACCCGCCCGACTCACTTCGCCTTTCCCGATCGGGAAATGGCGCGGCGGCGGTGTTCGCGCTTCCCGACGAGCGAAATCCGGAACATGATCAGTTGGTTCGGCGGCCACCGCAGGTCAGGTAGTGTCTGGAAACCATGGGAGAGATCATGATCCGACCCGGCAGGGTGACGGACGTCCAGATCGTGCTGGACCTGTTCGACGGTGCGGTGGAGTGGCTGGTCGCCCACGGCCGCTCCGCCCAGTGGGGCAGCGCGCCGTGGAGCAGCGACCCCAAGCGGGTGGAACGGGTGCACGGCATGGTCGCCGCCGGCGAACTGCACGTCGCCGAGATCGACGGTGCGCCGGTGGGCATTCTCCTGCTGGGCGAACCGCTGCCCTACGTGCCGCCGGTGGACGAGCCGGAGGTCTACATCGACCTGCTGCTGACCGCGCGCCGACACGCGGGCAGTGGAATCGGCTCGGCCCTGCTGGCGGTTGCCCGGGAACGCGCCAGGGCACAGGGAATCAGTCTGCTCCGGGTGGACTGCTGGGCCGGCGGTGACCGGAAACTTGTTGCCTACTACGAAAATCAGGGCTTCTCGCCGACGGTGGAAGTGCCCGTGAACGACACCAGCGCGCAGGTCTTCGAACAACGCCTCTGACTGAGCCGGCGGCTGGTCGGTGGGTGGCGCGACATCCGCC
>DATATV010000065.1:0-115191 GCA_036268615.1 Pseudonocardiaceae bacterium
CGCCGCCGCTGACCGCCTGCGCCTCGCCGCCCAGCGTCCAGTGCTCGTCACTCGCGGTGTCCTGCACGCCGCTGGGTGCGCCCCCACCGCTGCCCCCGGCCGGCGGGCCGACCGGCGGGGTGAACGAGCCGGACGCGTCACCGTCCTTGTGGTACTGCCCGTCGCTGTCCAGGTGACCGGTCTCCACCTCGGTCCACTGGTGGTCGCCGGTGTGTTCGGCGGTGACCACGTGGCCGTCCGGGGAGATCTCGGTCGCCACGTCGGCCTGGCCGTCGTGGTTGGTGTCGGTGTAGAGAATCGTGTCGCCCTGCGCGTCGTGCACGACCGCGGTGTCCGGGGTGCCGGTGTTGCCGCTGTCCACGGTGGCCTGGCCGGCGGTCACGTCGCCGTTGGCGGTGTCCACGCTGATCGTCTCGCCGGTGCCGCCGCCGTGGCCGGTCTCGGTGGACGGGCTGTCGGTGCCGCCCCCGCCGGTGTCGCCGGAGCTGTCGTCCAGCCACTTGCCGGAGTCCGCGTCGAAGTGCGCCGAGCTGATCTCGTCGCCCTGCTGGTCGTACTCGACCACCTCGTCGGCGTTGCCGTCGTGGTCGGTGTCGAGGTAGGCGAGGTGGTCGCCGTCGGCGGTGTCCACCTCGTAGCCGTCCAGCAGACCGCTCTGTTCGGCGGAGAAGTTCTCCTGCTCGGTGAACTCGTGGCCGTCGACGTCGATCTTGATCTCGCCGCTGTCGCCCGCGTCGCCGTTGTCGATGTACACGGCCACCCCTGCCTTGTGTCTGCTCTGAGCCGGCTGCTCGGACCCTGCTCTGACTCTGCTCTGACTCACCGTAGGCCGCCCCGGTTCCCCGAGCCAAGCTGTTGCGCCCTGTTGTGTCCCAGGGCGTGGGTCAGCCGCGTTCAACCATGGTCACGCAGGTCCCGGATACCGGCCAGCAGGCCGGCCACCCTGGTGCGTCCGGCCTGCGTCTCACCCAGCCGTTTGCCGGCCGTCTGCAACTGCCGGGACCGCTCGCCGGCCTCCAGCTTCAGCGTCCGGTCCACCTCCCGCAGCTCCGCCTCGATCGCATCGATCCGCCGGCCCAGCGCGTCGTCGAGGGCCAGGAAGAGCTGCTGCTCGGCCTCGATCAGCTGCTCGGAGACGAGCTGGTCCATGGTGGAGCGGGCGTCCGCGATCGCCTCGGTCAGCCACTGCTTCATGTGCTGCTTCTCGGTGGCGTGCTTGCGGGTGCGGGCCAGCCACCAGCCCGCGCCCAACCCGATCACGATCGTCGCCGGCAGCACGAACGGGTTGAGCAGCGCCACGCTCACCCCGGCCAGCGGCAGCGCGGCCACCCGCGCCGCGCCGAACCCGCCGGTGATGCCCATGAACACCAGCAGCTTGTCCTCGGCGGTGGGCGCCCGCTTGTCCGGCGGCCGCAGCGACACCGACTGGTTGCCGCCCCGGGCGAACTGGGCCCGGATCACCGCGAGCTCCTCGGCGGAGAACAACTCCGCCAACGCCGCCGAGGTGACCCGGTCCAGCCGCAGCCCCAGGTTGCCCGACAGCCGCCCGGACACCAGTTGCAGCGCGGTGTCCACCTCCTGCGGCAGCCCGGCCAGCGCGGTCCGGTCGGCCGAGTCGATCGCCTGCCGGAACCACGACTGCAGGTCGCGCATCTCCTTGTTGACCTCGTGCGTGGTCTCCGCGCGGGCCCGCTGCACCTCGGCGCGCAGCTTGACCTGCCAGCCCCGGGTGGACGAGCGGCGCGCGCCCGCCAACTCGTCCCGGCGGGCCCGCAGCACCTCGGCCTGCGCCTCGCCGCCGGTCAACGTCCGGCACTCGGCCTGCAACCGGGACTCCAGCTCGGCCAGCGCGGTGTCCAGCGCGCGCAGCCCGTTCGCCTCGGCCAACATCACCGACCGGCCGACAACCATCTCCTGCAGCGCGGTCTGGATCTCGGCGATGCCGGCCCGCTCGCGCAGCATCGCCGCCGCGTCCGGGTTCGGCGCGGTCGCCGCCAGCTCCAACATCCGCGCCGAACACGGATGGAATACCGCGTCGGCGAACCGCGGCGCGTACTCCGCCAGCAGCTCCCGGTCGGCCGCGAGCACCTGCCGCCAGCCGCGGAACACGTCGGTCTTGGTCAGCGCGAACACCACCGTCTCCACCCGCTCGCCGACCTCCCGCAGGAAAGTCAGCTCACTGGCGGTCAACGGGCTGGACGCGTCGACCACGAACAACAGCGCGGTCGCCGACGCGGCGGCCTCCTTCGCCAACTCACCGTGCATCGAGTCCAGGCCACCGACCCCGGGGGTGTCCACCACGGTCAGCCGGTCCAGCAGCGGCACCGGCCCGGCCACCCGGACGTAGCGCGGCGGCAGCTGACCGGCCGGCAGCTCGTGCCCGGCGCACACCCAGTCGGGCAGCTGCTCCAACGCGAAGGCCACCGGTTCCAACTGACCCGGGTAACACGCCTGCGCCTGCCACTGCTGGGCGTGCTCGAACACCAGGTAAGTCGCGGTCGCCGTGTCGGCGTCCACAGGGGACAGTCCCGGGGTCATCAGCAGCGCGTTGACCAGGGTGCTCTTGCCCCGGTTGGTCTCCCCGACGACCACGACGGTGGGCGTGGCCGGCCGGTCGGTGCGGACCTTCTCCACCCAGTCGGCGGCCACCGGGTCGGTCTCCCGCAGCAGCCCGGTCAGCTTCTCCCTGGTCTGCCGGACCTGCTGCGGCAGTTGGGCCGGAGCGGTCACCGGGCCGGCCGCAGCTGGTAGACGATCACCACGGGGGCGCGCAGCACCCGGCCGTGGTCGGTGAAACCGACCACCTCGGTCTCCGCGACCAGGCCGTCCAGCGTCGGGTCCACGGTGGCCACCGTGCCGCCCGCCTCGTGCTGCGCCGGGTCGAACGGCTCGCCGTCGGGCCGCAGCGCGGCCACCCCGACCCCGGCCAGGCTCTGCTCGATCCGCTGCGCCACCCCGGAACTGCGCGCTCTGTCCAGCGCGTACAGACACACCTCGACCAGCGCCCGGCGCTCGCCGAGGGCCTGGTCGAGCAGCGTGGGATCGCCGAGACCGAACACCTCGGTCGTCGGCTCCGCGGTGGTTGACTGGAGGTGGGCGCTCACGCCGGTTTTCGACGCGGCCGACCCGTCCCCGGTTCCCGATCCGCCCGGGATATCCGGCTGCCGCTGCTCATCCTGGCTCACCGGCGTCGCCCGCCTCCCCCGGTCTGCTCACGAAGCTGTTGCCACAGCAGGAAATACGCCCGGTGCACCACGTGCGCCACCCGGCTCTGCGCGGGGGTGGCGCCGAACGAGGCGAACGACCGCCACCAGCCGGCCCGCTCCAGCGCGTACGCCACGTGGTCGGCCGCAGGCCGACCGGGCAGCCCGAGCTGGTCGCCGACGTCGGCCGTGCTGCCCACCCGCAGTACTTCCTCGGCCAGGTCCTCTGGCATGTCCACCGCGCCCGACGCGACCAGGGTCAGCGCCTCCAGCAGCCGCAGCTGGTGTGCCTCCGGTTTGGTCAGCAGCACCTCGATCGCGTCGTGCACCCGCTGCCGCTCACCCGGGTCGCCCGACGCGTGCGCCAGCGCGGTGATCGAGGCCAGCGCGGCGGCCGCCTTGATGCCGTCGGCGCGCGCCCGGAACACCTCGTCCAGCCGGCTGCGCACCCCGGCCAGCCCGGACCGCTCCAGCAGCAGCCTGCGCAGCGCCCCCGCGGTGAGCTGCGGGTCCTCCCGCAGCGCCGCGATCGCGCCGCGCAGCCCGTAGAGATCGAGTTTCTCCAGCAGTCGCACCCGGGTGCCGGCCGGCACCGGCACCTCCCAGCTGGTGAACAGGTCCGCCGAGATCAGCATGGTCTCCCAGGTGGTCTCGTCCAGTTCGGCCAGCGCGCGCAGCGCCTCCGCGTCGGCCGAGGTGAACCCGCCGGTCTCCGCGGACTCGGCGAGCAGCCCGATCACCGGCAGCACGTCGGCCACCCTCGGCTTGAGCAGCGCGGCCTGTTTCGCGGCGAGCAGTTCCGCGGCCCGCCAGACACTGCCCTCGGCCTCGGTCACCGACTCCGGCGCGATCGTGTCCACCTTGTTCAGCACGGCGATCGCGTTCACCGGCCCGGCCTCCCGGCGCGCGGTCGCCGCGGTGAACGCGGCCAGCGCCTGGTGGTCGTCGGCCCGCACCGACTGGGTGACCACGTAGATCACCGCCTCCGCGCCGGCCACCGCGTTGGTGGACACCGGGTCCAGGTCGTCGGCGTCCACCGTCCCGTCCCCGGTGCCGTCCCCGGTGCCATCCCCGTTGCCGCCGGCCCGCGGCGGTGCGTCCGCCGTGCCCAACAACAGTTCCGTGCGCGACACCGACGCCGCGTGCAGCGAACCGAGGCCCGGGGTGTCGATCACGGTGAGGTCGCGCAGCACGTCGTTGGTGAGGTACGCCTCCAGGTGCGAGACGTGCGCCTCGCTGTCGGTCACCGCGTCCAGGTCGGCCGGGATCATCCCGTTCGTGTCGAAGGGCAGCACCTGCCGGCGGCCGTCGGTGAACACCACCTCGACCCGGTCGACCGTGCCGTAGGAGAACCGGGTCACCAGCCGGGTGCACTCGCCGATGTCGGTGGGCGCCACCCGGCGGCCGATCAGCGCGTTGACCAAGGTCGACTTGCCCGACTTGATCCGCCCGGCGACCGCGACCTGCAACGGCGCCGACAGCCGGCGCAGCACCTCGCGGAACCCGGCCGCGGTGCGCGGCGAGACCTGGGGTTGCAGCCGAACGCACAGGTTGGCCACGGCAGCCGACAGCGGGCCGGCCAGCCGCTGCTGCTCGGTCCCGGTGCTCACGTCGGAAATCGTCCCATGACCGCGGTCGGTGGGCGCGCGCTTCCCCACGAGTCGTAGCCCGGTCTCGTCCCAGAGGATGACGTGCGCTGATCCGAATGCTGCCTAACCTGGAACAGTGCGCCGGCTGAGTCTGTGGATGCGCGGGCATCCGATGTTCGGGGACACGCTGATCACCGGCGTGCTGCTGCTGCTCGACCTGTCCTCCGCCGGCGAGCCCTTCGCCAAGCAACACCCGGTGGTCTACTGGCCGGTCGGCGCGCTGCTGGTGCTGCCGGTGGTGCTGCGCCGGCGCGAGCCCATGCTCACCGCCTACCTCGTCCTGGCCGGCGGTGTGCTGCAACTGATCACCCACGGCTCCCTGCAGGACCCCTCGGAACTGATCGTGCGCGGCGGCGACTTCGCCATCGGCGTCGCGCTCTACACCCTGCTGGCCTACGTGGGCCGCCGGCAGGCGCTGGCCTACGCCGGCCTGCTGCTCGTGGGCACCGCGGTGTGGTCGGTCTGGCGGGTGCACGACGCGCACGAGGGCTGGGTGCTCACCTTCGGCGCGCTGCTCATCTACAGCGTGTGCTGGCTGCTCGGCGAGTTCATGGGCGCCCGCCGCGCCTACGACGAGGAGGTCCGGCAGCGGCTGAAGCTGATGGAGACCGAACGCGACCAGCACGCCCGGATCGCGGTGGCCGCCGAACGCACCCGGATCGCCCGCGAACTGCACGATGTCGTCGCGCACGCGGTGAGCGCGATCGTGGTGCAGGCCGACGGCGCCGCCTACACCATCCGGACCGATCCGGACCTGGCCGAGAGCGCGGTGCGCACCATCTCCGCCACCGGCCGGGACGCGCTGGTGGAGCTGCGCAGACTGCTGGACGTGCTGCGCGGCGACTCCGACTCCGGCGACGAACGCGCCCCGCAGCCGGGCACCGGCGCGCTGCCCGAACTCGTGGACAAGGTCACCGGCGTCGGCCTGCCGGTCACCCTGGAGCTGCTCGGCAAGCTCGACGACCTGCCCGCCGCGGTCGGCCTCGGCGTCTACCGGATCGCCCAGGAGGCGCTGACCAACACGCTCAAGCACGCAGGCCCCGGCGCGGCCGCGGCCGTGCGGGTGCAGCGGGTCGGCGGCCTGGTCGAGGTCGAGGTGCTCGACGACGGCCTCGGCACGCCCGATGGCCTCGGCACGCCCGGCGGCCTGGTCGCGGTGTCCGGCGGCAACGGGCTGATCGGTATGCGGGAACGGGCCAGCGTGCTGGGCGGCCTGCTCGACGCCGGGCCGCTGCGGGCGGGCGGCTGGCGGGTCCGCGCCCGGTTCCCGGTCCGAACCGACCAGCACAGCACCCCGGCCCCGGCCGGCGCACCCGCCGACGAGCAACTCGACCAGCCCGGATCGGCCGATCAGCGGGCGGCCGGGGCGTGGTAGGCGCTACGGTCACTGCCGTGATCAGGGTGCTGCTGGTGGACGATCAGGAACTCATGCGGATGGGTTTCCGCATGGTTCTGGGCGCCCAGGAGGACGTGGACGTCGTCGGTGAGGCGGGCGACGGCCGGCGGGCCGTGGAGCTCGCCCGCGAGCTGCGCCCGGACGTGGTGCTGATGGACGTGCGGATGCCGGTGCTCGACGGCGTGGAGGCGACCAAGCAGATCACCGAGCCCGGCCTGGCCAAGGTGATCGTGATGACCACCTTCGATCTGGACGAGTACGCGCTGTCCGCGCTGCGCAACGGCGCCAGTGGCTTTCTGCTCAAGGACACCCAGCCGGCCGAGCTGGTCTCCTCGCTGCGCGCGGTGGCCAGCGGCGACGCGGTGGTCTCGCCGAGCGTGACCCGGCGGCTGCTGGCGCGCTTCCTCGGTGCGGCCGGCGGCGAGCTGCGCGACGCGGCCGTGCTGGACGTGCTGACCGAGCGGGAGCGCGAGGTGCTCGTGCTGATCGCCAAGGGCCTGTCCAACACCGAGCTGGCCGGCCGGCTGTTCCTGTCCGAGGCGACGGTGAAGACGCACGTCGGCCGCATCCTGGCCAAGCTCGACCTGCGCGACCGGGTGCAGGCCGTGGTGCTGGCCTACGAGACCGGCCTGGTCCGCCCCGGCGAGAGCTGACGGTACCCGGCGGCGTCCACAGTGGACGGATCGATCCCGGTGCCGACCACCTCGGCGAACCAGCG
The DNA here is from genome assembly GCA_036268615.1 of Pseudonocardiaceae bacterium. Taxonomy (GTDB): domain Bacteria; phylum Actinomycetota; class Actinomycetes; order Mycobacteriales; family Pseudonocardiaceae; genus DATATV01. The sequence goes on from DATATV010000065.1 coordinate 6,967, forward strand.
GCCCCAGTCCGGCCGGCTGCCGTCCAGGTCGGTGACCCCGTACTCGTGCATCAGCCCCCACGAACTGAGCGTCCGCCCGGCGAACCGGGCCACCGCCGGGTCCGTGGCCAGCGCGGCCACACCCCGACCGAGGTAGTGCGGGGTCTCCGACAGCGCGTAGTGCGGGTCGGTGCTGATCCCGTCCCGCCAGTTGTCCTCGGTCACGCCGAAGTGGTCGAGCATCTGCTCGGAGCGCAGGAAACCCGGGGTCACCGCGAGTGCGGTGACCCCGTGCGGCCGCAGCTGCTCGGCCATGGCCACGCCGATCCGCCGGATGCCCGACTTCACCAGGTAGTAGGGCAGCGCGCTGCCCGGGTAGTCGTCGGTGTCCCCGTCGGTCACCTCCACCAGCAGCCCACGGCCGCGGCGCACCAGCAGCGGCAGCAGCCCGTGCAGCGCCACCAGATGGGTGGCCAGCCCGTCCCGGGTCACCCGCAGCGCGGTGGTCAGGTCGGACTCCCAGAACGGGAACTCGTGCTGCACGAACGGATCGCCGCCCCACACGTCGTCCACCAGCACGTCCAGCCGTCCGTCCACTTCGGACTCGATCTGGGCGGCGAGCCGGGCCACCTGGACCGGGTCGGTGCAGTCGCAACGCACCGGGACGCCGACGCCACCGGCCGCGTCGACGAGTTCGGCGGTCTCCTCGATCGTCTCCGGCCGGCGCATTTCGCTCGCGTGCTCCCGGGTGGTCCGGCCGACCGCGAACACCGTCGCACCGCGCGCGCCGAGTTCCACCGCGATCGCCCGGCCGCACCCCCGGGTCGCCCCGGTCACCACCGCCACCATCCGCTCGGTCATCGATTCCGCCTCTCCGTCCAGCCGGCCAGCACCGCGTCCACGTCGCCACGCACCCGATCCACCAACGACCCCACCGGCCGGATCGCCCAGTCCATCGCCACCCCGTTGACCAGCGCCACCAACAGCCCGGCCGCCCGCTCGGCCGGCGGCGCCCCCGGCAGGTCGGCCGCTGCGGCGAGCAGCAGCCCACGCACCTCCGCCCGGACCGCCGCGAAGTGCGCGGCCAACAGTTCCCGCGTGCGCGGGTCGGCCAGCTCGGTGCCCAACTGGGCCAGGTGGTTGGCCACCGTTGCCGGGTCGCCGAGGTCGGCGAACCACCCGGCCAGCGCGTCGGCCAGGGTGGCCACCGGCGGCCGGCCGCGTGCACCGGCCGCACGCAGCCGATGCACCACCGAGCCGGTGCCGGCGGTGATGAACGCGTGCAGCAGCCCGGCCCGCGACCCGAACCGGTGAGCCACCGTGCCGACCGCGACACCGGCCTGCTCGGCCACGTCCGCGACGGTGAAATCCGGGCCCCTGCGACTGATCACCGCGCTCACCGCGGCGAGCAACTGCTCGTCGGAGATCGACCGGGGACGCGCCACCGGATTAGTGAACCATGGTTCGACAACCGTTGTCGAACCATCGTTCAATAACCGGACGGTGGACTCAACCGGTCACCTGATCGGATACCGTCGAGGTCGTGGCACCCCCCGCGCACTGGCGGCCAGGCCTGGTTGCTCTGGACATCGACGGCACGCTGTGCGTTGAGGACGATCGCACCGCCACCACCGCGCACACCAGGATCAGCCCCGCCGTGCGCGCCGCGGTCGACGCCGTCGTCCGCTCGGACACCCACCTCGTGCTGTGCACCGGCCGGTCGCTGCTGGGCGTGCGCCCGTTCCTGGCCGAACTCGGCCTGGCCCGCGGCACCGCGATCTGCTCCAACGGCGCGGTCTGGCTGGACGCGGCCACCGGCGACGTGCGCAGCAAATCCGTCTTCGACCCGGTCGAACCGGTGACGATCCTGCGCGACCTGCTGCCCGATGCGATGTTCCTGCTGGAGGAGCTGGGCGTCGGCAACCGCACCAACGTGCGCCACGAACTGGGCTACCACGGCCAGCACCGGGTCGTCGACTTCCCCGAACTGGTGGCCACCCCGACCACCCGGCTGAGCATCGGCTGGCCCGACCACACCGCCGCGGACCTGATGGCGAAACTCGATGGCGTGGTCCTGCCCGGCGTGCACTGCACCTACGCGGAGGCCGCCGCCGGCATGGCCTGGATGTTCGCCTCACCCGCCGGGGTGACCAAGGGGTCATCACTCGAACGGCTGAGAATCGAACTGGGTGTGCCGGCTACCGACACCCTCGCCGTCGGCGACGGCACCAACGATCTGGAGATGCTCGCCTGGGCCGCGCACGGCGTCGCGATGGGCCAGGCCCCGGAAGTCGTCCGCCAGGTCGCCGACGAGGTGACCGCCCCGGTCACCGAGGACGGCCTGGCCCACGTGCTGGGCCGCTGGTTCCGGCCCTGATTCGGCACCGACCGGCCACCCCGACGGGTGACCTGTTCACCCGACCGACGTCAGGGTTGTTCTCCGGGGGTGTCCCGGATCCGTCAGCCTCAGGTATGAGCCAGGCTCAGACCATGGTCGCGCCCGGTTGGGGACCTCAGTGGGACGCGGGGACGGCCCGAACCGGGCAGGCTGTCGCACATCAGGGGGAACAGCTGATCCTCCAGGACCGAACAGTGGAGGCGTGATGATCGAGGCGGTTGGCCTCACCAAACGGTACGGGCGCACGTTGGCCGTCGACGATCTCTCCTTTGTCGCCAAGGCGGGCCGGGTCACCGGCTTCCTCGGCCCCAACGGCGCCGGCAAGTCGACCACGATGCGGATGATCCTCGGGCTCGACCGGCCCGACGCCGGTCAGGTCCGTATCGACGGCAAGAACTACCGGTCGCTCAACCGGCCGCTGCGCACGGTGGGGGCGCTGCTGGATGCCAAGTGGGTGCACCCCAACCGGTCGGCCCGCGCCCACCTGCTCTGGCTGGCCAGGTCCAACGGCATCTCGGCCAAGCGGGTCGACGAGGTGCTCGGCCAGGTCGGCCTGTCCGCGGTCGCCGGCCGGCGTGCCGGCGGGTTCTCGCTGGGCATGTCCCAGCGGCTGGGCATCGCCGCCGCCCTGCTGGGCGACCCGTCGGTGCTGCTGTTCGACGAGCCGGTCAACGGCCTTGACCCGGAGGGCATCCTCTGGATCCGGGAGTTCATGCACACGCTGGCCGCGGAAGGCCGGACCGTCTTCGTGTCCAGCCACCTGCTCTCGGAGATGTCGCTGACCGCGCAGGAACTGGTGGTGGTCGGCAAGGGCCGGCTGATCGCGCAGGCGTCCACCGCCGACTTCATCGCCCAGGCCGGTGACAACGCGGTGCGGGTGCGCAGCCCGCAGGCCGACACGCTCCGGCTGGCCCTGCTCGACCAGGGCCTGGACGTGCAGCCCGGCGAGGACGGCGCGCTGGTGATCCCCGGGGTGAGCACCGACCAGGTCGGCGACATCGCCGGCGCCAACGGCGTGGTGCTGCACGAGCTGAGCTCGCAGAACGGCTCGCTGGAGCAGGCGTTCATGCGGCTGACCGGCGACTCGGTGGAGTTCCGCACCGACACCGCCAAGGCCCTGCTGGCTGCCGAGCAGACCGCGCCGCCCGGAGCCGGCGTCCCGGCCCCCGACGTCAACCTGACCACCACGGCTGGGAAGTGACCTGATGACTCTGCTCGCTGTTGAACGCATCAAGTTGTTCACCACCCGCTCACCGTGGTGGTGCATGGTCCTCGCGCTGGTCCTCACGGTCGGTCTGTCCGTGCTGGTCACCACCAACGCCAACGAGAACTTCCCGGCGACGGTGGCCACCAGCCAGGCCGGCGGCCAGCTCGGCCTGGTGGTGATCATGGTGATGGCCGCCCTCGCGGTGACCACCGAATATCGTTTCGGCACCATCAAGGCCTCCTTCCAGGCGGTGCCCAACCGGACGGCGCTGCTGACGGCCAAGACGGTGCTGGTGGGCGTCGTGGCCGCGCTCGTCGGCGAGATCATCGCCTTCGTCAGTTGGGCGGTGGCGTACCTGATCAAGCCGGGCCCGCTGATGGCGCTGACCACCGGTCAGGACTGGCGCAACGTCGCCGGCACCGGGCTGGTCTACGGGTTCGCCGCGGTGATCGCGCTCGCGGTCGGCATCCTGGTCCGGCAGACGGCGGGCGCGGTGGCGATCCTGTTGGTCTACTCGCTGCTGGTGGAGAACCTGGTCGCGCTGATTCCGAAGATCGGCACCAAGATCCAGGAGTGGATGCCCTTCAACATGGCGAACAACTTCCTGTCCGCCGGTGCGCCGCCCTCGGCCGGCGGCGCGGGCAGCCCGACAACGCATATGCCACTGTCGCCCTGGGGATCGATGGCCTATTTCGTCGGCATCGCGATCGTGTTGTTGGGCATCGCGTTGGTCAGTGCGAACCGTAGGGATGCCTGACCGTTTTCGGGAAGAAGTACGGATCGAGCGAAGTTGATCGACCGTAGGCCAGACCACCCGTTCGATGCGGTATCGGGGCGTACCGGACGGGATGGGGGTAGGAAAAAGGGGTAGGGCGGCGGGTCCGGGACACCATCGGGGGGTGTCCCGGACCCCCGTCGTATCTGGGGTGGGTACTGCACCCGTTCAGTGGAGCCGAGGTCAGCGGACCCCCGCTAGACTTGCATGATCAACAGAGCCACCGGTCGGGGGCCTCGGCGTGCCGGGGCCGCCGATCATGTTGCGGGTTCATCAAGTGAAAGGTTCACCGTTTTGGTGCGCCGGGAAAACCATTGTGTTTTTCCGGAAACTTCAACGGAACACGCGGTTAACCAAGTGAGACAAAAATGCGTGAGTTCACACACAGGAACGTGACAGTAGGAGTATTGCCGCGTTGAATAATGAGTAGTGTGGAGTTCACGTGAGTCAACGTGAATGGATTAGAGAGACCGGTCACCGACCCTGTGGAGGTGAACGATGGCGGTTCTCGACCCCGACGCGCCGCCCGAGCGGCGTGCCCACGACGTAGGCGATACCGGTGCATCTGAGACAGCTGGCGTAGTACAGCCGTCCCCGGCGTCGATTCCAGATCGGATGATCCAGGTCGAACCATTGGTCGAACTGGAATGGCGCCGGGCGGTAGAACCGACCGGGCCGATCGGCGCGGCGCGGCGCCCGGCACACACCCGGCGAGCGTGGATCCACCGCGCTCCGGAAAGCCAGGTGGTCAAGCTGTACGAAACCACCCGAGCGGTGGTCGACGAGATGACGGCGCCCTGGTGGCTGCGGGCGCTGGCGGCGGGCAGGTTGCAGTCCCGACTGGGGGGCTGGGCGGTGGAAGACCAGGTCAGCGATGTGTTGGACGACAGGGACGGCTGGATGTACATGCCGTGGACCGGTCCCGGCGAGGACGGCTACTGGGAGTACGTCCCGGCCGAGCGAATCGCGAACGCGGCAATGACGCCGACGACGATCATGTTCACCGACCGCCACAACGGCTGGCTGGACGTGATCCTGGCGCACGCGGACGAGATGCCCGAGCCGGTGCCCATCGCCAGCCTGGCGGAACTGCGGGTCCGCCTGCCCGAGCTGGAACGGGCCTGAGCACCACCGGGCAACCGTCACTCATTTCCCAAGGCCGGTCCGGACAGCCTCCCCGACGGAGGTCGTCCGGACCGGCCTTCGCTGCGCTTCTGCCAGTAACCGACCGAACACGCTCGACCAACCGGTCGTCGCGCCAAGCAGCCCGCCGCGAATCCCGCCCGCACCCTCAAATCACCGGCCGCACCCAAATCACCGGCCAAACCCGGGCTATCTCTGAAACACGCGGCCCGTCAGCGCACCCCGGTCCCGCGAAGCTCCGGCCGTATCCCTGAAACGTCCCCGGCCGGCCGAGCGCTCCAGCCTCTCAACGCGCCCCCGCTCGCCCAAGATCAACTTGTGGATAACTACCCCACCTGTGGACAACTCGGCCGATCTGAGCTCCGGCCCACCGCTCCCATCAGCGGTTTCCTCCAAACTCTCCACAGTTGTGCACAAAACTATCCACCGGCTGTGGGTAACTCGGTCGCACGCGAACGAAGGGAGGATGCCAAGTCGACCATGGTCACGTTTCGGACACCGCATCCCGCTGTATCCGGTGAACTAGTGACTCGTCCTTCATCCCGGCTTAACATCGCCCGGCGCACTCATTACTGCTCGTGTTGCCCTGCGTACGGAGGACCGCATGTCGTCCGCTTCACCCCCGACCGAGCCCGGTCGCCGCCCGTCGGGGCTGCGCTGGAACTCGTGGAACCTGCTCCTGCTCCTGCCGCTGCTGATGTTGGTCACCCCGTGGTTCAACATCGACCACCCGCGACTGGGCGGCATCCCGTTCTTCTACTGGTACCAGCTGGTGTTCGTGCTGGTCGGCGTCGGCAGCGTGTGGATCGTGCACACGATGACCCGCAACACCTCCGGTGGCGACACGAGCAAAGCCGACCGGCTGTCGGTCGACCAGTTGGACGAGGGGGAGGCGAAATGACCGGCGCACAGTGGACGCAGCTGAGCATCTTCCTGGTGCTGTTCCTGGCGGTCACCGTGATCGGCTTCCTCGCCGCGCGCTGGAAGGCCGGCGCCGGCATGAACCACCTCGAAGAGTGGGGTCTCGGCGGCCGGCGGTTCGGCGCGTGGGTCACCTGGTTCCTGGTCGGCGGTGACCTCTACACGGCCTACACCTTCGTCGCGGTGCCCGCGCTCGTGTTCGGCTCCGGCGCGCTCGGCTTCTACGCGCTGCCCTACACCGCGGTGCTCTATCCGATCGTCTTCCTGCCGTTGCAGCGACTCTGGTCGGTGTCCCGCACCCACGGCTACGTCACCCCGGCCGACTTCGTCCGCGGCCGCTACGGCTCGCCGCTGCTCGCGCTGCTGATCGCGATCACCGGCATCGTCGCCACGATGCCCTACGTCGCGCTGCAACTCGCCGGCCTCGAAGCCGTGCTGCGCACCATCGGCCTCAACGGCTCGGGCCTGCTCGGCCACCTGCCGCTGTTCATCGCCTTCGTCGTGCTCGCGCTCTACACCTTCGCGTCCGGGCTGCGCGCGCCCGCGCTGATCGCGTTCGTCAAGGACCTGCTGATCTACATCGTGATCATCGTCGCGATCGCCTACCTGCCGAGCAAGTTCGGCGGCTGGTCGCAGATCTTCGACCACGCCTCGGCGGTGCTGGCCAAGCCCTCGGCGACCACCGGCAAGCCGGCCGGCTCGATTCTGCTCACCGGGAACAACCAGCTCCAGTACGCCACGCTCGCGCTCGGCTCGGCGCTGGCGCTGTTCCTCTATCCGCACTCGATCACCGGCGCGCTCGCCTCCAAGAGCCGCAATGTGATCCGGAAGAACATGATCGCGCTGCCGGCGTACTCGGTGGTGCTCGGTTTCCTCGCGCTGCTGGGCTACGTGGCGATGTCGGCCGGGGTCAAGCCGCTGGTCAACAAGGCGACCGGCAAGCCCGACAGCAACACGATCATCCCGGTGCTGTTCGGCCATGCGTTCCCGGCATGGTTCGCCGGCATCGCGTTCGCCGCGATCGGCATCGGCGCCCTGGTGCCCGCCGCGATCATGTCCATCGCCGCGGCGAACCTGTGGACGCGCAACATCTACAAGGCGTTCCTGCACCGTGACGCGACCCCGGCGCAGGAGGCCCGGCAGGCGAAGTGGGCATCGCTGGTGGTGAAGTTCGGCGCGGTGCTGTTCATCGTCGCGATCAACCCGAGCTTCTCCATCGAGCTGCAGCTGATCGGCGGCGTGCTCATCCTGCAGACGCTGCCGTCGGTGGCCCTCGCGCTCTACGGCCGGTGGCTGCACTCGTGGGGACTGATCGCCGGCTGGGTGGTCGGCATGGCCTGGGGCATCTATTTGCTGTACACGCTGCCCGGCGCCACCGGCACCGGCCACTTCGGCAGTTCGGCGCTCGGGTTGGGCAAGCTCTCGCTGTTCGGCTGGCACCCGTTCGGCACGTCCACCGTGCAGATCTACGTCGGGGTCATCGCGCTGATCGCGAACCTGGTGATCAGCATCGTGGTCACGCTGATCCTGCGGGCGACCCGGACTCCGGAGGGAGTCGACGAGACCGACGGCGAGGACTATCACGCCGACGCGTCCGAGACCAAGCCGGAGCCGGCCCTGGCGAGCTGAACGAGGAAGTCAGTGAGCCCCGGCCGATCAACAGAGGGGGAGGGCGGACCGGCCGGGGCTCGCCGGCTTGGCGGCGTTTCCGCACGCCAACCGGATGCCTCGATGCTAGTGGAGGTATCCCGTCACGACCGGGTGAAACCCGCCCTCACATGGGTGTTCGCACAGCTACCAGACGACCCCCTCCGCCCGCGCCGGCTACCGTTCCCGCCGCGGCCGACCCGACCCACCCGACCGCGAACACGGCCCAGACAGCTCGATCGTGGACGCACGAACGGATGAGACCTCGATCACGGCACGGACCATCCCCGCTGGTCGTTCGTGTCATGACACAGTGGACCGACGCGGCGAGAACCAGTCGCCCCCGGCAAGAAGCAGAAGACGCCGAACGGACGGCGCCCAGATAGCGGACGGACGGCGCCCGGGTAGAGATTGAGCGTGCGGACAGAGATTGAGCGTGCGGACAGAGATAGGCAACAGTCGGCGCACAATGGCAGCATGCGCGCCATGGACCTCGACGAACTGCGGCACCTGCGGCGCGCCCGCGACCGGATGGATCGCGAGTACGCCCAGCCCCTCGACGTCGCCGCCCTGGCCCGCACGGCGCTGATGTCGACCGCGCACTTCAGCCGCCGCTTCCGCGAGGCGTACGGCGAGACGCCGTACTCGTACCTGATGACCCGGCGTATCGAGCGCGCCACCGCACTGCTGCGGCGCGGCGACACGAGCGTGACAGACGCCTGCTTCGCGGTCGGCTGTACGAGCCTCGGCTCGTTCTCGGCCCGATTCACCCAGATCGTCGGTGAGACCCCGAGCGCCTACCGCGCCCGCGATCACCGCGAGTTCGAGGTGGTGCCGGGATGCCAGGCGATGGTGCTGACCCGGCCGCGCAAGCCCGCTCGGGGGTCGGTCAGTTTCGGAGAAGCATCGGTGTCCGCGCCCGCATAGGGTCGTGCGCATGACCGTTTCGATCAGTGCCGTGCACGTCCTCGTCGATGACCCCGACGCTGCCCTCGCCTTCTACCGCGACACCCTCGGGCTCACCGTGCGCAACGAGGTCGCCCGCGACGGTTTCCGTTGGGTCACGCTCACGACCGCCAGTCAGCCCGAGATCCAGATCGTGCTGTCCCAGCCGCACGCCGGCCGCTCGAAGGAGGACGGGGACGCCCTCGCCGCGCTGCTCGCCAAGGGTGAGCTGCGCAGCCTGCATTTCAGCAGCGACGACCTCGACGCGACTTTCGAGAAGATCGCTGGTTCGCCCGGCGCCGAGGTGTTGCAGGAGCCCGTCAGCCAGCCGTGGGGCGCTCGCGACGCAGCCGTGCGTGACCCGGCGGGCAACCTCGTCCGCATCGAGCAGGGGTAATCGAGCAGGGGGAACGGACTCAGGCCGCGCCGAAGCCGGTTCACGCCGAGTCCGGACAGGCCGAGGCCATCCGGGCCCGGGCAAATCGGCTCGAACCGTGTCGGGTCGAACCCGGTCCGATCCGACGCCCAAACCAGGCGAGCTGAAACCGTTCGAGCCGAAAACCGCAGGCCCGAACCTGGCCGAAACCGGACCCGATCGAAACCGGACCGACCCGAAACGGGCCAGACCGAGCTGAAACCGGCAGACCCGAAACCGGACTGGCCGAAAACTGGACCGACCCGAAACGGGCCAGACCGACCCAGCCTCAGCCAACCGACCGCGAATGCGCATCCAGCGCCAACGCGACCGCCTCAGTCACCTTCACCACATAACCGAGATCCAGCGACTCGTCCGGCACGTGCGCGTTGCTGTTGGGCCCGAGCGCGCCGGTGACGATGAACTGCGCCTCCGGGTACGCCTCGTGCAGCAGGCCCATGAACGGGATCGAGCCGCCGAGGCCGAGGGTCCGCCAGGGCGCGCCGAAGACCTCTTCGCCGGCCTGGTCGAGGGCCGCGCGCAGCCACGGGGCCGGTTCCGGCGCGTCCCAGCCGTCGGCGGACTCCACGCCGGACAGCTCGATCTGCGCGCCGTAGGGCACCTCGGTGGTCAGTGCCCGGCGCACCGCGGCGAGCGCTTTCGCCGCGTCCGCGGTCGGCGGCAGCCGGAAGCTCAGGCACAGCGTCGTCCAGGAACGCAGCACGTTGCCGGCGTCGGCGGGCGCCGGCAGGCCGGCCGCGCCGATGATCGACAGCGTCGGCCGCCAGCTGCTGTTGAGGATCAGTTCGATCTCGTCGTCGCTGACCGTGCGCACCCCGGGGGTCAACGGCAGCCCCGCGGTGACCAGGCCGGGCGCGGTCGCGGCGGACGCGCGCGCCTCGTCCAGCCGGTTCGCCGGCACGGTCACATGCATCTCCGGGATCAGCACCTCGCCGGTGCCCGAATCCTCCAGTCGGTCCAGCAGCGTGCGCAGCACCCGGAACGAGCTGGGCACGATCCCGCTCGCGATGCCCGAGTGCTGAGCAACGTCGAGCACCTTCGCGGTGACGTTGACCTGCACCATGCCGCGCAGCGACGTGGTCAGCCACATCCGGTCGTAGTCACCGGCCCCGGAGTCCAGGCAGACCACCAGCGACACCGCACCCAGCCGCGGCCGCAGGTGCTCCAGGTAGTCCGGCAGGTCGGGGCTGCCCGACTCCTCACCGGTCTCCAGCAGCACCACGCACCGCGCGTGCTGGCCGCCGCTGGCCCGGACCGCCTCGATGGCCGCGGTCGCCGCGTAACCGGCGTAGCCGTCGTCGGCCGCGCCCCGCCCGTACAGCCGGCCGTCGCGGACCACCGGCGTCCACGCGTCCAGGCCCTCGGACCAGTCGCTGACCGGTGGCTGCTTGTCCAGGTGCCCGTAGAGCAGCACCGTGCCCACCGTGCCGGCGTCCTCGGTGGCCGGCACGTCCAGCAGCAGCAGCGGGGACCGGCCGTCCAGCGCGACCACTTCGACGCTCGTCTCGGGCAGTCCGCGGGCGAGCAGCCAGCCGCGCACGTGCTCGACGGCCGCGGCCAGGTGGCCGTTGGCCGCCCAGTTCGGGTCGAACGTCTGCGAAACGGCCGGGATGCGCACCAGCTCGGACAGGCTGGGCAGGATCTCCTCGTCCCACGTGCGGCGGACGGTACTGGTCAACGTGTCGCGGTCCACGACGTGATCCTGTCATCCGGCCGGGCCCGCGCGCACCCCCGGCCGGCCCCGGCCGACCGACGACCCGCGGCGCGGCCGGCAGCCGAGTGAATATTTGCCAGTTGGGCCGATGTGGTGAAGGCCACGCTCGTTGTCTCCGGCCTCCGTCACCCGTTCGACGGATGGCCCCAACCAGCGTGGACGAGCCGAACATTTGTCGCCCTACGTTTGGTCTTCCAACCGTTTGTGCAGTTCAGCGGGATTGTGGCGGGTCAGGAAACCACCCGGCGGCGTAGGGATGTGGGCCAGGTCATGTCAGGATGGTGATGAACCGTCAGTGTCGATGGATGTCCGTCCGCTCCTCAACCGGGGAACGGCGGTAGCTGTTGGCATGGCCGCGGGTGGCCGTCACGAGCGGCCCGCGTGGCCCCGTGAACGAGGAGACTCCAACCATGTCGTCCCCAGAGCAATGGACGCCAGCTCAACCGGCCGGCGCACCGGCCGCTACCGCTGCCCGACCTACCACGGAACAGGTGATCGCCGGCTTGCGTGCGACGAGTGAAGGCGGCGCAGACCTTGTGCAGCTGCTCACCCCTGAAGGGGAGCGGGTCACGCACCCCGACTTCGACATCGACATCTCCGCCGCGCAACTGTGCGACCTCTACCGGGACATGGTCCTGGTACGGCGGATAGACCGCGAGGCCAACGCCCTGCAGCGGCAGGGCCAGCTGGGCATCTGGGTGCCGCTGTTGGGCCAGGAAGCCGCGCAGATCGGCTCCGGCCGGGCCCTCAAAACGCAGGACATGGCGTTCCCCAGTTACCGCGAGCACGGCGTCGCGTGGACCCGGGGCGTGCCGCCGACCGACCTGATCGGCCTGTTCCGCTGCGTCGACCACGGCTCGTGGGATCCGATCGCCACTCGGTTCGGCCTCTACACCATCGTGATCGGCAACCAGGTGCTCAACGCCGCCGGTTATGCGATGGGCCAGCGCTTCGACGGCAAGGTGGGCGGCGACCCGAGGGACGAGTCGACCGACGAGGCGACCATCGTCTACTTCGGTGACGGCGCGACCAGCCAGGGCGACGTGCACGAGGGCTTCGTCTGGGCCTCGGTCTACGACGCGCCGCTGGTGTTCTTCTGCCAGAACAACCAGTGGGCCATTTCCGAGCCGACCGAACGCCAGTCCAGGCTGCCGCTCTACCAGCGGGCCCGCGGCTACGGCTTCCCGGGCATCCGGGTCGACGGCAACGACGTGCTGGCCTGCCTCGCGGTCACCCGGTGGGCGCTGGACGAGTGCCGGCGCGGCAACGGACCGGTGCTGATCGAGGCGTTCACCTACCGGATGGACGCGCACACCACCTCCGACGACCCGACCCGCTACCGGCTCTCCGACGAGTTGGAGGCGTGGAAGCTCAAGGACCCGATCGAGCGGGTGCGCGTGCACCTGGCCCGCAACGGCCTGGCCGACCAGTCGTACTTCGACCAGATCCAGGCCGAGTCCGATCAGCTCGCCGCCGACCTGCGTGAGTTCACGGTGAATCTGCCCGAGCCCGATCCGGAGCGGATCTTCGCCAACGTCTACGCCGAGCCCAGCGCCGCGCTGGACGCCCAGCGGGCCGAGTTCCTTGAGTACGCCGCCGGTTTTGTGGGAGGTGAGCACTGATGGCAACCCCCACCATCAGCCCCGCCGCGTCCGGTTCGGCCGGCGGCCAGGTGTCCGCGACGCCGGCGCCGCAGCAGAACGTGACCATGGCCAAGGCACTCAACATGGGCCTGCGCGCGGCGATGGAGGCCGACCCGCGGGTGCTCATCATGGGTGAGGACGTCGGAAAGCTCGGTGGCGTCTTCCGGATCACCGACGGGCTGCAGAAGGATTTCGGCGAGCACCGCGTGCTGGACACGCCGCTGGCCGAGTCGGGCATCATCGGCACCGCGGTCGGCCTGGCCATCCGCGGCTACCGGCCGGTGTGCGAGATCCAGTTCGACGGGTTCATCTTCCCCGGCTTCGACCAGATCGTCAGCCAGCTGGCCAAGATGCACTACCGCAGCCAGGGCAAGATCCGGATGCCGATCGTGGTCCGGGTGCCCTTCGGCGGCGGCATCGGCGCGGTCGAGCACCACTCGGAGTCCCCGGAGTCGTACTTCGCGCACACCGCGGGCCTGAAGGTGGTGTCCTGCTCCAACCCGATCGACGCGTACTGGATGATCCAGCAGGCCATCACGTCCGACGACCCGGTGCTGTTCTTCGAACCGAAGCGCCGCTACCACGAGCGGTCGGGCAAGGTCGAGCTGGACACGACCGCGGCCCCACAGCAGCCCTTGTTCAGTTCGCGGGTCCTGCGCCCCGGGTCCTCGGTGACGGTGGCCAGTTACGGGCCCTCGATCCGCACCTGTCTGGACGCGGCCGCCGCGGCCGAGGAGGACGGGCGCAGCCTGGAGGTCGTCGACCTGCGCACGCTGTCCCCGCTGGACCTCGGTCCGGTGTTCGAGTCGGTGCGCCGTACCGGTCGGCTGGTGGTGGTCAGCGAGGCACCGAGTGAGGCGTCGGTCGCCTCCGAGGTGGCCACCCGGGTGCAGCAGGAGTGCTTCTACTCGTTGCAGGCGCCGGTGTTGCGGGTGACCGGGTTCGACACCCCGTACCCGCCCTCGAAGCTGGACGACGAGTTCCTGCCCAACATCGACCGGGTGCTTGACGCCGTCGACCGCTCGTTGGCGTGGTGAGCGCGGATCATGCCTGATTTCAAGCGATTCATGCTGCCCGATGTCGGCGAGGGACTGACCGAGGCGGAAATCCTCGGCTGGCAGGTCAAAGCGGGTGACGAGGTCGCGGTCAACCAGATCCTGGTGGAGATCGAGACCGCGAAGGCCGCGGTGGAGTTGCCCTCGCCCTATGCGGGCACGGTGACCGAACTGCTCGTGCAGGCCGGCCAGACGGTGGATGTCGGTGCACCGATCATTGTCATCGACATCGACCCCACGGGCGCGGCGCCGGCCGGCAACAACGGGTCCGGCGGCGGCTCTTCGGCGCCGACGATCGACCCGGACGCGGTGCCCAACCTGGTCGGTTACGGTCCGAAAGCCGGTGGGGTGCAACGCCGGGCGCGCAAGAGCCGGCAGCCGGTCGGCGCGACCGCGACGGTGACCGCCCCGGCCCCAACTCCGACCCCGGCCCCAACTCCGGCCCCGGTCGCCGTGGCTCCCGTCGCGGTTGCTCCGGCTCCGGTTGCTCCGGCTGCCGCGCCGTCCCGGGGCGGTTACGTGCCGCTGGCGAAGCCGCCGGTGCGCAAGCTCGCCCAGGAACTCGGCGTGGACCTGTGGGACCTGTCCGGTTCCGGTCCGTCCGGGGTGATCACCCGGGAGGACGTGCAGCGCGCGGCCGAGCCCGAGCCGGTCGCCGCGACCGAGTTCGACACCGGAACCGTTGGCGCACCGGGAGTTCCGGGTTATGACCCGGCGACCCGGGAACGGCGGGTGCCGGTCAAGGGCGTACGTAGGGCGACCGCGGCGGCGATGGTGGCCAGCGCGTTCACCGCCCCGCACGTCACCGAGTTCCTCACCGTCGACGTGACGCCGATGATGGAGCTGCGGGCGAAGCTGAAGAACGATCCCCGGTTCGCCGGGGTGAAGCTGACTCCGCTGGCGTTCGCGGCCAAGGCGGTGTGCCTCGCGGTGCGCCGCACGCCGGATGTGAACGCGAGCTGGGACGAGCAGTCCGGCGAGATCGTCTACAAGTCCTATGTGCACCTCGGTATCGCCGCGGCCACCCCACGTGGACTGGTGGTGCCGAAGGTGCGCGACGCCGACCAGCTGGGACTGCGCGAACTCGCCCAGGCGCTGGAGACCCTGACCGGCACCGCCCGGGACGGGAGGACGACGCCGGCGGACATGCTCGGTGGCACGTTCACCATCACCAACGTCGGCGTGTTCGGCGTGGACACCGGCACGCCGATCATCAACCCCGGTGAGTCGGCGATCCTGGCGTTCGGCGCGATCCGGGACATGCCGTGGGTGGTGGACGGTCAGGTCGTGCCGCGCAAGGTGTGTCAGCTCGCGTTGAGCTTCGACCACCGGGTGGTGGACGGCGAGCAGGGTTCGCGGTTCCTCGCCGATGTCGGCGCGCTGCTGGCCGACCCGGCGAACGCCATCACGTACTGAGTCGTCACGTACCGAGTCAGCGGGTACCGAGTCAGCGGGTATCGAGTCCGGGTCGCCGGCCGGCGACTTCGGTAGGTCAGCGGCGTCCGGCGCGCGGCAGGTCGAACAGGCCGGTCAGGCCGGTGGCGAAGGCCAGGTCGCCGCGGACGCGGAGTTTGCCGGTCATGAAGAGCGTTGGCACCGAGGAGCTTCCGGTGATCAGTCGGAGAAAATCGGCCGGATGCATGGTGATGGTCACCCGGGCGTCCCTGGTCCGCTCCGGATTCACCGTGCACGTCCCGTTTTCGATCACGGTTTCATACCGGTCGTAGCCGCCCGAACCAGCGCCCTCGTAGAGCCGCCAGTGCACCACCGCGCGGGTGTTCGCGGCGCGGTCGGCGCGGAAATGTTCGCTCATTCGCCGGAAGATCTCGTCGAGAATCCGCGCACGTAGACGGGGGTGCGCCATGAGCGCGACGAGCTGATCGGCAGACGCGGAGGAAATGAGCCGGGCGAAGTCGTTCGCGCCCATCTTGGTCAGATCGAGGTCCGCGCCACCGGCCGCGAGTCGGTCGATCGCGGCCAGCAGCCGGACGAACAGGCCCGGGTTGAGCTTGCCCGGGTCGATCGCGGCGCCGAGCTCGTTGATGTCCGTCGTAGCCAGTTGCTGGTCCGTCGGGTCGATGCGTTCCAGCAGGTCGACAAGCTCCGCCGGGCGGAGGCTCGCCATTGACTCCAGCGCGGTGCCGGCTGCCGCCGAAGCCGCGCTCGCCTTGGAGTTGACCATGCTGACCTCCCCGTTTATTACTCGCAGGTAAGGCTACGGACGAGTAGATATTTCGGCAACCGGAACCGGTACGCTGATCCATCTTGAGCGGAACTCCGCCGGAGAGGATGCCAATGTCGGTGCCGAGACGGGACCCCCAGGAGCGTGGCAAGCGTCTGCCGCGCGCCGTGCGCGAGAAGCAGATACTCGACGCCGCGGTCACCGTGTTCTCCCGCAATGGCTATCACTCGGCCTCCATGGACGAGATCTCCGAAGTGGCGGGCATTTCCAAGCCGATGATCTACGCCTATCTCGGGTCCAAGGAGGACTTGTTCTCGGCGTGCATTCATCGAGAGGCCGGTGAATTACTCGACGCCGTTGTCGCTGGGATCGAGCCGGACCTCGCTCCGGATGTGCAGCTCTGGCACGGTTTGCGCTCGTTCTTCGGTTACATCGGCGCGAATCGGGAGAGCTGGCGGGTGCTGCACCGCCAGGCCGGTGCGCAGGGCGGCCCGTTCACCCAGGAGGTGACGGCGATGCGGCACCGCGCGGTGACGCTGGTCGCCGCGCTGCTGGTGCGCGCCGGCAGCGACGAGGGCATCGGCGAGGCGGCGTCCCAGTCCGGCGAGGCGCTCGCCGCGGCGTTGGTCGGTGCCGCGGAGTCGCTGGCCGACTGGTGGCTGGACCACCCCGACCAGTCCCCCGGCGCGATCGCCGCGACCCTGATGAACATGGTGTGGTTGGGTTTCGGCGACCTGGTCGACGGCCAGGTGTGGCTACCCCCGTCCCGCTCCGGCGGCGAGACACACCCCTGACCACCCCGTCAACCCGGTTCCGAGCCCTGTGCACAGCCACCTGGTTGTCCACAGCCGACTCCGCGACCGCCCCCGAGCACCCCAAAAACAAACTAGGCTGACTCTCGGGGGGCGCCCCTGGCGGCGACGGACTTCAAAAATCGGAACAGCACGCCCGGGCTCGGGATTCGCGGGCGAGACGCCTCAGAGCCCGCAGGACCAACAGGACCAGTGTGGCACGCCGAGCCGACCACAATCCCTGATCAGCCGGCGACGGTCCCCACCAGATGCGGCTTTCCGCTCTTCGCGCCACTCAAGGCGAACCCGAACCCCGAATCGCCGACCTCCGTGCTCAACGCCACCGTCCCGGGCAAACTGATCGGCCGCTTGAACCGAGCCTCTACCGTGCACGCATCAGGCAGTCGGGTGTCGAAAAAGGCCAGGCACCGCGCCAGCGACCACATGCCGTGCGCGATCGCCCTCGGGAAGCCGAACGGCTTGGCGCTCAACGCATGCAGGTGGATCGGGTTGTGGTCACCGGACACGTGCGCGTACCGCCGCCCGGTGTCCGCCGGCACCGGCCACACCGCGACCGGCCGCTCCGGCGAGGCCGCCGCCGAAGGGGCGGCAGCAGAAGGGGCCGCAGCAGAAGGGGCCGCCGCGGCAGGGGTGGCAGCAGAAGGGGCGGCAGCAGAAGGGGCGGCAGCAGATGCCGAACCGTCCCGGCGCAGATACGTGCTCGCCTCGGTCCACACCAGCGCGCCGTCGACCCGGACCTCGGTCAGCACGTCGAACTGCTGCCCACGTTCGTGCGGCCGCAGGTTGTCCGCGCGCACCCGCAGCACCAGCGGTTCGTCCGCGCGCACCGGCCGCAGCCGGGTGATCCGGTTGGCCACGTGCACCAACCCGAGCAGCGGGAACGGGAAGTCCGCGTCGGTCATCAGCTTGGTCTGCAACGGGAACGCCAGCACGTGCGGGTATGTGACCGGTAGTTCGTCGGACACCCGGAACCCGCAGACCCGTGCGTATTCGGCCAGTTTCGCCCGGTCGGCGACCACTCCGGACTGCGCGTAGCCCGCCGCCGGCAACTCCTCGCCAGGCGACCGCCGCAGTCCGGACAGCGCGGCCTTCGCCAGCAGCGGCCCCAGGTTCGGCGCGCCGTCCACCTCACGCACGGTCACCTCACGTGATGTCATCTCACGCCCCCAACAGGCTCTGCCCGCACACCCGCAGCACGGTGCCGTTCACCCCGGTCGACGCCGGGTTCGCGAACCACGCGATGGTTTCGGCCACGTCGAGCGGCAGGCCGCCCTGGGCCATCCCGTTCATCCGCCGGCCGGCCTCGCGCACGAACAGCGGCACCGCGGCGGTCATCTTCGTCTCGATGAAACCGGGCGCCACCGCGTTGATCGTGCCGCCGCGCTCGGTCATCGTCGGCGCGAGCGCCTGCACCATGCCGATCACGCCCGCCTTGGACGCCGCGTAGTTGGTCTGCCCGACGTTGCCGGAGATCCCGGCGATCGAGGACACTCCGATCAGCCGTCCGCCGGCGCGCAACACGTTGCCGCCCAACAGGACCTCGTTGATCCGCAGCTGGCTGGCGAGGTTCACCGCGAGCACCGCGTCCCACTTCGCCGCGTCCATGTTGGCCAGCGTCTTGTCCCGGGTGATGCCCGCGTTGTGCACCACGATGTCCAGGCCGTCGTGCCGGGTGCGGGCGTGTTCGGCGATCCGGTCGCCCGCGTGGTCACCGGTGATGTCCAGTTGCAGGGCGGCGCCGCCGATCCGGTTGGCCAGCGCGGAGAGGTCCGCGCCCTGTGCGGGCACGTCCACGCAGATAACGTGCGCGCCGTCCCGGGCGAGCACGGTGGCGATGGCCGCGCCGATGCCCCGCGCCGCACCGGTGACCAGCGCGACCTGACCGGCCAGCGGTGTCGCCCAGCTCTCCGGCGCCGGGGCCGGCTGCGCCGTCTCGGACACGGTGACCACCTGCCCGGACACGTACGCCGACTTCGCGGACAGCAGAAAGCGCAGCGTCGATTCGAGGTTCGGCTCGGCGCCGGGCGCGACGTAGCCGAGTTGCACGGTGGCGCCCCGCTTGAGTTCCTTGCCGACCGATCGGGTGAATCCCTCCAGCGCCCGCTGCGCGACCCGCTCGTCGACCGAGCCGGTGCGGTCGGGGGGTGTGCCCAGCACGAGCACCCGGGCGGAGTTGGTCAGGCTGCGGATCACCGGCTGGAAGAAGTCGTGCAGTTCACGCAGTCGCGCGGGTTCGGTGATGCCGGTGGCATCGAAGATCAGCGCGCCGTACCGGGGTGGC
The DNA here is from genome assembly GCA_036268615.1 of Pseudonocardiaceae bacterium. Classification (GTDB taxonomy): domain Bacteria; phylum Actinomycetota; class Actinomycetes; order Mycobacteriales; family Pseudonocardiaceae; genus DATATV01. Next base: position 26,105 of record DATATV010000065.1, read on the forward strand.
CGGGTCGGCGCTTCGTCGGTGCCTGCGGGCAGGTCGGTGGCGGTGCGCACGTCGGCGTCGGCCTTGCGCAGGATGCCGGCGACGGTCTCGGCGAGCCGCCCGGCTGGCGCGGCGCCGACCAGTGCGGGACCGTTGAGCAGCGGTTGGCCCGGTTCGTAGCGGCGCAGTGGCACCGGGTTGGGCAGGCCGAGCCTGCGGATCACCTGCCGGCCGACGGGTGAGCCGGCGAACTGCTGGTACCGGTCGGTCATCGCGCCACACCTTCCTACTCGCCAGTAAGACTACTCGTCGGTAGGTTAATATGGCGAACGTTACCAGCGTCGGCAACCGGCCGGTCCGCGACGGCAGCGGTCCGGAGCGCCGGCCGGACGCCGATCGGCACAGGGAGGCACCGGTTATGGTCACGCGCCCGAACACCACGCACGCCGACGAATCCGCGGCCGGCGACGTTCCCGGCTTCGGTGGGCTGGCCGGCGTGCGCCGGGTCGCCGTGCTCGGCGGCAACCGCATCCCGTTCGCCCGCGCCAACGGCCCCTACGCCGTCGCGTCCAACCAGGACATGTTCACCGCCGCACTGGACGGACTGGTCAGCCGGTTCGGCCTGCGGGGCGTGCGGCTCGGCGAGGTGGTCGGCGGCGCGGTGCTCAAGCACAGCCGGGACTTCAACCTGGTCCGCGAGTGCGTGCTGGGCAGCTCACTGGCCCACGACACCCCCGCCTACGACCTCCAGCAGGCCTGCGGCACCGGCCTGCAGGCGGTCATCGCGGTCGCCAACAAGATCGCGCTCGGCCAGATCGACGCGGGCATCGCCGGTGGCGTGGACACCACGAGCGATGCGCCGCTGGGCGTCAACGACGACCTCCGGCGCATCCTGGTGGCGTTCAACGCGGCCCGCACGACCAAGGCGCGGCTGGCGCTGCTGGCCCGGCTGCGGCCCGGCCAGATCGTGCCGGACGTGCCGCGCAATGCCGAGCCACGCACCGGCCTTTCGATGGGTGAGCACGCCGCGATCACCGCCCGGCAGTGGGGAATCAGCCGCGCCGAACAGGACGAACTCGCCGCGGCGAGCCACCAGAACCTGGCCGCAGCCTACGACCGGGGCTTCTTCGACGACCTGGTCACGCCGTTCCAGGGCCTGACCCGGGACCAGATCCTCCGCCCCGACTCCACCGCCGACAAGCTGGCCAAGCTCAAGCCCGCGTTCGGCGGCCCGGAGGGCACGATGACGGCCGGCAACTCGACGCCGCTGTCCGACGGTGCGTCGACGGTGCTGCTGGCCAGCGAGGAGTGGGCGGCGCAGCGGCGGCTGCCGGTGCTGGCCTACCTGACTTTCGTGCAGACCGCCGCGGTCGACTACGTGCACGGCGAGGACGGCCTGCTCACCGCGCCCGTGCACGCGGTGCCCACGATGCTCGCCCGCGCCGGCCTTTCCTTGGCGGACTTCGACTTCTACGAGATCCACGAGGCGTTCGCGTCCCAGGTGCTGGCGACGCTGCGCGCGTGGGAGGACCCGGCGTTCGGCAAGGAGAAGCTCGGCCTGGACGGCGCGCTGGGCACGGTCGACCGGAGGAAACTGAACGTGAACGGCTCCTCGCTGGCGGCCGGGCATCCGTTCGCGGCGACCGGCGGGCGCATCGTGGCCACCCTGGCCGCGTTGCTGGCCGAGCGCGGTTCGGGCCGGGGCCTGATCTCCATCTGCGCGGCCGGCGGCCAGGGCGTCACCGCGATCATGCAACGCTGACCGGTCAGTCCGCCGTGCGGTAGTGGTATTCGCACAGTTCGCTGAAGCCGGCCCGTTGGTAGAGCCGCATCGCCGCGACGTTGTCGCGCTCCACCTGGAGATACAGTCGGTCGGCGCCGTGTGCGCCGGCCCAGTTGGCGAGCGTGGCGAGCACGGTGCGGGCAGCGCCCCGGCCGCGGGCGCGGGGCAACGTGGCCATGCCGAACACACCCGCCCAGCCGGTGTCGGCGACCGCGCGCCCCACCGCGACCACGTCCGATCCCTCGTGCAGACACACGTAGGCCGACGGCAGGTCCACCCGGCCGAGCAGGTCCCACTCGGCGGCGGAGTCGTCGTGCCCGCGCGCGGCCGACCAGGTGTCGAACCACCCGCGGGTCGGGTGGTCCGTCAGCTGTGCCGCTACCGGCGTCGCGGCGATTCCGGCCACCTGCAAGGAGATCGGCCCCGACCGCCGGTAGCCGCGCCGCGCGAGCAGCGGGTCGAGCGCCGCCGGGGACGCTCCTGGAGTGAGCTGAAAGCGTGCGGTCGCACCGTGGGCGGCGTAGAACTGCTCCGCCTCGGCAACGCGGCGGAGCAGGTCGTCGGGCCCGGTCGCACCGTGTGGCAGAGCCGTGCCGATCCACCAGGAACAGCCCGGCGCGTGCCGCAGCGTCCACCCGTCGCTGTCTTTGACGTGCTCGGCCGGCAACGCCCGGGCGGCCCGTTCCTGAAGCCCACGAACAAGTTCCGAGCTGTGCAGGGTCGGCGATTGCTCCACTGTGGACGATCTACTCGGTGGCCTGCCGGGTAGCGGTAGACCAGGAGCCCTGGTCGGCGAACTCCCAGGTGGCCGTGCAGCGCGCCGCCACGGTGATCGACTGCGGTTCGAGGTTGAGTTCGGCCACCGAGGGCCCCGCCGGGGCCGAACTCCGCAACGCCATGTGGCGCACCGAGGCCGCCCCGGCCGGCCCGCTCTCGTCGGTGATCCGCACCAGCGGGCCCAGTTGCCCGCCGAGCGCGTCGGTGTAGCCGCGAGCGGTGGCCATCGCCTCGTGCACCGCGAGCCGCTGCGCCTCCCGGCGGGCCTCCGCGTCCTGGGCGAGTTCCCAGTTCGGGCCGTCCAGCGTCGTGGGTTCGGTGCCGATCAGTTCGCCGATGAGGTCGTCCAGGCCGCCCAGTTCGGTGATCCGCAGCAGGTAGAACTGGTCGGCGGCGGCGCCGTTGCGCCGTTTCCCGTCCCACGTGTCGTGCACGGACAGCCGTCGGGTGCGGATCTCCACGCCGGGCCGCTCCAGCACCCGCTCCACCTTCGCGATCCGCGCGGACAAGGTGGCCACCGCGCCGGACCGGTCCTTCGCGGTGGCGGTGTAGCGCAGTTGCAGCTGTGCGCGATCGGCGATTCGCTCGACCTCACCGGTCCCCGACGTCACGACTTCGGCCATACCGCCCAGCCAACCGGTAACCGGACGGCCTGGCAACGATCGCCCTCCATAGGGTTATCTACCCTGAGTACTAGATAGAAAGATAGAGCGGCATCAATCCAGCTGCGGTAGCGAATTCTGGCCGACTATCGGACGGGCCCTAGAAATGCCGATACGGTCTGATGATGGACCCGGTGCGCAATCCGTTCGCCCCTGGGGCGGGCCAGCGACCCCCCGAACTGGCCGGTCGGGAGCGTGAGGTCGGGGCGTTCGACGTGGTGCTGGAACGGGTGGCCCGCGGCCGGCCGGAACGCAGCCTCGTGCTCACCGGGCTGCGGGGCGTCGGCAAGACCGTGCTGCTGGGCGAACTGCGCTCGATGGCGGTGCGCGCCGGGTGGGGTGCGGGCAAGATCGAGGCCCGGCCGGACGCCGACCTGCGCCGTCCGCTGGCCGCCGCGCTGCACCGGGCCGTGCGCGACCTGGCCGTGCGGCACCGCGCGCCCGACCGGGTCGAGGCGGTGCTGGGTGTCCTCAAGGCGTTCGCGCTGCGGGCCAATCCGGACAACGCGAAGCTGCGCGAACGGTGGCAGCCGGGCATCGACGTGCCGGCGGCGGTCGGCCGGGCGGACTCCGGCGACATCGAGATCGACCTGGTCGAGCTGTTCACCGACGTGGCCGAACTGGCCGCCGACGTCGGCACCGGGGTGGCTCTGCTGATCGACGAGATGCAGGACCTGCGGCCCGACGACCTGTCCGCGCTGTGCGCCGCCTGCCACGAGCTGTCCCAGTCGGGTGCGCCGCTGGTCGTGGTCGGTGCCGGGCTGCCGCACCTGCCGACCGTGTTGTCGGCGAGCAAGTCCTACTCGGAGCGGCTGTTTCGGTACGCGCTGATCGACCGGTTGGACCGGGCGGACGCCGATCGCGCCGTGCTCGCCCCGGTGACCAGGGAGGACGCCGAGATCACCCCGGACGCGCTGGGTTCACTGTTCGAGGTGTCCGGCGGCTACCCGTATTTCATCCAGGCCTACGGCAAGGCGGCCTGGGACGCGGCGCCGGCCGACCCGATCACCGCCGAGGACGTGGCGGTGGCCGCGCCGGAGGCGGAGGCGGAGTTGGCGGTCGGCTTCTTCGGTTCGCGCTACGAGCGGGCTACACCGGCGGAGCGGGAGTATCTGCGGGCGATGGCCGAGCTGACCGAGGGGCGCGACGAGGGCGCGGGCAGTTCGGATGTCGCGGTGTTCCTGGGACGCAAGCCGTCCTCGCTGTCGCCGGCTCGGGACAGTCTCATCAAGAAAGGCCTGGTCTACAGCGCGGAGCGGGGCCGGATCGCCTTCACCGTGCCGCACTTCGGCCGGTTCCTGCTCACCCGCGAGGAGTGACCGTACCGAAGTATCGGCCTGTCTAGTAGATCTGCGATAGAGAGCCGCTGTCGTCACGACGAGGCGTTTCCTGAAGCCATGTCACTTGTGACCCGCGTCACAGTAAGTGCAGGTGGTAACGGTTCGGGTTCGGCACACGATGTCGTAAGTGGCTCTACGGTGCTGCCGGACCCCCGACCTGGCAGCACCGTAGAGCATCCAATTTTCTGGGGTAGCACGACTTTCGTCCCACCAAGTGCGACAGGGAACAACCCCCGCGCCGCCCGGTGTTGGATGCGGTCGTGACCACTGCGACACGTCGAGCCCGGGTCAGGGCGCCGGAACTGCGCGGCCGGGACTGGTTGAACACCGGCGGCCGTGACCTGCACCTCGCCGACTTCCGCGGCAAAGTCCTGCTGCTGGACTTCTGGACGTTCTGCTGCATCAACTGCCTGCACGTACTGGACGAACTGCGTCCGCTGGAGCAGGAGTTCGGCGACGTGCTGGTCACCGTCGGTGTGCACTCCCCCAAGTTCGCGCACGAGGCCGACCCGGACGCGCTGGCCGCCGCGGTGGACCGCTACGCGGTGCACCACCCGGTGCTCGACGACCCGGAACTGACCACCTGGCAGAACTACGCGATCCACGCCTGGCCGACCCTCGTCGTGGTCGATCCCGAGGGCTACGTCGTGCACGTCGCCGCGGGCGAGGGCCACGTGGAGGCGCTGCGCCGGGTGGTCGGCGAGATCGTCGCCGAGCACGAACGGCGCGGCACTCTGCACCGCGGCGAGGGCCCCTACGTCCCGCCCGCGCCCGCCGACACCCCGTTGCGCTTCCCCGGCAAGGTCACCGTGACCCCGCGGGGCACCCTGCTCGTTGCCGACACCGCCGGGCACGACCTGGTCGAACTCGGCGCCGACGCGGAGACAGCGCTGCGCCGGATCGGCACCGGCCGACGCGGCCGCACCGACGGCGACCCGGCCACCGCCAGCTTCGCCGAACCCGGCGGCCTGGCCCTGCTCCCGCCGGACGTGGCCGCCGCGGTCGGCTACGACGTGGTCGTCGCCGACACCGTCAACCACCTGCTGCGCGGCGTCCGGCTGGCCGACGGCCAGGTCCGCACGGTCGCCGGCACCGGTGAGCAGTGGCGGGCCGGCGACACCGACGGCCCTGCCCTGGACATCGACCTGACCAGCCCGTGGGACGTGGCCTGGTGGGCGCCGGCCGGCGGGGTGGTCGTCGCGCTGGCCGGCAACCACACGCTGGGCCTGTTCGACCCGGTCGCCGGCACGGTCAGCCGGTTCGCCGGCACCACCGTCGAGGGCCTGCAGGACGGACCGGTGGCCGACGCGTTCTTCGCGCAGACCTCCGGCCTGGCCGCCGACACCGACCGGTTGTGGCTGGTCGACGCGGAGACCTCGGCACTGCGCTGGATCGAGGGCGACGCGGCCGACGGCTTCACCGTGCACACCGCCGCCGGGACCGGACTGTTCGACTTCGGCCACCGGGACGGCCCGGCCGGGCAGGCGCTGTTCCAACACCCGCTGGGGGTCGCGGTGCTGCCCGACGGCAGCGTCGCGGTCGCCGACACCTATAACGGCGCCCTCCGCCGCTACGACCCCACCAGCGGCCAGGTGTCCACCCTGGCCGCCGACATCGCCGAACCCGTCGACCTGGCCGTGCTGGACGGCGAGCTCGTCGTGGTCGCCTCGGCCGCGCACCGGCTGGAGCGGCCGGTCCCGCCGGGCGTGACGGAGAGCCTGATCGCCGGCCCGGCCCACCAGGTCCGCCGCCCGCCGACCGAACTGGCACCCGGCCCGGTCCCGCTGACCGTGGTGTTCCAGCCCCCGCCCGGCGCCAAACTCGACGACCGCTACGGCCCGTCCACCCGGCTGGAGGTCACCGCGTCCCCGCCGGAGCTGCTGCTCGCCGGCGCCGGGGTGGGCACCGACCTCGACCGGGAGCTGGTGTTCGCGCCGGACGTGGCCGGTGGGGTGCTGCACGTGGTCGCCCAGGCGGCCAGCTGCGACGTGGACGTGGAGCACCCGGTCTGCCGGCTGACCCGGCAGGACTGGGGTGTGCCGGTCCGGCTCGGCGCCGGTGGCGCGACCCGGCTGCCGTTGATGCTGGGCGGACTGGACGAGTGACCCGCGGGTGGCGGAGGCCCGGCGGCGTCGACGGCGTCGACAAGTACGATCGCGGCCGTGCCCGCTCCCAAGCTCGAAATCCAGCTGCTGCACGACCGTGTGCTGGTGAAGATCTCACCGGAGGACGGCGAGCGGCGCAGCAGCGGTGGGATCGTCATCCCGGCGACCGCGCAGGTGGCCAAGCGACTGTCCTGGGGTGACGTGCTCGGCGTCGGCAACAACGTGCGCACCGTGAAGGTCGGCGACCGGGTGCTGTTCAACCCCGACGACCAGCTCGAAGTGGAGATCCAGGGCGAGGCGTACCTGGTGATGCGCGAGCGGGACGTGCACGCGCTGGCCACCGAGCGCACCGAGCACGGCACCGGCCTCTACCTCTAGCCCGGATCTCAGCCAACAGGGCGGGCCCGGCGACCGGGCCCGCCCTGTGTTGTCCGACCGGGATCAGAACGCGGCTTCGGGCAGCTCCATCAGCGCGTTGTCGGCACCCTCGACCACCTTGCGGCGGGCCGAGAGCTCCGGCAGCACGGTCTTGGCGAAGAAGCCGGCGACAGCGATCTTGCCCTGGTAGAACGCGGTGTCCTTGGCCGACGGGTGGCCGTCCAGCTTGGCCAGCGCGACCTCGGCCTGCCGCTGCAACAGCCAGCCGACCATCAGGTCGCCGACCGACATCAGCAGCCGCACGGTGTGCTGGCCGACCTTGTAGAGGTTGTTCGGGTCCTCCTGGGAGGCGGTCAGGTAGCCGATCAGCGAGCCGAGCATGCCCTGCACGTCCTCAAGGGCCTGCTTGAGCAGCGCGCGCTCCTCCTTGAGCCGGCCGTTGCCCGCCTCGGACTCCAGGAACGCGCTGATCTCACCGGCGACGTGCGCCAGCGCCTGGCCCTTGTCCCGGATGATCTTGCGGAAGAAGAAGTCCTGCGACTGGATGGCCGTGGTGCCTTCGTACAGCGAGTCGATCTTCGAGTCGCGGATGTACTGCTCGATCGGGTAGTCCTGCAGAAAGCCTGACCCGCCAAGGGTTTGCAGCGACTGGGCGAGCTGCTCGTAGGCACGCTCGGAGCCGACGCCCTTGACGATGGGCAGCAGCAGGTCGTTGACCCGCTCGGCGAGTGCCAGGTCGCCCTCGCCGGCGGCGATCTGGTCCTGGTAGGTGGCGGTGTAGAGGTAGACCGCGCGCAGGCCCTCGGCGTAGGCCTTCTGCAACATCAGGCTGCGCCGCACGTCCGGGTGGTGGGTGATGGTCACCCGGGGAGCGGTCTTGTCCAGCATCGTGGTCAGGTCGGCGCCCTGCACGCGCTCCTTGGCGTAGTCAAGGGCGTTGAGGTAACCGGTGGACAGCGTGCCGATGGCCTTGGTGCCCACCATCATCCGGGCGTACTCGATGACCTGGAACATCTGCGCGATGCCGTTGTGCACGTCGCCCAGCAGCCAGCCCTGCGCGGGCACGTCGTGCTGGCCGAAGGTCAGCTCGCAGGTGGCCGAGGCGTTCAGGCCCATCTTGTGCTCGACGTTGGTGACGAAGGCGCCGTTGCGCTCACCGGTCTCGCCGGTGTTGGTGTCGAAGTGGAACTTCGGCACCAGGAACAGGCTCAGGCCCTTGGTGCCCGGCCGGGTCTCGACGCCGGGGCCCTCGGGCCGGGCCAGTACGAGATGCATGATGTTCTCGGTCAGGTCCTGGTCACCGGAGGTGATGAACCGCTTCACGCCGTCCAGGTGCCAGGAGCCGTCGGGCTGCAGGATCGCCTTGGTCCGGCCGGCGCCGACATCGGAACCGGCGTCGGGCTCGGTGAGCACCATGGTCGCGCCCCAGCCGCGGTCGATGGCCAGCTGCGCCCAGCGCTTCTGCTCCTCGTTGCCGTTGTGGTCGATGACCGAGGCGAAGTTCGGGCCGGCCAGGTACATGAACAGGGCCGGGTTGGAGCCGAGGATGAGCTCGGCGGCCGCCCAGGTCACCGACGGCGGGATGCCGAGGCCGCCGAGGTGGTTGGGCAGGCTGATGCGGTACCACTCGCCGTCCCAGAGGGCCTGGTAGGAGCGTTTGAAGCTCTCCGGCAGCGTGACCGAGTGGGTCTTGGGGTCGAAGGTGGTGCCGATCCGGTCCCCGTCGACGAACGAGTCGGCCAGCGGGCCGGTGGCCAGGTTGTCCAGCTCGCTGAGCACGCCCCGGGCGGTGTCCTCGTCGGCCTGGTCGAACGGTCCGGTGCCCAGGCGGTCCTGGACTCCGAAGACCTCGAACAGGTTGAATTCGAGGTCCCGAACGTTGCTCTTGTAGTGGCCCATCGTGGGTACTCCCCTGTTACGCCGACATCGCTCGGAGCCGATGCCGCTACTCGTCGGTAACTTGAGTGTATTACCGCGAGGTAACCCGGGCAAGGGATTGACTGTCGAGGTGGCCATGACCACTCCGCTGGGGGGCCACGTTCGTGTTCTCCTCACGGCGGGGAACGAGCACCCCGAGCCGGAAGGCGAGCGCGACGGCGTGCGTGCGGTCCCGGGCGTGCAGCTTGCGCAGAATGCTCTTGACGTGGGTGCGCACGGTCTCCACCCCGACGAACAGCTCCCGCGCGATCTCCAGGTTCTCCATCCCCTCGGAGATGAGCTGGACAACCTGGTACTCGCGCCGCGACAGCGGCTGCCGCACGTGGGCCGCCTGCCGCACCCCCAGCCCACCGGCCAGCGCGGACAGTTCGGGATCGAGATAGTGCCGCTCGGCGTGCAGCCGGCGAATCGCCTCCACCATCCGGGCCGGCTCGGCCGAGCGCAGCACGAACCCGGGCACCCCGACGGCGGCCGCGGCGGACAGGTAGCCGGGCGTCTTGAGCGGCTCACGCAACACGGACAGCACGGCCGGCCCGGTGGGTCCGGCAGGTCCGGCGCCGACCGGGCCGCCGCTGGCCGGGCCGCTGCTGAGCAGCCGGACGAGGTGGCAGCGCGGGTCGAGCATCGCGTCGAGCAGGACGATGTCGGGCCGGGCGCGCTCGGCCAGGTTGATCGCGGTGTGCATGTTCGCGGTGACGCCGAGGACCCGGACGGACGACGTTTTCGCCAGGACCGCGCAGAGTCCTTCGACGAAGAGCGGGACGGGGTCGACGACGAGCACGCCGGTGGGCCTTGGCCCGGCCTGTCTCGCCCCGATCGGCACGGTTTGTTCGTTCGGTCTGGCTCGCCGTTGTGCTGCCAGCTGTCCCGTTGGCAGCGGCCCACGTGAATCGTCCGTGCTCGGCATCGAAGCTCCGTTCCATCACCCGTTGAGTTGGTGAGACGACCCGATTGAGTGGTCATGACGGCGCGAGCTGAATGCTCACCGTGACGAGCCGGATACTGACTCTCAGTGACGCCGCAGCGGTCCGGCTGGCGGCGAAGCCTCCCAAGTTGATGTTGGACGCTTCCCTGTGTCGCCGGAACCGCGCGCCCTGTTACGACGGACCACGCGGATGCTGTTGCTGACAACACAAGCGGCGTTCGGCTGAGGTCACCCTGGAGGTGCTGACACGGCCGGGCGGCCGGCGATGTCGTGATCGTGATCGGAAGGCGGCGTTCCCGCTGGTGGTGGATGTTCGCCCGATGGCGCCGATGGCGCGGCCCGTTGGTGGGCCCGAGCTTGCTCGCGGGAGTGGGCAGCACCGCGCCCGAACTGGCCGCACACCGGCTGGCCTGGGGCGGGTGCGTGCTTGTTGTCGTGTTGACCCCGTTCATCACCCTTGTCCCGGTGACCCTTCGTAGCCGGCTTCGTCGACAACACGACTCCCGCCGCTGTCGCGATCGGCGTCGCCCTCACCGGATCGCGGCGATCATCGGATTGTGGGCAGCCGCGATGGCCCTCGTCTTCCGTCCCACCTTGTCTGCCAGCGGGCATCAGAGCGGCGCTCGGCCGTAGGCTGTGCAGAGCAGCGGCGACCGAATTCCCGGCGCTGGGTGCGGACCAGGTGAGGGGCACAATGACTGGCGACTCCGAGACCCGGGCCCGGATAACGGAGCACTGGAAGGCGTCCGAATTCGGAGACATCGACGCCGAGAACGCGATCTACGCGGTCGACGCGATCTTGGACTATCCCCAGTCGGGCGAGCGTTTCCGGGGCCGCGCAAAGATCGAAGCGCAGCGAGGCGGGCACCCCGCCGAGCGGCATTTCACCGTCAGCCGAATATCTGGCGGCAGCAATCTCTGGGTGAGCGAATGCGTGATCACCTATGACGGCGCACCCACCAATTCCGTGAGCATCATGGAATTCGTCGACGGATTCGTGGCACACGAAACCCAGTACTTCGCCGACCCCTTCCCGGCGCCTGCTTCCCGTGCGGCGCTGGCCGAGCCGATCCCCGGCCACGATTCATGAATCGCGGCCGCGGGAAGTCGGCAACGAAGCGGTAGTAGGGCGTGTCGTCGGTTGCTGACCAGTGTGCTGCGGTGGGCGGTGGCCGGCGCGACTGACGGGGACAGCCCGGACGAGTCCGAGGATGAAGATCAGGACGCGGACGGCTCGGCAGCTGTTCCGGCACCGATCCGCCAACCGCACGCGGACAACACGACGCCGTGAATGTCCGAGAAACAACAGAGCCCAGGTCTACAGAGGACATCCTCCGACCTGGGCCTTCATCTCTGGAGCGGATGACGGGAATCGAACCCGCGTTCTCAGCTTGGGAAGCTGATGTTCTACCATTAAACTACATCCGCAGTGCGCGCCTGAGCATACACAACATCGTCCGCGCGCAGTGAGCCGCCCGGCGACCGAGCTGCGAGGCGGCGGTCGGGGCAACGGCTAGGGTTGGCCCGTGTTGTTGAGTGACCGTGATCTGCGCAAGGAACTGGAAGCCGGGCGGCTGGTTGTCGAGCCCTACGACGCGGCGATGCTCCAGCCTTCCAGCATCGACGTGCGGCTGGACCGCTTCTTCCGGGTGTTCGACAACAGTCGGTACACGCACATCGACCCGGCCATCCAGCAGGACGAGCTGACCTCCCTGGTCGAGCAGTCCGGCGAGGACCCGTTCGTGCTGCATCCCGGCGAGTTCGTGCTCGGGTCGACCTACGAGCGGGTCGCGCTGCCCGACTACCTCGCCGGGCGGCTGGAGGGGAAGTCCTCGCTGGGGCGGCTGGGGCTGCTCACGCACTCCACCGCGGGCTTCATCGACCCCGGTTTCGCCGGGCACATCACCCTCGAACTGTCCAACGTGGCCAATCTGCCGATCACGCTCTGGCCGGGCATGAAGATCGGCCAGCTCTGTCTGTTCCAGCTGACCAGCTCCGCCGAACACCCCTACGGCTCCGCCCACGCCGGCTCCCGCTACCAGGGCCAGCGCGGCCCCACCCCCTCCCGCGCCTACCTCAACTTCCAGCGGATCGACACCCGCCGCGACACCTGACCGGCGATGCACCAAGGGCCGGGTGACCAGGCCCGGGTGTGAGCCAGGTAACCGACCCGTCCGGGGAACACAGCCGCACCCCCGACCGTTATGCAGGCAGAAACATTGAGCGGAGTAGGCTCAAGTTCGGCTGCGGACCAGGTCCGTGGGCCGAGCGAGGTACTTCGCACAGAAACTGCACATTTCGGGAGGACATCCAATGGCGCGAGCGGTCGGCATCGACCTGGGGACGACCAACTCCGTCGTCGCCGTCCTTGAGGGCGGTGAGCCGACGGTTATCGCCAACTCCGAGGGTTCGCGGACCACACCGTCGATCGTGGCCTTCGCCAAGAACGGCGAAGTACTGGTCGGCCAGCCGGCGAAGAACCAGGCCGTGACCAACGTGGACCGGACCATCCGGTCGGTCAAGCGGCACATGGGCACCGACTGGAAGACCGAGATCGACGGCAAGGCCTACACCCCGCAGGAGATCAGCGCCCGCGTGCTGATGAAGCTCAAGCGGGACGCCGAGGCGTACCTGGGCGAGGAGATCACCGACGCGGTGATCACCGTCCCCGCCTACTTCGAGGACGCCCAGCGCCAGGCCACCAAGGAAGCCGGCCAGATCGCCGGTCTGAACGTGCTGCGGATCGTGAACGAGCCGACCGCGGCCGCCCTTGCCTACGGCCTGGACAAAGGCGAGAAGGAACAGACCATCCTCGTCTTCGACCTCGGTGGCGGCACGTTCGACGTGTCCCTGCTGGAGATCGGCGACGGTGTGGTCGAGGTCCGCGCCACCAGTGGTGACAACCACCTCGGCGGCGACGACTGGGACCAGCGGATCGTGGACTGGCTGGCCGAGCGGTTCAAGGCGAGCAGCGGCATCGACCTGACCAAGGACAAGATGGCCCTGCAGCGCATCCGTGAGGCCGCTGAGAAGGCCAAGATCGAGCTGTCCAGCTCCAACAGCGCGAACATCAACCTGCCCTACATCACGGTGGACGCGGACAAGAACCCGCTGTTCCTGGACGAGACGCTGTCCCGCGCCGAGTTCCAGAAGATCACCTCCGATCTGCTGGAGCGGTGCCGCGCGCCGTTCACCAACGTGATCAAGGACGCCAGCATCAAGGTGGCCGCGATCGACCACGTGGTGCTGGTCGGCGGTTCCACCCGGATGCCCGCCGTGTCCGACCTGGTCAAGGAACTGACCGGCGGCCGCGAGCCGAACAAGGGCGTCAACCCCGACGAGGTCGTCGCGGTCGGTGCGTCGCTGCAGGCCGGTGTGCTCAAGGGCGAGGTCAAGGACGTTCTGCTGCTGGACGTGACCCCGCTGTCGCTGGGCATCGAGACCAAGGGCGGGGTGATGACCAAGCTCATCGAGCGCAACACGACCATCCCGACCAAGCGCTCGGAGATCTTCACCACCGCCGACGACAACCAGCCCTCGGTGCAGATCCAGGTGTATCAGGGCGAGCGGGAAATCGCGGCCTACAACAAGAAGCTCGGCATGTTCGAGCTGACCGGCCTGCCGCCCGCGCCCCGGGGCGTGCCGCAGATCGAGGTCACCTTCGACATCGACGCCAACGGCATCGTGCACGTGACCGCGAAGGACACGGCCACCGGCAAGGAACAGGGCATGACCATCAGTGGTGGTTCGGCTCTGCCCAAGGACGACATCGACCGGATGGTCAAGGACGCCGAGGCCCACGCCGAGGACGACAAGACCCGCCGCGAGGAGGCCGAGGTCCGCAACCAGGCCGAGACGCTCGTCTATCAGACGGAGAAATTCGTCAAGGACAACGACGAGAAGCTCCCGGCCGACGTGAAGGACAAGGTCAACGCGGCCGTCAAGGACGCGCAGGAAGCCCTCAAGGGCACCGACACCAACGCCATCAAGACCGCGGTGGAGAAGCTGGCCACCGAGTCGCAGGCGATGGGTTCGGCGATGTACGCCGCCAACCCGGCCGGTGACGCGGCCGGCGGTGCCGACGCCGGTGCGCAGGGCGGCCCGAGCGCGGGTGGCCCCGAGGACGTGGTGGACGCCGAGGTCATTGACGAGGACGAGAAGAAATGACCATGCCGAACGCGAACGGAGGACGAGCCGAGGACCCCGACTTCGGCGGCGGGCAGCCGCCGGCCGGTGAGGAGCCGCGCGTCGTGGTCCGGGACCGTCGGCGCCTCGACCCGGACACCGGTGCGGTTCGGCCGCCGAGCGCGGAGGAATCCGAGCCCGGCGGGCGGCACGCCGCCGCGCAGCCGGAGGCCGGCGAGTCCGAGGCCGAGCAGGCCGCCGCCGAACTGCGTGGCCTGCTCGACGAGCGGACCGCCGACCTGCAACGGCTCACCGCGGAGTACGCCAACTACCGCAAGCGGATGGACCGGGACCGGGAGTCCGCGGCGGTGCGGGCCAAGGCCGCCCTGGTGACCGACCTGCTCTCGGTGCTCGACGACGTGGAGCGGGCCGGCGCGCACGGCGACCTGACCGGTGCGTTCAAGGCGGTCGCGGACAAGCTGGCGTCGACCCTGGACCGGGCCGGCCTGGAGCCCTTCGGCCACGACGGCGAGGAGTTCGACCCGTCGGTGCACGAGGCCGTCCAGCACGACACGTCCCCGGACGTGGCCGGCCCGACGGTGACCGCGGTGCTGCGCCGCGGCTACCGCTTCGGGGACCGGGTGCTCCGCGCGGCGCTGGTCGCCGTCACCGACCACGAGGCCGGTGCGTCCGGCAGTGGTCCGGTCGAGCCGGCCGAGGCCGCCGCCGAGCAGCCGTCCGGGTCGACATCCGAAGAGCAGACGAGCGACAACAGTTGAGGAAGGGAGGGGGCGTCCGGTGAGCGCGAGGGACTGGATAGACAAGGACTTCTACCGTGAGCTGGGCGTCTCCTCGGACGCTTCGGCCGAGGAGATCAAGAAGGCCTACCGGAAGCTGGCCAGGGAACTGCACCCGGACGCCAACCCGGGTGACGCCAAGGCCGAAGCCCGGTTCAAGTCCGTGTCCGAGGCGTACGGCGTGCTCTCCGACGCGGAGAAGCGCAAGCAGTACGACGAGGCCCGCCGGCTGTTCGGCTCGTCCGGCGGGTTCCGTCCGGGCGGCGGTTTCGGCGGTGGCGGTTTCGGCACCGGCGGTGGTGGCACCAACTTCGACCTGAGCGACCTGTTCGGCCAGCAGGCCGGCAACGCGGGCGGTGCGGGTGGCGCGGGCGCCGGTGGTGGCATCGGCGACCTGCTCGGCGGCCTGTTCGGCCGGCGGGGGGGCGCCGGCGCGTCGGCGACCACGAACCGGGCCCGGCGCGGCGCGGACGTGGAGACCGACATCCGGATCGACTTCGCCGAGGCGGTCCGCGGTGCCACCGTGCCGCTGCGGCTGTCCAGCCCGGCCACCTGCGAGACCTGCCACGGGTCCGGCGCGAAGCCGGGCACCTCGCCGCGGACCTGCCCGACCTGTAACGGGGCCGGTCTGGTCACCCGCAGCCAGGGCGCGTTCGCGTTCAGCGAGCCGTGCACCGACTGCCGGGGCAGCGGTCGGATCATCGACACGCCGTGTCCGGAGTGCAACGGCAGCGGGGTCAGCACCAAGACCCGGCCGCTGACTGTGCGTATCCCGCCGGGGGTGGACGATGGCCAGAAGGTGCGGATCGCCGGCAAGGGCGAGCCGGGCAGCAACGGCGGGCCCGCGGGCGACCTGTTCGTCCGGGTGCACGTCAGCCCGCACCGGGTGTTCGGCCGGTCGGACAACGACCTGACCATCACCGTCCCGGTCACCTTCCCCGAACTGGCGCTGGGCACCACGCTGACCGTGCCGACCCTGGACGGCAAGGTGTCGCTGCGGGTGGCCGCCGGCACGCCCAGCGGCCGCACGCTGCGGGTGCGCGGCAAGGGCATCGTCCGCCGCGACGGACGCAGCGGTGACCTGCTGGTAACCCTTCAGGTCGCGGTGCCGGCGAAGATGGACGACAAGACGAAGACCGCGTTGCAGGCCTACGCCGAGTCGACCGCCGCGGACGACCCGCGGACCGAGTTGAACCACCTGCTGGACGGGCGGAACGACGGGGAGGCGAGCTGAGGTGGACGTGGCTTTTCCGCCGGGCACCGGCGAGGACACGCCGGTGTTCGTCATCTCCGTCGCCGCCGAGCTGGCCGGCCTGCACGCGCAGACCCTGCGCAGTTACGACCGGCTCGGTCTGGTCTCCCCGGGCCGCACCCGGGGCGGTGGGCGGCGCTACTCGGCCCGCGACATCGCGGTGCTGCGCGAGGTGCAGCGGCTCTCCCAGGAGGAGGGCGTCAACCTCGCCGGCATCAAGCGGATCATCGACCTGGAGAACCAGGTGAGCGCGCTGCGGGCCAAGGTCAGCGAGCTGGTCGAGGAGCTGGCCGCCGCGCACGTGGCCGCCGAGCAGGCCGCGGCGTCCGTGCACCGCTCCTACCGGCGTGACCTGGTCCCGGTGCGCCAGCAGACCGCCCTGGTGGTCTGGAAGCCGCGCAGGCCCGGCATCAACGGCTGAGATCGCCGGTTCGGTCCGCGCGGGTCAGTCGATGGTGAACGGGTCGTAGGAGATCCGGTCCAGCGGCGTGCCGGCGACGAGCATCCGGGACACCGTCGACCTGATCATCGCGGGTGACCCGGCCACCAGCGCGTCCCGGTCGGCCCACGCGCCGTACTTGGTGACCACGTCGGCCAGGGTGCCGTGCTCGGCGTTCAGCGCACTGGGATCGGTCTCCAGCACCGGCACCACGGTCAGCCACGGGTTCGTCGCGGCCAGCTGGTGCAGGTCGTCCAGCGCGTAGAGGTCCTCGGGCGTGCGGCCGCCGTAGAACACGTGCACCCGGGGGTTCTCCCCCCACTGGGACAGGTCCTCCAGCAGCGCCCGCATGGTGGTGATGCCGGTCCCGCCGGCCACCATCAGCACGTCCCGCTCGGTGTCCCGGGGGATCGCCAGCCGGCCCAGCGGCGGCCCCAGCCGCCACATGTCGCCGACGTTGCTGTGCGCCACCATGGCCCGGCTGACCCAGCCGTTGGGCACCGCGCGCACGTTGAACTCGATGATCCCGTCCTCCCGCGGCGCGTTCGCCGGGGTGAGGTAGCGCCACAGGCGGGGGCGCTGCGGGGTCTCCACGCTCATGTACTGGCCGGCCTTGTAGGGCACCGGGTAGTCGGGCTGCAACCGGATGCGGACCAGGTCCCAGCCGAGTTTCTCCTTGTCCACGACCTGCGCCGGCCACCACGCCGGGCCCTCGTCGGCCTCGGCGGCCTCCAGCATGGTGCGCGCCATGATCGTGTAGGCCTCGGCCCAGGCGCGTTCGACCTCGGGGGTCCACGCGTCGCCGGAGTACTTCTTGATCGCGGCCAGCAGGGCGGTGCCGACGGCCTCGTACTGCCCGGAGATCACGCCGAACTTGCGGTGGTCGCGGCCCAGCTGCTTGAGGTAGGGCAGCAGCTCGTCGGGCCGGTCGATCATCTGGACGAGGTGCACCAGCGCCCGCATCACCCGGCTGCGCAGCACCTGCATGTTGATCGGGAACATCTCCCGAGTCGCCGGGGCCAGGCTGAACACCATGCCGTAGAAGAACTGCGAGACCTCATCCTGGCGTGGCTCGACCAGAGCCCAACTCTCCCGGACCAGTCGCACCATGGTCGCTGCCGCGGTGGACTGCTGGTTGTTGGGCTCCGGGGACGGAACCGGACTGACTACGGCGTTCGCTGTCATGGTCGGGGCGAAGTCTCCACCTTGTTGCGGGGCGTCGGCAAGACGCTCATGTCAATAATCGCCTGTCCCCCGACGGCCCGACCTTAACTCGATTATGGCCCCTCGGCTGGCTTAAGTGCACTATCGAGTGGAATCCGGTCACGCTCTGCCGGAACGGCACATCAGCCGCTCCAACTAACGGGCGAACCTGTGCCCGGACGCGTGTGTTGATCACCGATTACGTGTATCCGTGACGGTCGTGAGTTGTGACATGCTCGCCCCGACCGGCACGGCCGAAGCGGATCTGCTCGCCCTTGAGCTGTCCGACACGCCAGCAGACCTGCCGCCCGTGGCGACCGATGATCTGTCCGGCCCGACCTCGACCGCGGAAAGGCCTGGTTCCGAGGGTGAACACCGGCTGCAGCAGGCCTACGGCACAGCCGCGCGGGCCGAGCGGTTCTACCGCGACCAGGTGCTCGATCACCTGAACGAGAAGATGATCGAGTTCGTCGGCCGGATGGAAATGGCGTTCGTCGCCACCTCCGACGCGGGTGGCGAGTGCGATTCCTCACTCCGGGCCGGCCCGAAGGGCTTCATCCGGGTGTTCGACGAGCGCACCGTCGGTTACCCGGAGTATCGGGGCAACGGCGTGGTGGCCAGTCTGGGCAACATCAGTGAGAACGCCCACATCGGCATCCTGATGGTCGACTTCGTCGACGATCTGATCGGACTGCACATCAACGGCGACGCCCGGATCGTGGCCGACGCCGACCTGCGGGCCGCCCGCTCCGAGCTGCCCACCGACGCCGAGCGTGGTCGCACCCCGGAGCGCTGGGTGCTGGTCGAGGTCACCGAGGCCTACATCCACTGCCGCAAGCACATCCCCCGGCTGGTGCCGGCCGACCGGGTGCGCGCCTGGGGCACTGACGACCCCATCCCCAAGGGTGGGGACTATTTCGGTTCGAAGGCGGCCCAGCGGGCGGCCGCCCTGGCCGCGGCCCCGGAGACCGTGCCGGTGCCGCCCCAGGCGCCCGGCCCGGACCTGCCCCGGCCGGTCGTGGCCGGTCCGGCCACGGTCGCGACCAGGCCGTTCGTGACTGAGCCGTTCGCGGCTGAGCCGATCTCGACCGGGCCGTTCGCGGCTGAGCCGATCGCGGCTGAGCCGATCGAGACTGAGCCGATCGAGACTGAGCCGGTCCCGGTTGCGACCGTGCCGGTCGTGGCCCCGCTGGTGGCCACCCTGCCGGCCGAACGCCCACTCGGCACCGCCATGCCGTTCGTGGCCGAGCCGCCCACCGAGGCCCGGGCCGTCGAAGTTGTGTCCCCCGAATCGCCTGCCGTCGAAGAACCGCTGGTCAGGGTCATCCAGCCGGCCACGGACGGCCCGCTGGACTCGCTGTCCCGCCCAGCCGTGCGCCGGCTGGTGTCGGTGACCGCGCCCGCCGTCGTGGGCGTCGGCGCGTACTCGCTTCCGCCCATCCAGACCCACTGAACACACTGGTACCAGTGTCCCCAGCCTGTGGACAGTTCTGTGGATAACTTGTTGGCAAAGCTGTCGACAACTCCGATCCACTGTGGATTCACTGTGGACGGACGGCCGGGTGGGGGTCCGTCACCGGGTCGGGGCGAGCTCTCACGCTCTGAGCTGAACCGGCTTCGCGATGTGTCGCCGACCGGCAGGCTGACCTCATGGACCTGGGTTTTCGGGGAGAAGTGGTCGACTTCTACCACCGCTATCGGCGCGGCTATCCGCCTGCCGTCGTCGACGCGCTGGTGGACCGGTTCGCCCTGACCACCCAGGACACGGTGGTGGACCTCGGCTGCGGCACCGGTCAGCTCACCCTGCCGCTGGCCGCCCGGGTGCGCGCCGCGGTCGGCGTCGACCCCGAACCGGACATGCTGGCCCGCGCCCGCAAGGCTGCGGGCGAGGCCGACCTCGCCAACGTGAGCTGGCTGCTCGGCGCCGACACCGACGTGCCGGCGCTGCGGGCGCTGCTCGGTGACCGGTCGGTCGGTGTGGTCACCATCGGGCAGGCGTTGCACTGGATGAACCACGAAGACCTGTTCCGCGCGCTCGCGCCGCTCGTCCGGCCGGGCGGCGGGGTGGCGGTGCTGGCCAACGGCGCGCCGCTGTGGCTGCTGGACAGTCCGTGGTCGACGGCGCTGCGCGACGTCCTGGAGCAGTGGTTCGGCGCGCGCCCGCAGCGCACCTGCGGAACCGACGAGCTGAGCCGTCGGCGGTATGCCGACAGCCTCACCGTGGCCGGCTTCGACGTGGTCGAGACCGAGTTGGAGCACACCGGGACGCTCGGCCTGGACCAGGTGATCGGCGGCGTGTACTCGGCGCTGTCGGTGGACCAGCTGCCCGGCCCGGCGCAGCGGCCGGTGTTCCGCCAGCAGGTGCGCCGCGCGCTGGAGCCGCACGGGCCGTTCGTCGAGCGGGTGCGTGTGTCGGTGCTCACCGGCCGGATCGGCCGCGCCGCCCGGACCAGCGCGGATCTGCTGAGACCCGGGCCCGGTGAGGCCTCCTGGACCCGATCCGGGGATAATCAGACTTGAGCGGAACAGGCTCAACTTTTCTGACGTTGTGCAGTATGACGTGCGCTGCGCGACGCTGGGTGCCACCACGGTGGGCCACCGTGACGCCAGCCCGGATCAGCCGTCATCGGCTTCGCACACGAGGTGAGGGATGGACGCTTTCAACCCGACGACCAAAACACAGCAGGCGATCAGCTCGGCCGCGCAGGCGGCCACCGTCGCCGGCAACCCCGACGTGGGCGCGGTGCACCTGCTGGGTGCGCTGCTGGCCCAGGCCGACGGCCTGACCGAGCCGCTGCTCGTGGCCGTCGGCGCCGACCCGACCGCGGTCCGCGGCGAGCTGGACAAACTCGCCCTCGGCCTGCCCTCGGCGACCGGTGCCACCGTGTCGGCTCCGCAGTTGTCCACGCCCGCGTTGCGCGCGCTGAGCTACGCCCAGCGGCTGGCCACCGAGATGGGCGACGAGTACGTGTCCACCGAGCACCTGCTGGCCGGCCTCGCCGCCGAGGGCGGCCAGGTGGCCGATTTGCTCACCCGGCACGGCGCGACCGCCGAGGCGCTGCGCGAGGCGTTCACCAAGGTGCGCGGCTCGGCGCGGGTGACCAGCGCCGACCCCGAGGGCACCTACAAGGCGCTGGAGAAGTACGGCGTCGACCTGACCGATCGCGCCCGCGCCGGCCACCTCGACCCGGTGATCGGCCGCGACGCGGAGATCCGCCGGGTGGTTCAGGTGCTGTCCCGGCGTACCAAGAACAACCCGGTGCTGATCGGCGAGCCCGGTGTCGGCAAGACCGCCATCGTCGAGGGCCTCGCCCAGCGCGTCGTCGACGGTGACGTGCCGGAGTCGTTGCGCGGCAAGCGAGTCGTCTCGCTGGACCTCAGTTCGATGGTCGCCGGCGCGAAGTACCGCGGTGAGTTCGAGGAGCGGCTCAAGGCCGTGCTCAAGGAGATCACCGAGTCCGACGGCCAGGTGATCACCTTCATCGACGAGCTGCACACGATCGTGGGCGCGGGCGCCACCGGCGACGGCGGCGCGATGGACGCCGGCAACATGATCAAGCCGATGCTCGCCCGCGGTGAGCTGCGCATGGTCGGCGCGACCACGCTGGACGAGTACCGCCAGCACATCGAGAAGGACGCCGCGCTGGAACGCCGGTTCCAGCAGGTGATGGTCGGCGAGCCCAGCCCCGAGGACACCGTGGCGATCCTGCGTGGCCTCAAGGAGCGCTACGAGGTGCACCACGGCGTGCGCATCATGGACAGCGCGCTGGTCGCCGCGGCCACCCTGTCCGACCGGTACATCACCGCCCGGTTCCTGCCCGACAAGGCGATCGACCTGGTGGACGAGGCCGCGTCCCGGCTGCGGATGGAGATCGATTCCCGGCCGGTGGAGATCGACGAGGTGGAGCGCGCCGTGCGCCGCCTGGAGATCGAGGAGATGGCGCTGGCCAAGGAGGAGGACCCGGCCTCCCGGGTGCGGCTGGACGCGCTGCGCGCCGAGCTCGCCGAGAAGCGGGAGGCGCTGACCGCGCTGACCGCCCGCTGGCAGAACGAGAAGGGCTCGATCGACCAGGTCCGCCAGCTCAAGGAGCAGCTCGAACAGCTGCGCGGCGAGTCCGAGCGGGCCGAGCGCGACGGCGACCTCGGTCGGGCCGCCGAGCTGCGCTACGGGCGGATTCCCCAGTTGGAGAAGGAACTCCAGGCGGCCACCGCGTCCACAAAGGATGGACAGGTGATGCTCAAGGAGGAGGTCGGCCCCGACGACGTCGCCGACGTGGTGTCGGCGTGGACGGGTATCCCGGCCGGCCGGCTGCTGGAGGGCGAGACGGCCAAGCTGCTGCGGATGGAGGTTGAGCTCGAAGGCCGCGTGGTGGGTCAGGCCGAGGCGGTGCGGGCGGTGTCCGACGCGGTGCGCCGGGCCAGGGCGGGTGTCGCCGACCCGGACCGGCCGACCGGTTCGTTCCTGTTCCTCGGTCCGACCGGCGTGGGCAAGACGGAGCTGGCCAAGGCGCTGGCGGCGTTCCTGTTCGACGACGAGCGGGCGATGATCCGGATCGACATGAGTGAGTACGCCGAGAAGCACTCGGTGGCCCGCCTGGTCGGTGCGCCGCCCGGGTACGTCGGCTACGACCAGGGCGGGCAGCTCACCGAATCGGTGCGTCGCAGGCCGTACTCGGTCGTGTTGCTCGATGAGGTGGAAAAAGCCCACCCGGACGTGTTCGACGTGCTGTTGCAGGTGCTCGACGACGGCCGGTTGACCGACGGCCAGGGCCGCACCGTCGACTTCCGCAACACGATCCTGATCCTCACCTCCAACCTCGGCTCGCAGATCATCGCCGACCCGGGGCTGGACGAGCGCCAGCGCAAGGACGCGGTGATGGGGGTGGTCTCCCAGCACTTCAAGCCGGAGTTCCTCAACCGGCTCGACGACGTCGTGGTGTTCCACGCGCTGACCACCGCGGAGCTGGGCTCGATCGTGGAGATCCAGATCAAGAAGCTGGCCGACCGGCTGGCCCAGCGCCGGCTGCGCCTCGAAGTCACCCCGGCTGCCCGGGAGTGGCTGGCGATCAACGGTTTCGACCCGATCTACGGGGCGCGGCCGCTGCGCAGGCTGGTCCAGTCCAGCATCGGTGACCAGCTTGCCAAGGAACTGCTCGGCGGCAAGATCCTGGACGGGGACACCGTCGAGGTGGACGCCCGGGGCGACAACTCCGGCCTGGATGTGACCAGGACGGGCGAAGTGAGCCCCGCTGGGCCGATCGGCTGAGTCGGGTGAACTACCCAACGTAGACAAGGCGGCCATGCGGCTGAGGGATATTACGCCGCATGGCCGCCGTTGCACATCACGAGTTGGTCCCGGCTGAAAACTGACGCTCCGCGGATCTTCGCCCGGAACCGATTCACCGCTAGGCTCCTACCGTGGGCATCCCGGCCTGGGTTTGGTTCACCGTCGCGGCAATCGCGCTGGTGGCTGGGCTCGCCCTGCTCGGACGCGATCGCGCCACCCGGACCGCGCGCAACCGTGAACGCCGCAGGTGGGCCGCGTTGCGCGGCTGGCAGTTCGCCGAGACCGACCACGTGCTGCTCACCCGCTGGCACGGCGGTGCGGTCGGCTACTACGGCACCGGCGTCGCCCGGGACGTGGTGGCCGGGTCGACGTTCACCGCCGACGGCCGGCGCCAGGTCTACGTCGCCGACTACGACACCAACGGCAAGGTCAACTCGGTGCTGGTCGGCGTGCGCTGCCGGCGGCCGATCGGCGTGCTGGTCGAGCTGTGGCTGCCCAGCGTGCCGTTCCAGCGTGAACACATGCCCGACCTGCTCGGCCCGGTCGGCCCGCGCTACGCGTTCGTCACCGATATCGCCGCGGCCCGCGCGCTGATCACCCCGGACCTGGTGGACGCCGCCGAGGAGATCGGCGGTGACGTGACGGTGCTCTGGTTCGAGGAGGACTGGGTGCTCGCCGCGGCCCCGCCGCACGCGAGCCCGGCCCGGTTGGAGCGCCTGCTGCGCGACCTCGGCGAACTCGCCGACGTGGTCGACCCGCTGGACGTACAGGCCACGCCGCCGCGCCGCGCCGACCGCACTTCCGACAACTCGGCCTGATTCACTCGATCGGCTGACTCGAACCCGACGGTTCACCCGACATACGCGATCGCCCGACCCGAAGCCTGAGTCACCCGATCGGCTGACCCTGAGCCGGAGCCAGACGTTCGGTTCGCCCGAGCTGATCCACCGTCGTTCCCCGGCCACCAGGATCTCGGTCGGCCGCAACCCCAGCCGCTCGGCGACCGCTCGCCGGCGCGATGCCCGGCCCGCAGGTCGGCCCGCGGTTCGCCCACCCCGGCGTCGATGAGCCGCCGGCCAGCCCACCCGCCGCCTCGCTCGCCACCCCGCGCCGCTGCCACGCCACTGCCACCCTGCGTCGCTGCCACGCCACGCCGCCCCGCGCTGCTGCCACGCCGCGCGGACGACCCAGGCCGGTCCGGCCACCCACCGACCCGCGTCGATCAGCGTCGTCGCCGGCACGGTCCCGACCGCCTCCCCCGTCGTCCGGCCCAGGATGATCCAGTTCGGCCAACCCTCTTGCCCGTCGTCGGAATATGGCTGCTGCCAACGGTTGTAGCGCGCCCGGAGGTCGGCGAGAGTCGGCGGCCGACCCCGGTGGCGGTGTGCGGCGCGGGATCGGCGAGCACCGCGGCCATCGGGTCCGCGTGCTCGATCCGCACCGGTTCTGCCCGCTGCCGGCTGGTGTCCAGGGTCGCGTCGGCGGGCCAATCGGGCGGCACGAGATCGGACATCGGCGCAGCCTGCGCACGTCGGCGCCATCGGTGTGCAAAGCTTTTGGCCTGTGGCGAACAGTGTGTTGATCGATCGTGCGGCCAGGGCTGAACTGGCGCGTCTGGTGAGTGAGTTGGCCGTCGTGCGCGGCCGGGTGACCCTGTCCTCGGGTGCCGAGGCCGACTACTACGTGGATCTCCGGCGGGCCACCCTGCAGCACGCCGCGGCCCCGCTGATCGGGGTGCTGCTGCGGCAGCTCACCGCGGACTGGGACTACGTCGCGGCGGGTGGGCTCACCCTCGGCGCGGACCCGGTTGCCTGCGCGATGTTGCACGCGGCCGCGACCGCGGGCGAGGTGCTGGACGCGTTCGTGGTGCGCAAGGCGACCAAGGAACACGGGATGCAGCGGCGGATCGAGGGCATCGAGGTGAGCGGCCAGCGGGTGCTCGCCGTCGAGGACACGTCGACGACCGGCGCCAGCGTGCTCACGGCCGTCGAGGCGCTGCGCGAGGCGGGCGCCGAGGTAGTGGGGGTGGCCACAGTCGTGGACCGGAATACCGGGGCGCGCGAGGCGATCGAGGCCGCTGGCCTGCCGTATCGGTCCCTGCTCGGACTTGATGATCTTGGGCTCTGAGTCGCAACCTCTTAGTGTGACGGGTTTCCCCGAAATGTGACTCGCCGGGGTCGCTTCCTCGATCTACCCTGGTCATGGGGAGGTGTCCCATGGTGGACCGACTGCTCGACGACCTCACGGTGGCCGTGCACTACCTGGTGATGGCCTACATCGTGTTCGGCGGTTTCATCACCTGGAAGTGGCGCTGGACCGCTGTTCCGCACGCGATGTTCATCGTCTGGGCCGTCATCAGCCTGTTGTATCCGGTGAGCTGCCCGCTCACGCTGGCGGAGGACTATTTCCGGCAGCAGGGCGGGCTGCCCAAACTGAATGGTGGGTTCATCGACACGTACATCACCGGGGTCTTTTACCCGGCGCAGTACGTGTTGTTGGTGCAGGTGTTGGCCGGGGCGTTTGTCGTGGCGTCCTGGGCGGGCCTGTATGTGCTGCACGTCCGGCATCTCCGGCAGCGCAGTCAGCCTATCGATTCTGTCGACAACCTGAAGATGAGCTGACCGGATTCACCCGAGTTGTCCACAGGTGACCCCGTTGTCCACAGGTCCCGGCTGCGCGCACTTTCCGCCTTCGGCGGTCCAATAGGCTTGTGCCAGGGGCCGCCCCCTGGGAGGGCGGGGGCTGTCCGGAGGCGGATTTTTCGGGTTGGCGTTGGCGGCTTGGGGTTCTGGCGGGTTTGTTGCTGCGGGGGGTTTCTGGGGTTCGGGGGCGGGGTTTCTGCTGACCTCCCAAGGTTAGGAGTGCGGTTTTTGGTCGATTTTCTTGGGTGGTGGCTGGTTTCCGGGAGTGCGCGGGTTCGCATAAGTGCGTAATTCGACCGCTGATTTCCCGAGGTGCGGTTCTGGGGTGGGTCGATTCTCGGGCGAGTGCGGAATTGTTTCCGGAGTCTCCGACGGTGGTTCGGTCGGGGGACGAGGTGGCTGCGCCGGGCGGCGGATTACGTTTGGCGGGTGAACGACGATCTGGGGCCGACCGAATGGGTGGCTGAGCGGGAGGTCGGGGTCGGGCCGTGGCCCGGCGACCCCGCCGACCGGCCGACCGACGCCCGCTACGACCCCGAACTGCTCGCCGCCGGGGACCGGCGCAACGTGGTCGACCACTATCGCTACTGGCGGCGGGAAGCGGTCGTGGCCGACCTCGACTCCCGGCGGCACGACTTCCATGTGGCCATCGAGAACTTCCAGCACGACCACAACATCGGCACCGTCGTGCGCACCGCCAACGCGTTCGCGGCGCGCGCCGTGCACATCGTCGGACGCCGCCGCTGGAACCGGCGCGGCGCGATGGTGACCGATCGCTACCAGCACGTCGAGCATCACCCGGACGTCGCCGGGTTGGCCGCGTTCGCCGCCGGGCACGATCTTGCCGTCGTGGCCGTGGACAACACACCGGGCTCGGTCCGGATCGAGCGCACCGCGCTGCCCCGACGCTGCCTGCTCCTGTTCGGGCAGGAGGGGCCGGGGCTGACCGAGGAGGCGCGGGCGGCGGCGACGCTGGTCGTGTCGATCGCGCAGTTCGGGTCGACCCGGTCGGTGAACGCCGGGGTCGCGGCCGGCATCGTGATGCACGCGTGGGTAGCCCAGCACGCGGACCTGGACGCCGCCTGGTGACATGTGGGGGACGCCGATCCGTCGTCGGTCGCGCACGGTGAGGTCGGCGAGCCATTCCGGCGAATGTTCCCGCATGTTGATCCATACGATTCGCCCGATCGCCGTCCAGCATCTGGATTGATTCAGAGTCGACCATGGAAGGGTGACCGAACGGGGCGCGCAGGTGAGCCCGCGGCTGTGGGCCGCGCGGGCCGGGGTGGCCGAACGTGCCATCTACACCCGACACCTGCGCCGCGTCCTCGGCGTGCCGCGCAGCCTGCTCGGCGTCGTGCACTGGCCCTCGTCCACCAGCGACCGGCTCTTCCGGCAGTGGGACTACTGGTGGCAGGCGCACCTGCTGGACTGCCTGATCGACGCCCAGCTCCGGCTGCCCACCGAGAGCCGGCGTGCCGACATCGCCCGCCTCGCCAACGGCATCCATCGGCGCAACGTCGGCCAGTGGCTCAACGACTACTACGACGACGTGGCCTGGCTCGGCCTGGCCCTGCACCGCGCCGAGCAGCACGGCATGCTCCGCCGCCCGGAGGCGATCCGGCAGATCGCGCAGCGGCTCCGGTCGGGCTGGACCGACCACGGCGGCGGCGGGATCTGGTGGCGGCGCAAGGACGACTACAAGAACGTGCCGACCAACGGCCCGGCCGCGATCCTGTTGGCCCGGCTCTCGGAGCACCAACTCGGCGACCGGGCGGACCGGCAGCGCGCCCGCTCCGGTGTGGAGTGGATGGAGGAGTACCTGGTCGACCCGGACACCGGGCTGGTCTGGGACGGCCTGCACGTGACCGACGACGGTTCGGTGCGCGAGGTGGAGACGACCGTCTACACCTACTGCCAGGGCGTCTTCCTCGGCGCCGCACTCGAACTGGCCAAGCTCGACGGGCCCGGTGTCGGCGACTGGGCCACCGCGGTCGCGCGCACCATCGGCGCGGTCACCGAGAACCTCACCCTGCCCGATCAGGACGGCGCGGTGCTGCGCGGTCAGGGCGGCGGTGACGGCGGCCTGTTCGCCGGCATTCTGGCCCGCTACCTGGCCACCGCCGCGACCACCCTGCCGGCGATGGGCGTGCAGTTCGAGCCGGCCGCCCGGGCCGCCGCCGATCTGGTGTTCGGCTCGGCGGAGGCGGCCTGGCGCAACCGGGCCATCGGGCCCGGCGGCCCGTTGTTCGGTCCGGAGTGGACCAAGCCCGCGGTGCGGCCCGGCCGGTCCACCCGGCCGGAGCGGGACCTGTCCGTGCAGACCGGCGGCTGGATGCTGATCGAGGCGGCGGCGAGCCTGGAACGCGAGGGCATCCCGTTCCACGAGGTCCGCGCCGCGTCCTGACCCCGGTCGGTTACGGGCAGCCGCAGGACTGGCGGTGCATCAGGGTCGGCGCGAGGCGGACCGTTCGCGGTGGGCCGTCGGGGTTGGCGATCCGCTCCAGCAGCATCCGCACCGCGGCCCGGCCGATCTCCTCGACCGGCTGAGCGGTCGCGGTCACGGCGGGATCGACGAGTTCGGCCCAGTCGACGTCCTCGTGGGCGACCAGCGCGAGGTCGCTGCCGATCCGCAGACCGCGCCGGCGGGCCGCGCGCAGCACCCCGATCAGTGCCGGGTTGTCGCCGGCGACCACCGCGGTCGGCGGCGCGGACAGCGCGAGCAGCGTCTCCAGGGCCTCGGCGGCGTCCTGGCTCGGTCCGCTGGCCACCAGTTCGGCGTCCCAGACGAGTTTCGCCCGGCCCAGGCCCAGCCGGTAGCCGAGGGCGCGTTCGGCGGCGGTGCTGACGCCGTCCGGGCCGGTGATCAGCGCGATCCGCCGGTGGCCCAGTTCGCCGAGGTGGCGGACGAGGTCCGAGGTGGCCTGCACGTTCTCCGGGCCGACCTGGTCGAAGCCGGTGTGCTCGGGCATCCGGCCGACCAGCACGGTCGGCACGCCGGCCTTGCGCAGTTCGGGCAGTACCGCCTCGGGTGCGCCGGTGGTGGGGGTGAGCAGCACGCCGTCCACCCGTCGGGAGCGCAGCGCGCGCACCGCGGCGCCCTCCCGATCGGCCTCGTCGTGCGTGTCGGCCAGGATCAGCGTGTGGCCGGCGGCGGTCAGCTCGGCGTCGACCGCCCGCAGCAGCGCGGTGAGTTGCGGGTCGCCGGTCAGCGGCAGCGCCAGCCCGATGGATCGGGTGCCGCCGGTGACCAGGGATCTGGCGATGGCGTCCCCGGTGTAGCCGGTGGTCTCGACCGCTGCGAGCACGCGACCGACGGTGTCGGTGGCGACCGGACGGGTCTTGTTGATCACGTGGGACACCGTGGTGATGGAGACGCCGGCCAGCTCGGCCACGTCACGCATCGTAACCATGTTACTCCATAAGGGTACGCAAACGATTGCGTCAGCGAGGACGACCCTACCTGATCACCTGCCGAAGATCAGTTCGGACCGTAGGCTTGGCAGCGTGTCGTCCCCAGCCGAAGTCCGTACCAACGTATTGCTGGTGGGGCTGTGCACGGTGGATCTCGTACAGCGGGTCGCCGACTTGCCGTCCGCCGGGCAGAAACTTCAGTCCACCGGTGTCGAGGTGGCGGCCGGTGGGCCGGCCACCAACGCGGCGGTCACCGTGGCCGCGCTCGGCGGCCGGGCCGACCTGGTCACCGTGCTCGGCGCTCACCCGCTGGCCGGCATCGCGCGGGACGACCTGGTCGCGCACGGGGTACGGGTGTTCGACGCGCTACCCAACCGATCCGCGCCGCCCACCCTGTCCTCGGTCGCGGTCCGCGAACGCGACGGTGAACGCTCGGTCGTCTCCTACAACGCCGCCGACATCCCCGGTGAGCTGCCGATGCCGTCCTGGCCCGCGCTGCTGGCCGGCGCGGGCGCGTTGCTGGTCGACGGTCACCATCCCCGACTGGCCCTGGCCGCGGCGCGGGCCGCCCGGGGCCGCCGGGTGCCGGTGGTGCTCGACGCCGGCAGCGACAAGCCGGTGTTCGACGAACTGCTGCCGCTGGTGGATGTCTGCGCGTGCGCGGGCGGGTTCCGGTTGGGCCGCAACAGTGTGCGGGCCACCGAGAAGGCCGTGCACGAGCTGGGTGTGCCGGTGGTGATCCGGACCAACGGCGCCGACGCGGTGCGCTGGTCGGTCGTGGCGGCCGAGCCGCGCGGTGGCCGCCGGGCGCGCCCGATGACCGGCACGGTCGACCCGCCGCCGGTGGTCGCGATGGACACCCTCGGCGCCGGTGACGCCTGGCACGGCGCGCTCGCCCACGGCATCGCCGGGCTGGGCCGGGTGCCGACGGCGGAGGAGCTGCCCGGACTGGTGACCGCGGCGAACAGGGTGGCCACGACGCGGGTGGCCAGCGTCGGCGCGCGGGCCTGGCTGCGTGAGCTGGTCGGCTGAGCGAACTGATCGGCTGAATGAGCTGGTCGGCCGGGTTGCTGGTCGGCCCGGGTTTCGGGGAGCCGGTCAGTCGGCGGCGGCGATCTCGGCGCGCGGCTCGTTGATCTCGTCGCACTCGTCCGGCGTGCGCTGGGTTTCCTGCCGGTAGCGCCACAGCCCGTAACCCGTGCCGACCACGAAAAACACGATGCTGATCACCGTGGCGACCGTCTTCACCCACGGGAACAGGTCCAGCAGGCCGGCGCCGTAGTAGCCGAGCAGTACCAGCGTCGGCACCCAGAGCACCGCGCCGATCGTGGTGGCCAGCAGGAAGCGGGTGGCGCGCATCCTGGCCGCGCCGGCCAGCAGTGGAGCCAGCGTGCGGACCCACGGGATCCACCGGGCGATCACCATCGACCACCAGCCGCGCTTGTCCAGGAACACGCGCGCCCGGTCCAGCCGGGCCGGGGTGAGCACCCGTGCGCTGCGTTTGCCGATCAGTGTCATGCCGGTCTGCCGGCCGATGTAGTAGCCGAGCTGATTGCCGGCCACCGCGACGACGACCGCGGCGATGGACAGCGCCCACGCGTCGACCGCGTTCTCCCGCTGGGCGAGCACGACCCCGGCGGCGAACAGCAGGCCGTCACCGGGCAGGAACAGGCCGATGATGAAGGCGCACTCGATGAACACGAATGTCAGCACGATCACCCAAACCATCACCGGCCCAGCGGTCTCCAGATGACCGAAGGCGGCTATGTGGTGGTACAGGGCGGCCACAGGCACCCCCGAAGGGTACGTGGTGCCGGGGGCGGCTTGCGGACGGACGGGTGAACTACATTCGGACTTTGTCCGTCAAGATCATCCAAAATTCGCCGTCGACCACGGGAACAGCCCCGCCGCGGGCTGCGACGGGGCCGTTGCCGATGATCTTCGAACTGTTCCGGGTCAGATGTCGGAGTGGCCGAGGATCACGTCGTGCACCACGTCCTCGCCTGCGCCGACCACCGGGTGGCTGGTCACCGGCGGGTAGCCGCTGGCGATCACCGTGTACTCGCCGTCGGGCACGTCGGAGAACGTGTACCCGCCGGTCTCGTCGGTGTCGGTCATCGCCACCACATTGCCCGAGGAGTCGACCAGGGTGACCCGCGCGTCGGCCACGGTCTGGCCGGTGCCGCCCCTGGTCACGCCGGTCAGCTTGGCCGAGTTGCCCAACTCCACGTCGGTCAGCGCGTCCCCGCTGTCGGGCACCGCGACGGTGCTGGCGAACGGCCGGTAGCCCGCGGCCGCGACGACCAGCGTGTACGTGCCACCGAGCAGTTCGGTGAACGCGTACCGGCCGTCCTGGTCGCTGGCGGACGCGCCGACGACCTCGCCGCGCTGGTCGGTCAGCGTCACGGTCGCCGAGGCGACCGGTTCGCCGGTGCGATCGGCCCGGATCACGCCGGCGGCGCCGGCGGTCCCGGTGAGCAGCAGGTCGATGGTGACCCCGGCGCCGGCCACCCGCACAGTGGAGGCCTGCGGCTGGTGACCGACCGACGAGGCGATCAGCACGTACACGCCGTCGACCGGCGCGCTGATCTGGTAGCGGCCGTCGGCCCCGGAGGTGCCCCGGGCGACCTGCTGGCCACCGTGGTTGATCAGGGTGAGCACCGCGGCGGGCACCGGGGTGCCGTCGACCCGGCGCACCGAGCCGCTGATCGGCGTGCCGGTGGCGGTGAGCGGCTGGACCTCCTCGTGCAGCACCGAGCCGTTGCGCACGGCGGACCCGTTGGCCTCGGCGGCCGCGCCGTTGAGGGAGTGTCGGCCGGCGGGCACGAGTTCCTTGTCGGTCAGCCCGGCCAGTTCCGCCTCCAGCGTCGGGTCGCTGTCGGCGGGCTCGTCCTCGGGTGCCGGCGGCAGCGCGCCCTCGGCACCTTCCATCATCGCGGACTGCATGCCCGCGGTGGTGCGCAGCGGGATCTCCTTGATCAGCAGCGTGACGATCAGGGCGACCACGCCGAGTGCGGCGGCGACCCAGTAGACGAGGCTCACCGAGTCGGCGAAACCGACCTCGAACGGGCGGGCCAGCGTCGCGCTGACCTGGTGGATGAACGACGCGTCCTGCAGCGCGGCGCCGGTGGAGCCGCCGTGCAGGATGGACACCACGGTCTGGGTACCGGCGTTGGCGGTGTGGTTGGCCACCGAACTGGTCGCGCTGGCCAGGGCCGAGCGGAACCCGTTGTCGCCCAGCGCGGTCTTGACCGCCGCGCCGATCTTGTTGCCGACCGTGCCGAACAGGATCGACAGGAAGACCGCGACCCCGAGCGTGCCGCCCATCTGCCGGAAGAACGTCGCCGACGCGGTGGACACACCCATGTCCTTGAACGGCACCGCGTTCTGCGCGGCCAGGGTCAGCGTCTGCATGCAGTTACCGATGCCGAAGCCGAACAGGAACATGTACAGCAGCGGCTGCCACATCGGCGAGTCCGCGCTGATCGTGGTGAACAGCAGCGAGGCGGCGATGATGAACACCGCGCCGATGACCGGGAAGATCTTGTAGCGGCCGGTCCGTGAGGTGATCTGGCCGGACATGATCGACGAGCCCATCAGGCCCAGCATCATCGGCAGCGTCTCCAGGCCGGAGACGGTCGGCGAGGCGCCCTTGACGATCTGCAGGTACTGCGGGATCAGGGTGATGCCACCGAACATGGCCGCACCGATGATCACGCCGGCGATGATGACCGTGCTGAACACGGGGCTGCGGAACAGTCGTAGCGGGATCAGCGCCGCGTCCTTCATCAGCTTCTCGACCACGATGAACGCGGCGATGCCGACGCCACCCACGGCGTAGCAGAGGATCGAGCGTGGGTCGCCCCAACCCCAGGTCTGGCCCTGTTCGGCCACGATCAGCACCGGCACGATGCCGATCACCAGGGTGAGCGCTCCCCACCAGTCGATGCGGTGGCGCTGGCCGTTGTGCGGCACGTTGAGCACCTTGGCGACCACGAACAGCGCGAACAGGCCGATCGGGACGTTCACCAGGAACACCCAGCGCCAGCCGGTGACGCCCAGGATGGAGTTGGCACCCGACAGGGCGCCGCCGACCACCGGGCCCAGCACGCTGGACATGCCGAACACGCCGAGGAAGTAACCCTGGTAGCGGGCCCGTTCGCGGGGCGAGACGATGTCGCCGAGGATGGTGAAGGCCAGCGACATCAGACCGCCGGCGCCAAGGCCCTGGAAGGCGCGGAACGCGGCCAGTTCGTACATCGAGGTGGCGAACGAACACGCCGCCGAGCCGACCACGAAGATGGTGATCGCGGCCAGGTAGAACGGCTTGCGGCCGTAGATGTCGGACAGCTTGCCGTAGAGCGGGGTGCTGATCGTCGAGGTGATCAGGTAGGCGGTGGTGACCCACGCCTGGATGTTGAGCCCGTGCAGGTCGTTGGCGATGCGCGGCATCGCGGTGGACACGATGGTCTGGTCCAGGGCGGCCAGGAACATGCCCAGCAGCAGACCGACCAGGATGGTCAGGATCTGCCGGTGCGTCAGGCCGGCGGGACCGGTGGGACCACCGGCTCTCTTCGTCGTGGTGAGCGCGGCAGGTGCGCTCACGGTACTGCTCGTCATCGGGGTTCCCCCTTGTTAACTTGTGCGGCCCCCGAGGGGCCGGTGTTGTGCGGGTCGTGGCGCTCGAACTCGGAGTTGAGCCGGTTCAGTGCGTCCGCGACCACGTGGATCTCGGCCGGCGACCAGTCCGCCAGGATCTCGGCGATCTGCTCGGTGCGCGCCCGTCGTTCGTGCTCGAAGGTGCGCTGCCCCTCCGCGGTCGCGGCGAGCAGGCACGCCCGACCGTCGGCCGGGTCGGCCTGGCGTTCGACCAGCCCGTGGCGCACCAGGGCACCGGCCTGCCGACTGACCGTCGAGGTGTCCGAATGGACCGCTTCGGCCAGCGCGGTGGTCCGCTGCGGGCCTTCGGTGGCCAGTACCGCGAGCAGGAAGTAGGCCGCCTGCTCGATCCCGTCGGCTTGCTGCGATGCAAGCCGGGTTGTTGCCCGTTTCACCAGACGCCCGAAGCGCATGAACTCGCGGACGAGCGCTTCGGCCCCGCCGTAGTGATGATCGCTTCGTTCGAGCGTCGTTGTCGACTGAATATCCGACACCCCGGCTCCTCTGTTGTGTTACGCACACAATTAGTTGGCTTGTACAAGCATGTACCCGGACGGCCGGACCGCGCAACGTGGCGGCCTGTGATCCTGGTCCTATCTGGCCCTGAGCTGGCCTGATTCTGGTATTGGTCGATCAACCGACCGTCACCGGTCGATCACTCGACCGTCCCAGACCGACTCCCCGCGCCGGTTTTCGTTCCGGCCCGCGCCTGATTTCCGGCCTTGCTCCTTGCTTCGCCCCGTCCTGCTCCCGTCCTGCTCGCCCCCTGCTCTCGGCGCGGTTCGTCCGCTGTGTTCGCTGCGTGCTTGCCCTGGTTGTGCGCCGTAGCCGACGCGTGACCAATCCGTCCGTGACCCGCGTGCGGACCGGCGGCAGAATCTCCCCATGCGTACCTGCCCCATCATCACAGGTCCGGACCCTCAGCCCGCTGCCACGAGCCTCGCCGTGGCCGAGTTGTCCACAGGCGACCTGGTTGTCCACAGGCGAGCGCGCACGGTCCGAGCGGCGGTTCCGGACCTAATAGGCTTGAGCCAGGGGCCGCCCCCTGGGAGGGCGGGGGACTGTCCGCGGGTCGAATTTTGTGGCGGTGTTCGGGGGTTTTCGGTTCGGTTGGTTCGGGGTGGGGTTGGTTCGGGATTGGGACGATTGTCGGCTGGGCGGGGTGTTGATCCTCGTGGTGGCGTGCTGGCGGGAGTGGCCGGTTCGGTTGCCGGCTCTCGTGTCCTGGCGGGTGCGGCTTCCGGGTCGGTTCAGGTGGTGGGGCGATGACGGCCACCGCTGTTGACCTCGCCGCCGCGCTGCGGGCCGCTGGTCTGTCCGAAGTAGACACTTCCACCCGGCGCCGGGCCGAGTACTCGACCGACGCCTCGCTCTACCGGGTCGCGCCGACCGCGGTCGCGTTCCCGCGGTCGACCGACGACGTGATCGCGGCGCTCGATGTGTGTCGCGAACTGGGAGTGCCGCTGACCTCGCGCGGCGCGGGTACCTCCATCGCCGGCAACGCCGTCGGTACCGGGCTGGTGCTGGACTTCTCCCGCCATCTCTCCCGGATTCGGGAAATCGACGAGGATTCCTGCACGGCGGTCGTCGAACCCGGGGTCATCCTGGATGACCTGCAGCGGGCCGCCGGGCGGCACGGGCTGCGGTTCGGGCCGGACCCGTCCACGCACAGCCGCTGCACCATCGGCGGCATGATCGGCAACAACGCCTGTGGCTCGCGCGCCCTCGCCTACGGCCGCACCGCCGACAACGTGATGGAACTGGACCTGGTCACCGGCTCCGGTGAGCGGCTCACCGCCACCCGCGGTGCCGACCCGGCCGGTTCCCCGACGCTGACCGCGCTGCGCGACACCGTCGGCGCGCACCTGAAGGTGATTCGCACCGAACTGGGCCGCTTCAACCGTCAGGTCTCCGGCTACTCGCTCGAACACCTGCTGCCCGAGCGCGGGTTCGACGTGGCCAGCGCGCTGGTCGGCACCGAGGGCACGCTCGGCGTGCTGCTGGGCGCGACCGTCTGGCTGGTCCGCCCGCCGGACCGGACCGTGCTGGTCGTGCTCGGTTATCCGGACATGGCCGCCGCCGCCGACGCCGCACCCGCGCTGCTCACCCACCGGCCCATCGCGATGGAGGGGCTGGACGCGCGGATGGTGGATGTCGTGCGCCGCCAGCACGGGGCGGCCGCGGTGCCGCCGCTGCCCGAGGGCGGCGGCTGGCTGTTCCTCGAACTCGACCCGGCCGCCGGGTCACCGTCGACCGCGATCGCCGACTCCGGTGCGGTGGACTCGCGGATCGTCACCGACCCGGCGCAGGCCGCCGCGCTCTGGCGGATCCGTGAGGACGGCGCCGGGCTGGCCGCCCGCTCGCAGGGCGGCCACACCTCGCACGCCGGCTGGGAGGACGCCGCCGTCCCGCCCGAACGCCTCGGGGACTACCTGCGGGACTTCGAGCGGCTGCTGGCCGAGCGCGGACTGACCGGCACGCCCTACGGGCACTTCGGCGACGGCTGCGTGCACATTCGGATCGACTTTCCCTTGCACCGCCCGGAAGGGCCGGCTGTCTTCCGGGAGTTCCTGACCGACGCGGCCAAGCTCGTCGCCAGCTACGGCGGCTCGTGTTCCGGTGAGCACGGTGACGGCCGGGCGCGCAGCGAGTTGCTGCCGCTGATCTACTCGCCGGCCGTGATCGCCGCGTTCGGCGCGGTCAAGCACGTGTTCGACCCCGAGGGACTGCTCAACCCGGGCATTCTGGTCGACCCTCGGCCGGTGCACGCCGACCTGCGGGTGCCGGCCGCCCGTCACCCCCGGCACGAGCTCGCGTTCGCCTATCACGACGACGGCGGCGACTTCACCGCCGCCGTGCACCGGTGCACCGGCGTGGGCAAGTGCCGGGCCGACAACACCGGTGCCGGGGGCGTGATGTGCCCGTCCTACCTGGCCACCGGCGACGAGAAGGACAGCACCCGCGGCCGGGCCCGGGTGTTGCAGGAGATGGTCAACGGATCGCTGGTGCGCGGCGGCTGGGCGGCGCCGGAGGCCCGGGAGGCGCTCGACCTGTGCCTGTCCTGCAAGGGTTGCGCGTCGGACTGTCCGACCGGTGTGGACATGGCCAGTTACAAGGCCGAGGTCCTGCACCAGACCTACCGGGGTCGGCTGCGGCCGGCCGCGCACTACGCGCTGGGCTGGCTGCCGCGCTGGGCCCGGCTGGCCTCGTTGGCGCCCCGGCTGGTGAACACGCTGATGGCGCTGCCCTGGCTCGCCGCTGTCGGCAAGCGGCTGGCCGGCGTGGACGGGCGCCGGGAGCTGCCGCTGTTCGCCCGGGAGTCGTTCCGTTCCTGGTTCGCCGACCACCCGGTCGCGTCGGGTGATCCGGTGCTGCTGTGGGTGGACACGTTCACCGACCGGTTCACCCCGCAGGTCGGGGTCGCGGCGGTGCGGGTGCTGGAGGACGCCGGGTACTCGGTGCGCATCCCGGAGCAGTCGCTGTGCTGCGGGCTGACCTGGATCTCCACCGGTCAGCTGGACGCGGCCCGCCGCATCCTGCGCCGCTCGGTGTCCGCACTGGCCGGTTACGCCGCCGACGGCGTGCCGATCGTCGGGCTGGAACCCTCGTGCACCGCGGTGTTCCGGTCGGACGCCGAGGAACTGCTGGCCGGCACGGCGCACGGGGACGTGCCGGGCGTGCGGGCGGTGGCCGCGGCGACGCACACGCTCGCCGAGCTGCTCGCCAAACGTCCGCAGTGGACTCCGCCGTCGCTGGCCGGGACGAGTGTGCTGGCCCAGCCGCACTGTCACCAGCACGCGGTGCTGGGCTGGTCGGCCGACCAGGAACTGTTGACCAGGGCGGGCGCGCGGGTCGAGTCGGTCGGTGGCTGTTGCGGCCTGGCCGGCAACTTCGGGGCCGAGCGCGGCCACTACGACGTGTCGGTCGCGGTCGCCGAGAACGCGTTGCTGCCCGCGGTGCGCGCCGCCGAGGAGGGCACCGTGCTGCTCGCCGACGGTTTCTCCTGCCGCACCCAGCTCGACCAGCTCGCGGATCGTCAGGCCACGCACCTCGCCGAACTGCTCGCCGCCCGACTAACGTCGAATACATGACGGGACAACGGGGTCTGCTCGACGAACTGCGTAGCGTGCTCGGTGGCGCGGGTGTGCTCACCGATCCGGACGTGACGGACAGCTACCGCCGGGACATGATGCCGCTGGCACCCGACGGCGCGCCGCTGGCGGTGGTGCTGCCGGAGGACTCGGCCGCGGTGCAGGCCGTCGTGCGGGCCTGCGCCCGGGCGGGGGTGCCGATCGTGCCCCGGGGCGCGGGCAGCGGCCTGTCCGGCGCGGCCAACGCGATCGAGGGCTGCGTCGTGCTGGTGACCACGAAGATGGCCGAGATCGAGGAGATCGACCCGGACAACCGGCTGGCCGTGGTCCAGCCGGGGGTGGTCAACCTCGACTTCCGTGACGCGGTGGAGAAGCACGGGCTGTTCTATCCACCGGACCCCTCCAGCTACGACTGGTGCACCATCGGCGGCAACCTGTCCACCAACGCCGGCGGGCTGTGCTGCGTGAAGTACGGGGTGACCACGGATTCCGTGCTGGGCCTTGAAGTCGTGCTGGCCAACGGTGAACTGCTGCGCACCGGCCGGCGCACCGTCAAGGGCGTCGCCGGCTACGACCTGACCAAGCTGTTCATCGGCAGCGAGGGCACCCTCGGCGTGATCACCAGGGCGACGCTGGCGTTGCGTCCGCTGCCGCAGGCGCCGGGCACGCTGGTGGCCGCGTTCGACACGACCGAGGCGGCCGGCGCGGCGGTGAGCAAGATCGTCCGCGAGGGGCTGGTGCCCTCGCTGATGGAGATCATGGACTCCTCGTCGATCAAGGCGGTCGAGGCGCACCTGAAGACCCAGGTCGGGCCGGACGGGGAGTGCGCGGCGCTGCTGCTGTGCCAGTCGGACTCCGGCGGTGAGGTGGCGGTGCGGGAGCTCTCGGTGATCGAGCGGATCTGCACCGACAGCGGCGCGACCATGGCGTACGCCACGTCCGACCTGGCGGAGGGGCGGATGCTGCTGCACGCCCGGCGGGTGGTGCTGACCGCGCTGGAGGTCTACGGCGCGTGGCTGACCGACGACGTGTGTGTGCCGCGCACCCGGATCGCCGACCTGATCGCCGGCTGTGAGCGGGTCAGCGCGGCGTGCGGGCTGCGGATCGCCGTGGTCGGGCACGCCGGCGACGGCAACATGCACCCGACGATCGTCTACGACCCCACGTCGGCCGACGAGTTCGCGCGGGCCCGGCGGGCGTTCGACGAGATCCTCGCGATCGGCCTCGGGTTGGGCGGCACGGTCACCGGTGAGCACGGCATCGGCAAGATCAAACGGGAGTGGCTGGCGACCGAGATCGGCGCGGAGGGGATGCGGGTGCACCGGGCGATCAAGGGCGCGTTGGACCCGGACAACCTGTTCAACCCGGGCTCGATGTTCTCGATGAGCTGACCGACACCGAGCTGACCGACACCGAGTTGACCGACACCGAGTTGACCGACACGGAGTTGACCAGACGAGACCGGAGCCCGGCGCTGTTGGCGCGGGCTCCGGTCTCGGGACGGCTGGTGGTGCGGCGGTCAGACCCGGGTGCGCGGGATCGGCCGGGTGGTCATCGTCGACTCCTTGCGGTGCCGGGCCCACTCGATGACGATCGGGATCACCGAGATCAGCACGATGAGGACCAGGATGAGGTCCACGTGGCTGGCGATGAAGTCGATCTGACCGAGGAAGTAGCCCGCGACGGTGACCCCGGAAGCCCAGATGATGCCGCCGACGATCGACACACTGAAATACCGCTTCGGTTCCATCCGGCCCACGCCGGCGACCGCGGTGATGAAACAGCGGATGATCGGCACGAACCGGGCCAGGAAGATCGCCCGGGTGCCGTACTTGTCGAAGAACATGTGCGTGCGTTCGACGTATTCACGTTTGAACAGTTTTGAATCGGGCTTGCTGAACAGTTTGGGTCCGGCCGCGTACCCAATGCCGTAGCCGACCACGTTGCCCAGTACCGCGCACGCGCTGAGAATCAGGCAGGCCACCCACAGCGGGGTCTGCACGTAGCCCTTCGCGATGAACAGGCCGAGCGGGAACAGCAGCGAGTCCCCGGGCAGGAAAAAGCCGATCAGGATTCCGCATTCCGCGAAAATGATCACTGAGATGATCGGCAGCGCCCAGCCGCCGAGCGAGCTCAGCAGATAACTGGAGTCCAGCCATTTCGGGCCGAGGGCCACTGTGGTGGTCAGCGCGTGCAGCACCATGTCACCGTACCGGCAGCATTCTTGGTAACAGCTTTGAGTCCAGGTTTTCCCGGCCGCGTGATCGACGGCGAAGCCTGTGCCCGGGTCGGCGGGGTCAGAGCAGGGTGAGCAGGCCGGCGACCGCGCCGGCGGCCAGGCCGAGCAGGATGGCCAGCGCGAGCACCCACCAGACCGACAGCTGGCGCCCGCGACCCGGTTTGCCGCTGGTCACCGGCGCGGGTGCGCCCACCCGGGTGCGTTCGGGCGGCGGCGGCAGCCACTCGGTGGGGCCGGTGGGTTCCTCGGCGCGGCCGGACAGCAGCTGGTGCTGGTGGTCGGTGCCGGAGAACAGGCCGAGCAGGCCGGCGGAGTCCTCCGGCGGGTCCGCGGGGGGTTGGTCGGCCCGCGCCGCCTCGGGCTCCGGGGCCGGCGGGGCCTGGGCCATCGGCGCGTGGACGGCCTGCGCACGCAGGGCCTCGGCCAACAGCCGCTCCGGATCGGACTGCTCGCTCACGCCGCCGACGCTAGTCGATCCGTCCTCGGCGGACCCACCAGGTCAGGAAGGTGGTTCCCGGCAAGCTGACACCGCGGTCGACGGCGGGTGGCATTTTGCCTTGTCAACGACAATTTCCGGGCTTTTTTCACCCGATCGCGGCGGGGCCGGACTGGCATCATCAACCAGGTGGAATCGGTGACCGAACCCTGGCTGTGGGCCGCCCGCACGCTCGACGCGGACCTGGACGTGGCGACCGCGGCCGTGGCCAACCTGGTCCGCCGCTACGGCGAGCGGCACCGCTGGTTCCACAACCTCGACCAGGTGGCCGAGGTGGTCGAGCAGGCCGATCTGCTCGCCCGGGAGACCGGGCTGGCCGACCGGGACCGGGCGATCGTCGTGCTCGCGGCGTGCGCGCGGCACGTCATCTACCGCGCCCACCCCGGTCCCGACCACGTGGCCTGCGTGCTGTGGGTGGCCGAGTGGCTGGAGCGGGCCGAGATCATGCAGGAGCGGGTGTCCCGGGTCGAACAGCTGGTGCTGCACACCGTGCGGCACAGCTCCAACTCCACCGACACCGTCTCCGGTGTGCTGCTGGACGCGAACCTCTCGGTGCTCGCCGCCGAACCCGAGGTCTACGACCGGTACACCCAGCGGCTGCGGGCCGAGTACCACTGGCTGGACGCGCCGCGCTGGGTGGAGGGCCGCGCGCACGTGCTGGCCAACTTCCTGTCCCGCCGCCCGCTCTACCGGACCGAGCCGGCCCGGCGCCGCTGGGAGGCCGCGGCCCGGGCGAACATGTCCCGCGAGCTGGCGCACCTGCTCGACCTGGTGGTGGTCGACGCGGGTGGGGTCAACCTGGCCTGCCGCACGTTCGGGCCGGTCGACGCGCCGCCGGTGGTGCTGCTGCACACACTGCACCGGGTGCCCGACACCCCCGGTGGGGTCGACTGGGTCGAGGTCGCCGCGGCGCTGGCCGCCGACTACCGGGTGTACGTACCGGAGATGCGCGGGCACGGGCAGAGCGACTGGGAGATCAGCAGCTCCTACCAGACCATGGTCGGCGACCTGGCCGGGTTGCTGGACGCGCTGGGGATCGGCAGCGCCACCGTGGTCGGCCACGGGGACGGCGGTGTGCTGGCCTACCTGTTCGCCGCCGCGCACCCCGGGCGGGTGGCCCGGCTGGTGCTGGAGGAGGCACCGCCACCGGCCCGGGCGAAGCCGTGGTCGGGTTCGGCGACACCGCCGACCGGTATCCGGCCGCAGACCTGGCAGAAGTGCCTGGCGCTGTGGCGCAGGGACCATCCCGACATCGAGTGGTTCGAGCGGGCCGAGGCCATCCCGGTGCCGACCCTGGTGATCGCCGGGGGCGGGGACTCGCACCTGCCGCAGGAGCAGCTCGCCGCGATGGCCGAGCAGCTGCCCGCCGGCCGGCTGGTCACCATCCCGGTCGGCCACCAGGTGCACCGGTCCCGACCGGCCGAGTGGCTGGCGACGGTCGCGGAGTTCCTGCGGGACACCCCGGACGTGCGGCAACCGGCCTGAAGCGCCGACCGGTGTGACTCTCAGACCGGGACGCCCTGCTTGAGCACCCGGGTGACGTGCAGGTCCTCGTCCAGGGCGACCAGGTCGGCGACCGCGCCGACGGTGATCGTGCCCAGCTCGCCGGTCCTGCCCAGCAGCGCGGCCGGTCGGCCGGACAGCGCGGCGACGGCGCGCGGCACGCTGAATCCGCATCGGCCGACCACGTTGCGCAGGGCCGCGTCCAGGGTGAGCGTGCTCGCGGCGAGCGCGCTGCCGCCGTCCAGTGTCGGCACGCCGTCGGTGACCGTGACCCGCAGCTGACCGACCTGGTAGACGCCGTCGCCGACACCGGCCGCGGCCATCGCGTCGGTGACCAGCACGGTCCGGTCCGCGCCGGCGTGCCGAGCGGCCAGGTGGACCACCGTCGGGTGCAGGTGGACCAGGTCGCAGATGAGTTCGATGGTGACCCGCTCGTCGTCCAGCAGCGCGCCGATCGGCCCGGGTTCGCGGTGGTGCAGTGGGCGCATCCCGTTGAACAGGTGGGTGGCCACGGTCGCGCCCGCGTCGATGGCCGGTACCACCTGGGCGGCGGTGGCGTCGGTGTGGCCGAGCGCGACGATCACCCCGGCGTCGACGAGTTGGGCGACGGCGTCGACCGCGCCGTCCAGTTCGGGGGCGAGGGTGACCATCCGGATGGCGCCCCGGCCCGCGTCGAGCAGTTTGCGCAGCGAGGCCGGGTCGGGTGGGCGGAGCACGCTGGGGTCGTGTGCGCCGCAGCGGGCCGCGGAGATGAACGGGCCTTCCAGGTGGATGCCGGTGAACAGGCCGTCGGTGACCAGGTCGACCAGCGCGCTGACCTCTTCGACCAGTTCGTCCACCGGCCGGGACACCAGGCTGGCCATGGTGTTGGTGGTGCCGCGCTGGCGGTGCGCCGCGACGGCCTGGGCCAGCCGGTCTGGGTCGGTGTCGGTGAACGCGGCCCCGCCGCCGCCGTGGCAGTGCAGGTCGATGAAGCCGGGCACCAGCCAGCCGCCACCGAGGTCGACGACCTCCACACCGGGTGCCGCCGGCCCGGCGGGTCCGGCGTTGACCTGGGTGATCCGGCCCTGGCAGAACTGGACCGAACCGGGTTCCAGCACGCCGTCGTCGGTCACCACGCGTGCCCCGGTGAGCACCACCGAACCGGTCGCCGCGTGTTCGCTCGTCCCGGTCGCGTCCGTCGCCGTATCCACCACGCTCCCGATATTGGGGCATCCGGCGAGTTTGGTCTATACCAATCCCGCGGTTTCTGTCAGTTGGGACCGGCCATGATCTTCTGCAGCGCCTCCAGCGCGCGGCTGGCCGTGGACTTGACCGTGCCCTTGGAGATGCCCGCGGCCTCGGCGATCTCCGCCTCGGTGAGGTTGCCGTAGTAGCGCAGCACCAGCACCTCGCGCTGCCGGGGCGGCAGCTGACCCAGCGCGTGCACCACCGACTGGTGCTCGGCGGTCAACATCGCCAGGCTCTCCGCGGAGCGCGCGTTGGCCACGTGCGGCGGGGTGTAGTCCCGGGCGGTCTTGCGCCGGCGCAGCACGCTGCGCGACCCGTTGACCACTGCGGTGCGCAGGTAGCCGATGGCCGCGGCCGAGTCGCGCAGGTTGTGCCAGTGCCGGTGCAGTCCGGTGAACGCCTCCTGCACCACGTCCTCGGCGGTGGCCACCTCGTCGACCAGCAGCAGCGCGAGTCTGACCAGGCGCATCCGGTGGGTGCGGTAGAGGTCTTCCAGGGTCATCGGCGCGGCGGCCGGCTCGCGCTCGGTGGCGCCGCCGTCGAGCACCCGCAACCGGCCCAGCGTCTGCTCGACGCTCGGCGCGGCCGGTCGACCCGGACCTGAGGCTCGGCCTGCGGAACTGTGCTCGCCGCCGGTCTGATAGCTGTGTTCGGACACGTACCCTCCCAACCGCAGACGGTACCGGTTCGGTCGGGCGGACGATGTCTCAGTCCGGTGTATCCGACGACCTGCGCGAAGCACCCGGGACCGCGGCCCGGGTGGCGGCCGCCCCGCCGGGACCGACCGGGGCGGACGCGGCCGCGCCGCGCGCCGCGACATCGGCCAGGGCGGCCTTGTCGGCGGCCGGCACCAGTCGGGCTGCGCCCAGTTCGACGACCGGCGGCAGGATCGCCCTGATCAACTTTGTGATCAACATGCTGGCCGGGATGTGGATGGCCCTGGCCCGGCGGTTGATGCCGGCGGTGAACGCGTCCACCGCGACCGACAGCGGATAGGTCTTGGCGATCGGGCCGGGCATCTTCTTGCGCAGCGCGCCGAACACCGGGTGCTCGTCGGCGCTGGCGACCATGTCGGTGTTGATCCAGGTGGGGTGCGCGACGCCGACGGCGAGACCGAGGTGGCGGGTCTCGGCGCGCAGCGTGTTGGCGAACGCCTCGACGCCGGCCTTGGCCGCGTTGTAGGGGGCGTTGCCGGGGATGTGCATGATCGCGGCCATCGACGAGACGACCAGGCAGTAGCCGCGGCTCTCGATCAGGTACGGCAGGCAGGTGCGCACGGTCCGCCACACACCGAGCAGGTCGACCTCGATCACCTTCTCGAAGGCGTCCGGGTCGATGGACCGGATGAAGCCGGCCGCGGCGATGCCGGCGTTGGCCATCAGCACGTCGATCCGGCCGTACCGGGCGACCACGCCGGTGACCGCGCGGTGCAGCTGCTCCCAGTCGGTGACATCGGCCTCCCACGCGGTCGCGTCCGGCCCGCAGTCGGCGGCGACCGCGCGCAGCTGCTCGCCCTCAAGTCCGACCAGGGCCACCGTGGCGCCCTGCTCGGCCAGCCGGCGGGCCACGCCCGCGCCGATGCCGCGGGCCGCGCCGGTGATCAGCACGACCTTGCCGGCCACTCCGGCGTTGCGGTGCAGCACGCGGTTCA
This sequence comes from Pseudonocardiaceae bacterium, assembly GCA_036268615.1. Taxonomy (GTDB): domain Bacteria; phylum Actinomycetota; class Actinomycetes; order Mycobacteriales; family Pseudonocardiaceae; genus DATATV01. Next base: position 71,020 of record DATATV010000065.1, read on the forward strand.
ACAGGTCGATCGGGCGCATCACGGCCTCTTCGCGGTGGGTCGGCTACGGGGCTGTTCACCGGCACCGTAGCCCAACCTACCGTGAGTAAGCTACTTCGGGTAATAAATCAGTTCGACGCCTCGGTCAACGCGGTCAGCTCGGCCTCGGTGAGGGTCAGCTCGCCGACTGGCAGCAGGTCAGCCAGTTGCTCGGTGCTGCGCGCGCTGGCGATCGGCGCGCTCACCCCCGGCTGCGCTGCCAGCCAGGCCAGCGCGACCGCGGCCACCGGCACCTGGTGCGCGCCGGCCACCGCGTCCAGCGCGTCGAGCACCCGCAGGCCGCGCTCGGTGAGGTACGCCGAGGCCTGTCCGGCGCGCGGGCTGTCCACCGTGCTGCCCGGCCGGTACTTGCCGGTGAGGAAGCCGCGGGCCAGCGCGAAGTAGGGCAGCGTGGCCAGGTTGTGCTCGGCGGCGAAGGGCGCGACGTCCTGCTCGAAACCGGTGCGCTCCATCAGGTTGTAGTGCGGCTGGATGGCCACGTAGGCGGCCAGACCCTCCTTCTCGGCGAAGGCGAGCGACTCGGCGATCCGCTCGGTGCTGACGTTGGAGGCCGCGACGTGACGCACTTTGCCGGCCCGGACCAGTTCGTCATAGGCGGCCACGGTCTCCTCGACCGGGGTGTCGCCGTCGTCGCGGTGCGCGTAGTAGAGGTCGATGGTGTCCACGCCCAGCCTGCGCAGCGACGCCTCGGCCGCGCCCTTGATCGAGGCGGCGCCCAGGCCCTGGTGGGGCGGGAGCTGGCTGCCCTTGGTGGCCACCACGATGCTGTCCCGGTTGCCCCGGGCGCGCAGCCATTCGCCGATGACCGTCTCGGACTCGCCGCCGGTGCCGCCGGGCTGCCAGACCGAGTACACGTCGGCGGTGTCGACGAAGTTGCCGCCGGCCGCCGCGTAGGCGTCCAGCACGGCGAACGAGGCGGCCCGGTCGGCGGTCCAGCCGAAGACGTTGCCGCCGAGGCACAGGGGGAACACGGACAGGTCGGTCGTACCAAGGTTCGTCATGCTCCGAAACTACCCAGGTGGTTCCGGGAATGAACCCGTCGCCGCCCGGGTTGGCGGCAGCAGGACCTCAAGCAGGAACCCGGCAGGACCTCAGCAGGACCTCAGCACCGCCTGAGCAGGGAGACCGACGATGACCGCGAATCCTGTGTCACTGGGCCGGATCGGGGTGTGGCTGTCCGGGCGGGCGCTGGCCGGGGTGTCGGCCGGCCGGCTCGGCGAGTTCGCCGCCGAGGTCGAGGCGGCCGGTTACGGCGCGTTCTGGCTGGGTACGGCCACCGCCGATCTGGCGATCGCCCGGACGGTGCTGGCGGCCACCGACCGGCTCGCCTTCGCCACCGGCATCCTGAACATCTGGACCGAACCGGCCGCCGAGGTGGCGGCGAACCATCACCGGGTGAACTCGACGTTCCCCGACCGGCTGCTGGTCGGCATCGGCCTCGGTCATCGGGAGGCCAACTCCGCGCAGGACTACGCCAAGCCCTATGCGGCGCTGGAGAACTACCTCGACGACGTGTTCGGCGGCGACCGGCCGGTGCCCGCCGAGCACACCGCGCTGGCCGCGCTGGGCCCGAAGGTGCTGCGGCTGGCCGGCACGCGCACCGCGGGCGCGCACCCCTACCTGGTTACCCCCGAGCACACCCGGCAGGCCCGGGAGATCCTCGGCCCCGGCCCGCTGCTGGCGCCCGAGCACAAGGTGGTGCTGGAGTCCGATCCGGACACCGCGCGGGCCGTCGCCCGGCCCACCGTGGCCCGCTATCTCGGCCTGCTCAACTACCGCAACAGCTTGCTGCGCCTGGGTTTCACCGAGGCCGACCTGGCCGACGGCGGCAGCGACCGGCTGGTGGACGAGTTGGTCGCCTGGGGTGAGCCGGAGGCCGTCGCGGCCCGGCTGGCGCAGCATCACGAGGCCGGCGCCGACCACGTCACCGTGCAGCTGCTCGGTGTCGAGGACCTGCCCGGCGAGCGGTTCCGGCTGCTCGCGTCCGCCCTGGCCGGCTGACCGGCCAGGCCGGGCGGACGCACGAAAAAGCTGGTGCGGGCCGTCGTGGGGGCGGCCCGCACCAGCGTGTGTTCAGGAGTTCTGTGCTTCAGTCCTCGACCACGACCGGGCCGAAGAACTCAAGGTGGTGAGCGAGCCGTGGGTCCGGCACGGTTGCTTCGAGGACGTCTCGTGCACAGTCCGGCGTCGCGTGGCCGTGCACGATGATCGAGTAGTAATGACCGTCGTTCCTGGTGCTGGTCGGCCGCAGTAGTTCCGCCCGAATGGACTGCGGGGGGAAGTACCGGTGGCCGTCCACAGTGATGGTCTCGGAGCTTTCCGCGATGACCTCACCGTTGAGTCGCGCAATCGCCATGGTCACAAGTGTGCTTGATCACAAGCCCTCGCGCTAGATCCACAGGATCGATCAAGTACGGTCGGATTCAGCCGGTTCGGGGGATGCGCCGGCCGTCGGGGTACTCCGCCTACGATGACTCAGGCAGCGTGAAACGGCACGCGGACAGCAGGAGGACGGACCGATGCCCATCGCCAGCCCCGAGGTCTATCGGGAAATGCTCGACCGCGCCAAGGCGAACGAGTTCGCCTATCCCGCGATCAACGTGACCTCGTCGGAGAGCATCAACGCGGCGCTGCGCGGGTTCGCCGACGCGGAGAGCGACGGCATCCTCCAGGTGTCCACCGGCGGTGCCGAGTTCGCCTCCGGCACCAAGGTCAAGGACATGGTCACCGGTGCGTCCGCGCTGGCCGAGTTCGCCGGGGTGGTGGCCGCGAAGTACCCGGTCAACATCGCCCTGCACACCGACCACTGTCCGAAGGACAAGCTGGACAGCTACGTCCGGCCGCTGCTGGCGATCAGCCAGGAGCGGGTCGACAAGGGCGGCCTGCCGCTGTTCCAGTCGCACATGTGGGACGGCTCCGCGGTGCCGCTGGAGGAGAACCTGACCATCGCCGCCGAGCTGCTCGACCTGGCCGCCAAGGCCAACATCGTGCTGGAGATCGAGGTCGGGGTCGTCGGCGGCGAGGAGGACGGCGTCGCCAACGAGATCAACGAGAAGCTGTACACGACGCCCGAGGACTACCTCAGGACGCTGGCCGCGCTGGGTTCCGGCGAGAAGGGCCGGTACCTGCTCGCGGCGACTTTCGGCAACGTGCACGGCGTGTACAAGCCGGGCAACGTGAAGCTGCGCCCGGAGATCCTCAAGCAGGGTCAGGAAGTGGCCACCGAGAAGCTCGGCCTGCCGGCCGGCTCCAAGCCTTTCGACCTGGTCTTCCACGGCGGTTCCGGCTCGCTGCCCGAGGAGATCAGCGCCGCGGTGTCCTACGGCGTGGTCAAGATGAACGTCGACACCGACACCCAGTACGCGTTCACCCGGCCGATCGTGGGCCACATGTTCGCCAACTACGACGGCGTGCTGAAGATCGACGGCGAGGTCGGCAACAAGAAGTTCTACGACCCGCGCAGCTACCTCAAGGCCGCCGAGCAGGGCATGGCCGCCCGGGTCGCACACGCCTGCGAGGACCTGCGTTCCTCCGGCCGCACGCTGGCCGGCTGAGCAGCGCCGACAGTTCGAATCCGACCCCGGTGGGCCAGTCGGCCGCCGGGGTCGGTCCGTCGATACCCAACTGATCGGGTGTCACGCGGCCGGGTGGTGCTGCTTGCCCGATCCGTCCCGAATCTGGATCGTGGCTCGTCGTGATGCCCCGCGTTCTTGCCTCCGTGATCATCGCGGCCATGCTGCTCGGCCTGACCGGGGTCGTGCTCAGCTTCGTGCGCTGACTTTCGGTGAGCGCTGCGCGGAGGCCGGTTCGGGCCACTGGCAGGATGGGTGCATGACCTCGCACGACAACCTGCTCGGCGGCCCCGCACCGACCATGCTGCCCGAGCGGCCGACCGCGCAGGCGGCCCTGGACACGGCCACCGACCCCGCCGAGGTCGCCGCCGCCTACCCGGACTTCAGTGCCGCCTGGGCCGCCCTGGCCGAGTTGGCGCTGGCCGCCGACCAGCCGGTCGCCGCCTACGCCTACGCCCGCACCGGTTACCACCGCGGCCTGGACCAGCTGCGCCGCGCCGGCTGGAAGGGCTTCGGCCCGATCCCCTGGAGCCACCAGCCCAACCAGGGCTTCCTGCGTGCGCTCGCGGCGCTGGCCAAGGCCGCCCGGACGATCGAGGACACCGAGGAGTTCGAGCGGTGCAGCCAGTTCCTGACCGACTCCGACCCGGCCGCGGCCGCCGCGTTGGATCTCTGACGTTGGACCGCTGACGTTGGACCGCTGACGCTGTGACCCGGTGGCCGGTCAGCCGAGGCCGCGGACCAGCCGCAGGTCCTCGGTGTGCCGGTACCAGACCCACCGCTTCGCCGGCCGCTCGTGCGGCACGCCGTCGCGGACCACTCGGGTCGGCACGCAGCCGATCTCGAAGGACCGGCCGAGGGTGGCCTTGTCCCGCCGGTTGAGCAGGCCCCGGTGGGCCACGGTCACCTCAAGGCCGGCGCCACGCATGTCCGGGCTGACCCGGATCGCCTTGGCCGGTCCGCGCAGCACCTGGTTGTCGTCGCAGTAGGCCACCCCGCGGGCCGGGCCGATGATGCCCAGGCCGACGAGCACGCCGCCCACGTCGTCGCGGATCAGCGGCACCCGGTCGGGCTCACCGCCCAGTGCCACGTCCAGCGCGCGGCCGGCGTCGGCGGGCAGTCCCCAGGTCACCGCGGCCTCCGACTCCCGGGACACCGGCACGTAGCCCAGCGCGACCTCGGCCAGCCGTTCGGTGCGCAGCACCCGCAGCACCACCGCGGCCAGGTCGGCGTCGGTGCCGATGACCACCAGCCGGCGCCCGGTCAGCGTGTCGAACAGGCCGTCGACCGCGTCCCTGCCGGGGCGGGCGGGCACCGTATGCACGTCGACGTCGTGCCGTTCGGCCAGCGCCGGCAAGCCCCGCGCCCCCGCCGCACTCCCGCACGCCACCACCACGGCTCCGGCACCCGTCACCACTGAACACCCCTGGTCTACGCTGCTCTCGGCACTCGCCCCAGCAGGGCGGAGACCGTCAGTCGTCATCCATCATCGCGTGTCGATCCTGTGGGAGTTTCACATGCCGGCCATCGTGGTCATCGGCGCCCAGTGGGGCGACGAAGGCAAGGGCAAGGCGACCGATCTGCTCGGCAGCCGGGTCCAGTGGGTCGTCCGCTACCAGGGCGGCAACAACGCCGGCCACACGGTGGTGCTGCCCGACGGGGAGAACTTCGCGCTGCACCTGATCCCGTCGGGCATCCTCACCCCGGGGGTGACCAACGTCATCGGCAACGGCGTGGTGGTCGACCCGGGCGCGCTGCTGACCGAGCTGGACGGGCTGGAGCAGCGCAACGTGGACACGTCCGGCCTGATGATCTCCGCCGACTCGCACTTGATCATGCCCTACCACGTGGCCATCGACAAGGTCACCGAGCGCTACCTCGGCAAGTCCAAGATCGGCACCACCGGTCGCGGCATCGGGCCGTGCTACCAGGACAAGGTGGCCAGGGTCGGGGTGCGCTTCCAGGACGTGCTGGACGAGAAGATCCTCCGGCAGAAGGTCGAAGCCGCGCTGGACTTCAAGAACCAGGTCCTGGTGAAGGTCTACAACCGCAAGGCGTTGGACCCCGACGAGGTGGTGGACACCGTGCTGGGTCAGGTCGAGCGGTTCGCCGACCGGATCGCCGACAGCCGGCTGCTGCTCAACCAGGCCCTTGAGCGCGGCGAGACGGTGCTGCTGGAGGGCTCGCAGGGCACCATGCTCGACGTCGACCACGGCACCTACCCGTTCGTCACCTCGTCCAACCCGACCTCGGGCGGCGCGTGTGCCGGTGCGGGCATCGGTCCGGGCCGGATCAACGCGGTGCTGGGCATCCTGAAGGCGTACACCACCCGGGTGGGCTCCGGCCCGTTCCCGACCGAGCTGCACGACGACACCGGCGAGTGGCTGCGCAAGACCGGCGGCGAGTTCGGGGTGACCACCGGCCGTTCCCGGCGCACCGGCTGGTTCGACGCGGTGATCGCGCGCTACGCGACCCGGGTCAACGGCATCACCGACTACTTCCTCACCAAGCTCGACGTACTGTCCGGTTTGGACCGGGTGCCGATCTGTGTCGCCTACGAGGTGGACGGTTTCCGCGCCGACGACATGCCGATGACGCAGACCGACGTGCATCACGCGGTGCCGGTGTACGAGGAGATGCCCGGCTGGTTCGAGGACATCAGCCACTGCCGCACGTTCGAGGAGCTGCCGGCCAACGCGAAGGCGTACGTGCTGCGGCTGGAGGAACTGGCCGGCGCGCGGATGTCGGTGATCGGCGTGGGGCCCGGCCGGGAGCAGACCATCGTCCGGCACGACCCGCTGAGTTGATCGGCTCGGGCTGACCGGCGGATCGTCTCGTACATCGACAGAATCGGCTCACGAGATGATCTGTCGGGGACGTATTTCCACAGTTCGGGAGGCGTGTCCGGGTCGTTGACGGGTCTGTCGGGGCGCGGCCAGACTCGGCGCGACCGTTCGACGGCGCGCCGTCGTCACCCCGACGCCCGGAGCCACGTGTGTCCACATCTCCTCCAGGTCTGCTCACCCGATCCGATGAGTCCGTGCCGGCCCGCGCGCCGGCGACTCGACGCCGGCGACGGCGTGGGTGGTCCGGCCTGTTCCGGTGGATCTCGCCGATCGCGGTGTTGGTGCTGTGGCAGATCCTGTCCGGCACCGGGGCGATCTCGGCGAAGAAGCTGCCGCCGCTGACGGTGATCGCGCAGGCCGCCCGGTCGGTGATTCAGAACGGCCAGCTCACCGACGGCCTGGTGGTGTCGTTGCGCCGGATGGCCATCGGGTTCCTGATCGGCGCGGTCGTCGGTGGCGTGCTCGGCGTCTTCGCCGGGCTGCTGAAGTGGGGCGACGCGACCGTCGACCCGTTGCTGCAGATGATCCGCAATGTGCCGCTGTTCGGTCTGCCGCCGCTGCTGATTCTCTGGTTCGGCATCGGCGAACTGCCCAAGCTGGTGCTGATCGCGTTGGCCGCGGCGCTGCCCATCTATGTCAACGTGCACGCCGGTATCCGCGAGGCCGATCCACGGTTGGTGGAGGCGACCGAGGCGCTGGGCTACACCCGTTGGCAGCGGCTGTGGCACGTGGTGCTGCCGGCCGCGGTGCCGCACACCCTGGTGGGAGTGCGGATCGGGGTGGCGTCGGCGTGGCTGGCGCTGGTGGTGGCCGAGACACTGGCGGCCGACTCCGGGATCGGCTTCATGATCAACAATGCCCGCGACTTCCTGCGCACGGACATCGTCATCGTGGGCCTGCTCACCTATGCGGTGGTCGGCCTGCTGATGGACACGGTGGTCCGGCTGATCGAACGGTGGCTGCTGCGGTGGCGGAACTCGTGACAGAGACGGAAATCGACGCGAAGGTCCAGACCGATCAGGCGGCCGTGCGGGTGCGCGGGCTGGTGAAGCGCTTCGGTGAACGCGTCGTGCTCGACGGGTTGGACCTGAGTGTGCGGCGCGGCGAGTTCGTCGCACTGCTGGGCCGCAGCGGCTCGGGCAAGTCGACGCTGCTGCGGGTGCTCACCCGGCTGGACGGCGACGTGCAGGGTGAGTCCACTGTGGAGGGAACCGTGTCGGTCGCCTTCCAGCAGCCGCGACTGCTGCCCTGGCGGCGGGTCTGGCGCAACGTCACGCTCGGGCTGCGCATCCCCGAGCCGCGGGCCACCGCCGAGCGGGCGCTGGCCGAGGTGCGCCTGTCCGACCGGGCCGGTGCCTGGCCGCGCACCCTGTCCGGTGGCGAGGCGCAGCGGGTGTCGCTGGCCCGCGCGCTGGTCCGCGAACCGGACCTGCTGCTGCTGGACGAGCCGTTCGCCTCGCTGGACGCGCTGACCCGGCTGGCCATGCACCGGCTGGTGACCCAACTGTGGGAGCGGCACCGGCCGGCGGTGCTGCTGGTCACCCATGACGTCGACGAGGCGCTCGCGCTGGCCGACCGGGTGCTCGTGCTGGAGGCGGGCCGGATCGCCGCCGAGCACGTGCCGCCGCGACAACGCCCCCGGCTCGCCGCCGACCTGGCCGAACTCCGTACCCGCGTGTTGTCCGACCTGGGAGTAAATGATCATGAAGTTGGGTAGGGCGCTCGTCGCGAGCGCAACCGTGGCGGCCGTGTTCGGGCTGTCCGCCTGCGGTGGCGGTTCGGCAGCCTCCTCGTCCGGGGCGACCACGGTGCCGGTGCCGGCGACGGTCAGCGCCGCCACGCTGGCCGGGGTCACCCTCGATGTCGGCGACCAGAAGGGTGGCGGCTCGCAGGCGCTGCTCACCGCCGCCGGCCTGGCCGACACCCCGTACAGGATCAAGTGGGACGACTTCACCTCCGGCCCGCCGATGCTGGAAGCGGCCAACGCCAACGCGATCGACATCGGGCAGGTCGGCAACACGCCGCCGATCTTCTCCGCGGCGGCCAACGGCAGCATCGACGTGGTGGCCGCGCTGCGCGACTCCGAGGGCGACGCGGTGCTGGTGCCCAGGGCCTCGTCCATCAGGACGCTGGCGGATCTGAAGGGCAGGACGATCGCGGTGCCGCAGGGTTCCTCGGCCAACGGCACGCTGCTCAACACCCTGAACAGGGCCGGTCTCAAGCCCACCGACGTGAAGCTGTCCTACTTGCAGCCGGCCGACGCGTACGCCGCGTTCACCCAGGGCAGTGTGGACGCCTGGGCGATCTGGGACCCCTACATCACCGAGGCGGTCAGCAATCTGGGGGCGCGCACGCTGGTCAGCGGCACCGACTCGATCAACGGTGCCGGCCTGGCCGCGGGCACGCCGTTGAGCAACGGCTACTCCTTCGACGTGGCCAGCCGCGCGGCGCTGGCCGACCCGGGCAAGAACACCGCGATCGCCGACTATCTCGGCCGGCTGGTCAAGGCGGACGCCTGGGCGGCCCAGCATCCCGACCGGTGGGCGGCGATCTACGCCCAGCAGACCGGAATCCCGTTGGCGGTGGCCAAGATCGCGGTGCCGAAGATCATCGTGCACCCGGTGGCGCTGGACGACGGCGTGGTCGCCTCCGAGCAGCACCTGGCCGACGCGTTCACCGCGGCCGGGCAGATCCCGGGCAAGGTCGACTTCAGCTCGTTCGTGGACCGTCGGTACAACAGCGAACTCGTCGGCTCGGCGAGTGGGGGTACGAAATGACCGTGGTACTGCACTGGTTCCTGCCCACCCACGGCGACGGTAGGTCCATTGTGGACCATCCGGGCGAGTCGCCGATCGGCGCCGGGGTGCCGCGGGAGCCGGACGTCGACTACCTGGCGCAGGTCGCGCAGGCGGCCGAGCGGCTCGGCTTCACCGGCATGCTCACCCCGACCGGCACCTGGTGTCAGGACGCGTGGCTGACCACGGCCGCGCTGCTGGCCCGGACGCGGACCATCAAGTTCCTGGTGGCGTTCCGGCCGGGCGCGCTGACCCCGACGCTGGCCGCGCAGATGGCCGCGACCTATCAGAAGGTGTCCGGCGGCCGGCTGCTGCTCAACATCGTCACCGGCGGCGACCCGGTGGAGCAGGCCCGGTTCGGCGACTACCTCGACCACGACCAGCGCTACGACCGCACCGACGAGTTCCTCGCGGTGCTGCGGGCGATCTGGTCGGACGGGCCGGTCGACTTCACCGGCCGGCACTACCGGATCGAGGGCGCGACCACGTTCGCCCGGCCGGACCCGGTGCCGCCGCTGTACTTCGGCGGTTCGTCGCCGGCCGGCTTCGCGGTCGCGGCCAAGCGCGCGGACGTGCACCTGACCTGGGGTGAGCCGCCGGCCCTGGTGGCCGAGAAGATCGCCCGGCTGCGCGAACTGGCGGACGCGGCCGGCCGCACGCTGCGCTTCGGCATTCGGCTGCACACCATCAGCCGGGACACCTCGGCCGAGGCGTGGGCGGTGGCGCAACGGCTCTACGACCAGTTCGACCCGGCGGTGGTCGCCGCGGCGCAGGCGAAGTTCGCCGCCGGTGACTCGGTCGGTCAGCGGCGGATGGCGCAGCTGCACAACGGAAAGCTCGACGGCGACGCACGGTCGCTGGAGATCCACCCGGGACTGTGGGCGGGTGTCGGGCTGGTGCGCGGCGGGGCCGGCACCGCGCTGGTGGGCAGTCACGCCGAGGTGGCCGACCTGATCGAGCAGTACCACGCGATCGGCCTTGAGGAGTTCGTGCTGTCGGGTTATCCGCACCTGGAGGAGGCGTACTGGTTCGGCGAGGGCGTCCGGCCGGAGTTAGCCCGGCGCGGGCTGCTCGCCCAGCGGTCCGAGCTGGTCTCGGTCTAGCAAACAGTACGAGCGTACTGCTAGCCTGGCTCAATGATTGATTCGGTCGCCCGCTTCACCGGTTTCGCCGCCGAGTACGACCGGGCCCGACCCCGGCCGCCGGCCGAGCTGACCAGGTTGCTGTGCGCCTGGGCGGCCAGTCCGGCGCCCCGGGTGGTCGATCTGGGCGCCGGCACCGGCCTGTCCACCGCGATCTGGTCGGGCGTGGCCGCGAGCGTGATCGCCCTCGAACCCTCGCCGGACATGCGTGCGCTCGCCGAGCGGCGACTGACCACGCTGCCCGACGCCGGTTCGTTCACCGTGCTGGACGCGCTCGCCGAGGACACCGGCCTGCCGGCCGGCGCGGCCGACCTCGTCGTGGCCAGTCAGGCGATGCACTGGTTCGACCCGGCGCGGGTGCTGCCCGAGATCGCCCGGCTGCTGCGGCCCGGCGGGGTGTTCGCGGCGGTGGACTGCGACTGGCCGCCGGTGGTGCGGGCCGAGGCCGACGCCGCCTACGTCGAGTTCGAGCGCGGGCTGCTCACCCAGGACGACACCGGTGGACGGCGCCCCGCCTACGCCGACAAGGAAGGCCACCTCGGCCGGCTGGCCGCCAGTGGGCTGTTCGGCTACACCCGGGAGATCTGTCTGCACTCGGTCGACTCCGGGGACGCCGACCGGCTGGTCGCGGTCGCCCGCAGCCAGGGCGGCACGGTGGCCGCGCTGGCCGCCGGGATCACCGAGGAGGCGCTGGGCCTGACCGCGCTGCGCGAGACCGCCGACCGGCTGCTGCCCGAGCCGGTGCCCTGGTGGTGGACCTACCGGGTCCGGCTGGCCGTGAAATAATCGACCACAGTGGTCTTACGGTAATACCCTTAGGCTGGCCTGATGGTTGACTCGGTAACCCGCTTCGCCGGATTCGCGGCCGGCTATGACCGGGTCCGGCCCCAGCCGCCGGCCCACCTGCCCGCGGTGTTGTCCGCCTGGGCCGGCACCCCGCATCCCCGGGTGGTCGACCTCGGCGCCGGCACCGGCCTCGGTTCGTCGGTCTGGTCGGGGATGGCCGCCGGCGTGATCGCCGTCGAGCCCTCGCCGGACATGCGCGCGGTCGCCGAGCAGCGGCTCGCCGCGCTGCCCGACGCCGACTCGTTCACCGTGGTGGCCGCGGTCGCCGAGGAGACCGGGCTGCCCGCGGGTCAGGCCGACCTGGTGGTGGCGAGCATGGCCTTCCACTGGTTCGACCAGGACCGGGCGCTGCCCGAGATCGTCCGGCTGCTGCGGCCCGGCGGCGTGTTCGCCGCGATCGACCACGACTTCCCGCCGGCCGTGCATGCCGAGGTGGACGCGGCCTACGCCGAGTTCGACCGGCGCCGCCGCGGCCTGGACGTCGCGCGCGGCCTGCGCCCGCCGTACCAGCACCGCAGCGGGCACCTGGCCGCGCTGGCCGGCTGCGGACTGTTTCGGCACACCAGGGAGATCTGCCTGGACTCGGTGGACTCCGGCGACGGCGCCCGACTGGTGGAGATCGCCACCAACAAGAGCGGCACGATGGCGCTGCTGCGCGCGGGCGTGACCGAGCAGGAGATGGGTCTGGCCGGGCTGCGCGAGACGGCGACCAGGCTGCTGCCCGAGCCGACCACGTGGTGGTGGACGTTCCGGGTGTGCCTCGCCGTGACATGATTCACCCGCCGGGTGCTCCGGGCCGCGATAATGGGGCCCGGCCGTGACCGCGGCCGTGGCCCTCCGAGCCGAGGAGCACCCAGATGAGCTGTGCGCACACCGCGACGCTGCCGGCCGAGGTCACCCCGGACAACCCGCGCGGCTGCGCGGACTGCCTGGCCGACAACGAGCACGACTGGGTGCACCTGCGGCTGTGCCTGAGCTGCGGGCACGTCGGCTGCTGCGATTCCAGCCCGCGCCGGCACGCCACCGCGCACAACCGCAGCAGCGGGCACCCGGTGATCCGCTCGTTCCAGCCGGGTGAGGACTGGCGCTGGTGCTACCCGGACAACGAGATGGTCTGACCGGTTTGCGCGGTTACCGGCCGACCGGGGGAGCCCGCGCCGGTCGGCTGGCCTAGGCTTTCTTGCCGTGCGCGTACTGGTGGTCGGGTCGGGTGCCCGCGAGCATGCCCTTGTCCTCGCGATGTCCAAAGATCCTGAGGTGACCGCGTTGGCCTGCGCCCCCGGCAACGCCGGCACGCAGGCGCTCGCCGAGCCGTTCGGCATCGACCCGCTGTCGGCCGAGGACGTGGTCGGGCTGGCCCGCCGGTGGTCGGCCGACCTGGTGGTGATCGGGCCGGAGGCGCCGTTGGTGACCGGGGTGGCCGACGCGGTGCGCGCGGCCGGCATCGCCTGCTTCGGGCCGTCCCGGGAAGCCGCCCGGATCGAGGGGTCCAAGGAGTTCGCCAAGGATGTGATGGCCGCGGCCGGCGTGCCGACGGCCCGGTCGGAACTGGTGGACAACCCGGCCAACCTGGACGCGGCGCTGGGCCGGTTCGGTCCGACCTACGTGGTCAAGGACGACGGCCTGGCCGCCGGCAAGGGCGTTGTCGTCACCGCCGACTTCGACCTGGCCCGCGCGCACGCGATGGCGTTGCTGGACGGCGGCCACCCGGTCCTGCTGGAGTCCTTTTTGGACGGTCAGGAGGTGTCGCTGTTCTGTCTGGTGGACGGCGAGAACGTGGTGCCGCTGTTGCCGGCCCAGGACTTCAAGCGGGTCGGCGACGGCGACGCGGGCCCGAACACCGGCGGCATGGGCGCCTACGCGCCGCTGCCCTGGGCGCCCGCCGACCTCACCGCCGACGTGCTGGCGACCGTCGTGCGGCCGGTCGTCGACGAGCTGCGCAAGCGCGGCACCCCGTTCGCCGGCCTGCTCTACACCGGCCTTGCGCTGACCTCCACCGGTCCGCAGGTGATCGAGTTCAACTGCCGGTTCGGCGACCCGGAGACCCAGGTCGTGCTGCCGCTGCTGAACACGCCGCTGGCCGGCCTGTTCGCCGCCGCCGCGACCGGCGGCCTCGGTGGGCGGCCGCCGCTGGACTGGCAGCCCGGCGCCGCGGTCACCGTGGTCGTCGCCGCCGAGGGCTACCCGGGCGTGCCGCGCACCGGGGACGTGATCACCGGCGCGGACGGCGACGGCGTGCTGCACGCCGGCACCCGTCGCCGCGAGGACGGCGCGGTGGTGTCCACCGGCGGCCGGGTGCTCTCGGTGGTGGGCCACGGCGACGACCTCGCCGCCGCCCGCGCGGACGCCTACCGGCGGCTGGAGTCGGTGCACCTGGCCGGTTCGCACCACCGCACCGACATCGCGCTGCGCGCGGTGAACGGCGAGCTCACCACGTCCGCCTGAGCAGTGCGCACGGTCGTCCAGTTCGGTGAAACCGGGCATCGCGCTGCCGCACGTTGGTAACCTCGAAGAGGAACCAGGCAGCTACCTGACGTGTGGGGGTGTGGCCCGATGGCGATCGAGGGCAGCGAAGGCACCGCCGCCGGCGCGGTGGACGCGGTGCCGGGCATCGGTGTGGCGGCGCAGGCCGTGCGCAGCAGTATCCCGCAGGCCGCGAACATCACCGTCAACAAGGACAACGTGCTGCAGGCGGCGAAGATCATCCAGAACGCGCTGGACGACAACAGCCAGCAGATCCAGCTCGCCTTCGCCGGCCTGCGGGTGGTCGCGCCCGGCCAGGACCCGATCAGCGTGCAGGCCGCCGCGCAGTGGAACGCCAAGCTGGTCACCGACCCGGACTCGTTCCAGAACCGGATCAGCCAGTACCTGGGCAGCCTGCAGACGCTCGCCGACAACCTGCGCACCTCGGCCAAGCAGTACGGCTACACCGACCAGGAGATCGCCGACGCGCTCAGCGGCGTGGGGTCTCCCGGTGTCTGAGCAGCGCACCGCGGCCGGGGCGGCCATCGCCGTGCTGGCGGTGCTCACCCTGGCGGCGTGCACCAGCACCGAGTCCGGCCAGGCCGCTGCGGACGGCGGCTATCGGGCGCCGACGAACAACGCGGGCACCATCGTGCTGCCCCCGCCTCCGCAGAACCTCTCGCTGGCCGGCGTCGACCCGTGCGCGCTGCTCACCGCCGCGCAGCTGACCGGGTTCGCGGTGCAACCGGGTCGGTCGATCGGTACCGACCCGCTGTTCAAGAGCCCGCTGTGCGCGTTCCGGTTCAACACCGAGGCGGCCGGCGCGGAGTACGCGATCGACGCGGTCACCTCGGCCGGCGTCAACTACTGGCTCAGCCCCACCCTGGCCGACACGGTCACCAAGGTCTCGGTCGCCGGTTTCCCCGCGGTCACCGTCACCAGCAAGAACAGCCTGGCCACCGGGTGCGAGACCGCGGTCGGCGTGGCCACCGGCCAGATGCTGATCGTCAACGACGGCGTGCAGCCGCACGACGTGACCGTGCCGCAGTCGTGTGCCCGGACCCAGCAGGTGGCAGCGGCCGCGCTGACCACCCTGCTGACCCTGAAGTGAGGGGTAGGAGATGAGCTTCGTCGAGGACGTGGTCACCGACGCCGAGCAGTTCGTCGACAAGCTGGCCACCGACCTGTTCGGCGGCAGCTCCACCGCCGGCCGCTCGGTCGGCTCCGGCACGACCGGCGCGACGCTCACCGACCTGCGCTGGGACGGGATGACCAACGACCAGCTCGCGCACGTGGTCAGCCTGCTCAGCCAGGGACCGGGTGCCGCGGCGATGACCCAGGCGGCCGACGCGCTGGCCGGCATCGCGCAGAGCCTCCAGCAGATCGACCAGACGCTGCAACAGCAGTTGCAGGCGATCGGGGTGTCCTGGCAGAGCGACGCCGCCGACCTCGCCCAGGAGATGACCACCGCGTCGGCCGCGTACGGCGGTTCGGCCGGCGACAACGGCAACCAGGCCGGCAGCTCGGTGGGCACCCAGGGGGACGCGTTCTCGATGGCCAAGAACGCCGCGCCCAGCCCCGGCGTGTTGCAGGGCCCCAGCCAGACCAGCCCGCTGGACTCCGTCGTGCACGTGCTCACCGGGCACGTCGACGACCACGCCCAGCAGGTCGCGCAGACCGCGGCGGCCCGCCAGCAGACCATCGACACGCTCAACGGCTACGCGCAGACCAGCCAGTCCAGCCTGAACGGCTACCACCCACTGCCCCAACCGCCCGCGGTCGGCCTGTCCACCACCGGGGTGGACCCCTCGATCGGCCAGCTCACGACGGTGTCCGGCTTCCCCGGGTCCACGCCCGGCGGGGCGGGGTCGACGGGCGGCGCCGGCGCCACGGTGCCCGGGTCGGGTGCGGGCGCCCCGGGTCGGGCCGGCATCGCGCCGGTCGGCGGGTCGTCCGGGGCCGGTGGCGCGGGCGGCGCGGGTGCGCCCGGCGGTGGCGCCGGTGGCCTGGAACCCGGCTTTGTCGGCACACCCGGTCTCGGTTCCGGCTCCAGTGGCGGCCTGGCCGCCGGCGGCTCCGCTGGTTCACCGGGCGTCGGTGGTGTCGGTGGTGTGCCCGGCTCGGGCGGATTCCCTGGTGGCACAGGACTTCCCGGCGGTGGCGGCTTCCCCGGCGGGACCGGCGGCGGCGCGCCCGGTGGTGGCGCGCCGGGGATGCCCGGTGGCGGGTCGAGCGGGATCGGGCCGGGTGGTTCGGCCGCGGCCGGTGCCGCCGGCCCGGCCGAGTCAGGTGCGGCCGGGGTGGCCGGCTCGGTGTTCGAGGACGCCTCGATCGGCACCGCGATCGTCGGTGGCTCGGTCGCCGCGGGCGTCGCCGGTGCGCACGCCGGTCAGCCGCCCACCGACAACAAGGCGATCACCGGCCCGGGCGACGAGAACAGCCCGGCCGGCCGGGCCGCCAGCGCGCTGGCCGAACTCGACGAGGAGGACGCGGCCGCGGCCGGCGTCGCCTCCCGGATCGGCGGCGCCACCGGGGCGGTCGGACCGGCGGTGCTGGAGCCGATCATGGGCGGCCAGGGCGGCGAGGACGACGGCCAGCACCACAACCGCTACGCCGCGGACGGCGACGACATGTTCGGCGACAGCAGGCTGGTCACCCCCGCGGTGCTCGGCGGCGAACCCGACGAACCGACCCCGGGGCGGCTGCCGACCCACCGTGACCCGGACACCGGCCCCATCGCGGGTGCCGAGTCCGACCCGACCCTCGATCTGGGCTGACATGTCCCTGCCCAGCAGCGTGGTGCTGTCCACGCTGGAGTTCGATGTGCTCTGGGCCGACCAGCGGTTCGCCCGCCGGCACGTGGCCCTGGACGTGCCCAGCCCCGGGGTGACCACCACCGAGCGGGCCAAGCTGGTGCGCGCCGCGTGGGACGGCCTGGAGGCCCGCGGCCTGGCCGCGCGTGGCCGGGCGGTGCCCGAACTGGCCGACCGGCTGGCGCTGCTGGCCAACCCGGAACGCTCGGTGGACACCTGGGTGTGGACCGATCGGGTGATTCGCGGCCTCGCGGTGGCGGCCGGCCGGGACGCGCAGCTGGGCGTGATCGACCGCGAGGAGGTCTGGCTGATCCCGGCCCGGGACACCTCGTTCGTGGAGGCGGCGGTGTCGGTGGCCGGCGAGGCACCCAGCGGTTGGGGCCGGTCGGTCAGCCTGCCGCTGGACACGCTGCGCGCCGCCGACGAGCGGTCCGCCGGCGACCCGAAGAAGCTGATCCTCCAGCTGGAGCGCCGGGGCCTGGCCCTGCCCGAGGCCCAGGTGCTCGCCGCGATGCTGGACGGGATGACGCTGCGTGGCCAGTTCGGCGTCGAACTGGCCACCCGGGACGGCCGGCTGCGCCGCGCCGAACAGGTGATCGCCTTCCATGACACGCCGCGCGGCCGGTATCTCTACCTGACCCGGCGCAGCCCCGACGGGCAGACCTGGGCGACGGTCACCCCGGCCGACAACGTTCGGTTGGCGCAGTGCGTCTGGGAGCTGTTGGAGGAGACCTGACGGGTCCGGACGTGCACAATTGACCGGGTGCTCCGGCGGTCGAGGGCGTGGAACCGAACGGTCGCGGCCGGCGTCAGAGCGGTGACACAGGGCTGAAGGGGGTGCTCCGCGGTGGCAGCCACGGCGAGCAACTACAACTGGGCGGACATCGGGCAGGCCCGGCAGGTCATCGGGGCCGAGGCCGGCAAGTTCGGCAGTGTCGGGGACGAGATCCCGGCGAGTGTCGACGCCGGCATGTTCGGCACGTTGCCGGAGTCGGGGGCGGCCGCCCAGGCGGTCAGCGCGCTGTGTGCCGCGCTGCGCACCGAGTACGCCGCGGCCGAGACGCTGGTCGGGGAGATCGAGCGCACCCTGGACAACACCGAGCAGAGCACGACGAACAACGACCAGGACAGTCAGCAGACGTTCCAGGCGCAGCAGGCATGAGGGGCGTGGGCGGGCAGGGGGACGCGGGATGACTGCACGGGACGACGTGGCGGCGCTGCCCGGGGGTGCGGGCGCGGGGGTCGCGAACAGCGCGGAGGGCGTGTACAAGGCCGATCCCGGTTCGATCACCGCCCTGGCCGGCAAGCTGACCAGCGCGGCCGGTGACGCGGCCGGCTGCAACACCGCCGTCGGTACCGCGGTGTCGGATCTGCAGACCTGGACGGGCGACGTGGCAGACGCGTTCAAGGGCTACATGGGCCAGTTCACCGGCGCCGGGACCGCCGCGCACACCGCGCTGACCTCCGGTGCGACCGCCATCAACGAGGCCGCGAAAGCGTTGTCGGACGGCAAGACGTCCTTGGAGAAGCTGTTCGACCAGGTGCTGTCGGACTACAAGCGCAACCTGGCCGGCTATGGCACCGCCGCGCCGCACCCGACGCCGGCCGAGCAGGACGACGCGGCCAGTGCGGCGGTGTCGGCCAACAGCGGCGCGATCACGGCGGCGATCACCACCGTCAACACCGCGCTGACCACCGCCGCGAGTGATGTCGGCAAGGTCACCAGCGGGCTGAACCCCAAGTTCTCCACGATGAAGGCTCCTGGCGCGACGGCGGCCACGACCACGCCTTCGGGCGTGACCATGCCCTCGTCGGCGCCTCCGGGTGCGGCCACCCCGACCAGCGCGGCCGCCTCGGGTGGCGGTGGTGGCGGCGCCACCCACCACTCCAGCGGTGGTGGCGGCGGCTACAGCGGTGGTGGCGGCGGTGGTGGCGGCTCCGGTTCCGGTGGTGGCGGTGGTGGCGGTATGGGCGCGAGTGGTGGGCCGCCCAGCAGCCCGCCGCCGGGCAACGTGCAGCAGTGGATTCAGCAGGCGATCCAGACGTTGGAAGCGGCCGGGGTGCCGGCCAGCGAGATCAACTCGCAGGACATCTGGACGATCATCCAGCACGAGTCGGGCGGCAACCCGAACGCGATCAACCTGTGGGACTCCAACGCGCAGGCGGGGCATCCGTCGAAGGGTCTGATGCAGACGATCGACTCGACGTTCAACTCCTACAAGTTGCCCGGGCACGACAACATCTACAGCCCGGTGGACAACATCGTCGCCGGTGTCCGGTATGCGCTGTCCCGGTACGGCTCGTTGAGCAATGTGCCGGGGATCAAGGCGGTTCATGCCGGTGGCAGCTACGTGGGCTACTAGCTCGTTGTGCCGGTCGTAGGCTGCCGACATGCTGGAACCCTTGGCCGGTCATCACTTGGACCACTCCACCCGGTCGGACGTGCCGCCGTTCTACGTGATGGACGTGCTTGCCGCGGCCGGCGAGCGGCGGCGCACCCACGGCGATCTCGTCTCGCTCGCCGCCGGCCAACCGTCCAGTCCGGCCCCGACGCCGGTGCTCGCCGCCGCGCACGCCGCCCTGCGGGACGACGTCCTCGGCTACACCGAGCAACTCGGCATTCCGGAGCTGCGCGCGGCCATCGCCGGTCACTACCTGCGCGCCTACGGCCTCGCCGTGGCGGCCGAGGACGTCGTCGTCACCACCGGTTCGTCCGGCGCGTTCACGCTCGCCTTTCTCGCCGCCTTCGACGCCGGTGACCGGGTCGCGCTCGGCCGGCCCGGCTACCCGGCCTACCGCAACATCCTCGGCGCCCTTGGCTGTCGGGTCGTCGACCTGCCCACCGGGCCGGACACCCGGTTCCAGCCGACCGTGCGGATGCTCGACGAACTCGACGAGCCGATCCGCGGGCTGATCGTCGCGAGCCCGGCCAACCCGACCGGCACCGTGTTGCCGCCGGCCGAACTCGCCGCGATCGCCCGCTGGTGCGCCGAGCACGACGTGCTGCTGATCAGCGACGAGATCTATCACGGCATCAGCTTCGGGCTCGACTTCGACTGCGCGTGGCGGACCTCCCGCGACGCCGTGGTGATCAACTCGTTCTCGAAGTACTGGTCGATGACCGGCTGGCGGCTGGGCTGGATGCTGCTGCCCGAGCGGCTGCGCGCACCGGTGTCCCGGCTGACCGGCAACTTCAGCATCTGCCCGCCGGCCATCGCCCAGCTCCCCGCGGTCGCCGCGTTCACCGAGCAGAGCTACGCCGAGGTGGACGCGCACGTCACCCGCTACCGGACCAACCGGGACCTGCTGCTGGCCGGGCTGACCGAACTGGGCATCAACCGGCTCGCCCCGGCCGACGGCGCGTTCTATGCCTACGCCGATGTCAGCCACCTGACCAGCGACTCGCTCGGGTTCTGTCAGCGCCTGCTGGCCGACACCGGGGTGGCCATCGCACCGGGCATCGACTTCGACCCGGTGGACGGAGGACGATTCGTGCGGATGTCCTTCGCCGGCTCCACCGAGGACGTCCGGGAGGCGCTGTACCGGCTCGGCGAGTGGCTGCCCCGGCAACCCGGCCAGCAGGGCGCCGGCACCGGGGGAACCAACGGCAGCCGTTAATCGTTCACCCGCTAAGAGATTGATCCGGGCGCAGGCGCGGATGGGGAGGCAGTTCGATGTTGATCAAGGTCATAGGTGTGCTGCTGGCGATCTGGCTCGCCTTCACGGTGATCGGGTTCGTGATCCACAGCTTGTTCATCCTCGGCGTGATCGGCCTCGTGCTGCTCGCCGGCACGGCCGCCTACGGGGCGATCAAGAACCGGAACAACCCCAAGCGGCTCAACTAGTCAGCACGCCGAGCCCGACCAGCAGGGCCCGGGCGTCCCGCGCCCCGGTCCACCTGGCCGCGCGCAGCCCGTTCTCGGTGGCGCCCTCGACGTTGACCTGTTTGTCGTCGAAGAACAGGCACTCGCCGGCGGGCACGCCGAGCCGGTCGGTGAGCACCCGCCAGATCGGCGCGGCCGGTTTGATCAGCCCGAAGTCGCCGGAGAACACCAGGTGGGCGAAGTACTTCGTCCACCCCTCCCGCTCGGCCACCCGCCCGAACGACGAGGGCGCGTTGGACAGCAGCGCCAGCGGCGTCCCGGCCGTGGCCAGCTCGGCGAGCAGCTCCACGGTGTCGGGCACGGACTCCAGCCAGCCGGCGATGTCGAGTTCGGTGAGGTCCGCGGCGGTCGGCTCGTCCAGCGGCACGCCGGCCTTGTCGGCGATCGCCCGCCAGAACCCGAGGTCGTCCAGGTCGCCCTTGTCGTAGGCGTCCCGGTTGGCCCAGTACGCCGCCTCGACCTCCGGCAGCGGCCCGCCCAGCCGTTCGGCCAGCGCCGGCAGCGCGCTCGTCCACCGGCCGATCACCCCGCCGTAGTCGAACACCAGCCAGCTCGGCACGAGCTCGCTCACGCGGCGACCTCGATGCCCTTGACCCGGCGCAGCACCTCGTCGATGTCGGCGGCCGACACGTCCCGGTGGGTGATGAACCGGACCTGGCCGGACATCGGCACGGCCAGCACGCCCAGCTCGGCCAGCCGCTCCAGCGTGCCGCCCAGGTCGGGCACCGCGGCCAGCAGGATGTTGGTCTGCGGCGCGTTCACCGACCAGCCCAGCTCGGCCAGGCCGGCGGCGAGGGTCGCGGCGTTCGCGTGGTCGTCGGCGAGTTCGGCCATCCGGTCCAGCGCGACCAGCCCGGCCGCGGCCAGCACCCCGCCCTGGCGGACCCCGCCGCCGAGCATCTTGCGCACCCGCCGGGCCTGGGCGACGAACTCCACGCTGCCGGCGACGACCGACCCGACCGGCGCGCCCAGCCCCTTGGACAGGCACGCCTGCACGCTGTCCACCCCGGCGGTCAGCACGCTGGGCGCCACACCGAGCGCGACCGCGGCGTGCCAGACCCGCGCCCCGTCCAGGTGGACGGTGAGTTCGGCGGCCCGCCCGGCGGCGACCAGTTCGGTGTGTTCGGCCGGGGTGGTGACGGTGCCGCCGGCCGCGTTGTGCGTGTTCTCCAGGCACAGCAGCGTCGTGTTCAGCGCGAAGTAGGGGCCCTTGCCGCCGGCCGCGGCCCGGATCGAGGCCGGGGCCGGGCGGCCGGGGCCTGCGCCGTCCCAGTCCAGCGGCTCGGGCATCCCCCCGGCCAGCCAGGCGGGGGCGCCCAACTCGTTGCCGAACACGTGCGCGCCGCGCGGTGCGAGGAACCGGTCACCCCGGTGCAGGTGGATGAACAGCGCGATCAGGTTGCCCATGCTGCCGCTGGGCACCCACAGGGCGGCCGCGGTGCCCAGCAGGTCGGCGGCCCGCTCCTCCAGCGCCTTCATCGTCGGGTCGTGGTCGAGCACGTCGTCGCCGACCTCGGCGGCGGCCATCGCGGCCCGCATTCGCTGGTCAGGCTTGGTCACGGTGTCGGAGCGCAGATCGATGGGCGCGAAGTCGGTCACGTCAACGATCCCATCACACCTCGGTGGGGGCTCCTGCGCCCGGTTGGATGAATTCCGCGATCCGTGCAACCGTTGGCCTACCCTGATCCGTCCTGATGACGTAGCAACGACGAGCGGAGATCAAGCCGCGTGGACCAGCGCGCCGAGCGGGAGTTCGCCGAGTACTTCGCGGCCAGGCGGGAAGCCGTGCGCCGCAGTGCTTTCCTGCTCTGCGGTGACTGGCACCGGGCGGACGACCTCGCGCAGACGGCGTTCGTCGCGCTGCACCGGCACTGGCGCAAGGTCCGCGACCGCGGCGCGCTGGACGCCTACGTGCGGCGGACGCTGGTGCGTGCGGTGATCGACGAGTCGCGACGGCCATGGCGGAGGGAGCGGTTCACCGATGAGGTTCCCGAGGTCGCCGACACCGCGGGCGGCGCGCCGGAACTGGACGACACCGTCGTCACCCGGGCCACGCTCGTCGCGGCGCTGCGCAAGGTGCCACCCCGCCAGCGGGCCGTGCTCGTGCTGCGGTTCCTGGAGGGCATGGACGTCGCGGGTGCGGCCGAGGTCCTCGGCTGCACCGAAGGGACGGTGAAGAGCCAGACCGCGCGCGGGCTGGCCGCGCTGCGGACCGAACTCGGGGACAGCATCGACGACCTGCGGCCGGCGTCATGACCGACCGGACGAGAGACGCGAAGGAGGTGGCTTCGGGTGGATGACCAGACGCTCGCGGAACTGTTCCGCGCGGCGGCGGCCGACCCGCCGCCGGCCACCTTCGACGAGCAGGACGTGCTGCACGCGTCCCGGCGGATCACCGCGCGCCGCCGCTCGCTGCTGGCCGGTGGGTCCGCGTTCGGCGGCCTGGTGTTGGTGGTCGGCCTGGTGATCGGCCTCGGTGACTTCGGTCACACTAATGGCGAGACCAGTGCTTCGGCGGGGTCGGCGGCCGTGGTGTCGGGTACAGGTACCTTCGCGCCGGACGCACCCGGTCAGGCCAACGGTCCGGGCCGGGTCGGTCCGATGGTCCCCAACGAACAGATGACCCAAGACTTCCCGGTCACGACGCCGATGCAGGGCGGCGGACCGACCGGGGGGGCCGGCAAGACCGGCAGTGCCCTGAGTGGGTGCGGACCGACGGACGGGCAGCTCGCTGTCGCCCTCGCGGGCGAGCTGCCCTCCGTCGGTGCCGAGAACGCCGCGGGCAGCGTGCCGGTCGCGCAGGCCAACTGCCCGGCCGGGGCCCGCGCCGCCGGCTTCCAGGTGCACCAGGGTTCGGCCGCCGGACTGGTCGGCGCGGTGCTGCTGCCGGCCGGCGAGGCGGTCACCGACCTGGCACTGCCGGCGGGTGCGGTGCAGGTCAGCGCGCCGAGCGCGGCCGGTGGCCAGCTGGTCGTGTTCAGCCGACCCAACCGCGGCGCCACCGCGCCCTATGTCGACCAGCTGCACGCCATCGCCCTCGCCCTGGCGGCCGAGGTCTGACCGTTCGCCGATTTCTCACCTCGCACGTGCAACATCGTGGCCCCCTCGTGCGTGTGTAGGTGGAGAAGGAGGCGGGATGCGCACCGAGGACGAACAGCGGTTCCGCGAGTTCGCCGCGGCGCAGGCCGGTCCACTGCGCCGGTGTGCGTACTTGTTCTGCGGTGACTGGCATCTTGCCGAGGATCTGATGCAGAGCGCGCTGATCAAGATGTACCAGGCCTGGTCGCGGATCGAGCAGCAGGAGGCGGCCGTCAACTACGCCCGCAAGGTGCTGCTGCGCACCTGGCTGGACGAGAAGCGCAGGCCGTGGCGTCGCTCGGAGGTGCGCCAGGCCGAGCTGCCCGATGTCGCGGACAGTTCCGCGGGCCCGGATGTGTTGGCGGCCGCCCGGTCCACCCACGACCTGGTGCACCGGGCGCTGCTGCTGGTGCCGCCGCGGCAGCGGGCGGTGCTGGTGCTGCGCTACTTCGACGACCTGTCGATCGTCGAGACCGCGGAGGCGATGGGGTGTTCGGAGGGCACGGTGAAGAGCCAGGCAGCCCGTGGCCTGGACAACCTGAAGGCGGCGATTCAACGACTCGAACCGGCAGATCCGGTACTGGGCGGGAGGGTGGCCTCGTGAGCGAGCAGGAGATCCGGGACGCGCTGCGCTCGGCGCTGGCCGACGAGCCGCCGCTGAGCTTCGACCTACCAGCCCTGGTGGACCGCGCCGAGCGGAACGCGCGCCGGCGTCGGGCGATGTTCGGCGTGGCCGCGGCGACCGCGCTGATCGCGGTGGTCGCCGTCGCGGTGCCGGTCACGTTGGGCGCGGGCCGCTCGGCCGGTCACCCCGCGGTGTCCTCGGCGGCGGCCGGTGGGTCCGCGCCCCGGCTGCTGACCACGTCGAGTACGCCACCGGTCCCCCGCGAGTACACCGCCGTCGAACTGTCCGGCCGCGCCAAACTGCTCACCGCGTCGGTCTACCGGGCGGTGACCACGGCGCTGCCGCAGCCCGAGGACGTCGCCGTGCAGGGCTGGGCGACCGGCCAGGACAGCGGGGCGATCACCGCCGGTCCGGGCACCCTGTCCTCGTTCGTCTGGGTCAGCTTCAAGGACAGCACCGTGTTGCTCCGGTTCACCGTGGACGCGCCCGGCGCCAACCTGGCCGCCACCCCGGTCAGCCAGTGCACGCTGGACGGCATGCCGGCCCCGGCCTGCACCATCAAGGCCGACCCGGACGGCAGCGCGCTGCTGGTGGAGAACTTCGCCGAGCAGGGCAAACCGCTGACCGAGCAGGTCGCCTCGGTCACCGACTACCGGACCGACGGCGGCACGGTGAACGTGGCCAGCTACGTCTCCTATCCCGGCAAGGGCACCGTGCTCGACGGCGGAGCGCTGCCGCCGGTGGGTTCCAGCGAGTTGATCACGATGGCGGTCGCGCCGGAGCTGTCGTTCGGCGACTGAGCTGCGCTGACCGCCGGCCGGCGCGGCCGCTCCAGTAGGCTGACCAGACGTGAGCAAGCCCAACATCGCCAATGTGCTGGCCGCCCGGTACGCCTCGCCCGGCCTGGTCGAACTGTGGTCCCCGGAACACAAGATCGTGCTGGAGCGCGAACTGTGGCTGGCCGTGCTGCGGGCGCAGGCCGAGTTGGGCGTGCCGCTGCCCGACGGTGTGATCGAGGACTACCAGCGGGTGCTGCCCGAGGTGGACCTCGCGTCCATCGCGGCCCGCGAGCGGATCACCCGGCACGACGTGAAGGCGCGCATCGAGGAGTTCAACGCGCTGGCCGGCCACGAGCACGTGCACAAGGGCATGACCTCGCGCGATCTCACCGAGAACGTCGAGCAGCTCCAGGTCCGCCGCTCGCTGGAACACATTCGGGGCCGGGTCACCGCGGTTCTTGCCAGGTTGGCACGACTGGCCACCGAGTACGCCGACCAGGTGATGGCCGGTCGCTCGCACAACGTTGCCGCGCAGGCCACCACGCTGGGCAAGCGGTTCGCCAGCACGGCTGACGAACTGCTGGTCGCCTTCGCCCGGGTGGACGAGCTGATCGCCCGCTACCCGCTGCGCGGCATCAAGGGCCCGGTCGGCACCGCGCAGGACATGCTCGACCTGCTCGGCGGCGACCCGGCGAAGGTGGAGCGGCTGGAGCGCACCGTCGCCGACCACCTCGGCTTCGAGCAGGTGCTCACCAGCGTCGGCCAGGTATACCCGCGCTCGCTGGACTTCGACGTGGTCGCCGCGCTGGTGCAGGTCGCCGCCGCGCCCTCCAGCCTGGCCAAGACGATCCGGCTGATGGCCGGCCACGAGTTGGTCACCGAGGGCTTCCAGCCCGGCCAGGTCGGCTCGTCGGCGATGCCGCACAAGATGAACACCCGGTCCTGCGAGCGGGTCAACGGACTGACCGTGGTGCTGCGCGGCTACCTGTCCATGGTCGGCGAACTGGCCGGCGACCAGTGGAACGAGGGCGACGTGTCCTGTTCGGTGGTCCGCCGGGTGGCGCTGCCCGACGCGTTCTTCGCGCTGGACGGGCTGATCGAGACGCTGCTCACGGTGCTGGACGAGTTCGGCGCCTACCCGGCGGTGATCGCCCGCGAACTCGACCGCTACCTGCCGTTCCTGGCCACCACGAAGGTGCTGATGGCCGCGGTGCGGGCGGGCCTCGGCCGGGAGGCCGCGCACGAGGTGATCAAGGAGCACGCGGTCGCCGCCGCGCTGGCCATGCGCGAGCAGGGCACCACCGAGAACACCATGTTCGCCCGACTGGCCGCCGACCCCCGGCTGCCGCTGGACGAGGCCGCGCTGGCCGCGCTGCTGTCCGACCCGATCTCGTTCACCGGGGTGGCCGGCGCGCAGGTGGCCGGCGTGGTGGACCGGGTGGCCAAGCTGCTCAGCCGTTTCCCCGAGGACGCCGGTTACGTGCCGGCGCCGATCCTCTAGGCGGGCGGCGATGGTCTCACCGAGCATCCACGAACTGCTGTACTACCCGGTCAAGGGCTGCGCCGGGGTGAGTGTGCCGCACGCCGAGGTGATCAGCACCGGCTTGCGCAACGACCGGCTGTTCATGGTGGTCGACGCGGCCGACGGTGCCTTCCTCAGCCAGCGGACCACCCCGGCGATGGCGGTCGTCCGGACGGCGGTGACCGCCGACGGCTCGGTGCTCACGCTGTCCGCGCCGACCGCGGGCGAGCTGACCGTCCCGGTGAGTCCCGAGGGCGACCGGCGCGCGGTGAGCCTGTTCGGCAAGTGGTTCGGCAGCGGCGTCGACCAGGGTGAGCCGGCCGCCGAGTGGTTCTCCACTGTGCTGGGCCGCGCGTGTCGGCTGGTGCGCACGCCGCCGGAGCACGACCGGGACGGCTGGGGCGAGTTCCCCGGCAAGGTCGGTTTCGCCGACGCACACGCCGTGCTCGTCGCCTCATTGTCCTCTTTGGATGGACTGAACGAGCGGATCGTCAAGCACGGTGGGAAAGCCGTGCCGATGAACCGGTTCCGACCCAACCTGGTGGTGTCGGGCTGGCCGGAGCCGCACACCGAGGACCGGGTGCGGCGGATGTCGGTGGGCACGGTGGAGCTGGCCTATGCGGTGCGCTGCGTGCGCTGCGCGGTGCCGATGGTGGAGCAGTCCACCGGCCGGCGCTCGGGCCCGGAGCCGATCCGCTCGCTCGCCGAGTACCGGCGCGAACCGGAGTTCGGCAACGGCGTGAGCTTCGGCATGAAGGCCGGCGTGCTGCGGCCCGGCGCGCTGGCCGTCAGCGACGCGATCACCGTGCACGCCTGGGAGCAGCGCCGGGCCAGCTGACCTGTTCCACCGATCGGGCGAACGGGGTGTCCACAGTGTGGGCGCACTGGTAACACCCATGTGACATGACTAGCGTCCGATCCCGTGACTCCGCTCGTCTCGCGCCGGTACCTCGACCTCGCCCGCGCCACGAGTGCCGCTTGTTGTCGCGCTTGCTCGCGGCGCAGGTCAGCGAACTGAAACCGGCCTTCCCGCGCACCCCTTCGTGCCCTTCGTCACCAGGAGAACGTGATGAGCCAAGCAGACGACAGCACCCCCACCGGCCGCCAGGCTCCGGACCCGTCTGGCTGGTCCTTCGAGACCAAGCAGGTCCACGCCGGCGCCAAGCCGGACCCGACCACCGGCGCCCGGGCGACCCCGATCTACCAGACCACCTCGTACGTGTTCCGGGACAGCCAGCACGGCGCCGACCTGTTCGCCCTGGCCGAGCCGGGCAACATCTACACCCGGATCATGAACCCGACCCAGGACGTGCTGGAGCAGCGGGTCACGGCGCTGGAGGGCGGCGCCGCGGCGGTCGCGTTCGCCTCCGGGTCGGCGGCCACCACCGCGGCCATCCTGAACCTGGCCGGTTCGGGCGACCACATCGTGTCCAGCCCGGCGCTCTACGGCGGCACGTACAACCTGTTCCACTACACGCTGCCCAAGCTGGGCATCGAGGTCACCTTCCTGTCCGACCAGGACGACCTGGACTCGTGGCGGGCGGCGGCGCGGCCCAACACCAAGCTGTTCTTCGCCGAGACGCTGGCCAACCCGGGCAGCAACGTGCTGGACGTGCGCGGCGTCGCCGATGTCGCGCACGAGGCCGGGGTGCCGCTGGTGGTGGACAACACCATTCCCACGCCGTACCTGCTGCGCCCGATCGAGCACGGCGCCGACATCGTCGTGCACTCGGCGACCAAGTACCTCGGCGGCCACGGCACCACCATCGCCGGTCTGGTGGTCGACGCCGGCACGTTCGACTTCGGCGCCGACCCGCAGCGCTTCCCGGAGTTCACCGAGCCCGACCCGAGCTACCACGGCCTGAAGTACTGGGAGGCCCTCGGTCCTGGCGCGTACGCCGCGAAGTTGCGCGTGCAGCTGCTGCGCGACACCGGCGCCGCCATCGCGCCGTTGAACAGTTTCCTTATCCTGCAAGGGATCGAGACGCTGTCGCTGCGGCTGGAGCGGCATGTGGCCAACGCGCAGGCGTTGGCCGAGTGGCTGGAGCAGCGCGACGAGGTGGAGAAGGTGCACTACGCGGGCCTGCCGTCGAGCCCGTTCTATGCGAACGCGCAGAAGTACCTGCCGCGCGGCGCCGGCGCGGTGGTCTCCTTCGAGCTGCGCGGCGGCGTGGACGCGGGCCGGGCGTTCGTCGACGGCACCGAGCTGCACAGCCTGCTGGTGAACATCGGTGACGTGCGCAGCCTGATCGTGCACCCGGCGAGCACCACGCACGCGCAGCTGTCCCCGGAGGAGCAGCTGGCCAGCGGGGTGGCCCCCGGGCTGGTGCGGCTGGCCGTGGGCATCGAGAATGTGGAGGACCTGAAGGCCGACCTTGAGTCCGGATTCCGGGCAGCGAAGGGTCACGCGTGACCGACGGCAGTGCTGAGGCTGCCCCGGCTGCCACCGACTGGTGGCGACCGGGGCAGCCCGCTGCTGCCCGCAGGTGGCTGACCGTGGGTCCGGTGGAGCTGGAAGCCGGCGGCGGGTTGCCCGAGGTGAGCGTCGCCTACGAGACCTGGGGCGAACCCGACGCCGACCGGTCCAACGCGGTGCTCGTGCTGCACGCGCTGACCGGCGACGCGCACGTCGTCGGTCCGACCGGTCCCAGCCAGCCCAGTCCGGGCTGGTGGGAGGGCCTGATCGGACCGGGCAAGGCGATCGACACCAACGAGTACTTCGTGGTCGCGCCGAACGTGCTGGGCGGTTGTCAGGGCAGCACCGGCCCGTGGTCGCCCGGCCCGGACGGGCGCGCGCTGGGCGGCCGGTTCCCTCGGATCACCGTCCGCGACCAGGTCCGCACCGAGGCCCTGTTCGCCGACGCCCTAGGCATCGACCGCTGGGCGGCGGTCCTGGGCGGTTCGATGGGCGGCATGCGCGCCGTCGAGTGGGCCGTGGCCTTCCCCGACCGGGTGGCCCGGCTGTTGCTGCTGGCCTGCCCGGCGGCGGCGTCGGCCGAGCAGATCGGCTGGGCGTCGCCCCAACTGGCGGCGATCCGCGCCGACCCGGACTGGCACGGCGGTGACTACTACGAGCACGGTGCCGGTCCGCTGGCCGGCCTCGGCGTCGCCCGCCGGATCGCGCACGTGACGTACCGCAGTGAGCAGGAGCTGGCGACGAGGTTCGGCCGCGACCCGCAACGCGGCGAGGACCCGATGCGCGGCGGCAGGTTCGCCGTGGAGTCCTATTTGGACCACCACGCGGACAAACTGGTCGGCCGCTTCGACGCGGGAAGTTACGTCGTGCTCACCGAGGCGATGAACTCCCACGACGTCGGCCGCGGCCGGGGTGGGGTGGGTGCGGCCCTGCGTCGGGTGACCGCGCGAACGGTGGTGGCCGGCGTCGACAGCGACCGGCTGTATCCGCTGCACCAGCAGATCGAACTGGCCAACGGCATCCCCGGCGCCGGCGAGGTCCGGGTGATCAACTCGCCCTACGGCCACGACGCGTTCCTGATCGAGACCGAACAGATCATCCCGTTGGTCAAGGAGCTACTGGCGCACTGAGTTGTCCACATATCCACAGCGATTCATCCACAGCCCTGTGGACAGCCCGTTGGAGCCCCGAACGGTGACCGGATCGGTCCGCATCCCGGCCGGGACGTGTCTGTCCCAGCCGGCCGCACTCGGTGAGACTCGCCCCCATGACCAAGGCGCTGATCGTCATCGACGTGCAGGAATCCTTCCGACAGGACCCGAGTTGGGCCGAGTCGTCCAACCCGGACATCGTCGGGCAGGTGAACCTGCTGGTGGACCAGGCCCGGGCGGAGAACGACCTGGTGGTCTGGGTGCTGCACAGCGCGCCGGGCACCGGCACGGCGTTCGACCCGGCCACCGGCCACGTCCGCCTGATGGACGGCCTACAGCCACGGGACGGTGAGCCGATCCTGACCAAGACCGCACACAACGCGTTCACCACGACCAACCTGCAGCAGACCCTCACCATCCGAGGTATTCGCGAGCTGCTGGTCAGCGGCATTCGCACCGAACAGTGTTGCGAGACCACCACCCGGGTCGGTGCTGACCTCGGCTTCGAGCTGACCTTCGTGACCGACGCCACCGCGACCACGCCGCTGCCACACCGGAAATCCGGCGCCGTGCTGGGCACCAAGGAACTCGTCGAGCGCACCGAGTACGCGCTGGCCGGCCGGTTCGCCACGATCGCCACCGTCGCCGAGCTGACCGGACTACGCTGACCAGATCGTGACCAGAGTGGTGTTCCTGCTGGTGCCCGGCGTGCACCTGCTCGACCTCGCGGGGCCGGCGCAGGTGTTCTCCAGCGCGGCCGACTTCGACGTCGACTACCAGTTGTCCTACCTGGCCGAGCACAGTGAGGTGCGCAGCGCACAGGGCACCGTGCTGCGCGCCGAGACCGAACTGCCGGCGTTGTCCGCCGAAGATCTGGTGCTGGTGCCCGGCTGGCGGGCGCTCAGGCTGGCCGGCACGGGGCTGCTGAGCACGACCGCGCTGGACTGGTTGCGCGCCCACCATGCGGCGGGCGGCACCGTGGCCAGCGTGTGCGCCGGCGCGGATGCGTTGGGGCGAGCGGGGTTGCTCGACGGCCGCAGATGCACCACCCACCACCAACTGCAGGACGAACTGGCCCACCGCCATTCCCGCGCGCGGGTGGTCCGCGACGTGCTCTACGTGGTCGATGACCGGGTGGTGACCTCGGCCGGCATCGCCAGCGGCATCGACCTGGCGCTGCACCTGGTCGCCACCCGGCACGGCCCCGCGGTCGCCGCCCGCATCGCCCGCACCATGGTCGTGTATGCCCGCCGCAACGGGGACGAGCACCAGGCCAGCGTGCTGCTGCGGCACCGTTCGCACGTCAACGAGACCGTGCACCGCATCCAGGACACCATCGAATCACGGCTGGCGGAACGACTCTCGCTGGCTGATTTGGCTCGGTTGACCGGTTGTAGCCAACGCACGGTCACCCGACTGTTCGGCCGGGCCACCGGCATGACCCCGCTGCGGTACCAGCAGTCGCTGCGGGTGGAACGGGCCGAACACCTGATCGGACAGGGCGCGACGATGGAGTCCGCCGCCCGCTCGGTCGGCTTCGAGGACGCCCGGATGCTGCGCCGGCTACGGGCCCGCTGACACCGCATTTTCCCGACAACGGCCGGCGGACCGAACAGCAGATCAGCGACACTGGGGTATGACCGACTCCCACCCGACGCCGCCGGGAATCATCGCGGCAGCGGCGCAGTTCGGCCCGTTCGACGGCCGGGTCTGGCTCAACACCGCCCACCAAGGCCCCCTGCCGCACCCAGCGGTCGACGCCGCCACCCGGGCCGCCGCGAGCAAGTCGGCGCCCCACCGTATCGGTGACGAGGAGTTCACCGAGGTGCCCGAACAGCTGCGCTCCCTACTGGCCCGACTGGTCGGCGCCGCTCCCGACCAGATCGCCCTGGGCAACAGCACATCCCATGGCCTGCACCTGATCGCCAACAGCCTGACCTGGACCGCCGGCGACGAGGTGCTGGTCCTGGCCGGCGACTACCCGGCCACAATCCTGCCCTGGCAACGCCTCGCCGACCACGGCGTCCGGACCACCGCCCTACAGCCGACCGGCGACTCCCTCACCGCCGACGAACTCGCCGCGGCGATCACCCCGCGAACCCGGGTGCTCGCGGTGACCTGGGTCGACTCGTTCACCGGTCGCGCCCTGGACCTCGACGCCCTCGGCGCGGTCTGCCGACAGGCCGGCGTTCTGCTGGTGGTCAACGCCTCCCAGGCTCTCGGCGCCCGCCCGATCGACGTCTCCCGCACGCCGATCGACGCCCTCGTCAGCTGCGGCTACAAGTGGCTCTGCGGCCCGTACGGAACCGGTTTCAGCTGGCTGCATCCCGATCTGCTGGCGACCCTGGTGCCCCAGCAGGCGTACTGGCTCGCCATGCGTGCCGGCGGTGGGCTGGACGAGATGCGCGACACCAGGCTGCGCGACGACCTCGGCATCCGTGCCTTCGACGTGTTCTGCCCGGCCAATTTCCTCACCGTGCTGCCCTGGACCGCGTCGCTGCGACTGTTGCTCGACACGGGTGTCACCACCATCGCGAACTGGGATCAACGCCTGGTGGACCGCCTGATCGGCGGCCTCGACCCCGACCGCTATCGGTTGATCAGTCCTGCCCGTGGGCCGGACCGCTCCACCCTCGTCGTGATCAGCGACATTTCCGGGGACAGCGAGCAACGCCACCGGGAACTGCTCGACGCCGGTATCGACACCGCCTACCGCGAGGGAAACCTCCGCCTGTCAACACACCTGTTCAACACGACGGACGAGATCGATCGCACCCTCGATGCCTTGCAGGCCAACAACTCATAGCGGTGAGCGACGATGCCACCAGTCGATCAGCTCTGCGGCGACCTGTCCTTCCACCCGACCGAGGTGGTTCGAGACGGACCGGACCCGGTCATCCCACCACCCGAAGCGAAAGGAAGTCCGTCGCGTTGATCAGCCGCAGCACCTGCCGCACCGCCACCGGTACTCCCCGCCGAGAAGGGTCGTGCACCAACTCCGGCGTGCCGAGACGAACCGTCCGGCCCCGGGTGACCAGCTGGCAACCCGCGGCCGCCAGCACATTGCGTACCCAGTCGGTCTCCGGCCCGTAGGTCAGCGCGACCAGGTAGCCGCCCTCGGTCGGGAAGACGCTCACCGGGGTCCGGTACTTCCGCCCGGACTTCCGGCCGACGTGCACGATCACGCCGAACGTCGGCAGGCGGTCGGCGAACCGGCCGATGATCCGGTTGGTCGCCCGGCGGTTGAACCGCGCCACTGACTTCGGCAGCACCACGACAGTGACCTCCCACAAAATTCTCCGAGCGTTGAATATATCCCCGGGTGACGCCGGGCGCCAGCCTCGTCCCGCGGGCCACGTAGGGTTGGCCGGGTGCCAACCCTCGCTGACTACCCGCTGGTGGCCACCGGCAAGGTGCGCCGACTGTACGAAGTGGACGACGAGCACCTGCTCTTCGTGGCCACCGACCACATCTCCGCGTTCGACCATGTGCTCGCGAGCGAGATCCCGGACAAGGGCCGGGTGCTCACCGCGATGAGCGTGTTCTGGTTCGACCTGCTCGGCGACCTGCTGCCCAACCACCTCGTCGCGGCCGAGGACGCGCGCATCCCCGACGAGGTCCGTGGGCGTGCGCTGCTGGTCCGCAAGCTGACCATGCTGCCGGTCGAGTGCGTCGCGCGTGGTTATCTCTCCGGCTCCGGCCTGCTGGACTACCGCGCCACCGGCTCGGTCTGCGGGGTCGCGCTGCCCCCCGGCCTGGACGAGGCCAGCCAGCTGCCCGAGCCGATCTTCACCCCGGCGACCAAGGCCGAGCTGGGTGAGCACGACGAGAACGTCACCTTCGAGACCGTCGCCGCGCAGGTCGGCGACGCGACCGCGAAGGAACTGCGCGAGGCCACCCTGACGATCTACCGGGCCGCCGCCACGCACGCCCGTGCGCAGGGTCTGATCCTGGCCGACACCAAGTTCGAGTTCGGCCGCGCCACGGACGGCACCCTGGTGCTCGCCGACGAGGTGCTCACCCCGGACTCCTCGCGGTACTGGCCGGTCGAGGGCTACGCGCCCGGCCGGGTCCAGCCCCCGTTCGACAAGCAGCTCGTGCGCGACTGGCTGGTTTCGGCCGAGTCCGGCTGGGAGCGGGCCGGCGACACGGCCCCGCCGCCGCTGCCCGAGCGGATCATCACCGACACCCGCACCCGCTACATCCAGGCCTACGAGCGGATCACCGGCCGGTCGTTCGCCGACTGGCTGAGCTGAACCGAACCAGCGGCACCCGTGGTTGACGCGTAAGTAATTGCTTACGTATTATCCGCGGGTGCCTGCCGACACCGACGTCTACACCGCCATCGCCGACCCGACCCGGCGGCGCATCCTCGACCTGCTGACCGACGCCGACCGCTCGGCCGGCGAGCTCGCCGAGCCGTTCCGGATGAGCCGGCCGGCGATCAGTCAGCACCTGCGGGTGCTGCGCGAGGCCGGCCTGGTCAGCGAGCGCAAGGCCGGCCGCCGGCGGATCTACCGGCTGGCGGCCGGCGGCCTGCGTGACGCGCACTCCTGGCTCGGCGGCTACCAGCGCTTCTGGCAGGTCAGGTTCGCCGCCCTCGGCGACTATCTGGACGCCGCGGCCGACGGGGAGAACCGATGAGCCGCAGCCTGTCCTCGATCCACACCGAGACCAGCTACCCGCACCCGCCGGCCGCGGTGTGGCGCGCGCTGACCGACCCGGTCGCGCTCGCCGCCTGGTTGATGCCCAACGACTTCCGGCCCGAACTGGGCCACACCTTCACTTTCCGCACCGACCCGGTGCCGCCGTTGTTCGACGGCGTCGTGCACTGCGAGGTGATCGAACTCGATCCGCCGCACGCACTCGCCTACACCTGGCGCACGCCCCCGACGCTGGACACGATCGTGCGGTGGGAGCTCACCGAGACCGTTGTGGACGGTCGACCGGGCACCCGCGTGCTCGGCATCCATTCCGGCTTCGACCTCGGCGATCCCGGCCAGCTGGCGGCGTTCCGGGCGATGTCCGGCGGCTGGGGCGGCGGCATGGTATCGCTGCTCGATCGGGTACTCGCCGACCTCGCGAACAAGACCGACAAGATCAACTGAACGGGGCTGGGTCATGCGTGTCGATGTGGTGTCCGTGCCGGTCGGTGACCAGGACCGGGCCAAGAAGTTCTATCTCGACGTGCTCGGTTTCACCGAGCGGGCGGACACCCGGATCGGGCCGGACATGCGTTGGGTGATGCTCGACCCGCCCGGCGGCGGCGCGGCGATCACCCTGGTGACCTGGTTCCCGACGATGCCGGCCGGTTCGCTGAAGGGACTCGTCTACGCCGTCGACGACGTGGACCGGGCCCACGCCGAACTGCTGGCGCGCGGGGCGGAGATTCCCGAGGGGATGCAGCAGCAGCCGTGGGGCCGGTTCTTCACCCTGGACGATCCGGACGGCAACGGCATCGTTGTTCAGCAAGCGATTACCGGGTAGGGGTGACAACACCCCGGCTGTTCACCGGATCGGGGTGACCCGACCGGGATTTATTCGGATCGGCGGACGCCGGCCACCTCCAATACGTTTTGTCGTCATTCCGGTTTGGCGTCCTGAACCCATGACCGGAAGTCTGGTTGTCTCGGTGTCCGGCGTGACAACTCGCACGCTCGACGCGACCGTGAAATTCGCCGCCGACCTCGACGACCGTGCCGTGCCGATGTCCCTGCTGGTGAGCCCGAAGCGGCAGGCCGGTGAGCCGGCCGTGCTGGACTGGCTGCGGCTGCGTACGGCCGATACCGGGGACGCGCTCGTGCTGCACGGGATGGACCACGGCCCGAAGCTGTCCCGCCGGTCCTGGCCGGTGTCGCCGACCCTGCCCCGACCGGGCAAACCGGGCATCTCCGAGTTCGCGCTGCTGCCCGCGCACGAGGCGGGCCTCAAGCTGCTCGCCGCCCGGGTGATGCTGCACAGCCTCGGCCTGCCCACCGACGGCTTCGCGCCGCCCAACTGGCTGGCCTCGCTGGGCACGCTGACCGCCTTGCGGCGTAACGGTTTCTCGTTCTGCGCGGAGCTACGCGGGGTGCGTGAACTGGCCACCGGCGACTATCACGGCGGCCGGGTCCTCGGCTTCGGTCCCGGCCACCGCGGCGAGCACTGGTGGTGCCTGGCGGTCGTGCTCGGCGCGGCCCGGATCGCCCGCCGGGGTGGTCTGGTCCGGCTCGCCGTGCACGCCGACGACCTGCGCAGGCCGGCCATCGGCACCGCGCTGCGGGACGCCGTCGACATCGCCCTGCATCACGGTGCCCGGCCGGCCACCTACACCGAGCTGGTCGGCCCGGCCGTCGCGGTGCCGGCGCCCCGGCCGGCCGAGCGTGTGCCGGCGGCGCACCGGGCGGATCATGCGCGCCAGCACGAGCAGCAGGACGAGTTCAGCCGGAGTCATTGACCAGGTACCCGCACGCGCGCCTCAGACCTCGGTGAACCGGCCGCGCGGCGGGACCGTGAACGTGGTGACGTCCTTGGTCAGCGACTCCAGCCAGCCGTAGCCGAAGGCCGGGTTGGCCAGCAGCGCCTCGTGGATGGGCACCGACACTCTCGGCTTGACCGCCTTGACGAAGTCGATCGCCTCGGCGGTCTTCAGCCACGGCGCCGCGGTCGGCACGCCGAGCACGTCGATGGCCTGTTCGGGCACGAACAGCGCGTCGCCCGGGTGGTAGAACGCGCCGTGGTCGACGATGTAGCCGGAGTTGCCGATCCCGGGGATCTCCTTGCCGTAGATCTCCGCGTGCGTACCGCCGACCACGGTCACCGCGGCCCCGCCGAGTTGGAGGTCCTGGCCGGCCTGGGCGACCTGCGCGTCCAGGCCGTGCTTGGCCGTCAGCGGCAGCGAGTCGGGATCGACGACGAGTTTCGCGCCCGGGTTGGCCCGCACCAGCGCCGGGACGCGTTCCTCGTCGAAGTGGTCGAAGTGCTGGTGGGTGATCAGGATCGCGGTCAGGTCGCGCAGGTCCTCGAAGCCGTCGGCGAAGCTGCCCGGGTCGATCAGCAACCTCGCGGTCGCCGTCTCCAGCAGCACGCACGCGTGTCCGAAGTGGACGATTCGCATCTGATGCTCCCCTCGCTGTTGATCGTTGTCGCCGCGACCAACTTATGCCCGACCACGCATGTCACGCCAACGAGGCCAGCACCTCCGCCTCCTCGGCCGCCGACATGCCCGCCTTGCGCGCGCGGTCCGAACCCAGCGCGCGCTCGGTGGCCAGCGCCCCGGCCACCGTCTCGGCCAGCGGCCGGATACGCAGGCCTGCGGCGAGCGAGGGTGCGGCGTCGTGGTCCAGGAAACCCCAGTGGTCCTCGGGGGCCATCAGCGGCAGCGAGCGCGGGCCGCCCCACGCGTTGACCCCGGCCGCGGCCAGCGCGTCCGGGGCAACCGGCACGAACTCCACCTCGGCCGACGGCTCGACCACCGCGGCGATCTCGCCGAGCAGCTCCAGCAGCGGCTCGGCCGGGCCGACGCCGTCGTGGCAACCGGCGATCCGCTGCTCCCCGGCGGTCACGATCCAGCCGGCCAGGTCGCGCACGTCCAGGTGCTGGGCGGGCTGGCCGGGCACGTCGGGCACCAGCACCCGGCCGCCGCGCAGGAACCGGGCCGGCCAGTAGCCGAACCGGTCGCTGCGGTCGTCCGGGCCGGTGATCAGGCCCGGCCGGACGACGAACGCGGCGCCGTCGGTCGCCCCGCGCACCGCGTTCTCGCTGGCCACCTTGATGCCGCCGTAGAACTCCGGCCCGAACTCGGGGCTGTCGGCGCTGCCGTGCTCGGCGATCGGCTCCAGCAGCGGCGCGTCCGGGCCCTGGCCCCGGGTGTCGACGTCGGCGTAGACGTTGACCGTGGACACGAAGCTCCAGTGCCCGGCGGTGGGACCGAGCACGCGCAGCGCGTCGGCCACCCAGCGGTGCGAGATGGTGGCCACGTCGACCACCGCGTCGAACCGTTCGCCGGCCAGCTCGGCCAGCCCGTCGGACCGGTCGCGGTCCACCTCGACCAGCTTCGCGCCCGCCGGCACCGCACCCGATCTGCCCCGCGCCGCGCACACCACCTCGTGCCCCCGCGCCACCGCCTCGGCAGCCACCGCCCGACCGAGGAACGCCGTTCCGCCCAACACCAGAGTTCGCATGCTGTCGAGGGTGGCCGGAATTACAGTCGGCCCACAACCCGGATCGCGCACGGCGAACGCACTGGCCCCGGCCTGGCGGCAACCGCCCAGGTCAGGGCGAATCCCCAGCTCAGGTAGGATTCGGTGGTTCCGCCGACCCCTCTCTCATGTCCCTGGAGTGCGCCAAGTGGCTCGAGTCGTCGTCGACGTCATGCCCAAACCGGAGATCCTCGACCCGCAGGGGCAGGCCGTCGCCAAAGCCCTGCCTCGGCTCGGTTTCGCCGGTGTGTCCGAAGTCCGCCAAGGTAAGCGCTTCGAGTTGGAGGTCGACGACGCGGTCGACGACGAGACCCTCGCCAAGATCGCGGAGGGCTTCCTGGCCAACCCGGTGATCGAGGAGTGGACCGTCCGGCGGGTGTCGGCATGAGCGCTCGGATCGGAGTCGTCACCTTCCCCGGCACGTTGGACGACGCCGACACGGCCCGCGCGGTCCGGGTGGCCGGCGCCGAGCCGGTGCCGCTCTGGCACGGTGACGCCGACCTGCGCGGGGTGGACGCGGTGATCCTGCCCGGCGGCTTCTCCTACGGCGACTACCTGCGGGTCGGCGCGATCGCCCGGTTCGCCCCGGTGATGGACCGGGTGATCGAGGCCGCCCACGGCGGTATGCCGGTGCTGGGCATCTGCAACGGCTTCCAGGTGCTCTGCGAGGCCGGCCTGCTGCCCGGCGCGCTGATCCGCAACAACTCGCTGCACTTCGTCTGCCGGGAGGAGTGGCTCCGGGTGGACAACCCGGACACCGCCTGGACCAGCCGATACGAGCGCGGCGCGCAGATCGTTGTCCCGGTGAAGAACATGGACGGCTGTTACCAGGCCGCGCCGGACACGGTCGCCGAGCTGGAGGGCGAGGGCCGGGTGGTCTTCCGCTACCTGGACAACCCGAACGGCTCGGTCGGCGACATCGCCGGCATCACCGACGCGCGCGGCCGGGTGCTCGGCCTGATGCCGCACCCCGAGCACGCGATCGACGCGCTCACCGGCCCCAGCGACGACGGCCTCGGCGTGTTCCTGTCCGCCCTCGACCACCTGGTGAGCGCATGACCCTCTCAACGCAGCCGTCCGTCGACTCGGTCGAGGCCGCGACGGCCAGCCCCGAGCAGGTCCAGCCCTATCGTGAGCTGGGCCTCAAGGACAACGAGTACGCGCGGGTCCGGGAGCTGCTCGGCCGCAGGCCGACCTCCGCCGAGCTGGCGATGTACGCGGTGATGTGGAGCGAGCACTGCTCCTACAAGTCCTCCAAGGTGCATCTGCGCTACTTCGGCGAGACGACCACCGAGGAGATGCGCGCCAAGACGCTCGCCGGCATCGGCGAGAACGCCGGTGTGGTGGACATCGGCGACGGCTGGGCGGTCACCTTCAAGGCGGAGAGCCACAATCATCCGTCCTATGTGGAGCCGCACCAGGGTGCGGCGACCGGCGTCGGCGGCATCGTCCGGGACATCCTGGCGATGGGCGCGCGCCCGCTGGCCGTGCAGGACTCCATCCGGTTCGGCCCGGCCGACGCCGACGACACCAAGCGGGTGCTGCCCGGTGTGGTCGCCGGGGTCGGCGGCTACGGCAACTGCCTCGGCCTGCCCAACATCGGCGGCGAGGTCGTCTTCGACCCGAGCTACGCGGGCAATCCGCTGGTCAACGCGTTGTGCGTGGGTGCGATGCGGATCGAGGACCTGCACCTGGCGCACGCGTCGGGTACCGGCAACAAGATCATGCTGTTCGGCGCGCGCACCGGCCTGGACGGCATCGGCGGCGCGTCCGTGCTCGCCTCGGACACCTTCTCCGGCGACCAGCCCGGCGGCAAGCGGCGCAAGCTGCCCGCCGTGCAGGTCGGTGACCCGTTCGCGGAGAAGGTGCTGATCGAGTGCTCGCTGGAGCTGTTCGCGGCCGGCGTGGTGGTCGGCATCTCCGACCTCGGCGCGGCCGGCCTGGCCTGCGCGACCAGTGAGCTGGCCGCCGCAGGCGACGGCGGCATGCGGATCTACCTGGAGCGGGTTCCGTTGCGCGCCACCGGGATGACTCCGGCGGAGATTCTCTCCAGCGAGTCGCAGGAGCGGATGTGTGCGGTGGTCCGGCCGGAGGATGCCGAGGCGTTCCTCGCGGTGTGCGCGAAGTGGGACGTGACCGCGACCGAGATCGGTGAGGTCACTGCCGGCGAGCGGCTGGTGATCAGCTGGCACGACCAGACCGTGGTGGACGTGCCGCCGCGCACCGTCGCGCACGACGGCCCGGTCTACGAGCGGCCGCTGGCCCGCCCGTCCACGCAGGACGACCTGGTCGCCGACACCAGTGCCGGTCTGGCTCGTCCGTCCACAAAGGATGATCTGCGGAAGACGCTGCTGCGGATGGTCTCCTCGCCGAACCTGGCGTCCCGGCGGTGGGTCACCCAGCAGTACGACCGGTTCGTCCGCGGTGGCACCGTGCTCGCCCAGCCCGCCGACTCGGGCATGATCCGGATCGACGAGCAGACCGGCCGGGGCGTCGCGGTGTCCTGCGACTGCAACTCCCGTTACGTCGCGCTGGACCCCTACCAGGGCGCGCAACTGGCGCTGGCCGAGGCATACCGCAACGTGGTGACCACCGGCGCGACCCCGGTCGCGGTGACCGACTGCCTGAATTTCGGTTCGCCGGAGGACCCGGCGGTGATGTGGCAGTTCCGCGAGGCGCTGCACGGCATCGCCGACGGCTGCGTCGAGCTGGGCATCCCGGTCACCGGCGGCAACGTCAGCTTCTACAACCAGACCGGGCAGACCGCGATCCTGCCTACGCCGCTGGTCGGCGTGCTGGGCGTGATCGACGACGTGCGCAGGCGGGTGCCCACCGGATTGGGCACCGAGCCCGGCGAGACGCTGCTGCTGCTGGGCGAGACCCGGGACGAGTTCGACGGTTCGGAGTGGGCCCGGGTGGCGCACGACCACCTCGGCGGCCGGCCGCCGAAGGTCGACCTGGCCGCGGAGAAGCTGCTCGGCGAGATCCTGGTCGCCGGCTCCCGGGACGGCATGTTGTCCGCCGCGCACGACCTGTCCGAGGGCGGCCTGGCCCAGGCGGTGGTCGAGGCGGCGCTGGTCGGCGAGACCGGCTGCCGGATCGTGCTGCCGGAGGGCGCCGACCCGTTCGTCTGGCTGTTCGCCGAGTCGGCCGGCCGGGTGCTGGTCGCCGTGCCGCGCAGCGAGGAACTGCGGTTCACCGAGATGTGCACCGCGCGGCAGCTGCCCTGGGTGCGCATCGGCGTGGTCGACACGGAGTCCGACGCGGTGGAGATCCAGGACGTGGCGACGCTGCCGCTGGCCGAGCTGCGGACAGCGTGGGAGTCCACGCTGCCCGCGCTGTTCGACTGACACCGGCTCACGCTGCCCGGGGGTGGGCCGGTTCCGGTCCACCCCCGAGCGTGCCGTCAGCCCTTGGCGATCGCCTGGAGCTGGCTGATGGCGCCGTTGAACTTGTCCTGGTCACCGGGGAAGGTGCCGGAGTCGGCGTACTGCCAGAACGTCCAGAACCCCCAGTTGTAGGGCAGGGTGCCCGCGCTGGAGGAGTAGTTCGCCACGAACAGCGGGTTGGTGGAGCTGAAGTCGCCGGTGTTGCCGGTGCACTCGCTCCAGTAGCTGGTCGCGGTGTAGATCGTCGGCCAGACGTGTTCCTTGGCGTGGTACTCGTTGCTGAACGAGAGCACCCAGCTGACCAGACCGCTGGCGCTCAGGCCGTAACAGTCGGCGCCGTAAGGGTTCCACTCCAGGTCCAACATGCCGGGCAGGGTGTGGCCGTCGGCCGACCAGCCGCCGCCGTGCGCGATGAAGTAGTCGGCCTGGGCCGCGCCGCTGGACGTGTTGGGTGTGGCGAAGTGGTACGAGCCGCGGATCATGCCCACGTTGTAGGAACCGTTGTACTGTGCGGAGAAGTCCGGGTTCGTGTAGTAGGTGCCCTCGGTCGCCTTGATGTAGACGAACTTCGCGCCGTTGGCCCACGCGGTGGACCAGTTGACGGTGCCCTGGTAGGCGCTCACGTCCATCCCGGCGACCGTCGTGGCCAGTGGCTGGGCGGCTGCGGGAGTGGTGGCGGCGGGGTGCTTGGCCACCTGTGAGCCCAGCCAGTCCAGCTGGGGGTGGGTGACCTGGGCGGCGGCGGCCTGCTGGGCAGGAGTCAGGCCCGCGGTTGTCACGGTGGTGCTCGCGGCCGCCGGAGTCAGCGCGGCCAGTGCGAGCACGCCGGCTAAACCGCCGGTCAGCACCGTCGCGATGATCCCGCGTGGGACCAGGGAGGTTGACTTCATGGTTGACCCTTTCGATGTGCCCTCGCGTAGCGGTCGAGGCAGGCGACCGCTGGTTGGGTAGTGTGGACGTCCCCCTAACCGGATGTCACGACTTCTGGTTAATAACTCACCAATTTTGGCGGAGTAATCGGTGAGCGGTCGGTTCGACAATGGTGTTAATGTCAAAACCGCGTTTTTGGGAAATGATCATCCGAGCGCGAACTGCCGCAGCTGCGCGGGGGACCCGTTGAAATAGTCCTGATCTCCCGGAAAGGCACCGGAATCCGCATACTGCCAGATCACCTGGGTTGTCCAACCAGCCGGCAACGCACCGATCACCGGCCCGTAACGCGGAATCCACAATGCACTCGTCGCACCGAACCCGTTGTTGTTCCCGGTGCACTGGGTCCACCAGCTGGTGGAGGTGTAGATCGTCGGGAACCGGCCGGTGCGGTTGTGCAGCTCGGTGGCGAAGTCGTGGATCCAGCCCACCAGCGCGGCCGGCGTCATGCCGTAACACGCGTCCCCGTAAGGGTTGTACTCCAGATCGACGGCCGGCGGCAGGGTGCGGCCGTCCGCGGTCCAGCCGCCGCCGTGCGCGACGAAGTAGTCCGCCTGGGCCGCGCCGCTGGACGTGTTCGGCGTGGCGAAGTGGTAGGCCCCGCGGACCAGTCCGGCCGCGTACGCCCCGGTGTACTGGCTGTTGAACGACGGGCTGATGTAGTCGACGCCCTCGGTCGCCTTGATGTAGGCGAACTGTCCCGCCCCGCCGACCACCGTCGGCCAGGCCACATTGCCCTGGTAGTTGCTCACGTCCAGGCCGGCCAGCTGCCCCGGCGGCGGTGCGGCGATGCCGGCGGGTGCCGGTCCGGTGTCCTCGTGCCGGGCGATCTGCGCACCCGCGTAGTCGTCCTGCGGGTGGGTGACCCGGGCCTGCGCGGCGAGTTGGGCGGAACTCTGCCCGGCCGCCTTGGCCGTTTTCGTCGCCGGCGCCGCGGCGGCCGTCGGCGCACCGGGGCACAACGCGGTCGTCGCCGCCGCGAGGGCGGTCACCACGGCCATGGTCAGGACGGTGCGGCCGGGGAACCGGCCCTGCAGAAGACGCGAGTGAGGCAACGAGCACTCCTCTCGAGTGACAACCGCCTGTCTGGCGAGGACGATCAACAGCCGTTCGGCGTACAGCGTGCATCCACTCGGGTGACCGCGCATCTCGAAAGCGGACGTCGTGGGGAACGGCAGCGCGCGCGAGTC
Source organism: Pseudonocardiaceae bacterium (assembly GCA_036268615.1). Taxonomy (GTDB): domain Bacteria; phylum Actinomycetota; class Actinomycetes; order Mycobacteriales; family Pseudonocardiaceae; genus DATATV01. Next base: position 114,680 of record DATATV010000065.1, read on the forward strand.
GGGCTCGATACTGTCGCGACATGCCTCTGCAGCATCCGTCGGCGAGTCATCGGCACAACCAGGAACTTCCCGAGGTGTCGGTGAATCCGATTTTCACCCGAGAACCGGTGCACGTGCCCAAACGGGACTTTCCGGCGCGCGGAATCGATCCCGACATCGCCTATCAAATCGTGCACGACGAGTTGATGCTGGACGGAAACGCGCGACTGAACCTGGCCACCTTTGTCACCACCTGGATGGAGCCCCAGGCGGAACGCCTGATGGCCAACACGTTCGACAAGAACATGATCGACAAGGACGAGTACCCGCGTACCGCCGAACTGGAGTCGCGCTGCGTCAAAATGCTCGCCGGGCTGTGGCACTCGCCGGCGGCCGACCAGTCGCCTGGCTGCTCGACCACCGGTTCGAGTGAGGCGTGCATGCTCGCCGGCCTCGCGCTGAAGCGCCGCTGGCAGCACGCCCGGCGCGCGGCCGGGAAGTCGACCGACCGGCCCAACATCGTGATGGGCATC
>DATATV010000066.1:0-61515 GCA_036268615.1 Pseudonocardiaceae bacterium
ACAACGACTCATCCCAGTCCACCCCACTGGAAATCGCCTTCGCATACGGATCGATCAACACCTTGTTCGGATTACACCGCAACCCACGATCCGGGTCATACGGACCGTAAACCCGGTAACCGTAACGTTGACCGGGACCGACGCCCATCAGATAGCCGTGGTGGGCGAAGCCGTCGACCTCGGGCAGCCGTGACCTGGTCTCCGTGCCGTCGGCGTCGAACAGGCACAGCTCGACATAGTCGGCTGCCTCCGAGAACAGCGCGAAGTTGGTGCCGACGCCGTCATAGGTCGCGCCGAGCGGGTAGGGCGTTCCGGGCCAGGTCGGCACTCAGTCTCCTCGTGCGGTCACTCGGCCGTGTTCACGGCCGGGGGACAGTGAAGTACCCACGCTATCGTCCGGTCGAATCGGCTCGCCTTGTGACCTGGGTCGCCAACGCGAAGACAACGCTTCCACCAGCGAAAATGCGTGGGTTTAGGCTTATCGGGTCCGCCCGTTGGGGTGGCCGGCCTGCGGCCGGGCGGAGCGTAGCGGGGCGACGACGGCCCGTACGCGTTCGTCGGTGAAGAACTCCTCGATCGTGGCCGGCAGCGGGATGCGCCAGTTCGGGTACTGGTCGACCGTACCGGGCAGGTTGGGCTGCCGAATCTCGCCCAGCGCGTCCGCCGGCGAGGTCAGGACCAGCCGCGATGCGGCCGACGCGAGCAACGCGTGCAGCGCGACGACCAGGTCGTCCTCGGGCACGTTCTCCTGCCGGACCAGCTCCAACAGCGCCGCCCGGTCGGCTGCGGCGGCCTCGTACTCCCGTTCGGGTGAACCGTCCAACATGCCCAACTCCGCGCGCACCCGGACCTGGTCGCCGCTCAGCCAGCCCGCCACGGTCGGCAGGTCGTGCGTGGAGATGCTCGCCATCGCGGCCGGGTCCCATTGCTGCGGCGGCACGAACGGCTGATCGGCCTGGTCCCAGTCGCGCTGGAACCACAGCACCGCCGAGCTGAGCACGCCCCGCTCGTGCAGCGTCGTGGTGACCACCGGCTCGACCGTGCCCAGGTCCTCGCCGACCACGACGGCGCCGGCCCGATGAGCCTCCAAGGCGAGCACGCCGAGCATCGCCTCGGGGTCGTAGTGCACGTAGGTGCCCCGGTTGGGCGGCTGGCCCGGCGGAATCCACCACAGCCGCCAGAGTCCGGCGATGTGGTCCACCCGGACGCCGTCGGCGTGCGCGAGGATGCCGCGCAGCATGTCCCGGAAGGGCGCGTAGCCCGACTCGGCGAGCCGGTCGGGCCGCCAGGGCGGCAGGTTCCAGTCCTGGCCGAGCTGGCTGAACGCGTCCGGCGGTGCGCCGACGGTGACCCGGGAGGCGAAGACCGACCGCAACGCCCAGGTGTCCGCGCCACCCGGGTGCACCCCCACCGGCAGGTCATGGATGACCCCGACGGACATGCCCGCCTCGCGCGCCGCCCGCCGAACCTCGCCGAGCTGCGTCTGGCACAGCGCCTGCAACCAGGCGTGGAAGGCCACCCGGTCGGCCAACTCGCTCCGTGCGGCGGTCACGGCCGCACCAGCCGGCTCACGCAACGGCTCGGGCCAGTCCCGCCAGTCGGCACCGTGCACCTCGGCCAGTGCGCAGAACGTGGCGAAGTCGCGCAGCGTCGGATCGCCGGCGAGGTCGAGGGCTTCCGGACGGTGGTTCCAGAGCACTTCGAGCGCGGCCCGCTTCGCGTCCCACACCGCGTCGTAGTCGATGAGTTCGGTGCCGGCGTGCGGTTGCAGCGCGACCACCCGCGCGCGGACCTCGTCATCGGCCTGTTCGAACGCCGCTGTCGCGGTGACCCGCAGGTAGAGCGGATTGGCGAAGCGCCGGCTGGCGGGGGAGTAGGGGGAGCGCTCGATCGGATGGGTCGGACTGATCGCCTGCACCGGGTTGACCAGCAGCACCCCGGCGCCCAACTCGGCGGCCGACCGCGCGGCCATCGTGGCCAGGTCCTCGAAGTCGCCCATGCCCCACGACCCGGCCGAGCGCAGCGCGTAGAGCTGGAGCATCCAGCCCCAGGCCGGGGTGACCTCGGGCAGCCGGTCGGGCACGACGGCGAGCACCACGTCCTGGTCGGCGGTGACGATCCGGTGCCAGCCCAGCGGCAGATCCGCCGGCAGCGCGCCGGTCACCGCGCGCAGGCTGCCGTCCTCCAGCACCACCGTGGCCGGTCCGCCCAGCTCGTACCCGCTGCCCGCGTGCACGACAACCGTCGGCGGCAGCTCCGCGTTCGCCCGCCGCTCGGTGACCGCGGTCAGCTCTCGGCGGATCGATTCGGCGCTACCGGCATCGACCTCGAACTGGGCGAGGATCGCGACGACGATGTCGTCGTCGACCGCCACTTCACGCTGTTCCCAGTTCTCGTAGCGGGTGGCCACCCCGTAGGCGTCGGCGAGAGCGGCGAGGTCCTGGTCCACGGGGCACAGTTTTGCCGGTGCGGACCGCCGACGCCACACCGGCGGTCCACGCCGCGCCGGGGAGTGGGGGTGATCACCCACCAACAGGTGATCGACAACGATCGTCCGATCCGGATCGTTGGATTGCCGATCAGGTCGCTGTCCTTGGCAGCGCGAGGGATTTGGCCCACGCGTACGGCGGCGGAGCAGTCGAGCCGGCTGCTGGCGTACTCGGCGGCGAGGCGTTCGTCGCCGAGCCAGCCGTCGTACTTCGCGGTGACCTTGTTGATGACCTCGCGGGCAAGGTCGAGCTCAGTGGGTGGCTGCTGGTCGGCGATCGCCTGGACGGCGGTCCGCACCTCGATCGGAGCTCGGGGCCCCGGCGGACGAACATGGCCGCCAACGATTCGGGCGTGGTGAGCAGGATGCCGTTGGGATCACGCATCAGCGCGGTCTTCTTGGACACGGCGACGTCACCGTGCCAGCGATGCGTCCGGATGCCGAGTCGGTCGCACAACTCGTCCACCCGGCGGAACTGGTCATTGATCAGCGCCTTGAGCGGACTCCGCGACATCGCCACCAGTCGCTACCTGGACCGCGACCGCCTGCACCACGTCGACTTTGCCGGGGAGACGTTCGCGGTGACGGGACCGGCGATCGTGCCGAGGCCACCACAGGGCCAGCTGGTGGTGTTCGCGCCCGCCGGGCTGCTGCCGGGCGAACTCGTCGACGTGGCGCTGGTCGACACACCGACCCGCGCCGACGCCCCGCTCACGTTCGTGGAGATCGTCGTCGCGCTGGACACCCCGACCGCCACCGCGGAGCAACGCCTGGCCGACCTCGGACCGTGGCCGGACACCGGCAGGCTGCGCCACTTGGGCACCGCGGCCGGACCTGTCGACCTGATCGGCGATCTCGCCGGGATCGTCGACGGCGGGCGGCCTGACCGGCGCCCAGCACCGGGAGTCCCTTGAGCTGTTCCAGAGCGACATCGCCCCGGTGCTGCGCCAGGACATCCCCGACCCACCATGGCCGGCACCCTGACGATCAGGTCGACGGTATCGACAATGATCACCCGATGCGCATTGTTGAACCATTTGATCAATTGCCGATTGAATGTCCAGGAACTGTCCAGTGAGATCAGGAACGATTAGCCGCTCACTGTGCTGAGGCCGGCCATCCGACGCGGAATATCGATCCGTCAGCCTTTACATCCATGCCCGATGCACCATACTCGCTGTTATCGCCCGTGCTTCTTCGGTCGCCGCGGCGCGGCAGAGAGGAGGGGGCCGGTGTCATGGTATCCGCCAGCGATCTACTGGACGATCATGACCGTCGACGTCGCGAGTTTCACCGATTCGCGCAGGTCCGGTGTCCATCGGCTGGCGGTGCACGACGGTCTCTACGGGGTGTTGGAGCAAGCTTTCGGCGAGGCCGACATCCAGTGGAATACCTGTCTGATCGAGGATCGCGGTGACGGCGCACTCATCCTGGTGCCGCCGGAAGTACCAAAAGTGACACTCGCCGACCAACTCGCCGGTCGACTGCTGGCGGGCCTGCGTCGCTACAACGCCGTACACAGCAGCGCGGCCGCCATCCAGTTGCGCGTCGCACTGCACGCCGGCGAGGTGCGCATCGGCGAGGACGGAAAAGTCGGCGACGCGCTCAATTTCGCGTTCCGGATACTTGAGGCACCGGACGCGAAGACCGCGCTGCGGAAGACGGCCTGCACGCTCGCATTGATCGCCTCCGACAGCTTCTACCGGGACGCGATCCTGACCGATCCGGCCGCCGACGCGACCTCGTTCCGGCAAATTCCGGTCGCGGTGAAACAGACCAGAGCCGTCGCCTGGCTCCGGTTGTTCGGCCCGACCACGGTGGTCGGCGAGGGCGACTACCAGGTCCTCGACCTGCTACCGGAGGAGGAAATGTCGCGCCTGCGCGACCTCCTCGGCGACCGGGACGTGCCGCAGCTGCCCACCCTCGTCGGCCGCGCGGCCGGCCCGGCCGTGCCGCCGATCCGCCGCGACGCGAACGCCTGGGACGCCGTTTCCTACCTGCTCGACTTCAACGCCGGAGCCGACGGCCTACCGCCAGCACTGTCCTTCGTCGAGTTGTTGGCCCGCCAGTTCGGCGGCGCCGTCGGCTCGGACCTGATGGACTGGAACGACACCCAGGCCGACCGCCTGCACCTGCGCCGCCAGTTGCGCGACCGCCGCACCGGCAACCTCACCCCGGTCGAGACGGAACTGCGGTTGCACCTGATGATCCTGGTCCAACACGACGGCATGGACCCCACCCGGTTCGTGCTGTCGCACTGGTGCCAACACGATCCGCGCGAATGGCCACCGGCCCGCGGCGCCAGCCAAGCGGTGTCGCTGGACGAGTTGGAGCAAACCGTCGACGAGCTGGTGTTGGCCGCGGAGGAGGCATGGGTCGGCCACCAGGGCAGCGTCGCACTGGAGTTCGTACTGCCCAGAGCGCTGCTCAACCTCCCGGTGGACCGCTGGAGCAAGGAACACGCCTCCGGCGACCCCCGCCCACTGCGCCTGGACTACCCGATCGTGGTCCGCTCCTTCGAGCGAATGACGTCGCCCTACTGGCATCGGGTCTGGCGTAAACGTTGGCAAACCCTCGCCACCGACACGTTCGCCGCGGAGGTGTACTACGCCACGGCCGACGATGCGGCCGAACCGCGCCGGGTGGATGTCGCCCTGCAAGATCCGCAACTGGTGGCGATGGTCCTGCACGCCGCGCCGACGGCAATGCCCCAGCCGGGCGACGAGTTGAGCGCGGCCCTGCGCGCCGGATTCCCGGCGGTGCTCTGGCGGCGGGACACGACGGGCGCGGAGGAGCTGCGCGAGGCGGTGACCTTCATGTCCCGCAACGGCTTACGCGATCTTCCGGCAGGTTCGCTGTCCGCTCGACGTGAGGCGTTACACGGCAGATCGGCCGAATTCGACGTGGTGGAGGACCTGGTGCTGCTCTGGGACGATCCCGAACGCGTTGTCGTGGTCGACCGATCGATGGGCATTCGAGTGATGAACGAGGACATCGCCGGCCAGTCCGAACGCGCCTCCTGACCACATCCGTCCTGGGAAGGGACCGTGCCGTGTCCGAAGCCGGTGTACCGATCGAGGTGACCTGGCTGGAAGTGGCGGACGCCGTCTGGCTCGCCGCGGTCACCGGGTACACCGGATCGCGGTCGGCCGACCACCCGCCCGGCGCGGAAACAGCGGTGCCGCCGATCCCGGCCGACGCGATCCCGGACACCACCACAACACCGTCCGCCATCCCGCCGCCCCCGGAGACAGCGCCGCCCGCCCGCCTTCCTGATCCCGACGGCGCCGACACCATGCCGTCCCGACCCGTGACCGTCATCCCGTTGATCGAGGCCGGTGCGGGCCGGCTGGCCGGCCCGTTCGGCCCGGTCGGTCGCGCCGCGCTGCCGCTGCGCAGGGACGCCCGCGCGATCGTCCGCGCGATGCGCCCGCTGCACCTCCGCATCGACTCGCGGCAGGAAGCGAACATTGTGCTCGACGAGGAGGCCACCGCGGAACAGGCGATGGAGACCGGCCGATGGCTGCCGGTGACCCGGCCGGACAAGGAACTCTGGCTGGATCTGACCGTCGTGATCGACGCGGGCCCGTCCATGGTGTTGTGGCGCTCCACCGTCGCCGCTGTCAACTCGCTGCTGGAGCAACTGGGCACCTTCCGCACCATCCAGCTCCGCTTGTTCGACACCGATCGCCCCGCCGGCCAGCTGCCTCGACTGCTCGGTGGCACGCCCGACACGCCGGCCCGCAGCCCGGCCGAACTGCTCGACCCGACCCAGCGGCGGGTGGTCCTGGTGCTGACCGACGGCGTCGGGGCGTGCTGGCGGGACAACTCGGCGTCCGACGTACTGGCTCAGTGGGGCCGATCCATGCCGGTGGCCATGGTGCACCTGCTGCCGCAGCGGTTGTGGCGGCTGGGGGAGCTGAACGCGCAGCGGGTTCGGCTGAGCAGTCGTGGCCGGCGTCGTCCCAACAGCCGCTGGCAGGTCGAGTTGCTGGACACCTGGCTGGCGCCACCGCCGGCGGACGGCGCCGATCCGGCGGTGCCGATTCCGGTGCTGGAACCGGACGCGCGGTGGCTGGCTTCGTGGGCGCGGCTGCTGATCGGGACCAGACACGAGCCGGTCAACGCGACCGCGGTGATGGCCGGCGTCGACTCCCACCCGGTCCAGGAGGACCTCGGCACGGTGCCACCTTCCGCGCGTGAGCAGGTCAAGGCGTTCCTCAGTACGGCGTCGCCGCCCGCGTTCCGGCTGGCGACCCTGCTGGCGGCGGTCCCGGTGAGCCTGCCGGTGGCCAAGCTGATCCAGGCCGAACTCGTGCCCGACAGCGGTCCCGAGCACGTGGCCGAGGTGTTCACCAGCGGGCTGATGCGGCCCGCCAGCGAGCCGGAGTCGTGGGAGACGGGCGTCTTCAACGTTGCCAAGGGCGTTCGGGAGGAACTGCTCAGCGGAGCCCGACGGTCGGAGACGGCGCAGGTCAGGCGGCTGGTCAAGGACTACTTCGGCGATCCGGAGACCGATTCGGGCGCGGCGGCCGACGTGGCCATCGAGACGATCGTGATGCGCGCGCTGAGCGGCCCGTACCTGCCGCGCGCGGACCGCCTCGACACGGTCCCGGAGACGATGGCCGAAGTCGACGACCCGACCGCCGAATCCACCGGCGGCGCCGCCGACCCCACCTCGGTGGTGGCAACCCGCCCGGACCAGACCGACGAGCTACCGGAGGTCTGGGGAAACGTGCCGCCGCACAACGTGAACTTCACCGGGCGGATGGCCCTGGTGGACCTGTTGCGGGAGCGACTTACCGATGTGGGCGCCACGGTCCTGCACGGCCTGCCCGGCATCGGCAAGACCCAGGTGGCGGTGGAATATGTCTACCGGCATCTGCGCGACTACGACCTCGTCTGGTGGATCGAGGCCTCCCGGCCGACCCAGATCAGGGTCGGGCTGACCGAACTGGCGCAGCGGCTGCGCCTGCCCGGATGCGACGAGGCGGACAACGCCATCCCGGCCGTGTTGGCCGCACTCCAGGCCGGCGCCCGACGGTGGTTGCTCGTCTACGACGCGGCGGACGATCCGGATGGCGTCCAGCGGTTCCTGCCCACGGACGGCGCTGGCCACGTGCTGATCGTCTCACGCAATCCTGACTGGGGCGGCATAGTGCCACCGTTGGAGGTGGAGCCGTTCAGCCGCCGCGAAAGTATCACGCTGTTGAGCAACCGCGATCCCGATATCGACCGTTCGGAAGCCGACCAGTTGGCCGACGCACTCGGCGACCAACCGCTGGCGCTTGCGCAAGCCGCAGCGCTGCGGGCCGAAACCGGCCTGCCGGTCCGCGAATACTTGCGGCTGTACCATCTGAAGGTCGTCGAGATCCTGGAAAGCGCGGCGCCCGCGGACTATGACCTCCCGGTGGCCGCGACCTGGAACGTGTCCTTCGACGCGATCCGCAGGCGCAACCCGGCGGCCCGCCAGATCCTCCAGGTGTGCGCCTTCCTTTCGCCAGAATCCATCCCCCGCAACCTGTTCAACGGTGTCCGCGGCATCTCCATCGCTCCGGAGCTGGACAAAGCGCTGTGGGAACCGACCGAACTCGGTCGGGCGTTCCGTGAGATCGACCGTTACGGGTTGGCCAATGTGGACCATGGAAACGACACTCTGCAACTACATCGACTCGCCCAGATCGTGTTGCGCGACCGGATGACCGTGCGCCAACAGCAGGAGATGCGCCGAGCAACCCACCGGCTGTTGGGCAATTTCGACCCCAACGACCCGGTGTCCCCGAAGCAATGGCAGCGATACCAGGCGATGCTGCCGCACGCCTACGCTTCCGACGTCTTCGCCTCCGCCGAGTTCGGCCCCGAGGACAGCCGGGTACGGCAGCTGATCATCAACCTGATCCGGTTCCTGTACCAGTGGGGTGATCACGACGAGGCGGTCAGCGTGGGCAGCCGCGTCCTGGCTGTCTGCGCACACGAACGCGGCGCAGAGGACCCACAGACTCTGGAACTGGCCGCCCTACTGGGTTACTTCTACTGGTTGGTCGGCAGATACGATGACGCCGCCACCCTCAATCTCGACACCCTGGCCGTCTTGCGCCGCTTGTACGACGAGGATGACGAGCGAACACTGGCGGCGCAACTGTTGGTCTCCGCGGATCTGAAGGCCAGAGGTGACTTCGTGTCGGCGCGGAAACTGGCCGAAGGGGTGTTTCGGAAGGAGCTCGCACTCTTCGGCCTGCGCGATCCGGTCACCCTCCGGGCTGCCCGAATCAATGCCATCAATCTGCGGCTGTGCGGCGAATATCGAAAGGCCTGCGATCTCGACTTCGAGACGTACCACCTTCAGGCGGAGATCCTCGGGCGCTACCACCCGAACACCCTGAGTACACAGAGCGGGCTGATCATGGATCGGCGCGAACTGGGCGACTACACCGTGGCGCACGAGCAGCAGGAGCGTCTCGCCGAGGAAGCACGCGAACTGTTCGGTGAGGACGCGACGGATACCTTGCGCCGGTTGGCGTATCTGGCGGTAACCCGGCGCAAGGCGGGTGATCACGAGGGCGCGCTTGAACTGTCCGCGAGCATCCTGGAACGGATCAGGGTCCGGCAGGGACCGGACAACTTCAACGCGATGTCCTGCGCGCTGGCCTATTCCATCGACCTGCGCTATGCCGGTGAACTGGACCACGCTCGGCGGCTCGGCGAAGAGGTGGTCGATCGTTACCGCAGCAATCTCGGTGACCACCATCCGTTCACCCGCTGCGCGATCGTCGATCTGGCCGTGACCCTGCGGCTGCTCGGCGCGGTCGAGGACGCGCAGCGACTGGACACGGAGTCACAGCACAAGTTGCGGGAAAGCCTCGGCGCCGACCATCCCTACGTCATCATCTGCGCCATTCACCTCGCCAGCGACCTGGCCGCGCGCGACCAGCCGCAAGTATCCCTCGCCCTCGGGACCGACGCATTGGAACGTGCGGAGAGAGTGCTGGGCGCCGACCACCCCACCACGCTCGCCGCCAGTCTGAACGTCGCTTTCGACCTGCGCACCCTGGGCCGGACCGAGGCGGCCGAGGAGCGGTACCGCGAAGTGCTCGCGCTGTATCGTCAGCGGCTGGGGCCGAAGCATCCGGCCATCGTGGCGGCCGAACAGGGCCTGCGCGCCAACTGCGACATCGACCCGCTACCGCTGTGACGACAGATGCTGCGCGATCCAGTCGGCCAGGTCCTCAGGGTTCGGCACGGCATCGGTCCGCTCGCGGATCGCCGAATGTACGGCCCGCACCATTTCCGGCTGACTGTTGAGCAGGTCGGTAGCTCGTCCATGCTCCGTTGTGGACAGCGAGATCGCCAGTCCGGCCCAGGAGGTCGGCTCGTCGGGTCGGAGATCCAATTGCTTGCGGTAGCCCTCGACGGCGTCGGTCAACCGGCCCTCCGCCCAGGCCAGATCAGCGGGTTGGGCATCAGGCACCAGGTCTGTGTGCTGGTCCTCGCGGGAGCTTGCCAACAGGCGCAGGCGAATCAGGTCGTCCCGGGCGTAGCACCACGGTCCGGCCGACTCCGGGACCACGGACCGGGTGCTCGTCAGCGCGTCCAACACGGGCGAACGGCTGTCGAGCCAGGCGCCCGCGAATTCCGCCACCAGTTCGCTCGACGGCCGGAGATGGCGCAGGCGCCAACCCACGTAGTGATCCGCGGCAACCTGTCGGGCCAGTTCGGTGATGTCCGTCGGCACCGGCTCGGTCTGCCACCGGCCGAGCACGTCGGCGATGCCGGCGACAAATCTCCGCCCCTCGTCGGTCAACGACTCGTCCCTGCCCAGAGTCCCTACTGCTCGCCAGGTGACCGCGCGCGCGAAGGCGAACTCGAACTGCGCTCGTCGTCGTCCGACGGGATCGCTCGTCGAGGCGGCCAGAGCCCGCCAGAGGGCTGTGATACCGAAGAACGCGTATGTGCCTTGAACAACCCCGCGAATGGGGCGGGGGTCCTCGCGCCACGCCGCATAGAACCGCTCGCGTGGATCGTTCTCGTACAGTTGGGCTATTCGCAACAGGCCACTGAGCCTGATGTGCTGGAACTCGTGCACCAGGATCGCCGCCAACGACTCGGCATCCGCGGGCCGGGCCGAGATGACACTGCCGAACGCGTCACCGCTGGACGCGCTCGGCGTCCGCAGAGTCATGGGGGCGCGCGGAACGAGTGAATCGAGACCGGCCTGCATGGCATCGGCGTAGTCCGGCAGACAACGCACGATAAGACGCCAGGCGTCGTCGAGAAGTCCCTGCCACGCCTTGACTTCCGTCCAGTCCGGACGCTCGGGTGCCTTCGGTTCGTATGCGCCTCGATAGGGATCGAGGGAGTCCAACCGGATCGACAGCTCACGGTTGTCCGTCGTCACCGTGATGCGTGGCACGGACCACCAGTTCGGTCCGTCGACCGTCCGCGTCCCGGTCAACACCACACGCACCGGAGCGGCGTTCAGCTCGATTCGTTCCCCGTCGCTGATCACTTTGGCCGTCGCCCAGCCCGCGTCGGTGCCGAGCCGGGCCACGCCGAGGGTGGGTAGTACGACACCGCCGTCCCACACCGGTAGCACGAGCCGGAAGGCGACGTTGCCACGAATCGCGGCCGCGGCGGCAAGTGAGTGCAGGTGTCCGAGGTGCACCCAGAACGGTGCCGGATCGGCTGTCCGGCACTGAATCAATCGGTTGAGGTGGCCGAGCCACGACCCGGTGTACGGGTGGCCGAGCACCGCGTCGACCGCCGCGGGCGCGACCTCCTGCACGTGGGTGAGCAGATCCCAGGCGAGATCAGGAGAAGGCAGCGGCCCGGTCAGGTCCGGGTTGCGCGTCGCCTCGTCCAGGACGGCCCGCAGCAGCAGCAGCCGTCGGCTTCGCTCCGCGTAGCGGAACTGACGCACGACCTGGCCGCCCCCGATGCCGCGCGCGACGGCATCGAAGTCGGTCCAGGTCAGGCGATGCTTGAACAGCCGGGAAGAAGTCGTGTGACTCTTGTCGCGGACGCCAGGATCAGTGGCACTGCCCGTGACCGAGGGTTGATCCGGAGGAATGAGGACCTCGCTGGTCGACGATGCGCGGGATCATTCAGCCCAGTCGTGGCAGGCTTGTTGGTCGCACACCTGCACCGTGGCGGCCCCGCTCACGGCGTGGCGCAGTGCGTTGCCAAGGGTCGCGTCATCCATGGACCGGATCGTCGCCAACGAGAACATGGCGAGGTCGGGCAAGGCCGACTCAATGCCTGATTTCAGGTCAACAGACACAGGGGCCCCTTTTGCACAGTGAACGATGACCGGTCGTGGTCCACCACCGGCCGGGCAATCAAACCACTACCAAGGTTCTTACGAAATTCGGACCACTCAGAGGACTGACAGCCGAGCGGGGGACCGAACCGGGTGCGGCCAGGTACAAAGGAAGGGTTGTCAGATCTCGCAGCTCACACCTGGTGAGGCGGTGGCTCAGCGATCGGACCGAGGATGACGGTGGTTCGCGGTAGGGCGGTTCGGCGGTGGCTGCTGGTGGCGGCTGTCGCCGTGCTGGTCTGCGCAGTACCCACCTTGGTGGCGAGCCTGCCGGTGAGTGGTGCGGAGCCGGCCGCCGGCCAGTTGCGCCAGCGGATTCTTGACTCCGGTGATCGGCCTTATGTCGGCTATGTCCAGACCGAGGGCACGCTTGGCCTGCCCAGCCTGCCTGATCTGAGCGATGTGACCTCGTTGTTGAGCGGTTCGACGGATGTCCGCGTCTGGTATCGGTCGGCTGACCAGAATCGGGTCGACGTGATCGACACCGTTGGCGAACGTGATGTCTACACGACGCCGACCGGGGAGTTCACCTGGGATTACGGCACCGATCTGCTCACCGAGGTGGTCGGTAACGAGCCGGTGCGGCTGCCTCGGGCCGGTGACCTGGTGCCGCCGGAGCTGGCTCGACGGGTGCTCACCATGGATCCGGCGGACCCGGTTGTCTCGCTGCCGACACGCCGAATCGCCGGGATCGTCGCGGCCGGGCTGCGACTGCGCCCCACGAACCCGGCGACCACCGTCGGTCAGGTCGACATCTGGGCCGATCCGGCCACCGGGCTGCCACTGAGAGTCGAGGTGACCGCGCGCGGTGCCGCGCGGCCGGTGTTGATCAGTCAGTTCGTGGATGTGACCCGCACGAACCCGGCGGCGGCCACACTCAGCCCGCCGGTGAACGGCACCAACGGCGTCAGTCGGACGCCGGCCCCGGACGTGCTGAGTGCGCTGGGCAACCTCGGGCGTTTTCCGTTGCCGGCTGAGCTGGCCGGATACGCCCGTCAACCCGAGTTGAACGGGTTGCCCGGGGTCGGTCGCTACGGCACCGGGCTCTCGACATTTGTGGTGTTGCCGCTGCCGGCCGATGTCGGCCGGTCGGCGATCGACACCGCGACCAAGGCCGGGGCTACGGCGATGACAGTGACGAGAGGGCGGGCGGTGCTCATCCAGATCCCGATGTTGACGGTGTTGCTGGAACAGGTCGGCTTCGGGCGGCGGACCTACCTCGTCGCCGGGCTGGTCAACCCATCGGTGGTTCAGCAGGCCGCTACCGAAATCGCCGCGCTGCGCGGGCCGAGGCCGGTCCGATGACCGATCTGATCGTCACGCGCGCGCTGACCAAGCGGTTCGGGTCGACCGTCGCGGTCAACGGGGTCGACCTCCAGGTGCACGAGGGCGACCGGTACGGCTTTCTCGGCCCCAATGGTTCGGGCAAGACGACCTTGGTCCGGATGCTGCTCGGGTTGGTCTACCCGACCAGCGGCGAGATCGAGTTGCTCGGACATGCGGTGCCCAAACGGGTCCGTGCGGCGCTGCCGGAGATCGGCGCGCTGGTGGAGGGGCCGGCTGCGATTCCGCATCTGTCCGGGCGGACGAATCTGGCCATCATCGACGCCGCCGGGCCACGTGCTGACGGCGCCGGACGTCGGGGGCGGCGGGCGCGGATCGAGCAGGCGCTTGAGCGGGTCGGGTTGGCCGGCATCGACCGGCGGACGGTCCGCACCTATTCGCTGGGTATGCGGCAGCGGCTCGGCCTGGCCGCCGCGTTGCTGCGCAGGCCGCGCCTGCTCATTCTCGACGAGCCGACCAACGGGCTCGATCCGCGTGGCATTCGGGAGATCCGGGAACTGTTGCTGGAACTGAACAAGGGCGGTACGACGATCTTTCTGTCCAGTCATCTTCTGTCCGAAGTGGACGAACTGTGCGACCGGGTCGGCATCGTGGACCGGGGGCGGCTGGTGTTGCAGGAGGAACTTGCCGCACTGCGCGCGCCGACGGGGCGGGTCGAGGTGGATACTCCTGATCCGGCGGCGGCCGTGGCACTCCTGGACGGCACCGTGGAACTGCGGGAGGGCAGTCGGCTCGTGGTCCGTGCCGCCGATCCGGCCGAGCTGAACTCGCGGCTGGTCGGCGGTGGCGTGCAGGTGCGGGGGATCGGTGTCCAGCGGCGAACGCTCGAACAGGTGGTGTTCGAGGTGACCGGGGACGGCGGGGATCGGGTCGCCGCCGGCCCGAGCGTGCCCGAGGCGACCGGTGGTGCCCCGGCATGATCGCCGTCGAACTGCGCAAACTCTTTCTGCGCCCCAGAATGTGGGTCAGCGTGCTGCTCCTCTGCGCGCTGCCCGCAGTGGTCGCGGTCTTCCTGGCCACCACACACCTCACGCCCCCACCCGGCCAGGGCGCCGCCTTCCTGTCCGCCGTGGTGCACAACGGAACCCTCTACCCGGCCGCCGCGCTGGCGTTGATTCTGCCGATCTTCCTGCCGATCGCGGTGGCCACCTTCGCCGGTGACGCCGTCGCCGGCGAGGCCGCTCATGGCACCCTGCGCTACCTGCTGATCCGGCCGGTCGGCCGGACTCGGCTGTTGCTGGCCAAGTTGATCAGCCTCATCGTGTTCGTGCTGGTGGCCATCGCGTTGGTGGTGGTCACCTCCTACCTCGTGGGCATCGGGTTGTTCGGCACCGGGCAGGCCGCGGCGGTCGGTCAGCCGGGCGGGCTGACCTCGTTGTCCGGCACGGCACTGACCCCGGCCGAACTGCTCGTCCGACTGCTCGCGGCGATCGGCTACGTGCTGCTGTCGATGCTCGGGGTCGGGGTGATCGCGCTGTTCCTGTCCACCGTCACCGACTCGGCGCTCGGGGCCGCGCTCGGCACCCTGGCCGTGTTGATCACCAGCGAGGTGCTCACCACGCTGGACGCCGCCTCCTCGGTGAAGTCCTACCTGCCGACGAACTACTGGCTGGCCTGGATCGATTTCTTCCGCGTCCCCATCTTCTGGACCAACATCGACCGCGGCCTGCTCGTCCAACTCGCCTACCTGGTCGTCTTTCTCGGTGCCGCGTGGGCGAACCTGACCAGCAAGGACATCACCAGCTAGCGAAGCCCGGTCCTGGTCAGCGCGGTGCACTGGCTGGCCTGCGGGGGAGTGGTCAGCGTCGGGCCGTTCAGGTCGGCCAGCACGAGGCCGGTGACCAGCGCGTCGGTCGGCAGGCCGCTGTGCGAGACCTGGAGCGTCGGGCACACCTGCTGGAGCGGCACGTTCACCGCGCCACTCAGCCGGGCCGAGTCCGGTGGGGTGACGGTCTGGTCGTCCTGGGTCCACAGCGACAGCCACGGCAGCCCGACCGGCAGCGCCTGTGCGTCGATCTCGCGGAGCAGCGAACTGTTCGGCACCAACTGCTGGCAGGCCAGCGGGCAGGCGCCCGGAACCAACGCGGTGCCGGCGGCGGCGACCTGGGTGCCGTGCAGTGGCGAGCCGAGCGTGACGACCCGGCGGGCCCGGTTCGCGCCCGCGTCGCGGTCGACCCACAGCCGGGTCACCACGCCGCCGGCCGAGTAGCCGACCACGTCCACCGACGGGGCGCCGCCGGCCAGCACGTCGTTCACCGCGTGGTCGAGTGTGGCGACCTGGGCCAGCAGGTCGCCGGTGCCGTCGCCGGGCAGCGTGACCACCTCGGCGGTCCGGCCGGTGGCGCGCAGGCGGGTGGCGAGCGTGCTGAGCGAGCCGGTGCTGCCGCCGTAGCCGGGCACGAGCAGTACGGTGCCCGGCCGGTTCTGGGCGGGGCTGCCCGATGTGGGGTCCGCGCTGCCGGTGGACAGCCGCACGGTGAACACCGCCACCAACACGACCACGAGAACGAGCACGGCCGCGGCGAAGATCCGCCGGCGGCCGCTCAGGCCGGTCAACCATGCTTGGGCGCGCACACCGTCCATGATGACCCGATTCGCCGCGGGCCTGCCCGATTACCGGTTGTGACCTCCGAAACTCTAGGATGACGCGCATGGAACGGCTTGATGCGATCGAGGTCGCCGCGATCCTCGCCAAACTCGCGGAACTGGCCAGGGGCGCCACGGTCGGCATCGAGAACGCGGACGTCCTCGGCGGCCACGATCCGATCGCGGCCGAACGGCAGCGCAGCTTCAGCGAGGGCGAACTGTCCGGTATCTCCCTTGCCGAGGTGGCCATCCGGGAACTCGCCGGCTGGCCGGTGGAGGCCGATTCCAACCGCTCCTGAGTCGGCCGGGTTGTCCGGTCAGGGCCGGTAGGCGGCCAGGAAGACCCGCACCCCCGCGTCGGTGTGCGCATTGTGGTCCGCCTCCCGGAAACCCTTGTCCGACAAGCAGAACAACGCCCGATCCAAGGGCTGCCCGAGGACCAGGAAAGCGAACTGGCCAGCAGCCGCCAGGGGATCGTCGACGCTGAGCAGGCCACGGGTGGCGAGCTGGGCGAAGCAGTCGGCCAGGGCGGCGATGGTGCGCTCAGGGGCGCGTTCGTAGTAGGTGCGGGCGAGTTCGGGCAGCCGGTCGGCCTCGGCGATGATCAGCCGACGCAGCCGCAGCACCTGCGGCCGCATGATCGCGGCGAGGTAGCCGCGCGCCAGCTCGACCAGGTCGGTTTCGAGGTTCTCGGTGTCCTTCAGCCGGTCGACCGCGGCCAGGAACGGTTCACCGAAGCGGTCCAGCGTGCCGAGCACGATCGCGGTGAACAACGTCTGTTTGTCGGCAAAATTCTTGTAGACGGTCTGCTTCGACACCGAGGCGACGGACGCGATTTCGTCCATACTTGTGCCCTGATAACCGTTACGCAGGAACAGTTCGGTGGCTGCGGTCAGAATCCCGGTGCGCTTGCGTTCTGACCGGCTGTCGGTGGCCTGCTCGCACAACTCGGTGGCGGCCGCGTCGATCGCCGCACGTCGGTGCTCCGACCAGCTCTCCGCCGCCATCTCCCACGCCCCTTCCGATTGCCTGCGCTCACAGTACTGGACCGTCCAGTACTGGGTCGAGTACTGTACGGTCCAGTACTGAACCGGGAGGTTCCCGATGAAATTTCGGGCCGTGCTGGAACTGAACGGCAAGAGCGCCACCGGGATCGAGGTGCCGGTCGAGGTCGTCGCCGGCCTCGGGTCGGGCAAGCGGCCGGCCGTTCGGGCCACTGTCAACGAGTACACCTTCCGCAGCAGTGTCGGCTCGATGGGCGGCCGATTCCTGTTGCCGGTCAGCGCCCAGATCCGGGCCGGCGCGGGCGTCGCGGCCGGCGACGAGGTCGAGGTGGAACTCGAACTGGACACCGAGCCGCGCACGGTCACCGTGCCCGCGGACCTGGCTGCCGCGCTGGCGCAGGACGCGCGGGCCAAGCGCGCTTTCGACGGGCTGTCCTACAGCCACCGGCAGCGCTACGTGCTGTCCGTCGACGGCGCGAAGACGCCGGAGACCCGGCAGCGCCGAATCAGCAGGACGGTTGACGACCTGCGCGCCAAAGCCGCCGGCTGATACCGCCCGGCCCGTCGGTCAGGCGCTGCTCGCGGACTCCTCGACCCGCAACAGGCTGTCCAACAAGCCGCCGCCCGGATGCCCCGCCGCGCCGAACACCCGGTGCGCCACCTCGATGACCAGCGGCAGTGCCTGGCGCAACACCGTGATGCCGGCCGTGGTCACCTCCACATGTTTGGTGCGCACGTCCGCCGTGCCACGAGGTCGGGCGACCATGCCCTTGCCCTCCAGTGCCTTGAGCATGTGCGAGACCTGCATCGGATGAATGTCCCCGGACCGCGCGAGTTCGGTCTGGGTCACCGGTTCGCCGGTTCGGCTCAGCCATGCGGCCATCATCAAGGTGGTGAACTGCAGGTGCGTCAGGTCCAGTTCGGCGAGTGCGTGGTCGACCTCGCGCACGTAGCGATGCAGCACCCGCCACATCACAAAACCCACAGCCTTCTCCGGTGCGCCAAGAGACGCGGTGGCGAAGAGATCCGCGAGGGCGGGAGCGTCGGCACTCATACGACCGAAGTCTAGACACGTCCGGCCAGCATGAACGGCCACTTGCCAGAAGATGGTAAATGAATTTACGATTGGCCGGTCGACGAACTGGAGAGGAGTCCAGCCATGAGCGAGCTCGACCTCGGGATCGGCGTCGGCCGGTATGACGTGACCCGGGCCCTGTTCGACGGGACCGTGCCGATCGACGGCGTCAGCGCGAGCTACGAGAGCGCCGACCTGATCTCGGACATCTTCGAGCGGATGGTGCGACAGCACGCTTTCGGCGTCGCCGAACTCGGCCTGTCCTTCTACCTGCGCACTCTCGACCTCGACGAGCCGCCCTTCGTGGCGCTCCCGGTGTTCCCGAATCGCCAGTTCCGGCACTCGGCGATCTTCGTCAACACCGCCAGCGGCATCACGACACCGCAGGACCTCGCCGGCAAACTCGTCGGCGAGTTCGCGATGTACGGCCACGACGCGGGAGTGGTGGCGAAGGGAGTCCTGTCCGACGAATACGGCGTGACCCCCGAACAGAGCCGGTGGGTCGTCGGCGGCTTCGACTGGCCGATGGCGCCGTTCGACTTCGTTCCGCAGCTCCACCCCGCCGATGTCGAGGTGACCCGAGCGCCCGAGGGCAAGGCCCTGGGCCCGATGCTGGAAGCGGGTGAGCTCGACGCGATGATCTCGGCCGACGTGCCGCAGTGCGTGCTCAACAATTCGCCGCGAGTGGCCCGGCTCTTCCCGGACTACAAAGCGGTCGAGCGCGACCACTACCAGCGGACCGGCATCTTCCCGATCATGCACACGATCGTGGTCAGGAGGGACCTGCTCGCCGACCATCCGGGCTTGGCCAAGGCTGTGTACCGGGCCTTCTGCGACGCACGGGACATCGCGGTGGACCGCTACCGAACCGGCCGCACCTTCAACCACATGACCATCAACGTCCCATGGATCAACGAGCTGGTCGAGACGAACAGCCGACTGTTCCCGGGCAACGGTTGGCCCTACGGCATCGAGTCCAACCGCACGACCATCGACGCCTTCCTGCGCTGGCATTTCGAGCAGGGCCTGTCCGAACAACGGCTGACCTGCGAGGAAATCTTTGTGCCGGACCTGCTCGACACGTGAGTGGAGCCGGTTACCGCCGCCGGGGCGCGCGGTCGTAGTAGACCGTCAGCCGCAGCTCGTCCTCACCCCGGGTGACCACCGTGCCGAACACGATGTCCACGACCTGGATGTCGCCGAGGTCGTCGATGGTGTCGGCGACCCGTCTCAGCAGGGCCGCGACATCGCCCTGGCCAGGGCCTTCCGGGTTCGACTGGGAAAAATGAAAGACGCTCCACTGGTCCCGCTCGTCGGTCATGCCGGTGAGCATGCCAGCGTGACCGGTTGACTACTCAGCCGCATCCGCCCCGCGAAGGCGCCGGTGGATGCTGGTCCGGGCGGCGGTCCAATCGGCTTGCGGGTCGAGCAGCACGAGTTGCTCGAACGGATAGCCGTCGAGCAGTTCGTCCACCATCCGCTCCCACCCCCGGTACAGCTCGATCACCGCGGCCCGGCCACTCAGGTTCCGGGCGCGCGCCCACGGATATGCGGTCGCTGAAGCGACGTTCCAGGACGACCATGGTTCGCCGCGTTCCTCGTGGGTGTGGTTGATGGCCGCGGTGATGTCGGTCGGGCGCAGGTAGATCAACAACGGTGTGGCGGGAGCGAGTTGGGTGGTGATCGCGGTGAAGATGGCGTGCAGCTCGTCCGGCGGCGCTCCGTTGACAAACGCGGGGATCACCGAGTTCTGCAGAAACGTACTCTCCAGGACGACCGTCCGATCCTCCCGACAGCAGGACTCGGCCAGCCGGGCCCATTGTTCGAGGCCATAGTTGGTGGGGTGGCCCGGAATGGGCCGAGCCCCGCCGGGATAGCCGACTCGCAGTCCGTCGACGGCCCGGGTGCGGATCGGATGGTCCTCGGCGAACTCGTGGTAGGCGCGGGCCTGCTCTCCCCGGCTGGTCAACCAGTCGGCGATGTGTTCGGCGGTCGTGGTCTTGCCGGCGCCGATCATCCCTTCGACCAGGATCAGGCGGGTGGTCCCCATCGGCTGAGGTTAGCCCCCGGTCGATGGGGATGACCACGCTAATCCAATGTGGACAGGCGAGCCGTCGCCTCGGTTGCATAGTTGTACTCGGCCCAGCCCAGCGGCGTCGCGTTGAACGAGGTGTCCAGAATTTCCGGATCGGCACCGAGAGACAACAACAGCTCGATCATGGCCACATCGTTGTTGGCCGCGGCCTCGTGCAGCGCGGTGTGCCGGCCCCGGGCGTTCACGTCGAAACCGAGCTCGGCGAACCGACGCACCGCAGCCGGCCGGCCGGCCGAGACCGCGTCCAGGATCGCCATCGGAATCCGTTCCTTCGCCAAGGCCGGCGAACCAACCAACGCCGAGTCGTCCGCACCGGCCAACACCGCGGCGACCAACGCGGCCGGACCCCGCAGCGTCGGCGCCGGCCCACCCGCCTCAACCAGCACGGACACCACCTCCGGATACCCCGCCCGGGCCGCCTGATCCGCCGGCGACCGCCGCTCGCCTTCGATCGGCCCGGGATCGACACCATGCGCGAGCAGTAGCCGCACCCGCTCGACAAACCCATGGTTGACCGCCCACCGGAGCTGGTCGCGGAGCAGCCGGGCGGGGGAGGGGATGGCATCGGCTGGCGGGTGCGTCGCGTTGACCAGCCGCGTCCGCCACGGGCCGCCGGGCCCGCCGCCCAGCCCAGAGGAGAACAGCAGTTCCAGGTGATCGTTGCCCGGCTCGAACATCCGGTTGTAGAGGGTCTGACTGTCGTTCGGGTCGGCACCCGCGGCCAGCAGGATTCGGGCCAACTCCAGCGAGTGCGGATGCCGAGGTTGCCGCAGTGGTCCTCGCTCGCCCTCACCGAACGCGCCGGTCAACACGGTGAACGGCGACGGCAGCCCGTTGTGGAAGAAGCCGGCATTGGCGTCGGCCCCGGCGTCGAGCAACAACCGAGCGGTCTCCCGCACGGCCGCCGCACTGACCGTCGGGTCGATCCGGCTGTAGGCGAGGTAGAGCAGTGGCTCCCAACGATGCGGTCCGCCCTGCCGATCGGCCAGCCGGCGGTCACCGGCAAGCAGCCGACGAACCTGCTCGACGTCGGCGAGCATCGCGGCGACGTGGATGCCGGCACCGCGCAGGTCCGGATGCGCGGCGAGCAGTTCCCGGGCCCGCGCCCACTGCTCGGGCCCGTCGTCAGCCGCGTAGAGCAGACAACCCAGTTGCAGCAGCGCATCCAGCGGGGCGGTCTCCGGTGCGGGCGGCCCGATGATGGTGCGGGTGAACTCGGTCAGCACGCTGACGTGCCGCTTGAGCCGGGCCCAACTGGCGAACCCGTACTCGCGGGCGATGACAAGTTGGGCGCAGGCGAGCCGAAACGCGGCTGGTGGCCGGTCACCGATCCGGGCCAGCGCGTCCGGGTCGCCGGCAAGCACAGCTCGGTGCAGATCTTTGGCACGTTTGCGCAGTTGGTCCAGATTGGCGCCGGTGGGCAGGGCAGTGGTGGCCGCCATCGCGACCTCCTTTCACGGGCCTGCGGTCCGCGTTCAGGCCGAAAGGAGGTGGCCGTGACAACAACGCCAGGGGTAGTTCATCAGGTGGGCTCAGCCCTGTCCGCGGACCCGGTGGCGCCCTGCGCGCCACCCTCACCATACCCAGAGGTCAGTGGGTGCGGGTGAACCAGATCGCCCGGCGGTACGTGTCCACAGTGAAGATCGGTTGGCAAGCCTCGGGTGGCGAGGCCCGTCGGGGGGATCTCGCCACCCGAGCACGCAGACCTGGATCAAACACCAGGCGGCACTGGGTCGCTTTGCTGCTGGCCTGGACGTCGCTGTCGCGACAGGGCCATGCCGAGATCTCAGCCGAGCGACTTGGCCTTCACAACACTGCGCAGCAACGAAGAGTTCAACAAGAACTCCCGAGTGCGGTCAGCATCCCCAGCAACAGCGGCCAACTCGGCCTGCCGCTCCTTGATCCTCTCCGGATCTTTCTCCTCCAGCCGCTTCTTGTTGTTGACCGTCTGCTGCTGAACAAACTCAATATTGACCGGCCGCCGCCGAGCCTCATACCGATCCAGGACCGAAGAGCCAGCAGAGGACGCCGACCCAAGCGTCTCAGCAAGCTCCACGGCATCATGAATACCGCAGTTCAGACCAAGTCCGCCAATCGGATTGTTGACATGAGCGGCATCCCCGGCCAGAAACACCCGCCCGGCCCGGAACGACCTGGCAACCCGCTGATGCACGTTGTAAAGCTTGCGATGCACCAGTTGTGCGGCGGGATCGACGGTCAACGACAACCGCCGAAGTCGATACGACGTACCGGAGTCGCTCAACGCCTGCTCATCGGTCTCGTCGGCCCCGGTAGGGAAGACCGCCCGCCACCGGCCGAGACCGTCGTTCCCGGCGACCTTGAACAGATTGACCCACTCCTGCGGATCAGCGATATAGTTCCGATAACTGAAGTCGAGTTCCTGCTGAAAATCGAACAACGTGGTCAGCACAAGAAACCGCTCCGGCCACGTGTAGCCCTCGAACTCGATCCCCATCGCCTTGCGAACGGTACTGCGCCCACCATCCGTACCCACCAGGTAGTCACCACGGACCGGCCCGGCAGCGGTGAAAGCGACAGCGCCACCAGCGTCCTGGGCGACCCCGGTGACCGGCGTTCCGAACCGGACCTCGACGTTGTCCAGATCAGCCAGCCGCCGCAGCGCCATGTTGACCACTTTGTGCTGCTCGACCTGCACCACATAGGGATGCGCGGTCAACCCACGCAACACCTCGTGATCCAGCCGGGCCACCAACGACCGGGTCGGCCGGTCCCAGAAGTCGAAGTAGCGGGCGAGTAGGCCCTCGGCCAGGATGTCGTCCAGTAGACCCAGGTCGGCCACCATGTCCAGGGTGGACGGATGCATGGTGGCGGCCCGCGGCTCGTCCACCACGTGGTCCTCCGCCTCCAGCACGACCACCTGGAACTCACGCTGGGCCGCCGCGAGCGCCAGCACCGTGCCCACCGGGCCGGCACCGACGATCACGAGTGTCTTGCTCATCGGAAAACCCTCCTGCTCAGCCGGTCAGTCCGCGATCAGCGCGGTCACCCGGGACAACTCCTGGTACAGCCAGCGGCCGGAGTCGCCGAACCACGGCCGGCTGACCAGTTCGTCCCGGCGCGGCCCGATCCGCGCGCGGGTGCGTTCCGGCGAGTCCATCACCTCGGCCGAGCGCAGTTCGTGCACGGCCAGGTGCGTCCATGGGCCGCCCTCGCCGTCCAGCACCCGGTAGCGGCGGACCCGCAGCCAGTCCGGCGCGAGCAGCAGCATCGGCACGTGCTCCTGCTCGTACCACGCGTCGAACTCGTCCTCGTCCTCGTCGGGCACGGTGAACGCGACCACCGACACGACCGAGCCGTGCACCGGCTCGCCGAAGTCGGACACCTGTTCGCAGGTGTACCGGGTGAACCCGTGGACCACGCCGAGCATCTCCCGGGTCAGCGCCGAGGGCGCGGTCTTCACCTGTCGGTAGGCGTCGGTCTCCAGCGCGGCCAGCGATTCCAGTTCGTAGATCGCCAGGTACTGAGGCGACCCGTCGAGTGCGTGGAACCGCCGTGCGCCAAGGAATCCGTCGAGGGCGGTCCGGGCCGGGACGTGGTCGTTGTCGTACCAGTCATGGAACCGGGCGGTCAGCTCCGGCGGCGGTTCCATCTGGGAGAACAGAATTCCCGGCGTCAGCGGATGCGGCATGTAACCCCTCGACTCGGTGGCGGTGTGTTGCGGCTGCGGGAGACCCGGATCTGGCCCTCGGTGATCACGCAGCCGATGGCCGGCAGGTCGCCGATCCGCAGTGCGCCGAACGCGTCCTCGGCGCCGGACCCGATCGGCGTGTCCAGCACGACCAGGTCGGCGGGGGCGCCGACGGCGATCCGGCCGGCGGTCAGTCCGTAGGTCGCGGCCACGTTTCCGGTCGCGGCGGTGATCGCCTGTTCCGGCGTGAGCGGGCCGAGCGAGACCATCTCGGCCAGTTGGCGCAACATCCCCAGCGGGATGACGCCGGTGCCGGTCGGGGTGTCGGTGGCGATCAGGATGCGGTGCAGATCGCCCTTGGCCAGCGCGCGCTCGGCGATGTCGATCGCCGAGCGGAGGTTGCCGGCGTGCACCAGTTGCAGGGCGATGTCGGAGCCCTCGGCGACGATCAGCGCGTTCTCCGCCGGGGTCAGCGAGGTCGGCCCGCCGTTGATGTGTCCGGCGATCTGCGGGCGCATGTCCAGCAGCAGTTCCGCGTCGATCTTGGACTTGCTGCCCGGGATCGACCCCCCACCGGAGTGGCACATCACGGTGATTCCGGCGGCCTTGGCGTCGGCGACCACCGGGATGTAGTCCCGGGCGTCGGCGAACCCACCGAAGCCGCCCTTGGCCAGCCACACCCCGTTCGCCTTCAACTCCTGGAAGTCGGCCAGGGTCAGGCCGGGCTCCAGGATCACCGAGCCGGCGTGCACGGTCATCCCGCCCGGCCGGAAGTGCTCGAAGCAGCGCGCGGCGGCGACGGCGAGCGCCTTCACCCCGACCGGGTCGGTCGGCCGGCCCGGCACGTGCACCTCGCTGGCCGAGATCGCCCGGGTGGTGCCGCCGTGCACGTAGCTGTCCAGGAAGCCGACGGTCTGCTGGCGCGGGGTGAAGTCGCCGAACGTGGTGTGCACGTGGCTGTCGATCAGGCCGGGCACCAGGGTGGCGCCGGCCGCGTCGACGAGTTGGTCGTGCGCGGCGACATCGACCTCGGTGGACGGTCCGATCCAGCTGATCGTGTCGCCCGTGCACACCACGGCGTCCCCGGTGATCGGCCCGCCGGCCAGTGAACCGTCGTGCGACGGCCCGATGTTGACCACCGCGAGGCTCATCGCAGCCCGTCCATGGCCGCGTCCTGCGCCCGCAGCCCGCCGACCCGGTCGTGCACCCGGCCGCCGCCGGCCACCGCGACCACGATGAACAGCTCGTCGGGCCGGGGGCCGTCCGGTGCCCGGAAGGTGACCGCGTCGTAGTGCGAGCGCACGTACAGCGCGTCCTTGTGTGCCAACGGAATGTCCAGCGTGGTGCCGGCCGGGCCGGTCTTGGTCGCCGAGGAGATCCAGGCGACCCCGCCGCCGACCGCGTCCCGGAACGCGTCGCCGAACACGGTGGTCACGCAGGCGACCACGTGTTCCTGCTCGCCGTTGGTACCGGCGATGCCGCCCTTGCCGTAGCTCTGCACCGGCCGGCCGCCGAGCAGGGCGACCGCCCGGCGGCCCAGTTCGGTGCCCAGTTGGGCGCTCGGCGTGATCAGCTCGGCCAGGTCGTCCACGTAACGACCGGCGAACGGGTTCGCGATCAGTACGCCGACCGCCGCCTTGACCAGCGGTTGCTCGGCGGCCGGGCCGCCGGTGTGCCGGATCTCCTCGACCTGCGAGACCCAGCTACGGACCGCGTAGGCGGGCACTGCTCCGGCGGAACGTGCCGAAGTCATGGGCAACTCCCTGATCTCTCGTATCGTTGGGGGATGAGGAAAGCGCCTCAGCCGTCCAGGCCGGCCAGCCAGTTGGCGACGGTGGCGACCAACTCGTCGCGCGACCCGTCGAACCGATGGCCCTCGGTGCCCTCGGCGGAGGACAGCGAGACCGACTTCACCGCAGGCGACAGGCCGTGCTCCACCGCCGCCTCCAGCCAGCCGGGCTCGAAGTCGTGGATGACCGTGTCGTGCTCGTCCCGGATCATCAGCACCGGATAGGGGATGCGGGCGATCCACTCGGTGCTGCGCGCGCCGGCCAGGCCGACCCGCCGGTAGGTGAGGAAGTGCTCGGCACTCACCGGCATCGTCTTCCCGCCCAGCCACGGCATTCCGGCGGCCAGCGTGCGCGAGTACTCACCGGATCGGACCGCCTCGACGGCCTCCTCGGTGAGTTCCCGGTAGGTCGCCTCGTTGTTGATCAGCAGGTGCCGGGACTTCCACGGCAGGTCGGCGAACATGCCGGTGAGCACGACGCCGACGGTGCTGTCGTGCCAGTGTGTCGCGGCGAAGAACTCGACCTGGCAGGTGCCCAGGCTGTGGCCGTGCAGCACGATCCGCTGGTAGCCCAGGCTGCGGGCCATCCAGTAGGCCGCCTCGATGTCCCGGACGGTGGCGTAGAAGTTGTCGGTGTTGACCGCGTCGCCGCTCTGCCGGGTGTTGATCGACAGCACCGGCACGCCGAGCGTGCTCAGGCCCAGCGACAGCGTGCGCACCGGCTGGCTGACGATACTGCCGCCGCTGCCGTGCACGCTGATCACCATCGGCAGGTCGGTGGCGACCTGCTCGGGCAGGAGATGGGCGGCCAGGCCGGTGCGGCCGTCGACCGAGGTGAGTTCGTAGTACCGCACGGACACGCCCGCCGACACCGGCAGGTCCTGGAACTGGTCCGGCACGCTGCTGACCGACCGATAGCTGATGGCGGCCGCGACCTGGCCGGCTGACTCTACTGTGGACACGCGGTACTCCTTGCGGGGAAAGTGGATTCGGCCGGTCGGTCACTTGCCCCCGGTGAACACGAGCGAGCTGTAGTCGACGCTGCCGCCGAAGCCGCCGAACTTGTGCATGGCGTCGCCCCAGATCTTCAGGTCGGCCGCGGACACGTCGGTGGTGTACGGGCCGAGCGGGGCGAGTTTCGCCTGCGCGGGCGTGACCTTCGTGTAGGTGGCCGAGATCTGGTAGGCGGCCGCGGGGTTCGCGGTGATCCACTTGTCGGCGTCGCTCATCGCCGCCCGGAAGTTGTCGACCTCGGTGGGGTTGGCGGTGGCCCACGCCTTGTCCGCGGTCCAGTAGGTGCCGCCGACGTAGTTGCTGCTGAGTACGCGCTCCGGGTCGCCCAGCGAGGTGAAGCCGGCCTGCTTGGCCAGCGTGATGAACGGATAGATCAGCTCGACCGCGTCCACCTGGCCGGCCTGCAACTGGTCGATCATGTTCGGGGTGGCGACCTGGACGAACTGCTCGCCGGTCGGGTTGACGCCGCTGCCGGACAGCCACGCCTTGGTGGCGATGTTGATGTTACCGGTCAGCGTCGGTGAGCCGATTCGCTTGCCCTGCAACTGTTTGACGCTGGTGATGCCCTTGCGGGCGAAGATCTGCACCCCCTGGTCCTGCGGCGAGTCGCCGTCGTTGCCCGAGATCGCCACGATCGGCACGCCCTGGGCCGCGGCCCGGATCATGATCGGGCCGACGCTGAAGCCCACGTCGTACTGCTTGCCCAGCAGTGAGGGCACCAGGGTGATGTCGCTGAGCGTCTTGGGCGTGATGGTGATGTTGTGCTTCTTGAAAAAGCCCTCCTGCTGGGCGACCTCGACCGAGAGCGAGTCGTTGGTGTTGTTCAGGGCGATCCGGATCGGGCCGCCACCGGACGCGGAGTTCGACGAACCACCGGAACCGCACGCGGTCAGGGCTAGTACGCCGCAGCCGAGCAACAAGCCCAGTCGGGCCAAGCGTGTCCGTGTCATGACGCCTCCATCAACGGCCGAATGAGGACCCCGACTTGATATCTTGGGTAACGTAGTCAAGACAATAACCTCAGTCAAGTATCTGGATCGGGCCAGTTCAGGGCCGGTTACTTCTGGAAGGCGCCGCGTTTCAGGCAGGTAATCCGTTGACTCAGGTCATTGACTCATCGAAGCCAATGGGTGCAAGCTGTCGGCCACGCACCGCGTGGCACCGACGGCCTGAGCGAATCGGCCGCCGCTGCCGGACATCCCGCCGGACTTCCAGGGAAGGCATGACGTCGTGACCGTAGATACGACACCTCTCGCGGGCCGGGACGGACCGGGTGGGTCCGTCGAGGCGTTCTCCTGCGCGAACCTGTTCGTCGAGTACCGCACCCGCGGTCAACAGTTGCGGGTGCTCGAAGACGTCACGTTCTCCTGCGCGCAGGGCGAGTTCGTGAGCATTCTCGGCCCGTCCGGAACAGGCAAGACCACCCTGCTGCGCATCCTGGCCGGCCTGCTGCGACCGGGTCGGGGGTCCTCGGTCCGGTTCGAGGGCAACGAGGTCACCGAGCCCAAACCGGACGTGGCGATCGTCTTCCAGAACTACACTGCGTCGCTGTTGCACTGGCGCACGGTGGAACGCAACGTCGCGCTGGGGCTGGAGGCCACCGTTGCCAAGGCCGACCGGAAGTCCCGAGTGGACGAGGCACTGGCGATGGTCGGCCTGAGTGAGCGTCGGCACGACTTTCCGTGGCAGCTCTCGGGCGGTATGCAGCAGCGCGTGCAGATCGCCAGGGCGCTGGCGATGCGGCCCAAGGTGCTGCTGATGGACGAGCCGTTCGGCGCGCTGGACGCGATGACCAAGGCGTCCCTACAGGACGAACTGGCCAGGGTGCAGCAGCTCACCGGTGCCACCGTGGTGTTCGTGACGCACGACATCGACGAGGCGGTGTATCTCTCCGACCGGGTGCTGGTGCTGTCGGGTACGCCGGCCCGGATCGGCTACGAGTTGGCCATCGACCTGCCCCGGCCGCGCAACCAGGTCAGCACCAAGGAGAGTCCGGAGTACCTGCGCGCCCGGCACACCGTCCACGAGACGCTCCGGAGCGGATCGGCAGCTGCGGAGTGAGCAGCCGGACGGCCAAATCCCGGGTGGGGCGCCGATCGGCCCGGCTCGGCGTCGGGCTCATCCTGCCGGTCGTGCTGATCATCGTGTGGCAGCTGGTCAAGTCCACCGGCATGCTGTCCTATCAGGACATTCCGGCGCCGTCCACGATCTGGTCGGCCACGGTGGCGATGGCCGATTCGGGGGAGTTGAGCGGCAACGTCGAGCACACGCTCGCAGCCTGCCTCGGCGGCTGGGCCCTCGGCTCGGTCGTCGGGCTGTTGCTCGGGTTGCTGCTGGGCCTGTCCCAGCGGGCGTTCACCTACAGCATGGCCTCGGTGGACGTGCTGCGGGCGATCCCGGCGATCGCGTTCGTGCCGGTCGCGGTGATCGTGTTCGCGCAGACGTTGCAGATGGAGATCGTGATCGCCGCCTGGGTGTCGGTCTGGCCGGTGGCCATCAGCACCATCGATGGCGTGCGCGGGGTCAGTTCGGTGCACCAGGATCTGGCCCGCAGCCTGCGACTGTCGGCGGTGCAGCGGACGGTGAAGTTCGCGCTGCCCACCGCGATGCCCAAGATCCTGGTCGCGTTGCGGTTGAGCCTGTCCGCCGCGCTGGTGTTGGCGATCGTCGCCGAGATCGTCGGCAACCCCGACGGCATCGGCTATGCGCTCGTCCAGGAACAGCAGTCGCTGCGGCCGGACGCGATGTTCTCCTACATCCTGATCACCGGCCTGCTCGGCCTGATCCTCAACTTCGTGCTCACCTGGGTGCTGGAGCACTTCGTGCCCGGCGGGCGCTCCCTCGGCAACGGAGACCGGCATGACGATCAGTGACACCCGCGTCGACCCACCGGCCGCCGTCCGGCCGGAGCAGGCCGGGCGCCCCCGGCGACGCCGGTCCGCCGGCATCGCGCCACTGCGCGGGCTGATCCCGTTGGTCATTCTGTTGGTCATCTGGCAGGTGGCCGAGGCCGGCAGGAACAGCACGTTCTTCCCGCCGCCGTCGGACTGGGCCACCCAGACCTGGCAGCTCTGGCAGGGCAACGCGCTGACCCACGCGATCCTCGCCACGCTGGAGACGTTCATCCTGTCGCTGGTGATCGCGACCGTGCTGGGCACGGTGATCGGCGTGCTGGTCGGCCGGATCAGGATGCTGGACCGGATACTCGGCCCGATCCTGGAGTACTTCCGGTTCCTGCCGGGCGTCGCGCTGGTGCCGCTGGCCGTGCTGCTGGTCGGCTACACCGAGTCGATGAAGCTCTACACGGTGGTTTTCGGCGCGATCTGGCCGGTGCTGTTGCAGGTGCGGATCGCCGCCCGGGACATCAATCCGATCCAACTGGACGTGGTCCGCACGCTGCGCCTCGGCCGGTTCGCCGCCGCCCGGAAGATCTTCCTCCCGTCGGTCGTGCCGGGAATTCTGTTGGGTATCAAGATAACCGCGCCGCTGACGCTGGTGCTCGTGCTCGTCGTGGAGATCAGCACGCAGGTGTCCGGGCTTGGTCAACTGCTGGAGACCTCGCAACAGAACTTCCAGTCCGCGCAGGTCTACGGGTTGGTGGTGATCGTCGGCATCCTGGCGTTCCTGATCAACCTGGTGATGTCGCTGGTGGAGAACCTCTTGCAGCGCTACCGCGCGAAGAACTAGCCGGACTCCGCTCGTCGAAGGGCTTTGCTGGGCGCGCACGACCGATCCCGATCGCTGATTCACGGCCAGCCGCTCAGGTTGCTAGCGTGCTAGCATCCTGTCATGGGTGCCGAGGAGGTCAAGCAGTTCAACGTCTACCTGCCGGTCGAGCTGATCAAGCAGGTCAAGCACCGCGCCATCGAGGCAGAGCTGTCCTTGTCGGCGCTGGTGGCCGATGCGCTGCGGGCCTACCTCGACCGCGCCCGGCCCCAGCAGGACTCCACCGAGGAAGGCGCGTGAGATGACGACCGACGGTATTGAGGCTGTGTTACTGGAGACCCACAACTGGGGGAAGTCGGCGCGTTTCTTCCAGGAGTTGGGGTTCGAGTTGGAGTTCGAGACCGATCACGACTCGGGGCAGTTGCGCAATGGTGACGGGCTGCCGGTGTTCATCGCGGAGATCCCGGCGGACCGCGAACCGGGTATGCAGTTGGTGCTCACAGTGCCCGACGCCGAAGCCTTCGATTCGGACCTGACGCTGGAAGCCCCGTTCGAGGAGACCCATTTCGGGACCATGATGACCTCCGTCCGCGACCCGGACGGGCGGCTGTGGGGCCTTCAGGCGCCGGTGAAGAACGCGGCACCGGGGCCCGCGACAGCCGATGAGTGAGGGCGCGCGCGGCGACCGGATCGTGAGGCCCAGCTCGCGGATCACTCAGTCGTGGTGGTGGATGGCCAATCCGCCGAGCAGCACGCTGATCCGGGGATCGGAGTCGAGGCCGAGGTAGAAGGAGAAGGTGGCCAGTGCGCCGAACTTGCCCTCCTCGGTCAGTTCGCTCTGGAACTGGGCGACCTTGCCGTGCACCGAATGGTCGATCGTGCGCAGCATCTCCACGCCGGCCGGGCTCGCCTTCACCGCGATGATGCGTCGGTCGCTGGACACCGACTCCCGCTCAACCAGGCCCTTTTCCTCAAGGTCGTGGATGAGCCGGGAGGCCAGCGCGGCGGCGATGTCCAGCCGCTCGGCGACCTTGCTCACCGGCAGCGGGTTGTCGGCGCCGAAGATCTGCAGCAGCGCCTGGTGTTGCAGCGGTTTGAGGCCGGCGCTGATCGCCTGCTCGTCGAGCAGGCGCAGGATGCGGCGCAGCACGTAGCGGCCGTGTGCGATCGCCTTGACATGGCTGCTGAAATCCAGATCGCTTGCCGCGCCAGCACCCTTGCCCCACAGGGACCGCAGCTGGGCAGTCGTCTCGTTCACGTCGACCAGTCTACCGCAAAGGTGACCCCAGGTCATTGACTTGAGGACACCTATTGTGTCATGTTGTGTTGTGGTGCCGCCCACGCAACCGGACAGACTCAGTCGTGGTCGCAGGCGCGGGTGAGGAACGTGCGCCAGGTGTTTGCCGGGAAGGCAAGGGCTGGGCCGGAGGTGTTCTTGGAGTCGTGGACGGCGGCGGATTCGCTGGTCAGGGCCACTTCGACGCAGTCCGAGTCCGGAGGGCCGCTGAAGCTGCTCTTCCGCCAGCTGGGCTGAGCTGTCCGCATCCAAGGCCCCTCAATCGGGTTTATCCGTACAGTTTCTCCATGCTGTGCAGCATGGTGGCAGACTGAGCCTCGTCGAGGGCGGCCACATCCAGATGATTCAGAACCGACCTGTATCGGTCGATGTCCGACGGCCGTTCGACGAACATACTGGCCCCGAGGCCCTCGGTGTAGCCGACCGGTTCGATCGTGTCGAACTTCATCAGTCGGAACGAGGCGTGCGAGCAGAGCTGCCGAGTGCTGAGCGGCAGGATGCGGATGCTGATATTGGGCTGGGCGCTTGCCATGAGCAGGCTGACCATCTGCTCGTGCATGACCTGGTCTTCGCCGAAGGGAGTGCGGAGCGCGTTCTCGTGGATGAAGAACGAGAGGTCGGGAGCGTTATTGCGGTTGACGAGCTGCTGGCGGCCGAGTCGAGTGCGCACGCCCGCATCAATGTGCTTCTCGGCCACGCCGAGAGCGGGAAACAGGGCGCGGATGTAGTTCTCCGTCTGTAGCAATCCCGGTATGTACGACAGTTCGTAGTCGGCGATCGAGGTCGCGACGTCGTCGTGGATCATGAGCGCGAGCAGGTTGTCTGGGAGCTGATCTCCATGTGGTGCAACAAAATAGCCGTTGTCCTCGGTGCTCCACCGGGTCAGGTACTCCTTGAGTGCGTTGCCGCGCAGGCCGCACACCGTCAGCAGCGAGTTCAGCGCCGTCACGCCGATCGCGTTCTTGCTGCCGCTCTCCAGTCTGGAGATCGTGCTGCCGACCAACTCCAGATCCGCCGCCAGCTTGTAACCGGGCAGACCCAGCCCCTCTCGAAGAATCCGTATCCGCGCGCCGAACTCCCGAGTGCGCACGCTGCTGTTTCCCATCGCGGCCCGTCCTTTCCGGATTGCGCCAAAGCGGTTCGCTCAAACTAGAGCTGTTCCCGCCGTGGCGGACCCTGGCGCGCCTCGATGTCAACCGAAAGAATCATTCGGGCCCTGACCTTGTACGACAGGCAACGGGCCATCGGTAGGTGGACCCGGGGCGGACGCCGGCCAGACTGACAGGGGCCGCCCCGGTCCGTCGTCTCAGCTCTTCAGGAACTCCAGCAGTTCCTGGTTGAACAGCCGCTCGTGCTCGCCCACCAGGCCGTGTGGCGCGCCCGCGTGCACTTTGAGAGTCGCGTTCGCGACGATCTTCGCGGTCAGCAGTGCGGCCGACTGGATCGGCACGATCTGGTCGTCGTCACCGTGCACCACCAGGGTGGGCACGTCGATCTTCTTCAGGTCCTCGTTGAAGTCCGTCTCCGAGAACGCCTTGATGCAGTCCAGCGCGCCCTTGATACCGACCTGCATGCTCTGCGACCAGAACGAGTCGCGGATGCCCTGCGATACTTTCGAGCCTTCGCGGTTGGCGCCGTAGAACGGCACGCTGAGGTCCTGGTAGAACTGCGACCGGTCGGCCGTCACGCCGGCGCGGATCTCGTCGAAGGCTTCCAGCGGCGTGCCGACGGGATTGGCCTCGGTCCTGAGCATCAGTGGCGGAACCGCGCCGAGCAGCACCGCCTTGGCGACCCGGGAGGTGCCGTGCCGGCCGAGATATCTGGCCACCTCGCCGCCGCCGGTGGAGTGGCCGACCATGACGATGTTGTGCAGGTCGAGCGACTCGATCAGCTCGGCCAGGTCGTCGGCGTAGGTGTCCATGTTGTTGCCGTCCCAGGTCTGGCCGGACCGGCCGTGCCCCCGACGGTCGTGCGCGATCGCACGGAAGCCGTTGTCGGCAACAAGATTCAGCTGATTGTCCCAGGCGTCCGCGTTGAGTGGCCACCCGTGGCTGAACACGACGGGTTGCCCGTTTCCCCAGTCCTTGTAGAAGATGTCGGTGCTGTCCTTGGTGGTGAAGGTGGGCATCGGTTGTCCTCCAATAGGTGGCACTCAGCCGAAACGGGTGGCCAGCCTACGCCGGGGGGCAATCCGTGTTCTGACCAAAAAAATGACTGGCGGGTGAGCGAAATTCGCTCACCCGCCAGTCGGTTCGGTCGTGCTGATCAGGCGTGCACAACGGGCATGTCGGACGGGTTCGGGTCCATCACGCCCCGGCGCAGCAACGCGCCGCAAATGATCGCGCTGCCCAGGAACAACGCCGCCGACCAGATGAACGCGGTGGAGTAGCTGTGCACCGCGGCCTGGGCCAGCAACTGCGGGGTGGGCGTCCTACCCGCGACGAACGAGGTGATCGCGTTGGCCGCGATCGAGCTGAGCAGCGCGGTGCCGATCGAGCCACCGATCTGCTGCGCGGTGTTCACCGTCGCCGAGGCGACTCCGGCGTCGCTGGCGGCAACGCCCGAGGTGGCCACGTTCATCGCGGGCGCCATCGCCAGGCCGATGCCGAGACCGATCACGATCAGCGGGAACAGCACGCCGTTGGCATACGTGCTGCCGGTGTGCAGGCCGCCCAGCCAGAACAAACCGGCCGCCGCGATCACCATGCCGGCGGTGACCAGCCACTTCGCGCCGAAGCGGGGGAGCAGGATGGCGGTCGAGGTGGTGGCGGTGGTCATCAGCCCGCCGACCATGGGCAGGAACGCGACACCGGTGACGACCGACGAGAAGCCCAGGTTCTGCTGCATGTAGTAGGTCAGGAACAGGAAGATCCCGAACATCCCGATGCTGAGCAGGAAAACCGTCAGGTAGGCGCCGCCCCGGTTGCGGTCCAGCACCACGCGCATCGGCAGCAGCGGGTGCGCGACCCGGGTCTGGATCGCCACGAAAACGGCGATCAGGGCGACACCGGCGACCAGGAAGCCCCAGACCAACGGGGAGCCCCAGGCGTGGGTTTCGGCGTTGCCGAAGCCGTAGACCAGGGAGAACAGGCCGACCAGTGAGGTGATCGTGCCGGGCATGTCCAACTTGGGCCGGCTGCCGGAGTTGCGCTGGTGGCGCAGCAGCACAGCCGCGCCGATCAGGGCGATCACGGCGAAGACGATGTTGACGAACATGCACCAGCGCCAGTCGAGGTACTCGGTCAGCGCGCCACCGAGCAGCAGGCCCAGGGCGGCGCCGCCACCGGCGATGGCACCGAAGATGCCGAACGCGCGGCCGCGTTCCTTGACGTCGGTGAAGGTCGTGGTGAGCAGGGACAGCGCGGCCGGCGCGAGCAGGGCGCCGAACAGGCCCTGGGCGGCCCGGGCGACGACCAGCATGTCGAAGCCGTTGGCCGCACCGCCGATCGCGGACGCGGTGGCGAAACCGGCCAGGCCGATCATCAGGGCGCGCTTGCGGCCGAACAGGTCGGCGACCCGGCCACCCAGGAGAAGTAGACTGCCGAAGGCGAGCGCATAGGCGGTGACGACCCACTGGCGGGCGTCGTTGGAGAAGCCGAGGTCGTGCTGCGCGGTTGGCAGGGCGATGGTCACGACGGTCGCGTCCAGCACCACCATCAGCTGGGCGAGCGCAATCACCACCAGGATGAGCCAGCGGCGAGCGTGATGCGGATCGCTTGAGTGATCGGTCGAACTCGCTCTGTCGAGCTCGATGGTGCTGGTCGATGCCTCTGACATGGTTAGTTGCCCCTCGCGAACATGTGGAGTGGTGACCTCCTCTTCTGCCGTCAACGCTACAGAACCGGAGATGGTTCCTCGACTTGTTGGTAGAATCGGATTCATGACGCAGGACACACTGCGCGCCGCAGTGACGCGGCCGCTTCGGCGCGACGCCGAACGGAACCGTCGGCGCATCATCGCCGCGGCCATGGAGGTATTCCGTGACCGTGGTCTGGACGCCACCCTTGACGATGTCGCGCACCACGCCGGACTCGGCGTCGGGACTGTCTACCGTCGATTCCCCAACAAGGAAGCCCTGGTCGAGGCGATGTTCGCCGAGCGACTGGACCAGGTCAGCGAGCTGGCGGACGCGGCGCTGCTGGACCTCGACCCGTGGAACGGACTGGTCGGCTTCCTCTGGCGTGCCGTGGAACTGATGGCCGGCGACCGTGGGCTGCGCGACATCCTGCTGTGCACCGCCTTCGGGCTCAACCAGGTGGCCGAGGCGCGTGACCGGCTGATTCCGACGTGTTACCAACTGATCGAGCGCGCCCAGGAGTCCGGCCAGCTGCGCGCCGACCTGGAGAAGTCCGACTTCCTGGTGATCTTCAAGATGCTCAGCTCGGTCTCGGACTACTCCCACGACGTGTCACCGGAGCTGTGGCGCCGCTACCTGGGCGTGCTGCTGGACGGGATGCGGGCGACCCCCGGGCCGCCGTCACCGCTGTCGGTGCCGCCGTTGGACGACGCGGAGATGGAAAGCACGATGGCCTGCTGGAACCACCCTCGGCACTGAGCCGCGGCCGCTACCGCTCGGCGCGTCGGACCTGTCCGGTGGCGTGCGGCGCGGCCGGCGCCAGCATCGCGGAGCCGAGCAGGGCGAGCTTGTCGGCGTCGTCGGTGCCGGCGTCGGGGTGGTAGATCACCAGCATCTGGCCGGCCGTGCCGCCGATGCTCAGCTTCTCCCGGTTCAGCCGGAGTTCGCCCACCTGCGGGTGGTCCAGGCGCATCGGCGCGCCTTCCCTCGCGTGCACGTCGTGGCGCGCCCACAGTCGGCGAAAGTGTGGACTGGCAAGGGAAAGCTCGCCGACGAGTTCGATGAACCGGGGATCGTCGGTGTCGGTTCCGACGGACTGGCGGAAGCCGGCGACCAGCCCCGCGGTGGCGGCGTCCCAGTCCGGGAAGAAGGCCCGCTCGGCGGGGTCGAGGAACACGTCCCGCAGCCGGTTGGCGCCGGCCACGAGGCGCGGTGAGAGCGCCGTCGCCAGCGGATTGGCGGCCAGCACGTCGAAGTAGCGACCCTCGACGAAGGCGGGCAGCGGGAGCGTCGCGACGAGCTTGCTGATGCCGGGCGGGACGGTCTCCTTACGGGGCCTGCGCCGGGCGCGGCGGGGTTTGTCCGCGGCGAGGCTCAGTAGGTAGGCCGTCGCGTCGTCGTCGAGCCGCAGCACCCGGGCGAGGGATTCGAGGACCTGCACGGAGGGGTTGCGATCGCGGCCCTGTTCCAGACGCAGGTAGTAGTCGGCG
Source organism: Pseudonocardiaceae bacterium (assembly GCA_036268615.1). Classification (GTDB taxonomy): domain Bacteria; phylum Actinomycetota; class Actinomycetes; order Mycobacteriales; family Pseudonocardiaceae; genus DATATV01. Next base: position 36,631 of record DATATV010000066.1, read on the forward strand.
CTGATGCCGACGAGCATCGCGACCTCCTCCCGGCGCAGGCCGGGCACCCGCCGCACGCCCAGCACCGGGATGCCCGCCTGCTCGGGAGTGACCAGCTCGCGGCGGGCGCGGAGGTAGTCGCCCAGCGGATTCGGCTCGGTGGTCATGTCTCCACGGTAATCCACGGGACACGCCCGTGCCTGGTCCTGTCACCCCCAGGAACGAGGGGGCGCTGGCTCGAACCGGTATGACGCCGAAGTATTGGCACCAGGACAAGTCGCGAAAGGACCGGACATGACCGTCACCCTGATCACCGGTGCCAACAAGGGCATCGGCTACGAGACCGCCCGCCGCCTGATCGAGGCCGGGCACACCGTGTATGTCGGCGCCCGTGATGTCGCGCGCGGCGGGAAGGCCGCGGCCGAGCTGGGCGCACGGTTCGTGCGGCTCGATGTCACCGATGACGACTCGGTCGCGGCCGCACTGGCGACGATCGGCGACGCGGAGGGGCGGCTGGACGTGCTGGTGAACAATGCCGGTGTCATGCGCGGCAGCCTCGGCGTTGACGGGGTCGATGGCCCGGACGCGCTCGCGGTGTTCAACACGAATGTCATCGGCGTCATCCGGGTCACCCAGGCCGCACTGCCGCTGTTGCGCCGGTCGGCGAACCCGGTGGTGGTCAACGTGTCGAGCAGCCTCGGCTCGTTCTGGGCCGTGACCAACCCGCAGCGCCACGAATCGCACAACGCGTCTGTCGTCTACGGGGCCAGCAAGGCGGCGGTGTCGATGCTGACCGTGCAGTACGCGAAGGCGGTGCCGGAGATCAAGTTCAACGCGGTCGAGCCGGGATTCACCGCGACCGATCTCACCGCGACCTTCGGCGGTGGGCGCCCGGTCGAGCAGAGCGCCCCGGTGGTCGTGCGAATGGCGACCATCGGGGCGGCCGGTCCCACCGGAACCTTTCAGGAGACCGCCGGCGAACTGGCCTGGTGAACCTCATACCTCCAATGTGGACAGAAAGGTCGCGCGCGGCGGCGGACGATCGGTCGTCGGGTCGTTGGTCGTGTTGGCAGAGCACAACATCCACCCCGGTCCGGCCAGGTGTGACCAGTCGCCGGCCACGCTCAGCACGAGCAGGTTGCCGTCGACCTGATCGGCGCTGGCACCGCGCTCCGCGATGACCTCCTCGGCGACCGCGCGGGTCAGCGCGTAGTCCGAACGGGGCGGGCGGTGGTCGTGCCGTCGGGAGCCGGTCCACCAGTCGCGTGCGTCGACGTAACCGGCGAGCACGGCCGTACGCAGTGTCGGCAGGTCGGTCAGGCAGCTGAACCCGGGCGGATCGAACACCCGCTGGACCGGGGCGGACCACTGGGCCCAGTCGGCCACCGGATGGGCGTGCGGCGTGATCTCGTGTGCCACCAGGCGATGTCACCACACCAACCACTGCGCGGCTGCCTCGGCCCGTAACTCGGCGGGCACAACTGCCGAGTGGTCGGGAGTTGTGCCGGTGAGTGCCGGCGGGACCTCGGGCGCGGGCGGGATGACCAGCCGGGCGCGGTCGCGGAGGTACAGCGCGATGTGCAGCTGCTCGGGACTGTTCGTCGACAGCCGCCAGGACGGCTTTCCGGCCAGGTGCATGGAGAACAATGTATCACTTGTTTGATACATTGTTCTCCATGGGCACAGGGACGACGGCGCTGTTCGGGGTGGTGTTCTGGCTGCGGCTCTGGCTCGTCGCCATCTGGGTCGGCGTGCCGGTGTTGTTCGTGGGCGTGCTGCTCTGGTGGACGACCCGGCGGGGGCGCGGGGGACCGGCGCGGGCCGCTCGGCTGGTCGGGCTTGGTCTCGGCGCGTTGGTCGGCGTCGTGGCGGTGTGGGTCGCGCAGCTGTGGCTGGCTCCCATCGCCGTCGCTGCCGGCTACCTGCTCGGGGTGTTGCGCGGCGAACTGCGCGCCACCCCACCGCCGACCGAATCCGTCCGGGTCGCCTCGCTCCGGCCCCGGACCGCGCGCCACTACCTGCCCTGGTGGACGGTGCTGGTCTCGGTCGGCGCGGCCGCGGTGACCATGCTCGGGCCGGTCGTGCTCAGCGCGGTGCCGACGGCGAGCTACGGATCGTGGAACCCGCTCGGCGGCGGCGATCCACGGTTCACCCTGCCGGGCATGACGCTGGCCTGGCCGCGCGCGTCGGAGTGGGTGCCGCTCGCGGTGGTCGCCGGGGGCGCGTTGGTCGTCGGCGCGCTGCTGATCCGGCGGGCCCTGTGGTTGCCGGCGGGCAGTGCGGGCCTGGCCGAGACGGGCCGGCGGAACGCGGCCCGGGCGATCGCCGGAACGGTCCTCGGAGTTGAGCTCGTCGCGCTGGGCGCGCAGGCGCTGTTCGCCAGTTCGGGTCTGGCCGTGCCCGCCGAGGTGGGCGGAACGGCCTATCTGTGGTCGCGCGTTCTTGTCTGGACCGGCATCGGCCTTGCGGTGACCGGAGTTGTGGTCTGGTGCGTGCTGAGCCGATGGCGGCGCGGCCCGGTCGACGTGCGGCCGGCCGCGTCGGCATGACCACCCCGGCGGACCGGCCGGTGCCCAGCCTCCAGGTCGACCTGTCCTCACCGGTCCCGCCCTACGAGCAACTCCGCGCTCAGCTCGCCGGGCTGATCGGCACCGGCGGACTGCGGGCGGGGGACCGGCTGCCCTCGGTGCGTCAGCTCGCCGCCGACCTCGGGCTCGCCGGCGGCACCGTCGCCCGCGCCTACCGACAGCTGGACCAGGCCGGACTCGTTGAAGGCAAGGGCCGGCACGGCACGGTCGTCCGGTCGGACCCCACCGTCGACGCCGAGCAGCGCGGTCACCGACAGGAACTCGCCGCGGCGGCCGAACGACTGGTTCGCACCGCACGTGATCTTGGCCTCAGTGACGAGGCGGCGCTGGCCGCCCTGCGGGCCGCGCTCGCCCGGCCCCGCGACACGACCCAACCGGCCAACTGAGTCGACCGGCGGAGAATTGCCGGATTTCGGTCGCGAGTAAAGCCAGAGCCAATAGACATAGGGCGGTGGATGTTCGGCGTTCCTGCCCGGTCCTGATATGTGTGTGCGGTGACAGTGGAGGGCAATTATCGGATTTGGTTGAGTGGCGCGGTGGTGAGGTCGGTGCTTCGGAATCCGAGTGTGCCGGCCGGCGCTTGTCTTGTTCTTGTCGTGGCGGTAACCAGATGGCGGTTGCCCGGCCGTCGTGGTGGAGTAGTCGGGATACGCCGGTTGGCCGGTCGAGTCTGTCTGTCGCAGGGATTGTGCTGACGTAAGTTATTCACCGTTGCCAGTTGTGGTCGGGTTCGACTGATTGTCCGGGTGGGCTTCATGGGTGCTGTGATATGTATCGTGGTGGACCGAGTGGTCCCCTTGTCGGCGTCTGACGGTCGCCTACCGGTCTGGAGGAAATTTTCCTGACATGCGTCTGACAATCCGGTCTCTGAGTGGACTACCGGCCGGTTACTGGTGGCTCTGGTCGGGTACGCTGATTAATTCCATCGGCGGTTTCGTCGTCCCGTTCATGACGATCTACCTGACCGTTCACCTGGGGTATTCTCCCGAGTTCGCCGGTTTCGCCGTCACCCTCTACGGGGTGGGGAAGATGCTCGCCCCGCTCGGTGGCGGAATCACCGCCGACCGGTTCGGCCGGCGGCCGTCGCTGATCGGCTCACAGCTGCTCGCCGCCGCCAGCATGGCGGCGCTCGGCTTCGCCATCACGCCGGTGACCGTCGGGATCTCGGCCTTCCTGGTCGGCGCCGGGCTCAACGGGGCCCGCCCGGCCAGAGCCGCGATGATCGCCGAACTCGTCAACCCCGCGGATCGGGTTCGTGGCTACACGCTGAACTTCTGGGCGATCAATCTCGGCGGCGCGGCCGCACCCGTGCTCGCCGGCACCCTGGCCGGCGGCGGTTACCTGTGGTTGTTCCTGGTCAACGCGCTGGCCAACCTGCTCTGCGGAATCATCGTCTACATCAAGCTGCCCGAGACCAGGCCGGTGGCCCTCGCCCCGACCGAAGCCGGGCCGAAGGCCGATCCGAAGTCCTTCTGGGGCAACAAGTTCTTCCTGACCTATCTGGTGTTCACGTTCCTGATGGCGATGGTGTACCAGCAGTATCTGGTCGCGCTGCCGGTGCAGATGACCGCCAGCGGAGTGCCCGTGGCCCAGTACGGCGTGATCATGGGGCTCAACGGTTTGGTGATCGTCCTGTTGCAGCTGCCGATCTCCCGGCTGACCAACCGGGCCAACACCTGGTCGGTGCTGTCGGTCGCCGCGCTGATCGCCGGCGCCGGTTACGGCCTCACCGCCTTCGCGGGCAATGTGCTGTTCTACGGCTTCACCGTGGTCGTCTGGTCGATCGGCGAGATCGCCAACTCACCCACCTCCATGGCCGCTGTCGCCGAACTGTCGCCGGACAATGCGCGGGGCCGCTACCAGGGCGCGTACAACCTTGCCTGGGGAGCGGCCTCCGCGCTCGCTCCGCTGCTCAGCAGCCTGGTGATCGAGCAGGTCGGTACATGGCTGGTGTGGGCGGGCTGCGCGGGGATCGGCGTGGTGTGTGCCGTCGGCTACCGGCTGATGGGTCGGTGGCGCGCGCAGGTTGTCGCCGCTGAGGTCGTGACCGCGGAGGCCGCGGCCACGCCGGGGTGATCGTCCCCGGCGGGCCGCGCCGTGTGGTCATCCCGCGGGCAGCTCGCCCGGTTCGTACTCGACCACCAGGGTGCGGGCGAGATAGTCGTGGAACGCCACGGCTTCCGCGTCGCTGTCGTGCCGCGACATCACGATGGCCGGATAGCCGGTCCAGTCCGGGTACGGCTTGAGCACCGAGCCCGGCCCCGCGGTCCGGACCACGTACTCGACCCGCGGATCGGCCTGCACCTCGGCCAGTCCGCGAACCCGCGCGATGCGACCGCCCTCGCCCACCGACAGCGAATAGGACGCCGCGAAGCAGGTCCCTTTCGACTCGCGGGTCCAGCACTCCGGCGTCTGTCCGATGTGGATTCGCAGGGCGTCGGCGGCCAGGTCGATCCCGGTGCCGTTCTGGACCAACCAGTGCAGCGTGCCCGACCCGCCCATCCGGGCGCCCGTCTCCACCAGCACCGGCCGGGTGCCCCCGACGAGGCGAAGCTCGGTGTGCGTGATGCCTTCGGTCACGCCGAACGCGCGGTGCGCCGCGAGCACTTCGCGTTCGACCGAGGCGAGCACCTCGGCGGGCAGCGGCGCCGGAACCCGGAACACGACCTCCTCGAAGTACGGGCCGGTGAGTTCACCCTTGTAGGCGATGCCGCACACGCGGACCTCGCCGTGGTGGATCAGCGACTCGACGCTGATCTCCGCCCCGTCCAGGTACTCCTCGATCAGGATGCCGCCATCGGTGACGGCCGCGGGCCCGTGGTCGAGGTGTGCGGAGAACAGCTGCCAGGTCCGCTCGACCGCTGCCTGCAACTCGTCCTTGTTGTCGGCCCGGATCACGCCGAGGCTCGCGTATCCGTTGGCCGGCTTGACCACGACCGGGAACTGGAGTCGCAGCGCGTCGGCCCACTGGTCGGCGTCGTGCAGCGTGACGAAGTCGGGCGTGCGCAACCCGGCTTCGCGCAGCAGCCTGCGCATACTGCGTTTGTCCCGCACCGCGGCGGCCGCCTCCTCGGTGAGGCCGACGAGCCCCAGCACGCGCGCCGCCTGCGCGACGAACGGGACCACCCGGTCGGCACACGCCATGATCCCGTCGAACGGCTCCCGCCGGTAGCGCTCCACCAGCGTGGCCAACGCTCCCGCCGGGTCGGTGTCGATGGTCAGCGGCAACACGTCCACCACCGAGCTGATCTTCGCGGCGGCCTCCCTGGTGTCCTCGACGGTCGCGCCCGACTTGGGCACGACCACGAGATCGATGCCGGCCCGGGTCGCGGCGTCGAACAGCCACGGAAAGGTGAGCGCTTGTCCGACAAGCACGATGGTGGGTCGTCGCGCCATGGAATTCCTCCCGACAGGATCGTCCGGCTGGCTCCGGAGACGGTGCCCGGCCCAACCTGCCAGGCCGGCTTGACGGATGGCTTGTGCTTCGCTTGTGGTCGCGCACGAGGGGCTCAGCCAGGGGGCTCAGCCGAGTCCGGCGAGCACCGCGGCCATTCGGCGGAGCCCCTCGGCGATGCTGGTCTCGTCGATGGCGAAGGACAGCCGCAGATGCCCCTCGCCGGCCGGGCCGAACTCGCTGCCCGGTCGCACCGCCACACCGCCTTCGGCGAGCAGCGCGAGCAGGTCGACCGAGGCGATCTCGGCGTGATAGCGGGGAAAGGCGTAGAACGCCCCTTCGGCCGCCACCGGGTCGACCGTGTCGAACGTGGCGAGGGTGCGCACCATGAGATCACGGCGCGCCTGATAGGCGGTGCGCATCCCGGCGGCCAGGTCGGGGCCGGTGCGCAGGGCCACCAGTGCGGCCCGCTGGACGGCCGCGTTGACCGATGCGTTGAGGCTGCGGTGGATCAGGCTGACCGCCGCGGCGAGGGGTTTCGGCGCCACCACGTAACCGATGCGCCAGCCGGTCATCGCGTAGGTCTTCGACAGGGTGTTGCAGAAGATCAGGTTGGGCCGCAGGCCGGGTACGTCGAGCAGGGAGACGAATTCCCGGCCGTCGTAGACGAGGTCGCGGTACGCCTCGTCGGCCAGGAGCACGGTGTCGGTCGCCCGGACCAACTCGGCCAACCGGTGGACCTCGTCCCCGGTCAGCACGACACCGGTGGGATTGCCCGGATTGCACAGGACCAGCAGCCGGGCGGCTGGCAGCGCCCGCGCGAGGAGATCGAAGTCCAGGTGCCCGTCGGGGCGGGTCGGGGTCCACCGCACCCGGCCGCCGGCGAGGTGGACCTGGTCGGCGTAGCGCGAGTAGGTGGGGTCCAGCAGCACGACCTCGTCGCCGGGATCGACGGTGGCCAGGATTGAGGAGGCCAGCCCCGCCGACCCGCCGTGGGTGATCAGCACCTCGTCGGCGGCCACCCCGGCTTCCTCGGCGATGTGCTGGCGCAGTTCGGGATCGCCGTTGGGATCGCCGTATCGGGTCCAGCCCGAGCGCAGCGCGTCCACGGCGGCGGCCACGATCGGCTCCGGGGTGGGAAAGTCCGGTTCCCCCGTGGCCAGCGAGACGATGTCCGGCGCGCCGAGCGCCCCGCGCGGGCGCAGCGAGCCGGCGCGGATTCGGCGGACGGCATGTGAGGCGAGCCGGTCGGTGGCCAGGCCGCCGACTGCGGGTGCCCCGGTCATGATCCGACCCGTTCGGCCCGACAGCGCATCTGCTCACGCTCCCTTGCTGCCGGTGGCGGGCAGCAGCACGGGCGGTCCGGACTGCACGGCGGTGGGCAGGTGGGTGGCCATGATCTCGCAGACGATCGCCGCCTGCCGTGCCATTCGTTTGGCCTGCTCGACGCTGGTGAGGTGGCCGTGGTCGGCGACCGCTGAGTTGCCCGCCTTCAGGTGGACCGGGGCGAGCAGCCGGACGAACTCGGGTGCCTCATAGGCCCGGATGAAGCCGCCCGAGGCGGCCGGGTTGTCGGTGTGGCAGTCCAGCGGGACATCGACGGCGGCCCGTAGCGCGGCGAGCATACCGAGTTGCAGGTCACGCACCGGGTTGATGCTGTCGGCGCCGAGTTTCTCCAGCACCATGCAGGACACCGCATTGCCGTGACCGCAGTGTGCGGAGACCTTGAGGCGGATCTCGGCAGGCAGCGCGCCGCACAGGCGCATCTCGTTGAGCGTCCAGAGCAGGCCCTCGTCGTAGACGACGAACGAGCGCACGCCCAGATTGCAGGCGCGTTTGACGTCTTCCACCGCGCGGACCAGCTGTTCCTGGCCGCGCAACCGGTAGCCGATGCGACTGCCCTGCGGAGTCTGCGCCGACGCGCTGGTGTCGTAGGTGGCCCGTGGGCCGGGGGACATCACCAGCTCGCAGCCGTAGTCGGCACACAACTGGTACATCTCGGTGATCTCGCCGGCAGTGTGCCGGAACACCCCCAGCGTCTCGGTGATCCGGTTGATCCGGATGCCCAGTCGGTCCGCTTCGAGCAGCACCGCCTCGGCCGCCTCGATGGTGTTGACGGTCGGGATCTCCAGTCGGAACGAAGCGCCGTCCGGGAAACGTCGGTCCGACGAGGGCAGATTCCACGCGTCTCGATCGGGTACGCCCAGCCCGCGCAGCTGAGCCCGGGTCTCGGCGAACAGCTCGTGGCGAGCCTCCACATCCTCCATTGGATTCCTCTCGGATTCACGACCGGCTCTGCGCGTCAGATGTTTTCTTTCCGGTCCGGCAACGATGACAGCAGCCCCTTGTCGTAGCCTTGACTCGATTCTGAAGAGTCGCACCGTCCGAAATATCGAACGTCCCGAAATGGGCCTGCCGCAGTGTGCGGTCAGGCGTGGATGGTCTGCTTCTTTGTTTTTGTCTGGATGTTCGTCGGATGCCCGGGTAGTGCACAACTTGTGTTGTGGTTGTTCTCGCTGGCGGTCCTGGTCCGATTGGTCGGAGTCGGCGACATGTGGAGATCAAGGCTGGTTTGTCAGGCTGCGATTGGCTCGACCGGACCGACCTGAGGAGTTTTCGTGGACTGCTCGTACTACGAACTGGGCGACCTGCCGCTCCTGCGCGGCGGAGCGCTGACCGGTGCGACGATCGCGTACACCACCCGCGGCACGCTGAATTCCGATCGCACGAATGCGGTGCTCTGCCCGTCATTCTTCGGCGGCGACCACACCGGCTACGACTGGTTGGTCGGCGCCGGTCGCCCACTGGACCCCGAACGCCACTTCGTGATCGTCGCCAGCCTGTTCGGCAACGGCCGGTCCAGTTCGCCGAGCAACCATCCGGCCGGCCGGAACTTCCCGGACATCATGGTGCAGGACAACGTCGCCGCCCAGTACCGGCTGGTCACCGAAGGGCTGGGGGTGCGGGAACTGGCGCTGGTGACCGGGTGGTCGATGGGTGCGGCACACGCCTACCAGTGGGCGGTGTCCCATCCCGGGTTCGTCCGGCGGATCGCCCCGATCTGTGGCTCGGCGGTGACCAGCGAACACAATCGGGTCTTCCTCAGTGCGTTGCGGGCGGCGCTGCGCGCCGAGGGCGACAGCGGTCAGCGGACCGCCGGCCGGGTGTTCGCCAGTCTCGCCGCGTCGCATCGGTTCTGGGCCGATCGCGCCTATGCGGAACTGGGATTCTCCTCGCGGGAGGAGTACCTGGTCGGCTTCTGGGAGGCGTTCTTCACCACCGGGCGGCAGGTCGAGGACCTGTTGACCATGTTGTGGACCTGGGAACACGCCGACGTGGGCAGTACGCCCGGGACGGCCGGCGACGCCGGGTCGGCGCTGGCCGCCGTTCGGGCCAAGGCCGTGCTGCTGCCCGGTGAGCGCGACCTCTGTTTCGCCGCGGCGGACGAGGCGGCCTCGGCCCGGCTGATGCCCGACGCGACGCTGCGGGTGATCCCCGGCATCTGGGGGCACCTCGCCGGTGCCGGCATGTCGGCACCGGATCGCGACTTTGTGTCCGCCGCACTCGGCCTATTGCTCGCCTCGCCGAATGCGGTCAGCACCGCCGCCAGTTAGCCTGTGCTATTGTACTTTTACTCGAATGGGCTAACGTGATCGAACTCATCCCGCACCGCACCCGAATGCCTGTAGCTTTTTCGGCGCGGATGTAATAGGGCCAATTTAATCCCTGTTATTCGAGATCGTGCCCGGCGTTCGTGGACGGTTTCCCTTGAGTTTGGCAGCAGCTCGCCACTCGGCCTTGAACGGTTCAGTTCTTGTTACGCTCGGGCGGGTGGTCATCGCGATTCCACCTCAGCTCCACACCGCTGATGGGCCGCTCATCGGCGAATCTGTGAAGGGAAGGCCCTGGTGCTCGGTCAAGCGCTGCAGGTCTCGGATGGATCGCCATTCAGCTCAATCGAGTCGAGATTGAACCGTGATCCGGCCCCCATCTCGGCGTTCGGCCCGCTGACGGTCAATCTCAAGGGGGGTCCGGTGGACCTCGGGCCGCCGCGGCGACGTGCCGTTCTCGCCATGCTGTTGATCAACACCGGCAAGATCGTGTCCGTGTCGACGCTGCTGGACGGGATCTGGGGGGCGCGGCCGCCCGAGCGTGCGGTCGCCACGCTCCAGTCCTACGTCTCCCGGTTGCGGAAGTTGGTCTCGCGCTGGCCGTTGGCCGACGACTCACGGCTGCCGCTGCACTATCGCTCGCCCGGATACGTGCTGATCGTGGTGCCGGAGAACATCGACGTGGCCCGCTTCGAGCAGCTTGTCGACCACGGTGTCGCCGCGGTCCGGCGGGCCGACCACAGTCGGGCCTTCACCGTGCTGGGGTCCGCGCTGGCGATGTGGACGGCGCCGCCCTTCGAGGATCTGGTCGACTACCAGTTCGCCCGGCAGGAAACCCATCGGCTGGAGCATGTCCGGCTGACCGCGGTGGAACAGTTGGCCGAGGCGGCGTTCGTGCTCGACCGCGACCACGAGATACTGCCCATGCTGGAGAACGAGGTGACCCGCAACCCCACCCGGGAGCGACTCGTCGGACTGCTCATGCGGGCGCAGTACCGAACAGGCCGGCAGGCCGACGCCCTGCACACCTTCGAACGCACCCGCCAGCTGCTCGCCGACGAACTGGGCGCCGACGCCAGTCCGGCCGTCCAGCAGATCCACGCGGAGATCCTCCGGCACGATCCGTCACTGGGGCTGGTCAGCACCCGTATCCCGGCCGCCCGCAAGCCCGTCGAGCTGGAGCGCAGGACGGTTCCCGCGCCGCAACGCACCGACGTGGCGACGATGCCCGCGGTCGTGCCGCTGAGCGGCCGACGGGAGGAACTGCACCGCCTGCTCACCGCGCTGGACGCCGCGCACAACGGCCTTGGCCGGACGGCCCTGTTGTTGGGCGAGGCAGGACTGGGCAAGACAAGACTTGTCGAGGAGTTCGCGGAATTCTGCCGTGCCAGTGACAACGATGTCATCCTGGTTCGCTGCCCGCAGGCGCAGGACATGCCCGCGTACTGGCCCTGGACGCAGCTGCTGCGACAGCTGGCCACGACCTGCCTGGAGGCGATGTTGCGGCTGCCCGCCGAGATCCGTGCGGTGCTGGCCTTCCTGTTGCCCGAACTGGGGGTCGCGGACACCAGGAGCGGCGATCGGCCTGCGCCCGCGGCGTTCGAGCTGCACGACGCGATCAGCCGGGCGCTGTGTCAACTCGCCGATCAGCCGCTGGTGCTCGTGCTGGAGGACTTCCAGTGGGTCGACGGGTCGTCGCTGGCCATGTTGCGGTTCATCGCCCGGCAGCTCGTCGGCTCGCGAGTCCTGCTGGTGCTGACCTTCCGGACGTTCCGGATCACCTACGACGCCGAACTGCGCGCGACCCTGGCCGCCCTGCGGCAACTGCCCAACGTCGAGGAGATCCGGCTCACCGGGCTCGACCGGGACCGGACGGACGAGCTGGCCACCTCGGCCGTCGACGGCTCGACCCCGATCGACGACGCGGTCCGCGCCGCGCTGTACGAGCGCACCCGCGGCAACCCCTACTTCGTGCTCGACTTCGCGGCGCACCTGCACGCCGGGATGACGCCCGCCGACGTGCGGACCCTGGTGCCGGCCGGGCTGCGCGAGGTCATTCTGGAGCGGCTGTCCGCGTTGCCGGCGGAGGTCAGAGCGGTGCTGGACGTCTGCTCCGTGCTTGACGACGGCGGCCCGTACGCGGTGCTGGAGGACATGCTCGCCGAGGACGGCGTGTCCGACGGCGTGGTCCGCAGCGCGCTGCGCGGTGGGCTGTTGTGGCTCAACCGGGACAAACCCAGCCGGGTCAGCTTCGTGCACCCGTTGGTCCGGGACGTGATTCGTCGGGAGCTGGACCGGCAGACCCGCGCGGAACTGCGTCGGCGGGCGCTTCGCTCGCTCGTGTCGCGGGAAGGTGACCTCGACCGGGTCAGCGATGCCGTGCTGCGCCACGGTTACGCGGCCCTGCGGACGCTCCCGGTCGAGCGCGTGGTCGATTCGCTGTTGACCGAGGCCACCTCTGCCGAGGGCCGGCACGCCTACGGCCGGGCCCTGAAACTGCTCAACCACGCCTCACTGCTCGCCGAGCGCGGTGGTGGTGCCGACCACGTCGAGTTCGAGCTCTCGGTGCTGCGGCGGCAGGCCACGCTGTCCCAGATCGTGCTCGGCGTGGCGGCGCCGGCGACCCTGGCCTGCTACGACCGCATCGAGCAACTCGACCGGCAGCGCGGCACCCAGTGCGAGATCACCCATATCGGCCGGTTTTTCGGCCTGCTCGGGCAAGGTCGCCTGCGGCAGGCCCAGACCATGCTCTCGATGGTGGGGGAGCTGGGCTGCCTGCGCGACGATCCGAGACTCGCGGTGCTCACGCACTACGGCCGCGGTGTGTCCCTGCACCTGCGTGGCCGGCCGCAGGAGGCACTGGCCGAACTCGCGCAGGCGGCGGAGCGGTCCGACGAGGTGCCCGCGATGCGCCTGGTCGGCTGTCGGGTACGCGTGGCGACGCGCTGCTGGCAGGCGTTGATCCACCAGCTTGACGGCGCGCGGGACGTCGCCTGGCGGCTGTTGTCCGATGCCCACGACGCGGTGCCCGCCGACCATCGCCCCGGCGCGATCGAGCGGATCATCCTGCTGTACACCGGTTCCCTGCTGGCCATCGTCGACGCGGACGCGCCGCGCGCGCTGAGTGCGGCGCGCTCGGCGGCCCGGATCGCCGAGGAGACCGGCCTGACCGCGTGGTCACAGCTCATCGCCGCTCCGCTGAGCTGGGCCAGGGTGCACGCCGGGGAGGATGCCGACGAGGCGGTCGAGGTGGCCCGGGTCGCCGTCGAGCAGGCCGCGCGGGCCGGGATGGGGCTCACCCTGCCGGTGCAGCTCGGTCTGCTGATCGACATCGAGCGACAGGTCGGCAGGTACGAGCTGGCCGAGGACCATCTACGTCAGCTGCGGGAGCATGTCGCGCGAATGGACGAGGTGACCGAATCGGTCACCTCGTCCATGTTCCCGCACCCGCAGCTCCTGATCGGATGAAAAGTCCGGGCTCAGGTGGAGTAGTCGGCGTTGAGTCGGACATAACCCTCGGTCAGGTCGCAGCCGTAAACCGAGAACGCGCCCCGGCCGATGCCCAACTCGATGCCGATCAGGACGGCGTCCCCGCGCAGGTGCACCCGGACCTCGTCCAACTCGGCGTCGCCGGGCACCTCCGGGTAGACGGCGATGTCACCGAACCGGATGGCGACGTGCTCGGGCACGATGTCCACGTCGTCCTCGCACTTGCCGATCGCCATGGCCACCCGGCCCCAGTTCGGATCGGCGCCGTGCACGGCGGTCTTCACCAGCGGCGAGTTGACCACGACCTTGCCGACCCGCCTGGCCTGCTCGTCGTCCCGGGCACCGGTCACCCGGACCTCGATCAGGGTGGTCGCGCCCTCGCCGTCGCGGGCGATGTCCTTGACCAGATCCAGCGCCAGGGCACCGAGTGCCTGCTCGAACTCGATGCGGTCGACCGGACCGGCGAGGCCGTTGGCGAGCACGATCGCGGTGTCGCTGGTCGAGGTGTCGGTGTCGATGCTCAGGGCGTTGAACGTGCGGTCGATGACGCGGCGGAAGATCGGGTCGAGCTCCGCGGTGGCGATTCGCGCGTCGGTGCAGAAGAAGGTCAACAGGGTCGCCATGTTCGGCTCCATCATGCCGACGCCCTTGGCGACACCGGTGATCGTGGCCCCGCCGACGGAGACCGAGCGCAGCTTGGGGTGGGTGTCGGTGGTCATGATCGCGGCGGCGGCCGGCCCGAAGTCGGTCCCGGCGAAGGGCGCGCGCAACTCGTCGAGGTGCGCGCGGATGGCCGCCATCGGGTACCGCTGGCCGATCAGGCCGGTCGACGCGACGAACACCTCGTCGGGCGCCGACCCGATGACCCTGGCCACCGCGTCGCGGATCTCCAGCGCGTCGCGGTGCCCCGGGTCGCCGGTGGCCACGTTGGCATTGCCGGACAGCGCCACCACGGCCCGCGCCGTGCCCTGCGGGGCCGCCGTTCGGCTGATGGTGACGCTCGGGCCGGCGAACCGGGAGCGGGTGAACATCGCGCTCGTGCTCGCCGGCACGTCGGAGGCGATCACCACAAAGTCGTCGCGGTCCTCCCGGATGCCGCACCGGCCGGCATGAATGCGAAAGCCCTGTGGGGTTGCGGTGGTCATCGCCGATGGTGTCCTTTCTGACCTGATCATCGAAAATCGTACCGTCGGGTGGGCCGGCCGCGGTGCCGACCGGCCCACCCGATGACGTTCAGCGACCGACGAACTCGACCACGTCGCCCGGTTGCCCGGTGCCCCTCATCCGTTCGGGGACACGGATGTACATCCGGTGCAGCCAGCGGTCCTTGCCGTCCCAGCGCGGTGTGAACGGCGTCCGCGCGTGGGTGGTGCGGTAGTTGTCAATGATCAACAGCTGGCCCGGCTTGAGGTACACCGATTCGGTCACCGAGTCCAGCGCGTCGGACAACGACGCGAGCGCCTGCTTGGTGTCCGGGTCGACCGGCTCCATCAGCTCCCGGTCGTAGGCCAGCAACGGGTCGTTCTCCGGGCCGTCGAGTACCGCCACCGAGGTGATCGGGTCCGCGTCCTCGGTCGGCCGGAAGGCGATGTCGACGTGGCACGGGATCGGGTTCTGGTACAGCAGACCGCGCTGCTTGCCGGGCACCAGCGACAGCGCCCGGCGCACCGAACCGACCAGGGTGGCGGCCGACTCGCTGTGGTCGGCCCGGGAGCACGCCAGCATCACGAAGTGCGGCTGATGCTGGTGGTAGGCCATCTCGGTGTGGAACTCCAGCAGCGTCTCCGAGGTCTCCGAGGACAGGTAGTGCGCGTTGGGGGAGGGGTACACGTCGTGATAAACCGTGCCCGCGCGCAGTTCCCGGTAGCCGGTCGGCAGCCCGAGTTCCCGGCCGACCAACGCGAGCCACGCCTCCATGGCCAGCTGCCTGCGGTCCAGCGGGGCCGGGGTGGTCGTCGGCGTCGGCGGCAACTCGGCCTCCTCGACCGGCAGCCCGGTGAGCAGGAGGTAACCGCGTTCGTTGCCGTTGCGGCGGAACTCCCGCAGCGTGGTGCGCAGCTGCGGGGGCAGTTCGGTGGCGAGTCGGGCGGCGGTCTCGAAGAACGTGGGCAGGTCCTGGCGCGGTATCTCGGGCAGTCGACTGCGCAGCCGTTTCAGGGTGTCCACGTGCTCGTCGCAGGGCACGACGGGCGAATCGGTGCTGGCCATTGTTGTCCTTTCCTTGCTGGTCGCGGTGGAGTCAGGGGTGGCGGGGTGGGCCCGTGCGTACTGGTAGAGCAGCTCGGCGCCGATCTCCGCGGCCAGCAGGGCGGTGATGCCCGAGTGGTCGTAGGCCGGCGACACCTCGACCACGTCGAAGCCGATCGGGTTGAGGTCGCCGACGACACGCAGCAGGCCGAGCAGTTCCCGCGCGGACAGGCCGCCCGGGGCGGGCGTGCCGGTACCGGGCGCGAATGCCGGGTCCACCACGTCGATGTCGACCGACACGTAGAGCGGCTGGTCACCGACGACGGCGCGAATCCGGTCGGTCAGCCCCTTGAGCGGCCGTGCGGCGACCTCGTCCGCGGTGACGATGCTGACTCCGTGCCCGCGTGCGTAGTCCAGCGAGTCGGGTTTGGGGTTGTGGCCCCGGATACCGATCTGGATCATCTTCGCCGGGTCGACAAGACCTTCCTCGATCGCCCAGCGAAACGGGGTGCCGTGGTGATAGGTACCGCCGTACACGGGCGGATTCGTGTCGCTGTGCGCGTCCAGGTGCAGCACCGCGACCGGGCCGTGCTTCGCGTGTACCGCCCGCAGCGCGGCCAGCGACAGCGAATGGTCCCCGCCCAGCATGAAGAACGCCCGGTTTCGGGCCAGCAACGCGGTGAGGGCGTCGGTCGCGGTGCTGATCGCGAGCTCGGCGGAGAACGGGCTCAGGTCGATGTCCCCGGCGTCCACCACGTCGATCAGGTCGAAGACATTGGGCCCCCGGTCGATCCCGGTGCCGTGGATCAGACAGGACTCGTGCCGGATCGCCCGGGGCGCGAACCGGGCCCCCGGGCGGTAGCTCGTGCCGCCGTCGTAGGGAGCGCCGATGACAACGACATCGTGGTCGGCCGGTTCCGGGTCGTGCCGCAGCCGCATGAAGGTGGCCAGTTGGGCGTAGCGCGGTGAGGTCGTCGTGGGTACCTGGGCGCCGGTGGGGGAATCGTTCATGACACTGCCCGCTTTCCTGATCGGGTGTCCAGTTCGGTGGACAGCAGGACCTCGTCGAAGGACACGTCGTCGGGATGCTCACCACCGAGCACCACGAGTTCGTGGATGCGCCGGGTCATCTGCCGCTTGGTCCGGTCCAACCGGTCGGCCGGCACACCGACCGCCAGCAGTTCGGCGGTCCACTGGCTGGTGGTGCCGGAGCCCTCGTGGATGCCGAGCTTGGGTCGGCGCACCGTCTCCTCGGGCAGCAGCCCGGAAAGGGCCTGGCGCAGCACCCACTTGTCCCTTCCGTGCCGCCGTTTCAGTCCGGGTTCCAGCGACACCAGCACATCCAGCACGTCCCGGTCCCAGTACGGGTGGGTGGACCAGATGCCGGCCACCCCGGAGAGCACCGGGGACATCTCGTTGAGCCCGTCGAAGGTGGCCATGTCCCCGGCGATGACCCCGTCCAGCGCGGCCAGGTGGGTGGTGAGCCGGTGCATACCGCCCAGCGGGATGTCCGCGCCGTAGCCGGTGAGCACCCGGCGCGGCCCGCCGCCCAGCCGCCGGTAGAGGGCGACCAGCGGTAGCAGGTACTCCAGGATCGTGTGGTCGGTCGTCTCGGCCGCCCACACCGCCCACGGCAGCTCACGGACCAGGTCCGCGCCGGGCACGACCAGTTCGCGATGGTCGGTACCCAGGTGCCGGGCGACCGCGGCGGCCGCGGCGAACTCGTCGGACACGTCGGTACCCATCGAGATCGAGTGCACGACCTCCGCGTTCGCCACCGCGTGCGCGGCCACTCCACTGGAATCGATGCCGCCGGAGAGCACCACCGTGGGCGTGGCGGCGCCGCGCAGCCGGGTGCGGACCGCCTCGGCCAGCCGGGTGCCCACCAGCGACACGGCGGTGTCCTCGTCGGGCAGGGTCCGGGACAGCGGCGGTGTCCAGGTCCGCACCGGTTCGGCCACCACCGGCCCGCTGCCGACCCCGCGGATGACGAGGGCGGTGCCCGCCGGTACCCGGTGCACGCCGGGCAGGTCCGGCTGGTGTTCGGCGCCGGCCAGCCGCCGGCCGCCGGGCCCGGCGCCGACCAGCGTCTTGATCTCGGTGGCGACATCGAGTGCGTCCACATCGGCCCGCACCCACAGCGGGACGGTGCCGGCGTGGTCGGTGGCGACCACCACGACGCCGCTGTCCTGGTCGTCCAGCAACGCGGCGAACCGGCCGTTGAACATCCGGAACGCGCTGACGCCCCAGTGCGCCCAGGCCGCCAGCACGAGATCGGCGTCGGTGCCGAACTCCAGCGCGCGGTCACCCAGTGCCGCGGCGACCCGGTCGCGGTTGTAGATCTCGCCGGCCAACAGCAGCCGGACCCGGTCGGCGGCGACGACGGTCGGGGCGGTGCCCAGGCTCACCGCGACCCCGGTCCACATCGGACCACGGCCGTCCAGTACCGGGACCTCGCGGCCCTGGCTGGCAAAGCGGATCAGGGCCGGGCGGGGGCGCGCGCCGGGAGACCCGACGCGCACCCGGAACCCGCAGATCACGTTGGTTCCGTCCATGACGATCAGATCGCGAGGGCGTCGAAGCCGCCGGCCTGGAAGTCGTAGGCGACCGGGACCTCGATCAGGAACGGCCGGCCCAGTTCGGCACCCTTGCGCAGCGCCGCCTGCAGCGACTCGCGGTCCGCCGCGCGCACGGCGTCACAGCCGTTGGCCTCGGCGAGCTGGACGAAGTCCACGCTCTGGAAACGCACGGCGGGCTCGAACGACCTGCGGTGGCCCAGGTTCTGGTAGAGCTCGATCAGGCCGTTGCGGTCGTTGTTGACCACCACGATCACCACCGGCAGACCCAGCCGCACCAGCGTCTCCAGATCCGCGCTGTTGGAGTGGAAACCCCCGTCGCCGGCGATCAGGAAGACCGGCTCGTCGGGCCGGGCGATCTGCGCGGCCATCGCGGCCGGCAGGCCGTAGCCGAAGCTGCTGCACCCGGCCGAGGTGAGGAACCCGTAGGGCTGGTCGGCCTTGGCGAACAGCACCCCGTAGTGCCGGAAGAAGCCGATGTCGCTGACGAACGTGCCGTTTTCGAGCACCGAGTTCATGCAGTCGATCACCTGGTGCACCCGCATGCCGTCGTCGTACTCGGCCGGGTCGGACAGGAACTCGGTGATGCGCGCCCGCAGCGGGCCCACGTCGTGCGGCACCTTCGGCGACAGGTCGACGGTGGCCGTGTCCAGATTGTCCAGAAAGGACTTCACATCCACCACGACATCGACGTCGGGGCGGAACGCCACCGGCACCGGGTTGACCGTCGGCGACACCCGGACCACCGTCTTGGCCGTGCCGCGCGTCCACATCGACGGCCGGAGGTCCTCGGCGTAGTCGTAGCCCAGCGCGATCACCAGGTCGGCGGGGCCGAAGATGTGGTCGAGCGCCGGGAAGCCGAGAATGCCGTCCATGTAGCCGCTCACCGCGCCGTAGTTGAGCCGGTGGTCGTGCGGCAGCACGCCCTTGGCGGTGTAGGTGGTGACGACGGGCAGGTTCAGCCGCTCGGCGAACGACCGCAACGCCTCCACCGCGCCCGCGCGGATGACCGCGCTGCCCACGATGAGCACCGGGTGCTGGGCGTTGGCCAGCAGCTCGGCCACGTCGTCGGCGCCGACCTGCCAGCCCGGGTCGACCAGTGTCTTGACCTCCAGGCTGATCAGCGGTGCGGCGTCCGCGTCGTCGGCGATCTGGCCGCCCAGCAGGTCGACGGGCAGGCTGATGAAGCTCGGGCCGACCGGCTCGATCGTGCTGTTGGACACCGCCGAGTCCACAAGGGACACGATGTCCTCGCCGCGTTCCAGCTGGGCGCTGAACTTCGTCAGCGGCGCCATCACCCCGACGCTGTCGATGCACTGGTGGGTGACGTTCGGGAAGCAGTCGTAGGACTCGGACTGGGCCGCCAGCGCGATGACCGAACTGCGGTCCAACGCGGAGGTCGCCACGCCGGTGGCCAGGTTGGTCATTCCCGGGCCCAGCGTGGCGAAGCACGCCTGCGGCCGGTTGGTCAGCCGGGACAGCACGTCGGCCATCACGCCCGCGGTGAACTCATGTCGGGTCAGGACGAACTCCAGACCCTCCACCTCGTTGAACAGGATCGCCGCCGCCTCGCGGCCGACGACACCGAAGACGTGGTCAACGCCGTAGTCGTGCAAACGCTTCAGCAGTACTTCCGCGGTCTTCCTAGCCATGATCAGCCTCAATCCGTTGTCAGGAGAAAAAGCGAGCGCAGGCTTGCTGTGCAAGGGGAATCGCCATCGGGCGCCGGTTTCCGAACTCAACGCTGTCAGTCCGCTCTTGTGGCCGCCTTGTCTCCGACTTGCCTTGGAAGACAAGAACTCCTGGAGCGAGTTCGCTCGTTGCCTCCGGTGGGGCGGCGCGCTACGGTGAACTCGGGTTTCCCCGCTTCCCCCATTGACCGGCCCGGAGGTCGTGCATGCTTTTGTCATCAGCTCTGCCCGTGCGTCAGCTGCGCGGACTGTCGGTCAGCGCGCAGGGATTCGGCTGCCTGCCCACGACCGCCTTCTACGGCCGGCCCGCGGAGGCCGACGCGATCAGCGTGCTCCGGGCGGCGATCGACGCCGGCGTAACGCTTTTCGACACCGCCGACGTGCAGGGGATCGGCACCGGAGAGCGGTTGCTCGGTCGCGCGATCGCCGGCCGGCGCGACCACGTCGTGATCGCCACGAAGTTCGGGATGCGGCGATCCACGGCCGGGGTGTTCGAAGGACTGTGCGGCGAGCCCGCCCATGTGCACGCGGCCTGTGACCGTTCACTGCGGCGGTTGGGGACCGATCACCTCGACCTCTACTACCAGCACTGGATCGACCCGCTGGTCCCGGTCGAGGACACGGCGGGCGCCGTCGGCGAGCTGATCGCGGCGGGCAAGGTCCGGCACTTCGGCCTGTCCGAGCCCGCCGCCGACAGCGTGCGCCGGGCGGACGCCGAGTGCCCGGTGACCGCGGTGCAGAGCGAGTGGAGCCTGTGGTCCCGGGAGATCGAGGCGGACGTGCTGCCCACCTGCCGTGAACTGGGCATCGGCGTCGTGGCCTACGCACCGCTGGGTCGCGGCCTGCTGGCCGGCGCGGTCCGATCCGTGCGCGACCTGGCCGAGGACGACTTCCGGCGGGCACAGCCCCGGTTCGCGCCGGCCAACCTGCCCGACAACGTCGCGGCGGTGCGCCGGCTGGGCGCGGTGGCGGCCGAGGCGGGCGTCACGGTCGCGCAACTCGCGCTCGCCTGGCTGCATCGTCAAGGCGAGGACGTCGTGCCGATCCCGGGCACCCACAATCGGCGCCACCTCGCCGAGAACCTTGCGGTGGCCGGACTTTCCCTAGCCGACACGGTGTTCTCGGCGGCTGAGCGCGCGGTGGGCGATGCGAACGGGCTGCGGTACGCGCCGGCGATGCTGGCGATGACCGGCCGCTGAGGGCACGCGTATCCCTGGGGCCGGCGGAAGCCCGGCCCCAGGGATCGCTGGTCAACTCTGGGCGGCGGCCGCACCGAGCGCGGTGATGGTGGTGTTGCCACCGGAGATGACGAGCACGACGGTCGCACCCACCGGCACCGGCAGCAGCCCCGATTCGATCGCCGCGAGCGACACCGCCGCGGACGGCTCGACCAGCAGTTTCGTCGCACTCACCAGCCGCGCCCAGGCGTCCCGGATCTCCGGCTCGGCCACCTCGACCAGGTGGTGCACGTGTCGACGCACGTGGGCGTAGGTCAGGACACCGGAAATCGGCGAGGTGAGGCCGTCGGCGATGGAAACCGGGCGATGCGGCAGCGGCCCGGGCGAGCCGACCCGCACCGCGTGCCCGAGGGTCGGGGCGCCGGCCGGTTCGACCCCGGCCACCCGGGTGCCGGCCGACAGCGCGGCGAAGACCGAGCCGACGCCACTGATCAGTCCGCCGCCGCCGACCGGGATCACCACCAGGTCCACCCAGGAGGTGTCCTCGATGATCTCCAGGCCGACGGTGGCCTGGCCGGCGATCACGTCGGCGTCGTCGAACGGGTGCAACAACGGTTCGCCGGTGCGTTCGACGAGCTCGGTCGCGGTGCCGATCAGGTCCTCGGTGAACACGACGTTGCCGTGATAGCGGCGGACCGCGTCCACTTTGGTCGTCACCGCTCCGGGCGGCATGCACACCGTCGCGCGCAGCCCGAGCCGCCGCGCGGCGTAGGCCACCGCGGCGCCGTGGTTGCCGGCCGAGAAGGTCACCACCCCGGTGGTCAGCTCGCCCCGCTCACCGCGGGCGCGCAGCGCGTTGAGCGCGCCGCGCACCTTGAAGCTGCCGGTGTGCTGAAGATTCTCGGCCTTCACCAGAATCCGGCAGCCCAGTTGTTCGGAAAGCTGCTCGCAGTACAGCAGCGGGGTACGCACCACGGACGTGCCGAGCCTGCGCGCGGCGGCCCGGACGTGCGCGAGATCGACGAGCCCGGTGCCGGCCGTGGCTCGAAGGGTGGATTGGGCAGAAGTGGACAGGGACGTGTTCATCGGCACCTCGCCTTGGAGTCGGACAACGGGACATTCGTCGGCGTAGGGCGGCCTTCAGCGCGCCCTCGGCGGGCGGTGCTCGCGCAGGAACGAAGCCAGCCGGTCCAGCGCCTCGGCGGTGACGGCCGGGTCCTTCACGAACGTGGTCCGGATCCAGCGCCTACCCTCGCCACGGTCGCTGAAGAACGGCGTTCCGGGCGCGACCAGCACCCCGGCCTCCCGGACGAGCGCCGTGGCCAACTCGTCCGACGCCCAGCCCAGCCCGGTCGTGCCGCCGAGCAGGAACCAGCCGCCTTCCGGCGCGGTCACCTGGAAACCCATACCGCGCAACCGATCCGTCATCAGATCGCGGTTGGCGCGGAAGTCCTCGGCTGCGCAGCTCGGGTCCGCCGCGGCCGCGGCACCCACCTGCAGCGGCGCGGCGGCACCGAACGTGGTGCGTTCGTGCACCGCGCGCAGCACGCGCGTCAGCTCCGGTGGGGCGACGCAGTAGCCGAGTCGCCAGCCCGACATCTGGTTGGCCTTCGACAGGCTGCCCAACACCACCGACGTGCCGCGGCCGACCGGCGAGTCCAACGGGGAGACGAACTCGTTGTCATCGAACAGGAAGTTGTCGTACACCGCGTCGAACAGGCAGATCACGTCGTGCTCGGCACACAGCCGCAGCAGCGCGTCCACCTCGGCGCGGTCGAACACCCGGCCGGTCGGGTTCTGCGGGCTGTTGACCACGATCGCCCGGGTCCGTCCGGTCATCGCCTCGCGGACCCGTTGGGTGTCCAGCCGCCAGTCCGGTCCGTCCAGGGCGACCGGCACCGGGCAGCCGCCCGCGACCTGGACGGCGCCCGAGTAGATCTCGAACGCCGGCTCCACCACGATCACCTCGTCGCCGGGATCGGTGCAGGCCAGCAGGCTGACGAGCAGTCCTTCGATGGCGCCGGAGGTGATCGTCACCTCGGTGTCCGGATCGATCCGGGTACCGCGCGTCCGGTACAGCCGGTCGGCGACCATCTGCCGCAGCCCGCCGAACCCGGCCGCGTCGCCGTACTGGTTGTGCCGCCCGCGCAGCGCCCGCACCGCCGCCTCGACCGCGACCGGTGGTGGCTCGCCGGGCGGCGTGCCGATCGCGATGTCGAGCGCACCCGCGGTGCGCGCCTCCGCCATCAGGCCGGCGAGTTCGAGCGGCCGGAGCAGTTGTGCCCGCCGGGAACCGGGCGAACGGGTGAGTGCGGACATGAGCGGCCTCCTCGGAACGCGGGCATCGCTGCTCGACCCTGGCAGTACCGCCTTGTTGATCGCTGGCCCGCGCCGGCCGCCCGCTGGCCAATGGTTCGCAAGCCGGCCCTGCCACGGTGGGAATCGGCCAACACCAACGGCTCGGAGCCAGCAGAACGGAGAGGCAACGATGGAATCCACTGTCTACAAGACCAAATCCGCCCCCAACCCGGTCGGTCCGTATTCGCAGGCCGTACGGCGGGGCAATGTGCTCGCGGTGTCCGGGCAGGTCGGACTCGACCCGGCGACCGGCAAGCTCGTCGAGGGCGGCATCGTCGAGCAGACCCGCCAGGTGCTGACCAACCTTGAGGCGATTCTGGAGAGTGCGGGCGCGTCGTTCGCCGACGTGGTGACGGCGCGCATCTATCTCACCGACGTCGCCGACTTCGCGCCCATGAACGAGGTCTACGGCAAGTACCTGTCCGAGCCGTTTCCTTGTCGTACCGCCGTTTTCGTCGGCCTGCCGGCCGGAATGCAGATCGAGGTGGACGTGCTCGCGGTCCTCGACTAGCCCCGCGCCCGCCGGCCGGATGGACGAGGAAGGTCGCTGGGACAGGTGATGACGCGCGGCCGCCCGCGCCGGGCTCGCTCTGGCGGCGCCTCGGCCGGGCAGCCGCACGTCGGCTGGGGCTGCGAGCGGCCTCCGCAAATCCGGCCTCCGCAAATCCGGCCTCCGCCGATCCGGTGGCCGCCGTGCTGGCCGGAGGGCTGCTCAACGCACGTCACGTGCCCTGCTGGTCGGAACGGCCCCTCGGTGCGCACCTGATGAGCGACGAGACGGGCGCCGTCTCGTCGGCCGGAGCCGGGGGCGTGACCCGACGGTGCACCTGTTGGCTGACCGGGCTGGTGCTGGTGGGCGCCCGCAACGGCGGCACCGCGCCAGGTGTGCTGCTGGGTGCTTCGGTGGGCAACCCGAACGCGCTCGGGCCGGACGTCGCGTTTCCCGCCGGCTGGTCGCGCTGCTGCCGGCCTGCGCGACACCCGGCTCGTCGCGTAGGCCGGCGCGGTGATCGCCACGGTCCGCACGCCGCTGCTGCCGGCCGGACCGCCGCTGCTGCGGCCGGCAGCTGAGTGCGCCTGCCGGCGGCCCTCGTGATCACCTCGGCACTGACCCGGAACGGCGCTTTCTCGGGCGCGCCCGACCGATCGGGGTGGCGCCGGCGGGGTGGCGCTGACCGCGTCGGGGCTGACTGCGATCCTGCGGCCGGCCGGCGTGCCCCGACCGGTCGACGGCCGACACGTCAGGGGGCAGCAGGGTCAGGCAGGCCGGCGCGAGCCCGGCGAACGGGCTGCTGAAGAACGCCACCGCCTCGGGATCGTTGATGTTCGCCAAGCCCGCTGGTACCGGAGCCGGTCGGCTGACCGGGCAGCGCCGGGTTGTCCTGGTGTTCCGGCAGCGTCGCGCGCTGCTCGGTCACGTTCGGCAGGGTTCGCGCGCCGAGCCGGGCCAACCGCGGTGCGCGCGACCCGGCAGCGGCGGCAGGACCTGCCAACCCGTGCTCGGGATTCCCGTGCTGTCGCTGGTCGCGCTGTCCACGGTCGTTACTTGTCCTGTGGTTGTTCACCGTTGCCAGTAACGGCCCATCCGCCGGCAGCGGTGGACAGGTGAAGTTCAAGGTTTGGTCGGCAGGCTGAATCCGCCCGACCGACGTGAGGAGCCTCGGTGGACCGCCCGCGCCGCGAGCTGCCACTCCTCGGGTCGTCAGACGCCGCTGCGTGACGACTCGTGTACCGTGAGTGAGACGCATCACATCCGGCCGACCTCATTCCGCGGATCTGCTAGGACGACAAGAATGATTTCTTGGGGACCCGCCGGGCGAATCGTCGAAATCGC
>DATATV010000067.1:0-2002 GCA_036268615.1 Pseudonocardiaceae bacterium
AGGCGTAGCGGACTTCGCTGAGCGCGACCCTGCCGTCGACCGCCAGCACCCCTTCTGCGCGAAGCAGTTCCAGCTGTCGGGTGGTCAGGTGTCGCGCCGGCCGGCCGGAGGCGGTGATCACCCGGTGCCAGGGCAGGTCTGAGGAGTCGGTACGCATGATCCATCCGACGATGCGCGGGCTGGAAAGCTCAACAGCAGAAGCGATGTCACCATAGGTGGCGACCCGGCCGGCGGGTATCGCAGCAACGAGTTTGCGCACCCGCTCGACCTGATCGTCGGTCACCGGCGCCATTGTCAGGCCATCCGCGCGCGGATCAGCGCGGCGACTTCGGCCGGTTTGGTCTCAGCCACCATGTGGTCGCATTCCAGTATCAGGTGACGGAAATCCTGACCCAACTGCCCGCGCAGATCGTCGACGAGACGATCGGTGACATACGGCGGCGACGTCCACGCCGCCTGCACCAGCGTCGTCCCGATTCCCTTGGGCGGCAACACGATTTCCCGGGCCAGTTCGCTCCAGTAAGACATCATCGCCGGCATGCTCAGTCGCCAGGTACACCGACCGCTCGGCAGCTTGACGAGGTGTTGATCGAGTTCGGCATCGACCACGACTGGGTCCACGCCGGCCCAGGAGCCGTTGGTCTTCGCCGCGCGGGCTTCCGCGACATCGGAGTAGTCGGGGGAGGCCAGCATGGCGTCGGCGATTTCGCGCATCCACGCGCCATCCAGGCCCACGGCCGGGTCGAGCAGCACCAGTCCCGCGACCCGGCCAGGATGGGTGGCCGCCAACTGCAGGGCGACCGCGCCGCCGAACGAGTGCGCCACCACGACGACGGGGTGATCGGCCTCGCGCTCGAGCAGTCCGGCCAGCACGTCCACGTTGGCGTCGATCGTCCACGGCGCGTCCCAGGACGAGTGGCCATGCCCGATCAGATCTGGTGCAGCAACGGTGATCTCGGACAGATGCGGGTTGACCAGGTGTCCCCAACGCCGGCCATGCCCGGTGAGCCCGTGCAGTGCCAGCAGCCGCACCGGGCCGGGCGGGCCGAAGCGGTGCACGTGCAGGCGGGTCACGCGTTGATCGTGCCAGCCCGGCGATCACCCACTGTCGGCCGGCCCTGACTTGTCGTACCCCCGTGGTGTCATTCCGCTATGTCGTACCACTGGACCCCTGAAGCCGACGCCGTGCTCGATCCCGGCCTCCGTGGGACGTTACGGGTGCTGGGTGGGCCGGGCACCGGCAAGAGCTCGCTGCTGATAGATGTCGCGGCCACCCGAATCGGCGCCGGCACCGCTCCGGGATCGGTTCTGCTGCTGACCGGTTCGGGTCGGATGGGGGCGCAAGCACGCAGCGCGTTGACGGCGCGGTTGCTAAATTCGCACGAGGCCGGTACACGTCCCGCGGTGATCCGGGAACCGTTGGTGCGCAGCGTTCACAGCTACGCGTTCGCGGTGCTGCGGCTGGCGGCGCAACGCGCCGGCGGTCCACCACCCAGACTGGTCACCAGCGCCGAGCAGGACGCCATTATCGCCGAGTTGCTGGCCGGCGAGATCGCCGACGGGGCCGATGCCTGGCCCGCCGAACTGCGGGCGGCCCTGGCCACCGACGGTTTCGCCGCCGAGTTGCGTGAGCTGCTGACCCGGTGCGCCGAACGCGGCGTCGACCCTGCGCAACTGGAGCGGGTGGGTCGCTTGTCGGGGCGTCCGGAATGGACTGCCGCGGGCCGCTTTGCGCGCAATTACGAGCAGGTGATGCTGCTGCGCGCAGCGGTGGGAACCGCAGCTCCGCAGGCGTCGACGCCGGCGGTAGGGGCCGCCGAGCTGGTGGGTGCCGCGCTGGAGGCCTTCGCCGTCGACCCCGAGTTGCTGACCGCCGAGCGCGCCCGGATCGGCGTGCTGCTCGTCGACGATGCCCAACAACTCGACCCGCAAGCCGCGTTGCTGGTTCGGGTGCTGGCCGCCGGCGCTGACGTGACACTTCTCGCCGGTGATCCGGATCAGG
>DATATV010000068.1:0-231543 GCA_036268615.1 Pseudonocardiaceae bacterium
TGGAGCTGGTCGACCTCAAGGGCGACGTCGACGCCAACGAGGTGATGGAGGTCGGGCACGGCGAGCTGACCCACTACGACAACCTCGACAAGGACGGCGTACGGGTCTGGGGCGACCTGTGCCGCGGGCCGCACCTGCCGACCACCAAGCACATCCCGGCGGTCAAGCTGACCAGGGTCGCGGCGGCGTACTGGCGGGGGAGTGAGAAAAATCCGCAGCTACAGCGCATCTACGGCACCGCGTGGGAGTCGGCGGAGGCGCTGGAGGCGCACCTGGAGCTGCTCGCCGAGGCCGAGCGGCGCGACCACCGCAAGCTCGGCGCCGAGCTGGACCTGTTCAGCTTCCCCGACGAGCTGGGCTCCGGCCTGCCGGTCTTCCACCCCAAGGGTGGCCTGGTCCGGATGGTGATGGAGGACTACTCGCGTCGCCGGCACGAGCAGGAGGGCTACGAGTTCGTCAACACGCCGCACATCACCAAGGCGCAGTTGTACGAGATCTCCGGCCACCTGGACTGGTACGCCGACGGCATGTACCCCCCGATGCATCTGGACGCCGAGCTCGACGAGTCGGGCGCGGTGCGCAAGCCGGGCCAGGACTACTACCTCAAGCCGATGAACTGCCCGATGCACATCCTGATCTACCGCTCGCGCGGCCGGTCCTACCGGGAGCTGCCGCTGCGCGAGTTCGAGTTCGGGTCGGTCTACCGGTACGAGAAGTCCGGCGTGATCCACGGGCTGACCAGGGTCCGCGGCATGACCCAGGACGACGCGCACATCTTCTGCACCAAGGAGCAGGTGCAGGAGGAGCTCAAGTCGCTGCTGTCCTTTGTGCTCGGCCTGCTGCGCGACTTCGGTCTGAACGACTTCTACCTTGAGCTGTCCACCCGCAACGAGGAGAAGTACGTCGGCGACGACAAGATCTGGGCCGAGGCCACCGAGGCGCTGCGCGAGGCGGCCGAGGACTCCGGCCTGGAACTCGTGCCCGACCCGGGCGGCGCGGCCTTCTACGGGCCGAAGATCTCCGTGCAGGCCAAGGACGCGCTCGGCCGGACCTGGCAGATGTCCACCATCCAGCTCGACTTCAACCTGCCCGACCGGTTCGAGCTGGAGTACACCTCGTCGGATGGCTCCCGGCAGCAGCCGGTGATGATCCACCGCGCGCTGTTCGGCTCGATCGAGCGGTTCTTCGGCGTGCTCACCGAGCACTACGCGGGCGCGTTCCCGGCCTGGTTGGCGCCGGTGCAGGTGGTCGGCATCCCGATCGCCGACGAGCACGTCGAGCACCTGATGGGCGTGCGCAAAGCCTTGCGTGCCAAGGGAATCCGCGTCGACATCGACGCCGGTGACGACCGGATGCAGAAGAAGATCCGCACCCACACCACGCAGAAGGTGCCCTTCCTGCTGCTGGCCGGGGGCAAGGACGTGGAGAGCGGCGCGGTGTCCTTCCGGTTCCGCGACGGCACCCAGATCAACGGTGTGGCGGTGGACCGCGCGGTCGAGGCGATCGCCGAGTGGATCGCCCGCCGGGAGAACTCCTCGCCCACCGCGGAGACGTTCCAGGCGCACGTATGACCGATGAGCCCGAGCTGGTCGAACAGGACGGGGTGGGGATACACGACGCGCTCCAGCGGTTGTGGACCCCGCACCGGATGGCCTACATCCGGGGCGAGGGCAAGCCGGCCGGCGACGACGAGCAGGGCTGCCCGTTCTGCCGGGTGCTCGGCCTGCCCGACGAGGACGGCCTGATCATCGCGCGCGGTGAGCTGGTCTTCGCCGTGCTCAACCTGTATCCGTACAACCCGGGTCACCTGATGGTGTTGCCCTACCGGCACGTGGCCGACTACACCGACCTCACCGAGCCGGAGACCGGGCAGTTGGCCGAGTTCACCCAGCGGGCGATGCGGGTGATCCGGTCGGTGTCCGCGCCGCACGGTTTCAACATCGGCATGAACCAGGGTGTGGTGGCCGGTGCGGGCATCGCCGCGCACCTGCACCAGCACGTGGTGCCGCGGTGGGGCGGCGACGCCAACTTCATGCCGGTCATCGGGCACACCAAGGTGCTGCCCGAACTCCTCGGCGAGACGAGGAAACTGCTCGCCACCGCGTGGTCGGCCGGCTGAGCCGACGAGTCACCGGCTCGGTTGCCGACCACGCCGTGGCGTTGTCCGGATGGTCGTCCGGTCAGGACTTACGGAGGACGGCCTCGACGTCGAGGATGATCTCCAGCTTGTCGCTGACCACCGCGCCGCCGGTCTCCAGCAGGCCGTTGAAGTTGATGTTGAAGTCCTTGCGGATCAGGGTGGTCCTGGCGGAGAAGCCGACGCGCTGCCCACCGTAGGGGTCCGCACCGAAGGCACCCAGCTCCAGGGTCAGCGTGACCGGCTTGGTGATGCCGCGAACGCTCAGGTCGCCGTCCAGCTCGAAGTCGTCACCGACCGCGCGCAGGGCGGTGGAGGTGAAGGTGATCTGCGGGTGGGTCTCGGCGTCCAGGAAGTCGGCGCTGCGGATGTGCGCGTCCCGGTCGTCGTTCTTGGTGTTGATCGAGCCGGCCTCGATGGTCGCCGACACCTTCGAGTCGAGCGGGTTCTCGCCGGTGACGATCTCGCCGGAGAACTGGGTGAAGGTGCCCCGGACCTTGCTGACCACGAAGTGCCTGGCGACGATCGAGATGTCCGAGTGGACCGGGTCGATGTCCCAGGTGCCGACCAGGTAACCCGGGATGGTTGCCGCCGGAGTGCTCATGCTGATCTTCCTCTCAGGGCCTAGCGAAGTTGTGGTTGAACTTTCAACCTCACGGTAACTGAGTGAGATTGAAAGTTCAACCAGGACGGTACACTCGTGGGATGGTCGACGCGCGCTGGCTCACGCTCCGGGAACAGCAGGTGTGGCGGCACTACATCGCCGCCACCAGACTGGTGGAGAGCGAGATAGATCGCCAGCTGCAGCGGGACGTCGGCCTGCCGGCGACGTACTTCGAGATCCTGGTGGCGCTGTCCGAGGCGCCCGACCACACGCTGCGGATGAGCGAGGTCGCCGACCAACTCCGGTTCTCCCGCAGTCGGCTCTCGCACGCCGTCGCCAAGATGGAGCAGAGCGGCTGGATCACCCGGCAGGAGTGCCCCTCGGACAAGCGCGGCGCCTTCGCGGTGCTCACCGACGCCGGCCTCGCCGTGCTCGCCGACGCCGCGCGCGGTCATGTGAACAACGTCCGGCAGCTGCTCTTCGACGTGCTCACCACCGAGCAGCAGGACCAACTCGGCGAGATCTGCGCCCTGCTGCGCAAGGCGAACGAGGTCTGACCACGTCCTGAGTGGACGGACATCGGCGAGGGCGATGCTCTCAGTGTCCGCTCAGGTTCGGACAGTAGTGTTCATGGTCGATACGGGCCGAACACCGCTGTCAAGGGGCACCACATGCGCGGCTGGGACCGGCAGGGCGACGAGTTGATTGTCGGTCTGTTCAGCCACCAGGAAATCACCTTCTTCCGCGAGCGGATCTCCGCGCTGCGGACCATGGCCGCGCTGCGGCTGGCCAGTTGCCCGACCCTGCGCCCGTTCGGTGCGGCCGTCGACATCGAGATCAGCGCGGCCTTGCCGGTCGATGAGCGGCTGCTGCGCCTGCTGGAGAAGTTCCTCCGGTCGCAGCCCAGTGAGACCTGGGTCTGGCACGAGTTGGACTTCTGGCGGGAGATGGTCGCCAGCTGCGACACCTGCCTGGCCACGCTGCCCGACCTCGACGGCCGGCTGGAACTGCCCCGGCGGCACGGCCGGATGTTCCAGGGACTGCTCTCGGCGATCGTGGTCATCACGCTGCCAAGAGACCGCGCCGACCCGAACCGCTTCAGCTGGACCGCGCCCTACGAGTGGCTGCGGCGCACCGGCCTGGAACTGCACGCGGTGATCTCCGCACAGTCCCGGCCGAACGCGGAGAGTTGACGAACGCGGAGAGCTAACGCACGCGGAACACCCACCAGCGGGACAGCGTGTAGGTGAACACCGCGACGCACGCCCCGGCGGCCAGCCGGGCCAGCCGGAAGTCCAGTCCGAGCGCGGCCAGCCCGGTGGTCACCCCGAGGGTCAGGCTGTAGTCGCCGGCGAGCACCACGGCGTAACGCAGCACCTGGCCGCCGACCGGTGCGTGCGAGCGGAAGTTGACCGTGCGGTTGAGCACGAAGTTCAGGCCGAAGGCGACCACGTAGGAGAGGGAGACGTCGACCGGCAGCGGTAGCCCGGTCGAGCGGTGCAGCAGCGCGAGCAGTCCCAGGTCGATCAGGAAGGTGAACGTACCGAGGATGGCGAAGCCGACGAGTTCGCGCGGCAGTAGCCGGCGCAGTCGGGGCGGGAGCCGGTCGACCCACGCGGTGAGCACGAACCCGATCCGTTCGGCGACCGGGACGCGTTCCGGTTCCGTGGGTACCTGCTCCGCCGAGACCTGCTCCGCTGACACCCGGGACATCATTCCGAATCGGGCGACCCGCCAGGCCAACCCGATACCAACGTCGGGTGACCAGCCGGTTACGCTCGCAGCTCAGCCACGTCGTAACCGTGTCCCGTCGGCTTGGCCGGGGACGGGTCGATAGGCTGCGCGGGCCCGCACGTCCCTCCCACCGGCAGGTGTAGCCCGAGCCCTCATGCTGAACATCTTCGCCCGCGCCTCCGTCGCCCGCGTCACCGATCCGGTCGGCGGGTGGCTGGTCCGCGCCGGCCTGACCCCGAACGCGATGACCGTCATCGGCACGGTGGCCTCCGCGCTGGCCGCGGTGCTGTTCATCCCGCGCGGCGGGATCTGGCTGTTCGTCGGGTCCGCCCTGGTCACCGTGTTCGT
This sequence comes from Pseudonocardiaceae bacterium, assembly GCA_036268615.1. Classification (GTDB taxonomy): domain Bacteria; phylum Actinomycetota; class Actinomycetes; order Mycobacteriales; family Pseudonocardiaceae; genus DATATV01. Next base: position 4,824 of record DATATV010000068.1, read on the forward strand.
CATGTTCGACCTGCTGGACGGCGCGATGGCCAGAACCGCCGGCAAGGTCACCAGATACGGCTCGGTGCTCGACGCCAGCTGCGACCGGATCGCCGACGGGGTGCTGTTCGGCTGCATCGCCTGGTGGTGTTTTGTGGTCGCCGACGACCGGATCACCGGGATCGCCGCGTTGATCTGCCTGGCCGGCGCCCAGATCGTCTCCTACATCAAGGCCCGGGCCGAGGCGGCCGGCCTTGCGGCCGACGGCGGCCTGGTCGAGCGGGCCGAACGGTTCATCATCGCTCTGGTCGGCACGGGTATTCAGGGGTTGGGCGTGCCGCACGCGGTGGACGTGGCGATGTGGCTGCTCGCCGTGGGCGTGCTGATCACCATCGGGCAGCGGATGACCGCGGTCTACCGCTCCGCCCAGGCCCAGGAGGCCAAGGAGGCCGCGGGGGAGGACGGGCCGTGACCGCGCGCCCGGCCGGTGCCGAGGAGGAGGGCTCGTGAGCAAGCTCGGAACGCGGTTGCGGATCAAGGCCGTCGACGTCGGCTACGGCGCCGGCTGGCAACTGGTCCGCAGACTGCCGGCCGGGCTGGCCCGCAGCGGGTTCAGCTTCTTCGCCGACCGGGCCACCGCCCGGCGCGGCGAGGGCGTCGCCCAGTTGCGGGCGAATCTGGCCCGGATCGTGCCCAGGGCCAACGACGACGAGCTGGACGGCCTGGTCCGGGACGGGATGCGCTCCTACGCCCGTTACTGGTGCGAGGCGTTCCGGCTGCCGGCGATGGACCACTCCACGCTCGGCGCCGAGGTCGCCCCGCACATCACCGGCCAGGAATACCTGGAGGCCGCGCTGGCCGAGGGCAACGGCGTGGTGACCGTGCTGCCGCACTCGGGCAACTTCGAGGTGCTCGGCGTGTGGGCGGTGCAGCGCTTCGGCGGTCTGACCACGGTGGCCGAGCGGTTGCGGCCGGAGTCGGTCTACCAGCGGTTCGTCGCCTACCGAGAGTCGTTGGGCTTCGAGATCCTGCCGACCACCGGCGGCGCCCGGCTGCCCGCGGTGGTGCTGGCCGAGCGGCTGCGCGAGAACAAGATCATCTGTCTGCTCGGGGACCGCGACCTGACCAGGACGGGTGCGCCGGTGACGTTCTTCGGCGAGCCGACCCGGATGCCGGCCGGTCCGGCCAAGCTCGCCGTGACGACCGGTGCGCCGCTGCTGCCGGTCGGCTGCTGGAACACCGATGACGGCTGGGGTTTCCGGATCCACCCGCCGGTCCGGGTGGCCGGTCCGGACGGTGTGGCCGCGGCGACCCAGGCGGTCGCCGACGTGTTCGCCGGCGATATCGCCGCCCATCCCGCCGACTGGCACATGCTGCAGAAGCTGTGGCTGGCCGACCTGCCGCAGATGACCCGGGACCGGTTGGCCCGGATGGAATCCGGGCGCACCAACCAGTGAGGGTCGGCATCGTCTGTCCGTACTCGCTCGACGTGCCGGGCGGGGTGCAGTCACACGTGCTCGACCTGGCCAGGGCGTTGCAGCGGGTCGGCCACGAGGTGGACGTGCTCGCACCGGCCGACGAGGACTCGCCGGTGCCGCCGTTCGTCACGCCGGCCGGGCGGGCGCTGAGCATTCCCTACAACGGTTCGGTGGCCCGGCTGTCGTTCGGGCCGATGTCCTTCGCCCGGGTGCGGCGGTGGATTCGCGAGCACGAGTTCGACGTGCTGCATCTGCACGAGCCGACCGCGCCCAGCCTGGCCATGCTTGCCCTGCTCGTCGCCGACGGCCCGATCGTGGCCACCTTCCACACGTCCACCCCGCGGTCGCGGACGTTGTCGGCGTTCCAGGCGGTGTTGCAGCCGTTCCTGGAGAAGGTCACGGCCCGGATCGCGGTGTCGGCGCTCGCCCGGCGGGTGCAGGTGGAGCACCTCGGTGGGGACGCGGTGGAGATCCCCAACGGGGTGGACATCTCGTTCTACTCGCGGGCCGTGCCGCTGGACGGCTATCCGCGACCCGGCGCCACGATCGGGTTTCTCGGCCGCTTCGCCGAGTCGCGCAAGGGTTTTCCGGTTCTGCTCGGAGCGCTGCGGCGGCTGCTGCCGGAATTCCCTGACCTCACCCTGCTGGTGGCCGGCCCCGGTGACGAGGCCGATCTCCGGGCGGCGGTCGGCCCCGGGCTCGCGCCGGAACGGGTGGTCTCGCTGGGCATGGTGGACGACCCGACCAAGGCGCGGTTCCTGCGCAGCCTGGACGTGTACTGCGCGCCGAACACCGGTCGGGAGAGCTTCGGCATTATTCTGACCGAGGCGATGGCCGCCGGGGCGGCCGTGGTGGCCAGCGATATCGACGCGTTCCGCCGGGTGTTGGACGACGGACGGGCGGGTGTGCTGTTCCCGGTCGGGGACGAGGCGGCGCTGGCCGAGTCGATCGCCGGCCTGCTGCGGGATGCCGCGCGCTGCAAGGAGATTGCTGAGGCCGGCCACCGCAGAGTGGCCGCCTTCGACTGGTCGGTGGTCGCCGCGCAGGTCCTGCGGGTGTACGAAACCGCGATCGCGGCCACGCCCGGCCGGGTGCACGAGGCGCGCTAGGGGGTGCGGGTGTGACGGCGGGTCAGATCGCCATGGTGCTGGGGATTCTCCTGGTGGTGGCGCTGGTGGTCGGGCCGGTGCTGCTCGGCACCGCGCATCGGCTGGATCGGCTGCACATCCGTACCGACTCGGCGTGGGCCGGGCTGGACGCCGCGTTGGCTCGTCGGGCCGTGGTCACCCGGGCGGTGGCTGCCGCCGGGTGTCTCGATCCGAACGACAGCGCCGTGGTGCGGGATGCCGCGATCCGGGTGGAGGCGGTCGACCGGGCCGACCGGGAAGCTGCCGAGAACGAGTTGACCGGTTTGCTGGCGCGGGTCGATCGGGCCGAGCTGCCGCCCGAACTGGCCGAGGAACTGGCTGATGCCGAGCAGCGGGTGGTGTTGGCCCGGCGGGTGCACAACGATGCTGTTCGGGACACCCGGGCGTTGCGTCGGCGGCGGACGGTGCGGTGGCTGCGGTTGGCCGGGACGGCGCCGCAGCCGGAGTACTTCGAGATCGCCGAGCCGGACGTCAACGGGCCGGTGATCACCGTTGCCCGTCGGCTGTCCGCCCGGATCATTCTGACTGATCATGCAGGTCGGGTGTTGTTGTTCCGGGGTGGCGATCCGGCGCGGCCGGGCTTGCGGCACTGGTTCACGCCGGGCGGTGGGGTGGAGGACGGGGAGGATCTTCGGGCCACGGCGGTTCGGGAGTTGCAGGAGGAGACCGGGCTGCGGACCACCGAGGACAAGCTGGTCGGGCCCACCTGGGTGCGGCGGGTCACCTTTCCGTTCGATGGCGAGGTCTATCACGGGGAGGAGTGGTTCTTCTTGGCCGAGGGGGTGTGGACGGAGCGGGATCGGGTGGATACCTCCGGCTTCACCGAACTTGAGGTCTCCACTGTTGACCAGCATCACTGGTGGACTGTTCGGGAGCTGGCTTCTACCGCCGATGTTGTTTATCCGCCGGAGTTGGCTGAGTTGTTGCCGCCGTTGTTGGCCGGGAACTGGGATGGGCGGACTCGGTCGATTCGATAACTTGTCCAGGTTTATGCGCTGTTTACCGCGGGGATTATGTCGTTTCCGTAGGCCACCATTGTTTTTTCTGGTTCGTCGTGCATCAGATATACCGCGAATTGGTTTACGCCTAGTTCTGCCAGTTCTCTCAGGCGTTCTATGTGGGCTGATTCCGGGCCCAGCAGGCAGAATCGGTCCACTATTGAATCCGGCACGAAGTCTGTTGACGGGTTTCCTGCTCGGCCGTGGTGGCTGTAGTCGTAGCCTTTCCGGCCTTCGATGTAGTCCGTCAACGCCCTGGGTACCGCGCCCGTCGAGCCGTACCTGGTCACCAGGTCCGCCACGTGGTTTCCCACCATTCCGCCGAACCAGCGGAGTTGGTCGCGTTGGTGCGGGAGGTCCGTGCCGACGAATGCCGGTGCCGCTACGCAGATGGTCACCGCGTCGGCCGGCCTGCCGGCCGCTTTGGCCGCGTCCCGGACGGCGCCGATCGTCCACCGTGCGATGTCCGGGTCCGCGGTTTGCAGGATGAAACCGTCCGCCTGCTCGCCGACCAGTTTCAGGGCTTTCGGTCCGTAGGCGGCCATCCAGATCTCCAGTTTTCCGTTGCGGACCCAGGGAATCCGCACGGGGGTGCCGTGGTGATCCGTCTCCCTGCCCTCGGCCAGGTCCTTGATCACCCGCATGGCCTCGGACAGGGTGGCCAGGGTCGCGGGGGACTGGCCGATCACCCTCCTGGCCGAGTCGCCCCTGCCGATTCCGCACACCGTCCGATTACCGAACATGTCGTTCAGCGTGGCGAACAGGGACGCGATCACCGACCAGTCGCGGGTGCTCGGGTTGGTGACCATCGGGCCCACGGTCAACGTCGAGGTGGCCGCCAAGATCTGCGAATAGACGACGAAGGGCTCCTGCCAGAGCACGTGCGAGTCGAACGTCCAGCCGTGGCTGAAGCCGTGGTCCTCGGCCGCGCGCATGGTGTCCACCACGTGCGCGGCCGGCGGATCGTTCTGTAGGACGACACCGAAATCCATCTGGAGCCCCTCAGTTCAGGTACTGGCTCAACTCGCGGGACAGGAACTTGCCGTGCCCGGCCGCACCCCGGTACTCGCCCGAGTCGATCACCAACTGGCCCCGCGACAACACCGTCTCGACCTTGCCGGTGATCTCCATGCCCTCGTACGCCGAGTAGTCCACGTTCATGTGGTGGGTCCGCACGGAGAGCGTCTGGGTGGCTGTGGGGTCGTAGATGACGATGTCGGCGTCCGAGCCGGGGGCGATCGTTCCTTTTCGGGGGTACAGGCCGAACATTCGGGCCGGCGTCGTCGACGCGACCTCGACCCACCTGGTCAGCGACAGTTCGCCGGCCACGACACCCTGGTGCAGGAGGTCCATTCGGTGTTCCACCCCGGGAATGCCGTTCGGGATTTTGGAGAAGTCGTCCCGGCCCAGCTGCTTCCCGCCTTCGCCGCCGTCGTTGAAGCAGAACGGGCAGTGATCGGTGGACACCACCGACAGGTCATTCGTGCGGAGGCCCTGCCAGAGGGTGGCCTGGTGTTCCTTCGGCCGCAGTGGGGGAGAGGCCACGAACTTGGCGCCCTCGAAGCCCGGTTTGGCCAGGTCGTCCAGGGACAGGTAGAGGTACTGGGGGCAGGTTTCGGCGAACACGTTCTGGCCGGTGTTGCGGGCCTCGGCCACCGCGTGCAGGGCCTGGGCCGCCGAGAGGTGGACGATGTAGAGCGGGGCTCCGGTGACCTTGGCCAGGGCGATCGCCCGTGACGTTGCCTCGCCCTCCAGTTCCGGGGGCCTGGTCAGGCCGTGCTCGACCGGGTTGGTCCGGCCGTCCGCCAGGGCCTCGGCGACCAACTGGTCGATCGCGATGCCGTTCTCCGCGTGCATCATCACCAGGCCACCGGTGCGCTCGGCCTGTTGCATCGCGCGGAGGATCTCGCCGTCGGTCGCGTAGAACACGCCCGGGTAGGCCATGAACATCTTGAAGCTGTTCACGCCCGCGTCGATGCAGGTCTGCATCTCCTTGAGCGTCGTGTCGTTCACGTCCGAAACGATCATGTGGAAGCCGTAGTCGATGGCGCAGTTGCCGTCCGCCTTGCTGTGCCACCTGTCGAGAGTGGACTGCAAGGTCGTGCCCTTGGCCTGTACGGCGAAGTCCACGATCGTGGTGGTGCCGCCCCAGGCCGCGGCCCTGGTGCCGGTCTCGAAGGTGTCCACCGAGAAGGTGCCGCCGAAGGGCATCTCCATGTGGGTGTGGCCGTCGATGCCGCCGGGCAGGACGTATTTGCCCGCCGCGTCGATCACCCGCTCGGCTGACGCCGCCCAGGTCGCGGACACCTCGCTGCCGTGGGTGGCCAGGGCGGTGATGGTCTCGCCGTCGACGAGCACGTCGGCCGGGGTGGTGCCGGTCGCGGTGACGACGGTGCCGTTCTTGATCAGGATGCTCATGGTCCGCCCCGCTCAGGGCCGCACGAGCGGCTCGTAGGCGTCCGGGCGGCGGTCCCGGTAGAAGGCCCACAACTCGCGGACCTCGGCGAGTTTGTCCAGGTCCAGGTCGCGCACGACCACCTCGTCCTTGGTGTCCGACGCGGCCTCGCCGATCAGCTGACCGCGCGGGTCCACGAAATAGGTCTGACCGTAGAAGTCGTTGTCGCCCAACGGTTCCACGCCGACCCGGTTGATCGCGCCGATGAAGTACTCGTTGGCCACCGCGGCGGCGGGCTGCTCCAGCTGCCACAGGTACTGGGACAGGCCGCGGCTCGTCGCGGACGGGTTGAAGACGATTTTCGCGCCGGCCAGGCCCAGCGCCCGCCAGCCTTCCGGGAAGTGCCGGTCGTAGCAGATGTAGACGCCGATCCGGCCGACGGCGGTGTCGAAGATCGGGTAGCCCATGTTGCCGGGCCGGAAGTAGAACTTCTCCCAGAAGCCCTTGACCTGCGGAATGTGTGTCTTGCGGTACTTGCCGAGATAGCTGCCGTCGGCGTCGATCACCGCGGCCGTGTTGTAGAGGATGCCGGGCTGCTCCTCCTCGTACATCGGCGCGACGATGACGATGCCGTGCTGTTTGGCCACCTCCTGCAACAGCCTGGTGGTCGGACCGTCCGGGATGCCCTCGGTGTAGGAGTAGTAGTCGGCGTCCTGCACCTGGCAGAAGTACGGACCGTAGAACAACTCCTGTAGGCACACCACCTGGGCGCCGGCCGACGCGGCGGTGCCGATCGCGTCCACGGCGCCGGCGATCATGGAGTCCTTGTCGCCGGTCCAGGACTGCTGGATCAGGCCGGCCCTGATGATCTCTGCCACTTGCCGCTCCTCGGGTTGCCTCGGGTTGTTCAGGGGACTGTCGGGATGGCTCTTGATGATGGATATCAGTCCTGGCCGGCGACCGCAGGAGTCAGCGCGGGCGCGCTGTCCCGGGCCGGCAGCGAGAACACCAGGTAGATCAGGAACGCCGCGCCGAAGCCCACCGCCCAGTTGTAGTCGTAGAGCGGCTTGAACATCGGGATCAGCCCACCGGCCGGGAACGGGCCGCCGTACGCGCCGCCGACCGCGAGCACCGCGCCGATCACGGTCGCCGCGACCGCCGGGATGTTCCAGCCGCCGGTGAACCAGTACGTGCCGCCCGGCTTGTACAGGTCGATCAGGCTCAGCCGGGTGCGGCGGATCACCCAGTAGCCGCACACCAGCACCCCGGCCACCGCGCCGAGCAGGCCGCCGTAGAAACCCAGCCAGGTGAAGATGTAGAGGCTCGGGTCGGAGTACAGCTTCCACGGCATGATCAGCACGCCCACGACACCGGTGATCAGGCCGCCGGTCCGGAAGTTCACCCAACGGGGGAACACCTGGGAGAAGTCGTAGGAGGGGCTGACCACGTTGGCCGCCACGTTCGTGGACATCGTCGCGATCAGCACCGTGGCCAGACCGATCACCAGCACCACCGGGTTGGTGAACCGGGAACCGAGGTCGACCGGGTCCCACACCGCCTTGCCGTAGATGACCGCGGTGCCCGAGGCGATCAGGATCGAGATCAGCGAGAAGAAGGTCATCGTCGTGGGCAGACCCAGGATCTGGCCCCAGCGCTGGCCTTTCTGGCTCTTGGCGAACCGGGTGAAGTCCGGCATGTTCAGCGACATGGTCGCCCAGAACGCGATCATGCTCATCAGTGAGGGCGCGAAGACCTTCCAGAAGTGCGCGCCCCAGCCCAGCGGCGCGGGCTGGTCGAGCAGCGGGCCGACCCCGCCGGTCTTGGTCAGCACCCAGATCAGCAGCGCGACGAACACCACGAGCACGGCCGGCGCGGCCCAGTTCTCGAACCGGCGCAGGGTGTCCATGCCCCGCCAGATCACCGCGAGCTGCCCGATCCAGAACAGGCCGAAGGCCAGCCAGAGCGTCCACGGCTCGCCGCCCAACGCGCTTGCGTTCTTCCAGCCGTTGCCGAACAGCACCCCGGCGATCACGTAGATGCCCTGGCCGCCGATCCAGGTCTGGATGCCGAACCAGCCGCACGCGACGAACGCGCGCAGCAGCGCCGCCAGGCTCGCGCCGCGCACGCCGAAGAACGCCCGCGCGAAGATCGGGAACGGGATGCCGTACTTGGTGCCGGCGTGGCTGTTGAGCAGCATCGGGATCAGCACGATCACGTTGGCGATGGCGATGGTCATCAGCGCCTGCCACGGGCTCATCCCGACCGCGGTGGCCACCAGCCCGGCGGCCAGGCCGTAGGTGGCCAGATTGTGCGACATGCCGATCCACAGCGCCGCGTAGTTGTAGGTCGTCCAGGTGCGTTTGGCGACTGGCACCGGGGCCAGTTCCGGGTTGGCGTACGGGCTGTCCGCGAGCACCGTCGGGTCGGCCAGTTCGGCCCGGCCGTCGGGGTGCGTGATCTGGGCCGCTCCGCCGGATTCGATGTCGGTCGCTGGCATTGGATTACCCCCATGTGCGCTGAGGAGGGCTTGCCGGGACAATCTCAGTCGGCCGTGTTTCCCGCCGTGTTTCCGTTGTGTGAACGGTGGTTGGCGCTGCCGGGTGGGCGACCGCGGGGCAGCCGGGTGATCCGTCTCGATCGCACCCGTCGCTGCCGCATCCTGCGAATGGTTGACTCAGCCGGGCCCGAAGGGCAGCGTCAGAGTGTCCACTGTTCGCCGTCATGGTGTACAGGTTGTGCGTTTTCGGCCGGACCGTCCCCGGTGTCCCGGGCGAGCAGCGCCACGTAGAGCGAGAGCATCGACTCCGGGTCGTCCAGCGACACCCCGAGCACCTGCTCGATCCGGGTGAGCTGCTGGTAGTAGGCGGTCCGGGACAGGTGGGCCGACCCGGCCGCGGCCGACTTGTTGCCGCCGTGCTCGCAGTAGTGCCGCAACACCTCGACCAGCCGACTCCCGGTGCGCGCGTCCCGGGCGACCAGCGGCCCCAGCTCGCGCTCGACGAACGCGGTCAGCCGCTCGTCCTCGCGCAGCAGGTGCAGCAGCCCGCGCAGCCGCACGTCGGCCAGCCGGTGGAAGTCGCGGTGGTCCCGGGTGCGCAGCGCGGCGTGCGCGACGTGCGCGGCCTCGGCCAGGCTGCGCCGGGCGTCGGGCACCGTGCCGACCGTGGTGCCCACCGCGACGACCACCGGCAGCGCCCTCGGGTTGCCCTCGGTGGCGTGGTGGATGTCCCGGGCCAGCTTGCGCAGCACGGTGTCCGGGCTGCCCGACCGATCCACCGCGACCAGTGCGCGCACGCTGGTGTCGTCGACGACCCCGACCAGCGCCGGCACACTGGCCCGTCGCGCGGCCAGCACGGTCGCCTCCGCCAGATCCCGCAGCACCTCCTGCGCGGCCAGTGCCGGCGCGGGAAGTTGTTGCGGCGTATGGGAGTTCACCGATGTCGAGGCGGGCACGGTGCGCGGCCGGACCGCGATGCCGACCAGCGTGCGGCCCTCCAGCGGCACGCCGAGCGCGGCCGCCCGGGTGGTCAGGTCGGCCGGCAGCGAGCCGGGCGCGAGCAGTTCGGTGAGCAGCGTGCGGTGCGTCTGCCGTTCCAGCGTCTCCCGGTCCCGGGCCAGCAGCCGGTGCACCGCGAGCGCCGAGGCGGCCCGCTCGGCGACCACGACCTGCGGGTGCGGCGGCTGTTCCGGGCAGACCAGCACCAGTCGACCCCAGTCGTTGCCCTGCGCGCCGACGACGGTCACCAGCCACCCGCTGGCCGGGTGGTAGCCGGTCCGGTCGGCCATTCGGACCGCGTCGGACCGTTCCCGCCAGTCGGCCAGCAGCGCGCTCGGATCGCTGCCGGCCGAGTCGTAGGCGAGCACGTCGTGCGCGAGGGTTTCCAGCACCACCGGCAGTTTCGCCATCCGGGCCACCTCACGCAGCACCTCGGCGGGTTCGGCGCCGGCCACGGTCAGCGCGGTGAACGTCTCGTGCACCTGCTCGGCGGCGCGCAACTCGGCCAACTGGGCATCCCGGATGAGCGCGATCACCGCCTCGGTGACCGACACGAACCGGGTCTCCTCGGCCAAGGTGACCAGCGGCAGCCCGTGCCGGTCGGCCTCGGCCAGCAGCGCCGGCGGCAGCCCGCCCGGCCAGCGCCGAACCAGCTCGATGACCAGCCCGGCGGCCCCCACCCCGGCCAGCTCGTCGACGTAGCGGGTCAGCTCGGCCGGCTCGTCGGGCAGCGCGATGCCCGTGGTGAGCACGAGTTCACCGCCCTGCAACAGGTGCCCGATGTCGGCCACCTCGGCCGCGTGCACCCAGCGAACGCGCCGGTCCAGCCCGGTCCGCCCGGCCGCCACGATGGGTCGGCCGGCGCGCACCACCGGCAGCGCGAGCAGATCGGACACCGTCGGATACATGTGCACAACGTAAGCCGGACGGCCGGTTTCCGATACACAGTGTCCGTGGCGACCCGGTGCCCGGTGCGGCCACACTCGAAGGCAGCCGCAGCGCTCGCACTGGAGGACGCCATGACGCACGCCGAACTGCACGCGCGACACCGGGCGGTACTGCCGGACTGGCTGGCCCTGTACTACGACCAGCCGATCGAACTGGTCCGCGGGTCCGGCCGGCGGGTGACCGACGGCGAGGGCAAGCAGTACCTCGACTTCTTCGCCGGCATCCTGACCAACGCGATCGGCTACGACATCGAGGAGATCACCGAGGCGATCCGGGGCCAACTGGACACCGGTATCGTGCACACGTCGACGCTCTACCTGATCCGCAAGCAGATCGAGCTGGCCGAACGGATCGCGGAGCTGTCCGGCATCCCGGACGCCAAGGTGTTCTTCACCAACTCGGGCACCGAGGCCAACGAGACCGCGCTGATGATGGCGACCCAGAGCCGGCGCAGCAACCAGGTGCTCGCCCTGCGCAACTCGTATCACGGGCGGGGTTTCGGCACGATCGCGATCACCGGCAACCGCGGCTGGTCGGCCTCGTCGCTCTCGCCGTTCAACGTCAGCTATGTGCACGGCGGCTACCGCTACCGCAGCCCGTTCAAGCACCTCTCGGACGCCGACTACATCGCCGCGTGCGTCGCCGACCTGCGCGATGTGATCCAGACCACTACGGCTGGTGATGTGGCCGCGATGATCGCCGAGCCGATCCAGGGCGTCGGCGGTTTCGCGACCCCGCCCGACGGCCTGTTCCTGGCGTTCAAGGAGGTGCTCGACGAGTACGGCATCCTGCTGATCTCCGACGAGGTGCAGACCGGGTGGGGGCGGACCGGCGAGCACTTCTGGGGCATCCAGGCGCACGACGTGGTGCCCGACGCGATGACCTTCGCCAAGGGCCTCGGCAACGGCCTGGCCATCGGCGGCGTGGTGGCCAGGGGCGACCTGGTGGACAGCATTTCGGCCAACTCGATCTCCACCTTCGGCGGCAACCCGGTCTCCACCGCGGGCGGCCTCGCCGTGCTGGACTACCTGGAATCCCATGACCTCCAGGCGAACGCGGCCAAGCTGGGCGACCGGCTGTTCGACGGCCTGCGGCACATCGCCGAGGACAATCCGGTGGTCGGCGACGTGCGCGGCAAGGGCCTGATGATCGGCGTCGAGCTGGTCCAGCCCGGCGACGACACCCCGAACCCGAGGGCCGCGGCGACCGTGCTGGACAAGGCGCGGGAGGGCGGCCTGCTGATCGGCAAGGGCGGCCTGTTCGGCAACGTGCTGCGCCTGGCCCCGCCGATGACGCTGACCGAGGATGAGGTTGAGGAGGGACTCGGCATCCTGGCCGAGTCCATCGCGCTCGCCAACACGGAGGCACACCGATGACCGAGCCCGGCCGGATCACCCACTGGATCGACGGCAAGTCGTGGCAGGGCGTCGCCGACCGGTCGGGTCAGGTCTACAACCCGGCGACCGGCGAGGTCAGCGCGACGGTCGACTTCGCCTCCGCCGACGACGTCGATGTCGCCGTCGCGGCGGCGGCCGAAGCCTGGCGGAGCTGGCGGACCGCCTCGTTGGCCAAGCGCTCGTCGGTGCTGTTCAACTTCCGCGAGCTGCTGTCCCGCCGCAAGGGCGAGCTGGCCGAGATCATCACCGCCGAACACGGCAAGGTGCTCGACGACGCGGCAGGCGAGATCGCCAGGGCGCTGGAGTCGGTGGAGTTCGCCTGCGGGATTCCGCAGCTGCTCAAGGGCGGCTTCAGTGAGGGCGCCTCGACCAGGGTGGACGTGTACTCGATCCGCCAGCCGGTCGGCGTGGTCGGCATCGTCTCGCCGTTCAACTTCCCGGCGATGGTCCCGCTGTGGTTCGCCCCGAACGCGATCGCCTGCGGCAACGCCGTTGTCCTGAAGCCGAGCGAGAAAGACCCGTCGGCGGCGATCTTCCTGGCCGAACTCTGGGCCGAGGCGGGCCTGCCGGCGGGTGTGTTCAACGTGGTGCACGGGGACAAGGTCGCGGTGGACCAACTGCTCGACCACCCCACCGTGAAGGCGATCTCGTTCGTCGGTTCGACCCCCATCGCCCGCTACGTCTACGGCCGAGGCACCAGCAACGGCAAGCGCGTCCAGGCACTGGGCGGCGCGAAGAACCACATGGTGGTGCTGCCCGACGCCGATCTCGACCAGGCCGCGGACGCCGCGATCTCCGCCGGTTTCGGCTCGGCGGGCGAACGCTGCATGGCTGTGTCGGTGGTGGTCGCGGTCGGCGCGGCCGGCGACGACCTGGTCGTCCGGATCTCCGAGCGGATGAGCGGCCTGACCGTCGGCGACGGCCGAAACCCCGGTTGTCAGATGGGTCCACTGGTCACCGGCGCGCACCGGGACAAGGTGTCGTCCTATGTGGACAAAGGGGTGACCGAGGGTGCGACGCTGGCGGTGGACGGCCGGAACCACCCGGTGCGGGGCGACAGTGGCGGCTTCTGGCTGGGGCCGACGCTTTTCGACCACGTACGGCCGGAAATGTCGGTGTACCAGGACGAAATCTTCGGTCCGGTGCTCTCGGTGGTCCGCGTCCCCACCTACGACGACGCGCTCGACCTGGTGAACAACAACCCCTACGGCAACGGGACCGCCATCTTCACCAGCGACGGCGGTGCCGCCCGGCGGTTCCAGAACGAGGTCGAGGTGGGCATGGTCGGCGTGAACGTGCCGATTCCCGTCCCGGTGGCCTACTACTCGTTCGGTGGTTGGAAAGACTCCCTCTTCGGTGATTCGCACGCCTACGGTCCGGACGGAATTCACTTCTACACCAGGGGAAAGGTCGTCACCAGCCGCTGGCCGGACCCGTCGCACGGCGGAATCAACCTCGGCTTCCCGACCAACGCGTGACCGGAGTGGCGGGCGGCGCCGTCCGCGCCGCATGCCACTGTCAATGTCCCAGGTCACAGCCCGACGGCAACCCCGGCCCGCCGATGGTTGCCGTCGGCGCTGCGCGAAGATGGCGTCGTGGCTGTGCGAATCGATGCCGACACCCTGTCGGCCCTTGTTGGTGAAGAACTGGTCGCTCTCGGGCGGGAACACCTCGACCAGGGTCGGGTCGAGGGGGTGCGGGCCGAGGACGGTGGCGCGACCGCCGTCCTGGTCGACCCGGGCCAAGGCCGGCTGGAGGTCTGGGCCGGCGTCCTGAACGGCGAGTTCTCGGCGGAGTGCGACGGCGTCGGCGAAGCCGAGGGCGAACTGTGCGGGCACGCGGTGGCCGTCGCCCTGGCCGGCCTGCGCGACGGCGTGGCCTTCTCCTCGGTGCCGACCCGGGAGCGCTACGTCGACCAGGACGTACGCGACTTCGCCACCATCGCCCGTGGCCTGACCAGGGGAAAGCTGATCGACCTCGTCTCCCGCCGGGCCGCCGACGACCGCTACCTCGGGGCGTTGCTGCGCACCGCGGCCGGCGAGCAGGCCGAGGTCGGCGAGGAGCAGATCGCCGCCGGCCGGCAACTGGTCGCGGACATGATCGAGATGATCGACGACGGGCACAGCTGGGACCCGCGTGGCCTGGTCAAACTGGGCACGAACCTGCTCACCGAACTTGAGGTGATGGCCGCCCACCCGGTGTCCGAGCAACTCGTGGTGCTGATCGAGGACACCATCGAGGAATGGGCCCGGGTACCCAGTTACATGGCCGACTGGGAGAACCTGGACGAGGACGTGGAGGAGATCGGCAACGCCCTCGCCGACCTGCACCTCCGCGCCTGCGCCGCCGCTGACCTTGACCCGCTGGAACTCGCCGCCCGGCTCGCCGAACTCGTGGCCGACGCGGAGAGCGACACCTACCTGGACGCGCCCGACGGCTACGCCGACATCCTCGGCCCCGAGGGCATCGCCGAGTACAAGAACCTGATCGCCCGCTGAACCCGGTGGTGCGGCCGCCAATGCTGCCGCACCACCCTCGTCCGGTCAGCCCTTGGCCGCCGCCACCAGATGATCGGGCAGCGGGTCGTACCGGGCGAACCGCCGGGTGAAGGCGCCGGCCCCCGAGGTCATCGACCGCAGGTCGATCGCGTAGCGCAGCAACTCGCCCGCCGGCACCTCGGCCCGCACCACGGTGTGCCCGTGCTCGCCGGGATCGGTGCCCAGCACGCGTCCCCGCCGACCGGACAGGTCGCCCAGCACGGTGCCGAGATGCTCGTCGGGAATGATCACCGCGATCTCGTCCAACGGCTCCAGCAGCGTGATCCGGCCGGCTGCCGCGGCCTCCTTCAACGCCAGCGACGCCGCCGTCTGGAACGCCGCGTCCGAGGAGTCGACGCTGTGTGCCTTGCCGTCCAGCAGCGTGACCCGCACGTCGACCACCGGATGTCCGGACAGCAGGCCGATGTCCAACTGGGCCCGCGCGCCCTTCTCCACGCTCGGGATGAACTGGTGCGGCACCGCGCCACCCACGACCTTGTCCACGAACTCGAAGCCCGAACCCCGTGGCAGCGGCTCGATCCGCAGGTCGCACACGGCGTACTGGCCGTGCCCGCCGGACTGCTTGACGTGCCGCCCGTGGCCGCGCGCCGCCGCCGCGAACGTCTCCCGGAGCGCGATCTTCACCGGCTCGGTGTCCACCTCGGCGCCGCCGGCCTTCAGCCGGGCCAGCACCACGTCCGCGTGCGCCTCGCCCATGCACCACAACACAAGTTGGTGGGTCTCGGCATTGCGGTCCATCCGCAGGGTCGGGTCGCTGGCCACCAGCCGGGCCAGGTTGCGGGCCAGCGCGTCCTCGTCGCTGCGCGTTCTGGCCACCACGGCGACCGGCAGCAGCGGCTCGGGCATCGCCCACGGGGCCATCAGAATCGGGTCCGCCGGGCCGGACACGGTGTCGCCGGTCTCGGCGGTGCCGACCTTGGTCAGCGCGCACAGGTCGCCGGCCACGCAGTAGGGCACCTCGCGGAGGTTGGCGCCCAGCGGTGAGTAGATGTGTGCGACGCGCTCGTCGGCGTCGTGGTCGGCGTGGCCGCGTTCGGCCAGGCCGTGCCCGGACACGTGCACCGCGGTCTCCGGGCGCAGCGTGCCGGAGAAGACCCGGACCAGCGACACCCGGCCGACGTAGGAGTCCACCGCGGTGCGCACCACCTCGGCGGCCAGCGGGCCCTCCGGGTTCGCCGCGATCGCCTGGTGCGGCCGGCCGTCCGGATCGGTGACCAGCGGCAGCGGGTGTTCCAGCGGTGAGGGGAAGCCACCGGTGAGCACTTCGAGCAGTTCGCCAAGGCCGATGCCGGAGGTCGCGCAGACCGGGATGACCGGATAGAACGACCCGCGGGCGACCGCCTTCTCCAGGTCGTCGATGAGCGTCCGCTGGTCGAGCGTCTCGCCGGCCAGGTACCGGTCCATCAGGGTCTCGTCCTCGCTCTCGGCGATGATCCCCTCGATCAGCTCGTTGCGGGCGTCGGCGACCTGCTCCCGCTCGGTCGCGGTGGTGTCCCGGGCGGTGGCCGGATAGCCGTTGCCGTAGTCGAAGTAGCGGCCGGAGAGCAGGCCGATCAGGCCGGCGGAACCGTCCGGCGCGGGCAGGTAGAGCGGCAGCACGCCGGCGCCGAAGGTGTCCTGGCAGGCGGCCAGTTCGCCGGACTCGTCGGCGCGCGGGTGGTCGAGTCGGGCGACGACCACCGCACGCGGCATCCCGACCGCGGCGCACTCCTCCCAGAGCGCGATCGTCGCCTGGTCGACGCCTTCGGCCGCGCACACCACGAACAGCGCGGCGTCGGCGGCGCGCAGGCCGGCCCGCAGCTCACCGACGAAGTCGGCGTAGCCGGGCGTGTCGATCAGGTTGATCTTGACCTCGTTGTGCACCAGCGGGGCCACCGAGAGGCCGACGGACCGCTGCTGGCGCACGGCAGCGGGATCGTGGTCGCACACCGTTGTGCCGTCGGTGACCGAACCGGCGCGCGGCAGTACACCGGTCGCCGCGAGCAGCGCTTCCACCAGGGTGGTCTTGCCGGCGCCGGACGGACCGACCAACACGACGTTGCGCACCCTGGCCGGGTCGGTCACAGCGACCGCGACCCCGTTCTGACCACTCGCGTGGCCGTTTTCCGCGTGCTTGGTAGCCATCGCACTTCCACCTCCGAGGCGACGTCGTTGTGGTAATCCATCAACTGTGCTCGGTATCACAACGAACTGCTAGTGGAGGCAGTTGCGGGTTCTGGAAAGTGGCCTGCTGGTTCTGCCCCGAATTGGCCTTCAGTAGGGGGCCACGTGCCACGTAACATGAGGGTGCGCAGCCGTGAGGTGCGCTTTTCCGTGATCCACCGCACAATTCCGCCGCACACTGAAGGGCCGCAACCGTGACTTCCGTTGACCCCACGTCCGCCACCTCCGCAGACCAGTCGGCCGGTGCTCCGCAGCTCGGCACCGCCCGGGTGAAGCGCGGCATGGCGGAGATGTTGAAGGGCGGCGTGATCATGGACGTGGTCACGCCCGAGCAGGCCAAGATCGCCGAGGACGCCGGCGCGGTCGCGGTGATGGCGCTGGAGCGGGTGCCCGCCGACATCCGCGCGCAGGGTGGCGTCGCCCGGATGAGCGACCCGGACCTGATCGACGGCATCATCAACCAGGTGTCCATCCCGGTGATGGCCAAGGCGCGGATCGGCCACTTCGTCGAGGCGCAGGTGCTCCAGTCACTGGGCGTCGACTACGTGGACGAGTCCGAGGTGCTCACCCCGGCCGACTACACCAACCACATCGACAAGTGGCAGTTCACCGTGCCGTTCGTGTGCGGGGCGACCAACCTCGGCGAGGCGCTGCGCCGGATCACCGAGGGTGCGGCGATGATCCGTTCCAAGGGTGAGGCGGGCACCGGTGACGTGTCCAACGCGACCACCCACATGCGTAAGATCCGCGCCGAGATCAAGCGGCTGACCAGCATGTCGCCCGACGAGCTCTTCGTCGCCGCCAAGGAGTTGCAGGCGCCCTACGAGCTGGTCCGGGAGATCGCCGAAGCCGGCAAGCTGCCGGTCGTGCTGTTCACCGCGGGCGGCATCGCCACTCCGGCGGACGCGGCGATGATGATGCAGCTGGGCGCCGAGGGCGTGTTCGTCGGGTCGGGCATCTTCAAGTCCGGCAACCCGGCCGAGCGGGCCGAGGCGATTGTCAAGGCCACCACGTTCTACGACGACCCGGACGTGATCGCGAAGGTGTCCCGTGGTCTGGGCGAGGCCATGGTCGGCATCAACGTCGAGGACGTGCCGGAGCCGCACCGGCTGGCCGAGCGCGGCTGGTGAACCTCGGCAGGTGAACGTCGGCAGCGGCGCGGGTGACCGGTTCCTCGGTGCCCGCGCCGCGCTGTGTCGAATGGACCGAGTGGTCAGCCGGACAACGGATACAGCTCGATCTTGGCCCGATGCCCGTTACTGCCGGCCAACTTCGCATCGCAGGTGACGAAACCTCGATCAGTGCGGAGGTGTCGCGTCATCGACATCGCGGATCTGGATCGTCTGGCTCATGCGTGTAGTCTGGCGCCAATGTGGTCGGTCCGCATGCTTGTCACACATGCTCCAGGATCATCACCACGGTCGTCCCCGGTTCCAGCGCCTTGCAGATGTGCGGGATGTCGCCGGGATAGGAGACGTAGTCGCCGGGGCGGAGTTCGACCGGTTCGTCGGTCGGTCCGATCAGCGCCCGGCCGGTCGCGATGACGGCGTGTTCGACCGTGCCGGGCATGTGCGGCTCGGAATCCCGGGGTGGCCCCGGTTCCACCGACATCAGGTAGATGTCCCGGCGGGCGTTGGGCGGACTGGAGGCGAGCAGCGTCGCCCGGTAGTGCGCGCGTTCCGAGTACACCGCGGGACCTTCGCCGGCGCGGATCACCTGGATCTTCGGCCGCGGCGGGTCGACCAGCCTGCTGAACGGCACACCGAGGGCCACGCCCAACGCCCACAGCGTCTCCACGCTCGGGTTGCCGGCGGCCGATTCCAGTTGGGACAGCGTCGATTTCGCGATCCCGGCCCGCTTCGCCAACTCCGACAGGGACAGCCCGGACCGTTCCCGCTCGCGCCGGATCGCGCCGGCGATCAGCCCGATCAGCTCGCCGCCCGCACGGGGGACGTCCGGCACCGCGACGGCGGGCTCATCCATGTTCGCTCCAGAAGTCACATCGTTCGGCTTGACGAACGCCAGCGCGTTGTTCATTGTAATGGACATGCGTTCGTTATGGCGAACACTTGATCGCGGCACCGTCCGCGACATCGCCCTGGTCTGTCTCGCCGACGCCATCGTCGGCCTGTCCTTCGGCGCCATCGCCGTGTCCGGCGGCCTGCGACTGTGGGTGCCGGTCGCCATGTCGCTGCTGGTCTTCGCCGGTGGCGCGCAGTTCGCCGCGGTCGGCGTGGTGCTCGCCGGCGGCAGTCCGATCGCCGCCGTACTCGCCGGACTCGTGCTCAACAGCCGTCACCTGCCGTTCGGCTTCGCGGTCGCCGATGTGCTCTCCGGGCGGCTGCCCGCCCGACTCATCGGCAGCCAGGTGATGATCGACGAGTCGGTCGCCTTCGCCCTCCGCCAGCGCGATCCGGCCCGGCGGCGGGCGGCCTTCTGGATCTGCGGCCTGATGCTCTTCGCCTGCTGGAACGTGGCCGTGCTGATCGGCGGCCTGGTCGGCGCCGAGATCGGCAACACCGACGCGTTCGGCCTGGACGCGGCCTTCCCCACCGTCCTGCTCGCGCTGGTGCTGCCCACCCTGGCCGATCGGGGCGCGCGCAACGCCGCCCTGTTCGGCGCGGTCGTGGCGGTCGCGGTCACCCCGTTCCTGCCGGCCGGGTTCCCGGTGCTGCTCGCCCTGGTCGGCCTCGTCGTCGCCGGCAAGGCCGGCGATCCGCAGCCGGCCACCCGAGCGAGTGAGGCGCGCTGATGCCACTCGTCGCGATTCTGGTCCTGGCCGCCGGCACCTACGGCTTCCGGCTCGCCGGACCGCTGCTGCGCGACCGGGTGCACATCCCGGCCCGGGTGCAGCGGCTACTGTCCGTCGCGGCCACCGTGCTGCTGCTCGCGCTCGCCTCGACCGCAGCGCTCACCCAGGGGCACGACTTCGCCGGCTGGGCCCGACCGGCCGGGGTGCTGGTCGGGGGCGTGCTGGCGGTCCGCAAGCTGCCGTTCCCGCTGGTGGTCGTCGCGGCGATGGCCACCACCGCACTACTCCGACTGGCCGGTGTGCCCTGAGCTGAATGCCGTGATCCTTCGTTACTATCCGCTGTCGGCCCGGCGGGGGCCGGGTGGCCACAGCGAACGGGGAGCGGGATGTCGCACGGGTCGGAATCGACCGTCGGGGCGAGCGGGGACCGGAGCGGCCAGTACGTGTCGCGCACGGACCTGGTCGCGGTCGAGGACGAGGGTTACCACAAGGGTCTGCGCAACCGGCAGATCCAGATGATCGCGATGGGCGGCGCCATCGGCACCGGCCTGTTCCTCGGGGCCGGCACCCGTCTGCACAGCGCCGGTCCCGCGCTGGCGATCGTCTACGCGGTCTCCGGCCTGTTCGCCTTCCTGGTCGTGCGGGCGATGGGCGAGCTGGTCATGCACCGGCCGACCACCGGCTCGTTCGTCTCCTACTCGCGGGAGTTCATGGGGGAGAAGGCCGCGTTCTTCGCCGGCTGGATGTACTTCCTGGACTGGGCGACGGCCGGCGTCGGGGACGTCACCGCGGCCGCCATCTACGTGAAGTTCTTCTGGCCCACCGTGCCGCAGTGGATTCCGGCGGTCGCCGCGCTCGTCGTGGTGCTGAGCATCAACCTGGTTTCGGTCAAGCTGTTCGGCGAGATGGAGTTCTGGTTCGCCGCGATCAAGATCGCCGCGCTGGTGATCTTCATGGTCATCGCGATCGTGGTGCTGGTCATCCGGCACCCGGTCGCCGGCCAGGCCACCGGCCCGCAGCTGATCTTCAACAACGGCGGTTTCTTCCCGCACGGCGCGCTGGCCGCTCTGCTCATCCTCCAGGGTGTCGTGTTCGCCTACGCCGGCATCGAGATGGTCGGCGTGACCGCGGGCGAGGCCAGCGAGCCGCGCAAGATCATCCCCAAGGCGGTCAACGCGGTCGGCTGGCGGATCGCGATCTTCTACGTCGGCTCGGTGCTGCTGCTGGTGATGCTGCTGCCCTGGACGTCCTACTCCGGTGACGAGAGCCCGTTCGTGACCTTCCTGAGCAAGCTCGGTGTGCCCGGTGCCGGCGGCATCATGGACATCGTCGTGCTCACCGCGGCGCTCTCCAGCGTCAACTCCGGGCTCTACTCCACCGGCCGCATCCTGCGTTCGCTCGCGGTCAACGGGTCCGCGCCGAAGTTCACCGGGGTGATCGGCCGCAACGGCGTGCCCTACGGCGGCATCCTGCTCACCGCCGGGATCTACGTGCTCGGCGTGATCCTGAACGTCTTCCTGCCCTCGGAGTCCTTCGAGATCGCGCTCAACTTCTCCGCGCTGGGCATCCTGGGCATGTGGACGATGATCATGGTCTGTCACCTGGCCATGCAGCGCAAGGCCCGGCGGGGCGAGCTGCGCAGGCCGGACTACCGGCTGCCCGGCGCGCCGTTCACCAACTATCTGACGATCGTCTTCATGGTTGTGGTGTTCGTGTTGAGCTGGTTCGACTATCCGGCCGGCCGGATCATGATCTACGGCTCACCGGGCATCGCCCTGCTGCTCGTGATTGGCTGGTTCGCCGCGCGCAAGCGGGTCCGGGCGCTGGCCAAGGAACCGATTGCGTAGTGTTCGGGCTGGACAAGGGTCGGGAGGAGGCCGCGGGTGAGCGGGTCGGCGGCGCAGCCGTACATCGGTGTGCTCGCGCTGCAGGGCGACGTGCGCGAGCATCTGGCCGCCCTGCGGGCCGCGGGCGCGCGGGCGATTCCGGTCCGGCGTCCGGCCGAACTGGCCGAGGTGGACGGGCTGGTACTGCCCGGCGGTGAATCGACCACCATGAGCCGGTTGCTGAACACCTTCGAACTGCTCGACCCGCTGCGGGCCAGGCTGGCCGAGGGGATGCCCGCCTACGGCTCGTGCGCCGGGATGATCCTGCTCGCCAAGGAACTCCGCGACGGCCGGCCCGACCAGCACCAACTCGGCGCCCTCGACCTGGTGGTGCGGCGCAACGCGTTCGGCCGGCAGGTCGACTCGTTCGAGGGGGATCTCGACTTCGCCGAGATCGACGGCGGCCCGGTGCACGCGGTGTTCATCCGCGCGCCCTGGGTGGAGTCGGCGGCCGATCACGTGACGGTGCTGGCCAGGGTGCCCGACTCGGCGAACGCGGGGGCGGCCGCCGGTAAGATCGTCGCGGTTCGCCAGGGCCGGGTGCTCGCGACCGCCTTCCATCCGGAGCTGACCGGGGACGGGCGGGTGCACGAGTTGTTCGTCCGGATCGTCCGCGAGGACTGACCGGAAACATCAGCCCGGCAGGACCATTTTCTGCCAGCCATTGTCATGACGGAGGAGAGATGAGCGGCCACTCCAAGTGGGCGACCACCAAGCACAAAAAGGCCGCCATCGATGCCAAACGCGGCAAGTTGTTCGCGAAGCTGATCAAGAACATCGAGGTCGCCGCGCGCATCGGTGGTGGTGACCCCGACGGTAACCCGACCCTGTACGACGCCATGCAGAAGGCCCGCAAGACGTCGGTGCCTTCGGACAACGTCGAGCGGGCGCGCAAGCGGGGTGCCGGTGAGGAAGCCGGCGGCGCCGACTGGCAGACGATCATGTACGAGGGTTACGGCCCCAACGGGGTCGCCGTGCTGATCGAGTGCCTGACCGACAACCGCAACCGCGCGGCCGGCGAGGTGCGCACGGCGATGAGCCGCAACGGCGGCAACATGGCCGACCCGGGTTCGGTGTCCTACATGTTCAACCGCAAGGGCGTCGTGACCGTGCCCAAGGGCGACCTCGGCGAGGACGACGTGCTGATGGCCGTGCTGGACGCGGGCGCCGAGGAGGTCAACGACCTCGGCGAGACGTACGAGATCGTGTCCGAGCCGACCGACCTGGTCGCGGTGCGCAAGTCGCTGCAGGAGGCCGGCTACGACTACGAGTCGGCCGAGGCGAGCTTCCTGCCGACGATGACCGTGCAGCTGGAGGCGGACGGCGCGCGCAAGGTCTTCCGGCTGATCGACGCGCTGGAGGACTGCGACGACGTGCAGAACGTCTACAGCAACGTCGACGTGAGCGACGAGGTGCTCGCCGAACTCGACGAGTAGTCGCCCGGACGTGCGACTGCCGAACGGGGGCAGTCGCCGTGTGAGTAGTACTTCGCGTCGGTCGTCTGGGTTGTTCGTGGTGGCGGTTGCGGCCGAACGGTCGATGTCGTTCGGCGAGGCGACCGCCACCCTCGACGCAGCCTGTTCGACAGCGCAGAATGGCTGAGTGCCAGCGCAACCTCCCGGACTCACCAACGACGATCGACGGCTGCGCCAGTGGTTGCTCGACCAGGCCGAGCAGCACGGCAACGCGGTGGTCCAGGTCGCCGGCGACGACAAGGGCGCCCCGTACGCGTTCACCGTCGGGGCGTGGCGCCGGTTCGGCATCGCCGAGGCGGTGGTGGTCGGGCTGCCCGAGGACATGTCCCAGGTGTTGCTCAGCGCGTACGTGACCAAGGCCCGCGAGGGGGAGCGGTTCCTCGCCGGGGCCATCTACGACGGATTCTTCGAGGGTGTGCCGGTCGCCTTCGAGAAGGTGCACAAGGGTTGGTACCCGGAGTACCTCGGCAGCGCGTTCCTGTTGTACGCCAAGGGAGATTTCCCGGCGTTGCAGATCATCGTGCCCACCCCGCAGGGCTACTGGCCGTGGCATCCCGACGCCCCGGCCGGATTCGGCGCCTGGCAGCCGGTACTCACCAGTTCCGGCCGGCCGGAGACCTGGACCCCGGGCGTCAACGGCCCCTGAGCCCTCACATCGGCAACTCGGCCTGCGCCCGCAGTCGGGCCAGCGCCGCGTCGGCCAGCTCGGCCAGGTTGTCGATCTGCTCGGCGGACAGCAGATCGATGAAGTGCCGGCGGACCGATTCGACGTGACCGGGTGCGGCGGCCTGGATGGCCCGCAGTCCGGTGTCGGTCAGGATGACCACCGCCGCCCGTGAGTTCGTCGGCAGGCTCTCCCGGCGCACCAGTTTCCGCGCCTGCATCCGGCTGACCTGGTGGGACAGCCGACTCGGCGTCCACAGCGTGCGCTGCGCCAACTCCAGCAGCCGCAACCGGTGTCCGGGCGTCTCCGACAGCGTGGACAGCACGTCGTAGTCCGCTTCGGACAGTCCGGTGTCCGCGGCGAGGTCGCGGGCGATGTGCAGGTCCAGCAACGTGCGCAACTGCCGGTAGCCGCGCCAGGCACGGTCCTCTTGTTCGGTCAGCCACCGAGGTTCGACCACCCGCGCAGCGTATCCCGAATCGACTTGACATGTCACATCAAGCTGCCTAGCGTCATGTGACATGTCAAGTCAAAGTCGGATCGACCGACCGCTGCTGCGCGGCACGACCCTGGCGGGCGGCCTGGTGCTGTTCGGGGTCAGCGTGGCGCTGCTGGTCGCCTCCCGGCTCGGACCTGACCCGTGGGACGTGCTGCACCAGGGCATCGCCCGACACTTCGGCATCCGGCTGGGCTGGGTGGTGCTCGGCGCGAGTGTGGTCGTGCTGCTGTTGTGGATTCCGCTGCGCCAGCGGCCCGGTGTCGGCACGATCGCCGACGCCTTGGTGGTCGGACCGGTGGTCAACCTGGTCCAGCCGTTGCTGCCGGTCGCCGACGGCCCGCTCGGCAGGTCCGGCTACCTCGTGCTCGGCGTGCTGGTCAACGCACTGGCCACCGGCCTGTACGTCGGCGCGGACCTCGGGCCGGGGCCACGGGACGGCCTGATGACCGGATTGGCCGGCCGCGGCCACTCGATCCGGCTCGTGCGCACGGGCATCGAGGTGACCGTCTTCCTGATCGGCTGGCTGCTGGGCGGCACCGTCGGAGTGGGCACCGCCGTCTACGCGGTGGCCATCGGCCCGCTCGTGCATCTCACCCTGCGTCGGTTGCGCATCCCACCGCGCACCCGCACAACCGATACCGAAACAGAGGAGTCGCCATGCCCACGCTGACCGTTGTCGTCGCCAGCACCCGTCCCGGCCGGGTCGGGCCGACCATCGCCGACTGGCTGGTCGACGCGGCCCGAGCGCACGACGGGTTCGACGTGCGCGTCGCCGACCTGGCCGAACTCGCGCTGCCACTGCTGGACGAACCGGAGCACCCGAGCGACCGCGACTACCGCCACCCGCACACCCGGCAGTGGAGTGCGCTGGTGGCCGAGTCGGATGCGTTCGTGCTGGTGATGCCCGAGTACAACTACGGCTTCACCGCGCCGCTGAAGAACGCGTTGGACTACCTGTACCACGAGTGGGCGCACAAGCCGGTCGGCTTCGTCAGCTACGGCATGACCTCGGCCGGGTTGCGCGCGGTGGAGATGATCAAACCGGTGGTCACCGCGCTGCGGCTGGTGCCGGTCGGGTCTGCGGTGTGCGTGCCGTTGCGGGAGCGGTTGGCTCAGGGCGGTGTACTTGCCCCGAGCCCGGTGATGACCGCCGCCGCCACCTCGATGCTGGACGAACTGCTCGCCATGTCCGCCGCGTTGGCGCCGCTGCGGGCCCTGTCGCGCTAACGACACTCCAGCAGCGGCAGGTCGGCCAAGGCGTCCGGGAAGAGCCGCCAGCCCCGGCACCGAGATCCTGGCCCGCACCCCGCACTGGGGTCCGAAGTCCGCCGAGGGCTGGCTGGACAGCTTCCTGTCCGCAGCGGCCGTGCTCGACCTCCTGCACGACCTGCGCGAACCGTTCGACGCGCTGGTCATGGCGGGGTTCGGCGAGCACGGCCGGGAGGGCGCCCGAGAACTGTTGGACGTGCCGGTCGTGGACATCACCGAGGCCGGTGCGCACCTGGCCTGCCTGCTCGGCCGGCGCTACGGCGTGGTCACCACGCTGGACCGCACCCGGGGCCAGATCGAGGACAGCCTGCACAGCGCGGGGCTCGCCGCCAACTGCGTCTCGATCGTCGGCGCCGGCCTCGGCGTACTCGAACTCGTCGACAGCGACCGGGCGGCCTCCGCCTTCGTGGCCGCCGCCCGGCGGCCCGCGACGCCGGCGCGGAGGTGCTCGTGCTCGGTTGCGCCGGGATGACCGGACTGCACCGCCGGATCAGCGCCGCGCTGTCCGTGCCGGTGGTCGACGGGGTGGCCGCGGCCGTCCGGCTGGCGGAGTCCCTCGTGGCGCTCGGCCTGACCACCAGCCGGGCCGGTTCCTACGCCGAACCCCGGCCCAAGGCCCGTGGCTGGCGACCCGGCCCGGTCGCGCCGGCGGCGATCGGTGGCCGGGAGCGAAGCGACCCCACTCCTCTGCCGCACACCTGATCGCGGACCGCGCGTCGGTCCGCAGGTGGGAGGGGGCTACCCCGTAAGGTTTCGAACGGGTGTTCGCAGACCACGTTCGGCAACCACAGGGAGATCACGGTGCGGGTGTTCGGCGTCGACCCGGGTCTGACCCGGTGCGGCTTCGGCGTCGTGGACGGCGGCCCGGGGCGCAGCGTGCGCTGCGTGGCGGTGGACGTGGTGCGTACACCGGTCGACGCGGATCTGGCCAACCGGCTGATGCTCGTCGCCGATGAGGCCGAGCGCTGGCTGGACCGCTACCAACCCGACGTGGTCGCGGTCGAGCGGGTGTTCAGCCAGTACAACGTGCGTACCGCGATGGGCACCGCGCAGGCCGGGGGAGTGGTCGCGCTGGCCGCGGCCCGACGTGGCCTCCAGGTCATGTTCCACACGCCCAGCGAGGTCAAGGCCGCGGTCACCGGGTCGGGCCGGGCGGACAAGGCGCAGGTCACCACGATGGTCACCCGGCTGCTGCAACTCGCCGAGCGACCCAACACGCCGGACGCCGCCGACGCGCTCGCGCTGGCCATCTGTCATCTCTGGCGGGCGCCGCTGCGCAATCGGCTGGCCGAGGCGGAGGCCAAGGCCGCCGAGATGGTGCGCAACCACAAGGCCCGGCTGGCCGCCGCCGCCAAAGAGGCCAAGAAAGCCAACAGCGCAGCCAAGTCGGGCAGTACCAACAAAACAACCAGTGGAAGGACCGTTCAGTGATCTCGTCGGTGCGCGGGAGGGTGCTCGAAATCGGCCTTGACCACGCGGTTGTCGAAGTCGGCGGGGTCGGGTTCGAGGTGCGCACCACGCCGGCCACGCTGTCCGTGCTGCGCCGGGGCGAGGAGGCCGCGCTGGCCACCGCGCTGATCGTCCGGGAGGACTCGCTCACCCTGTTCGGCTTCGCCGACAACCAGGCCCGACAGCTGTTCGAGCTGCTGCTGACGGTGTCCGGGATCGGCCCCCGACTCGCCCTGGCCACCCTCGCCGTGCTCGAACCCGACGCGCTGCGCGCCGCGCTCGCCGACGGCAACATCACCACCCTCACCCAGGTGCCCGGCATCGGCCGCAAGGGCGCCGAGCGGCTGATCATCGAGCTGCGTGACAAGGTGGGCGCGCTGCCCGGCTGGGCGTCGGGCTCCGACGGGGTCGGCCAGGCCAACGGTGCGGTCCGCCAGTCCGTGGTGGATGCCTTGCTGGGACTGGGTTTCGCTGCCCGGCAGGCCGAGCAGACGGTGGACGCGGTGCTCACCGAGGACGGTCCGAAGGACACCGCCGGGGTGCTCCGCCGCTCGTTGACGGCCCTGGGCCGCAAGCGTTAGGCAGGGGAGCGCCGTGCACGATGGACCGGTGACCGACCCGGAAGCCGAACTCTCCCCGCTGGCCAGGCCGACCGAGACCGACGTCGAGGCCACCCTGCGCCCGCGCACGCTGGACGAGTTCGTCGGCCAGGCCAGGGTGCGTGAACAGTTGTCGCTGGTGCTGGAGGGCGCCAGGCGACGGGGTTCCGCGCCCGACCACGTCCTGCTGTCCGGGCCGCCCGGCCTGGGCAAGACGAGCCTGTCGATGATCATCGCCGCCGAACTGGGCAGTGCCATCCGGATCACCTCCGGGCCGGCCCTGGAACGGGCAGGCGACCTGGCCGCGATGCTGTCCAACCTGGTCGAGGGCGACGTGCTGTTCATCGACGAGATCCACCGGATCGCCCGCCCGGCCGAAGAGATGCTCTATCTGGCGATGGAGGACTTCCGGGTCGACGTGGTGGTCGGCAAGGGGCCCGGCGCGACCAGCATTCCATTGGAGATCGCGCCGTTCACGCTGGTCGGCGCGACCACCCGGTCGGGCCAGCTGACCGGCCCGCTGCGCGACCGGTTCGGCTTCACCGCGCACATGGAGTTCTACAGCGCGGCCGAACTGGAACTCGTGCTGCGCCGCTCGGCGGTCATCCTGGGCATCGACCTCGGCCGGGACGGCGCAGCGGAGATCGCCCGCCGGTCCCGCGGCACACCCCGGATCGCCAACCGACTGCTGCGCCGGGTGCGCGACTTCGCCGAGGTACGCGCCGACGGCACGGTCACCCTCGCGGTCGCCCGGGCCGCACTGGAGGTCTACGACGTGGACGAACTCGGGCTCGACCGGCTGGACCGCGCGGTGCTCTCCGCGCTGGTCCGGTCCTTCGGTGGCGGTCCGGTGGGCGTGTCCACGCTGGCGGTCGCGGTGGGTGAGGAGTCGACCACCGTCGAGGAAGTGTGCGAGCCCTACCTGGTCCGAGCCGGTATGCTGGCAAGGACCCCCCGCGGGCGGGTGGCTACCGCGTCGGCGTGGGTACATCTCGGTCTCACCCCGCCGCCGGATGTGCCGGGGGAAGTACGCGCGGCCGAGATGGACAGGTAAGGTCCGCTGGCAGAATCGGACCTTGACACCGGGCTCGAACAGAATCGCACCTGGCAGACTCGGTACGGGCACCGCAATCGCATACTGTTGGACCCTGCGTGAGCAGAGTCAACAGTGAACGGAGAATTGATGAGCATCCAGTCACTCCTGCTCCCGCTGATCATCGTGCTGTTCGCGGTGCCGTTGTTCCTGGGCACCCGCAAGCAGAAGCGGGCCGCACAGGCGCAGCAGAACCTGCAGAGCTCGCTGGCCCCCGGCGACCGGGTGATGACCACTTCGGGCCTGTACGCGACGGTCGTGAGCTCGAACGACGACACCATCGACCTGGAGATCGCGGAAGGTTACGTGACCACCTGGCTGCGCGCGGCGGTCCGGGAGAAGGTCGCCGACACCGGTCCGGACTTCGTCGACGTGGATGCGGATGCGGACGAGACCTACGACGCCTCCGAGCACGAGGAGATCGTCGAGGACACCCCCGGTGAGCCGGTCAGCACCGCGGAACTCGCGCCGCCGCTGGAGCAGTCCAGCAAGAAGTCCAGCTAGTTCTTCGCTGCGACTACCCCAGGTGACGCGCGTCTCACAACGCGCGGAGTAGGCTTCGGCGCGCGCCCCACCCAGCACCAACCGGGTGGGGCGCCGAGACATGCGCGGCACATCGGCATGCGCGGACACAATTGCTTGAGGAGACGGACACACCGTGGCACCACCGGCCGGGCAGATCCGCCCAGGACGCTACCTCTGGGTTTTCGCCGTGATCGTGGTCGGGCTGTATGCCCTGGTCTTCGGCACGGGTGACCACCACGCCACCCCGAAGTTGGGCATCGACCTGAAGGGCGGCACCACGGTCACGTTGACCGCGCGGACCCCCAACGGCCAGCCGCCCACCTCACAGCAGCTCGACCAGGCCCAGCAGATCATCGAGACCCGGGTCAACGGTCTTGGTGTCAGCGGCGCCCAGGTCGTGTTGCAGGGCAACAACATCATCATCACCGTGCCCGGCAACCAGGGCAACGAGGCGAAGAACCTCGGCCAGACGGCGAAGCTGGTGTTCCGCCCGGTGTTGCAGCAGGCGGCCAACACGGTGACCCCGCCGGCGACCAGCACCGCGCCGGCCAGCGGGTCCGTCCCACCCACCACGGGGTCCGCTCCGCCGACGTCGGGTTCGGCCTCCGCCGGCAACCCGCCGTCCAGTGCGTCGAGCGCCCCGCCGAGTAGCCCGCCGGCCAACGGCCTGGGTGCGGCCAACGTCTATCAGGCGCCCGGTTCGGCCAGCACGTACCAGCAGACCGGCCCGCAGGCCTACGTCGCCGCCAACCCGACGACCACCCCGCCGCCGTCCACCCCCACGTCGACGGCTCCGTCGGCCCCGGCGACGGCGCCCGCTGCCGGCAACCCGAACAACGAGACGACCCAGCAGCAGCAGGCGGCGGCGATCGCGGCCGCCAAGGCGACCCGGCAGACCGCCGACACCACGCAGCAGGCGGCGAACTTCGCCGCCTACACCTGTCAGCCCGGTTCGGCCGACCCGCTGATCGGCAACGACGACCCGAAACTGCCGCTGATCACCTGCGACCAGGCCGGTGACACCAAGTACCTGCTCGGCCCCTCGTTCCTGGACGGCACGCAGATCAGCGACGCCAGCGCGAGCCTGGACCCCAACGGGGTCGGCTACGTGGTCAACCTGACCTTCAAGAGCGCGGGCGCGTCGACGTGGGCGAACTACACCGCCGCCAACGTCAACAAGCAGGCCGCGTTCGTGCTGGACACCGAGGTCGTCTCGGCGCCGACCATCCAGGAGGCGATCAGCGGTGGCAACACGCAGATCTCCGGTAACTTCACCCAGCAGCAGGCGACCGACCTGGCCAACACGCTGAAGTACGGCTCGCTGCCGCTGGCCTTCGACGCCTCCGACGCGCAGACGATCTCGGCGACCCTCGGCCTTGCCTCGCTGAAGTGGGGCCTGACCGCCGGTGCCATCGGTCTGCTGCTGGTGTTCATCTACTGCCTGTTCTACTACCGGGCGCTGGGCGTGCTGACGATCCTCTCGCTCGTGCTGTCCGGCCTGACCATCTACGCGGTCCTGGTGTTGCTCGGGCGGTGGATCGACCTGAGCCTCGACCTCGCCGGCATCGCCGGTTTCATCATCGCGATCGGTATCACCGCGGACTCGTTCGTGGTGTTCTTCGAACGACTGAAAGACGAGGTACGGGAGGGCCGAACATTCCGGTCCGCGGTGCCGAGGGCGTGGATTCGCGCCCGGCGCACCATTCTCGCCTCGGACGCGGTCAGCTTCCTCGCGGCGGTCGTGCTCTACATCTTCGCGGTGCAGGACGTGCAGGGCTTCGCCTTCACCCTGGGCCTGTCCACCGTGCTCGACCTGTTGATCGTCTTCCTGGTCACGCATCCGTTGGTGGTGTTGGCCTCCCGGTCCAAGATGATGTCCAAGCCCGGTGTGTCCGGCCTCGGCGCGGTGCAGAAGGCGGGCGTCGAAATGCGCGCCGCACGCCCGTCGACCGGCCGACCCGGCGTGAAGGGGGCCTGACGTGTCCGCACCAACCGAGGTGAAGAGGCAGGGTCTGTTCCGCCGGCTCTACACCGGAACCGGCGCGTTCGACCTGGTCGGCAAGCGCAAACGGTTCTACCTGTTCTTCGGTGCGCTGGTGGTGATCAGTCTCGTCTCGATCATCGTCCGCGGCTTCAACTTCAGCATCGAGTTCGAGGGCGGCACCCAGATCCAGCTGCCCGGGATCAGCTCGCACGGCGCGATCAGCACCACCCAGGTGACCGACGTGTACACCAAGGCGCTGGGCCAGGCGCCCTCGTCGGTGCAGTCGGTGGGTACCGGCAAGCAGGCCAGCATCCAGATCCGGTCGGAGGCACTGACCAACGACCAGGTCGGCACGGTCGAGCAGGCTCTGTTCACCCAGTTGCAGCCGGTGGACGGTGCCGGTCAGCCCAGTCGGCAGGCGATCAGTGACTCGGCGGTGAGCGCGTCCTGGGGTGGTGAGATCTCCCGGCAGGCGCTGATCGGTCTGATCATCTTCCTGGTGCTGGTGTCGGTGTTCATGGCCATCTACTTCCAGTGGGCCATGGCCGTCGCCGCGATCGTCGCGCTGTTCAACGACATCATCGTGACCGCCGGCGTGTACTCGCTGGTCGGTTTTCAGGTCAGCCCGGCGACGGTCATCGGTCTGCTGACGATTCTGGGTTTCTCGCTGTACGACGCGGTGGTGGTGTTCGACAAGGTCAAGGAGAACACCCGCGGCCTGTTGCAGCTCACCCGGCGCACGTTCGGCGAAGAGGCGAACCTGGCGCTCAACCAGACGCTGATGCGATCGATCAACACCACGCTGATCGGTCTGCTGCCGGTGCTCGGCCTGCTCGTCGTCGGCGTCGGCATCCTGGGCGTCGGTACCTTGCAGGACCTGGCACTGGTGCAGCTCGTCGGCATGTTGAGCGGTGCGATGTCGTCCATCGGCTTGGCCACGCCGCTGATGGTCGACCTGCGGATGCGTCAGGTGCCCTACCAGCAGCAGGCCCAGCGGGTGCTGCGCCGCCGGGCGCAGCAGGCGGCCAAGCGGGCGGCGGCCGAGGCCGCCGGCCAGGAGATCGTGCCGGAGAACGCCGGCCCAGAGGACCTTGAGGACAGCAGCGACGAGGTGCTGGACGCCGAGGTGCGCAAGGAACGGGCGTACGCGGCCGCCGCGAGCGTCCCGGCCCGCACGCAGAAGGCAAGGTCCAACACGAGGAACGGCCGGCCGTCGGGTAAGCGCCGCCGGTGAACGCGCCGTCCACCGCGTCGAGCGCCGGCCAGCAGCAGCTGGCCGGCGCGCTCGCGCTGATCCGGGAGATCCCGGACTTCCCCGAACCGGGCGTGCTCTTCCGCGACCTCGGCCCGGTCTTCGCCGACGGGCCGGCCTTTCACGCCCTGATCGACGGCCTGGTCGCCACCCTGGACCCGGCCACCGACGTGCTGGTCGCGGTCGAGGCCCGGGGCTTCCTGCTCGGTGCCGCGGTGGCTCAGGCGGCCGGCCTCGGTGTGGTCCCGGTCCGCAAGCCCGGCAAGACCCCGTTGGTCGCGCACCGGGTCGAGTACGCGCTGGAGTACGGCACCAATGCCCTCGAACTGCCCGAGGGCCTGCTGGCGAAGGGGCAGCGCGCGGTTATCATCGACGACGTGCTCGCCACCGGTGGCACGGTCGCCGCGTCGGTCGAACTGGTCGAGTACGTCGGCGCCGAGGTGCTGAGCGTGTCCGTGGTGATGGAACTGGCCGCCCTGGGTGGCCGCCGGCTGCTGGCGAACCGGGAGATCACCGCCCT
Source organism: Pseudonocardiaceae bacterium (assembly GCA_036268615.1). Taxonomy (GTDB): domain Bacteria; phylum Actinomycetota; class Actinomycetes; order Mycobacteriales; family Pseudonocardiaceae; genus DATATV01. The sequence continues at coordinate 37,351 of DATATV010000068.1, forward strand.
GCTGACGATGTGACCTGTGGTGGCAGCGCCGCGACGCCAGCCTGGTCGGCACAAAACGCAGCCGCGCTAAGGATGTCTCGTGTTTGATCTCGAACCGGTGGACGAGGAGTTCGATTCCGGGCTGCTCGCCTGGCTGACCTCACTGGATGAGGATCAGCTCGCCCAGGTGCTGGCCAACCGGGCCGACTCCGTCGACCCACCCTGGCCCCGTCGGTTCGTCGACCTGGTGTACCGGCTGTCCGACGACGTCTCGGTCGTGCTCGCGTTGCGGACGATGCCCGCTCCCGGGCACCAGGTGTTGCGGGCCGTCCAGCTGTGTCATGCCCTGGCCGACAGCGCCGAGCCGGTGCCGGGCCGGGTGGTGGCGGACTGGCTGAACACCTCGGTGTCCGAGGTCGCGGCCGTGCTGGACGACCTGGCGCGGCGAGCCCTCGGCTGGACCGACCGCGCCGGCCGGATCGTCCTGCCGACCGCGCTGGACGTCGAGGGTTACGCCGCCTACGGCCTGGGCGAACCGATCTCCGTACTGTTGGCCGGCAGCACCACCGACCAGCTCAAGGACGTGGCCGTCGCCCTCGGTATCGGTGCTCGCGGCCGAAAGCACCAGCTCGTCGATCAGCTGACCGACTTTTTTCGGGACGGCGCAAAGGTTCGCGCACTGGTGGCCGGTGCGCCACCGAAGGTGACCGAACTCCTGCACGAGTTCACCCGGGACGGCCCGGACGGCCCGATCGATCTCGGCAGCTCCCACTACGGGCAGCCCCCGGGCCCGGACAGCCCCGGCATCTGGTCGGTGCGCCGCGGCTTGTTGTGGCCCATCGGCTACAGCGAAGCTCACCTGCCGCTCGAAGTCGGCCTGGCGCTGCGTGGGCAGCATTACCGGCTGCCCTTCGCCCCGACGCCACCGGCCCTCGTGACCGGGCCGGTCTCGGCCGAACAGGTGACCGCCGAGTCCTCGGCGGCGGCCCTACGGCTGCTCGACCGGACCCTGACCCTTGTGGGCTCGACCGTTAGCAATCCCTTGCCGCTGCTGAAAAGCAGCGGCCGGGTCGGGGCGAAGGCGATCAAGTCGCGGGCGAAGGAGATCGGCGCTGCCACCGACGAGGTCCGGCTGGTGGTCGAGTTGGCCAGCCGAGCCGGCCTGCTGTCGATCGTCGAACCGGAGCCCGACGAACCACCCGCGCGCCGGACCGCGCGCAAGCCGCAGCCCAAGCCCGCTGCCGGCAGTCTGGCGGCCACCGAGCGGTTCGCCACCTGGCGGGCCGAGGACTCCACCACGCGCCTGCACACCCTGTTGCAGGCGTGGTGGAGCCTGCCGTTGTCGCCCCTGGGCGACGAGCAGTTGGTCAAGGACGTCCTCGGTCGCGAGCCGAGCAGCGTCTTCGTCCATGTGCGGCACCTCGTGGTCAGGCTGTTGACCGAACTGCCCGAGGGCGCGGGTGCGACCGGCGCCGACCTGGCCGAACTCGTGGGCTGGAACGCGCCCATGATCAACGCTGATCTGCTCGGTGCCCTCGTCGAGTCCTCGATGGCCGAGGCGACCCTGCTCGGCGTGGTCGCCGCGGGCGCGGCCGGTGAACTGGCTCGGGCGCTGGTCGCCAGCACCCCGGACCTGAGCGCGTTGCTCGGCCTGGACGGCCAGCTCGAACTGGACAACCCGGACCTCACCTGGGCGATCAAGAAGTTGATGGCCGGCGCCCGCACCACCGCCCTGTTCGGCGCCGACCTGACCGCCGTGGTGACCGGGCCGCCGGATGTCGAACTGGCCGCCCTGCTGGATCGCGTGGCCGACCGTGAGGCCCAGGGCGCGGCGTCGACCTGGCGGTTCAGCCCGGCCAGCGTGCGACGGGCGCTGGACGGTGGCGACACCGTGGCCGACCTGCTCGACCGACTCGGCACAGCCGCCCAGCAGGACCTGCCACAACCGTTGGTGTACCTGATCAACGACGCCGGCCGCCGGCACGGCGAGGTCGGCGTGGTGGCGGCCGGTTGTGTGCTGGTCGGCGAGGTTCCGGCCCTGCTCACCGAGCTTGCCGCGCACCGCAGGCTGGCCGCACTCGGGCTGCGGCAGGTGGCGCCGACCGTACTGCTGGCCACCGCCGGGGTGGCGGCGACGCTGACCGCGCTGCGCGAAGCCGGTTACGCGCCCGTGCAGCGAACCAGCGACGGCGCTCCGGTACTGCGGGTCACGCCGACCCAGCCCGCTCGGCAGCCGCAGACGACCATGCCGGAAGCGGCTGTCGCCACACCGACGGCCCCGCCGCCGGACCCGCACGAGCACGCCAGGCGGCTGAGGGAGGTCGGGCATTCGATGGCGAAGCGGGTGCCGGTTGACCAGTTGACCGCCTGGCTGCCGCACGGCGGTCGGCAGACGACCGACCCGTTGCTCGTCTGGCAGTTGCGGCGGGGTGCCCCGGTCCGGGTGGAGTATGTCCAGCCCGGGGAAGAACGACGCGAGCTGGTGATCAGTGACGCGGAACTGGTCGACGACGGCACGATCGACGCCTGGGTCGAGCCGGCGGGTCGTTATGAGCGGCTTGCGCTCAGCGGAATCCTGCCGGGTCCGCGCTGACCAGCGATCTCGCCACCGCCGGCCACTGTTTTTCTGCTCAGCGGAAATGCACAGCAGGCTCGTGAGTAACATCTCCCGCTGTGCGGCATTTGTCCTGGTCCGCCCGCTGTTGTACCGGTTAGACAGTCATCCCGAACCCGCCGACCCGCTCTGACCTCGGGGTTTTTGAGGCCGACGGCGGCGTGGTGGCGAGGGGAGTTATCCTCGGTTACCGGGTCGAGGTCCTGATCCGGGCCGCTTGAGGCGCCGTCGACTTCGGTCGGCGGCCGGCAGTCGGGAGCATGGGTGAGTCAAGACGTCGACCCGGTGGCTCTGCCAGGGGCTGAGCAGTCGAGGCACCCGTCCGCGACGCGCAGATATCGCGCCCGGTTGGCCCGCCGGATCACCGCGCAGCGGGCCGCGCCGGTCAAGCAGGTGCTCGAACCGCTCGCCGCCGTCCACCGCGACATGCACCCCAACGGCGACCTTCCGCTGCTCCAGCACGCCTACGACGTGGCCGAGGAGAAGCACCGGGGCCAGCGCCGCAAGTCCGGCGATCCCTACATCACCCACCCGCTCGCCGTCGCGACCATTCTCGCCGAGCTGGGCATGGACACCACCACCCTGGTCGCCGCACTGCTGCACGACACCGTCGAGGACACCGACTACTCGCTGGAGGACCTGCGCGCCGAGTTCGGCGACGAGGTCGCGCCGTTGGTCGACGGGGTCACCAAGCTCGACAAGGTCACGCTGGGCACCGCCGCCGAGGCAGAGACCATCCGCAAGATGATCATCGCCATGGCCCGCGACCCGCGGGTGCTGGTGATCAAGCTCGCCGACCGGCTGCACAACATGCGCACCATGCGCTTCCTGCCGCCGGAGAAGCAGGCCAAGAAGGCCCGCGAGACGCTGGAAGTGCTCGCCCCGCTCGCCCACCGGCTGGGCATGGCGACGGTCAAGTGGGAGCTGGAGGACCTGGCTTTCGCCATCCTGCAGCCCAAGAAGTACGACGAGATCGTCCGGCTCGTCGCCAACCGCGCGCCCTCCCGGGACACCTACCTGCGGCAGGTGATCGCCGAACTGTCCGAGCACCTGGAAAGTTCGCGGATCGCGGCGAAGGTCGAGGGCCGGCCCAAGCACTACTACTCGATCCACCAGAAAATGATCGTCCGCGGCCGCGAGTTCGACGACATCCACGACCTGGTCGGCGTGCGCATCCAGGTGGACGACGTGCGCGACTGCTACGCCGCGATGGGTGTCGTGCACGCGCTCTGGCAGCCGATGCCCGGCCGGTTCAAGGACTACATCGCCCAGCCCCGATTCGGTGTCTACCAGTCGCTGCACACCACCGTGATCGGCCCGGACGGCAAGCCGCTGGAGGTGCAGATCCGGACCCGCGAGATGCACCGCACCGCGGAGTACGGCATCGCCGCGCACTGGCGCTACAAGGAGACCCGCGGCTCGCACAACGGCAAGGCCGTCGAGGTCGACGAGATGGCCTGGATGCGCCAACTGCTCGACTGGCAGCGGGAAGCCGCCGATCCGGGCGAATTCCTCGAATCGCTGCGCTACGACCTGGCCACCCGCGAGATCTTCGTCTTCACCCCCAAGGGCGACGTGGAGACGCTGCCGGCGGGCTCCACCCCGGTCGACTTCGCCTACTCGGTGCACACCGAGGTCGGCCACCGGTGCATCGGCGCCCGGGTGAACGGCCGGCTGGTCGCGCTGGAACGCAAGCTGGACAACGGTGAGGTCGTCGAGATCTTCACCTCGAAGGCGGAGGGCGCGGGCCCGAGCCGGGACTGGCTGTCCTTCGTCGCCTCGCCACGGGCCAAGACCAAGATCAAGCAGTGGTTCGCCAAGGAGCGCCGCGAAGAGGCGATCGAGTCCGGCAAGGACAGCATCAGCAAGGAGGTCCGCCGGGTCGGCCTGCCGTTGCAGCGCCTGGTCTCGGCCGACTCGATGGGCGCGCTGGCCAGGGAACTGCGCTACCCGGACGTGAGCGCGCTGTACGCGGCCGTCGGCGAGGGACAGCTGTCCGGCCGGCACGTGGTGCAACGGCTGGTCGCGCTGCTCGGCGGCGTCGAGCACGCCGAGGAGGAGCTGGCCGAGCGGTCCACCCCGTCCACGGTGGCCCGCCGGCGCGGCAGCGGTGACGCGGGCGTGGTCGTGCAGGGCGCGGCCGACGTGTGGGTCAAGCTCGCGCGGTGCTGCACCCCGGTACCCGGCGACGAGATCCTCGGGTTCGTCACCCGGGGCGGCGGGGTCAGCGTGCACCGCACCGACTGCACCAACGCCAACGAGCTGACCAACTCGCCGGAGCGACTGCTGCCGGTGGAGTGGGCGCCCTCGGCGTCCTCGGTGTTCCTGGTGGCGATCCAGATCGAGGCGCTGGACCGGCACCGTTTACTGTCCGACGTGACCAAGGTGCTCGCCGACGAGAAGGTCAACATCCTCTCGGCGTCGGTGACCACCTCCCGCGACCGCGTCGCGATCAGCCGGTTCTCCTTCGAGATGGGCGACCCCAAGCACCTCGGACACGTGCTCAAGGCGGTCCGCAACGTCGAGGGCGTGTACGACGTCTACCGGGTGACCTCGGCGTCCTGAGTTACCCCGATCTCCTTGCCACCGTTGACCTTGACGTCAGGTGAGACCCCACAGTGATGGGGACCGGGCGACCGCCCGGGACGAGGAGAGCGGCATGGCACTGGTCAGCATCGGTGAGTTCGCGCGGTTGTCGCGGCTTTCGCCCAGAGCGCTGCGCCTGTATGCCGAACTCGGTCTGCTGCTGCCCGCGCGGACCGACCCGGACTCGGGCTACCGGTGGTATGCCGAGGACCAACTGGAGCCGGCCCGGCTGGTCGCGTCGTTGCGCCAGCTCGGGGTTCCGTTGGCACGGATCAAGGTCGTGCTCGACCTGGCCGGGCCCGCGGTCGCCGACCAGGTGATCGACTTCTGGACCGGCGTCGAACTCGACCACGCCGTGCGCCGGGATCTGGCCGCTCTCCTCGTCAACCGCCTGAACGGGACGAGGTCAGTCATGCACTCAGCCACCTACGACGTCACCACTCGCACCATCCCCGCCCGCAGCCTGCTCAGCCTCCAGCGGCACGTCAGCGCCGAGGACCTGCTGACCTTCGGCAGGTCGTTCCTCAAGCGCTTCTGGGATTCGCCGGTGCCCCGGATCGACGGCACCCCCGGGGCACCGTTCGTCATCTACTACGGCGAGGTCAGCGCGGACAGCGACGGCCCGATCGAGTGGTGCCGGCCGGTGCCCGAGGAAAACGCCGCCGAACTCGCCGCGCGGTTCCCCGATCTCGTGTTGCGGGTCGAACCCGCACATGAGGAGGCGTTTGTGCACCTGGACCGGGCCGCCGGGGTCGACGGAGCGCAGGCCGAGGCGGTGTTGCAGGCGATCGTGGCCTGGGCAGGCGGACAGCGGCGCCAACCGAACGGGCCGGCCCGGCAGATCTTCATCAGCCGCAACAGCACCGACCAGGAGGGGCCTGCCTGCGACTTCGCCGTGCCGATGCGTTAACCGGCGGTGGCGGCCAGGAAGGCCCGCCAGGTGTTGGTGCCGAAGGCCAGGGGAGTGGCGGCGGGGGTCTTGGAATCCCGGACGCCGATGCGGTCGGGACCGGCCGCCACTTCCACACAGTTGGTGTTCACCGACGTGCCGCTGCTATAGCTGCTCTTCCGCCAGCTCGTCCAGCTCGACCCGTGTCGCGCCATCATCGTGACCCGCTCCCATTCGGCTGTACTCTTCTGCCAACGTGGCAATCAGCTCCTTTGATTGTCGCTCATTCAGGGCCACCTGGTCGATCCGGCTCAGGACCGTGCGATATAGCTCGATATCCTCTGATTGACGTCATCAGATCATGGGTCGCGACCGGGCCGTGTTCGGCGAAGGCCATCAGCCGAAACGATCCGGGCGCGCTGCTACGACCGTAGTCGGCGGCTGGGACCACTCGAATGGAGCAGTTGTCCCAGTCGCAGGCGAACGACAGATGCATCATCTGGTCGTTCATCACCTTGGGGTTTCCGACCATCGAACGAAGTATGTTCTCGCTGATGAAGAACCTCGACTCCGGTGAGTTCTTCCGCTTGAGGATGCTCTGCCGGTCGGTCCTGACCTGCAATCCCCCGTCGATCTCCTCCTTCGGAATGATGCCGCCGTCCGTGAACAGTGCGCGCGAGTAGTCCTGTGCTTGCAGCAACCCAGGAATCACGGTGCACTCGTACTCCTGAATCGCCTTGGCCGTCGTCTCGTGCACGACCAGGGCGATCAACTCGTCCGACATCCGGCCGTTGAACGCCGAGACGTAGTAACCGTCCTCTGGTCTGTGGGCCAGATCCAGGTACGGACCGACCTCGTCGGCCTTGAGTCCACACAACGTCAGATACTGAATCAGCTTGACGTCGGACATTTTACGCAGGCCGTTCTCCACTTTGGACACTGTCGGGGCCCCGGTGCCGATCCCGGCGGCCAGCGACATCGTGGTGAAGCCGACGCTCTGCCGGAGCATCATCAGCTGTTTGCCCAGATCGCGGCTGCGCGCTGTGGACGGTCCCGGTGCCATGTGGCCCTCCGTGGTTGCGTGATCACTGGCTAGTGAACATACGACGCCAACCCGCCAGCACAACGCAAAACCCGGCGAAACCACTCCAAAGGCACCGGCCTCAACAAATTGTTCCCATTAGGCAGCAAGCCCCGACTATGAAACGAAGCGTTGCAGTTCCTCGCCGTGCAACATCCGCACCGGAAACGGTGCACTGGCAGTTCTCGTGGTGAGCGCGGCAACCGGCAGCGGCGCACGGCTCGCGGCCACCACCAGGTTGCCCTCCCGGCGACCGCGCAACACCTGCGGGTCGGCCAACAGCACGACGTGTGGGAACACCTCGGTCACCGCTGAGACCGCTTGGCGGCCGGCCAACAGGAACATGCCGGCGGCCAGATTCGCCAGGTAGACGCCGGTCGGCCGGAGGACCCGGTCGGCCTGGGTGACGAACTCGCGGGCGCCGAAACCGCTGGGCATCACCTCCTGCTGGAACGCGTCCAGCACGAACAGGTCTGCCGACACGTCCCGCAGGGTGGCCACCTCGACCAGGCCGTCGCCGACCCGGACCCGCAGCTGCGGCACCGACCGCAGGGCGAGCTGTTCGCGCACGAGATCGGCCAACGCACCGTCGGCTTCGATCACCAGGTGCCGGGAACCGGGCCGTACCGCCGAGATGTACCGGGGGAGCGTGCACGCGCCGCCGCCGATGTGCACCGACTCCAGCGGCGCGCCGGCCGGCTCCAGCATGTCCACCACGTCGCCCATCCGGCGCACGTACTCGAACTCCAGGTAGGTCGGATCGTCGAGCTGCACGTAGGACTGCGGCACGTCGTCGACGGTCAACAGCCAGCCACCCGGTCGGTCCGCGTCGGCCAGCAACTCGGCCGTGCCGAACTTGACCTCATGCTGACCGGGGGTGGGACCGGCCACTCCCCGCCGTGGCTGCCGACCCGTTCGCCTCTCCCGCATACTGTCATGATCCCAGGTCAGTGCGGACGTACGGCGGCAGTGTCCTCGGTCGCTGTGCGCAGTCGGTCCAGCGCGGCCACCAGGTCCCCGGCGTCGCCGATCGCGGCGAGCAGCGCGGCCTGCTCCCGGTCGACCAGGCGCTGCGCGCGCTGCTGGCTGATCCGGCCGCGCGCGGTCAGATGGACCAGCACCCGGCGGCGGTCGGCCGGGTCGGCCCGGCGGTAGACCAGGTTGTCCGACACCAGCCGGTCCACCAGTTTGGTCAGGCTGGGCGGTGGCATCAGGGCGAAGTCGGCGATCGCCGTCATCGGGTGTCCGGCACCGTCGGCGAGCAGCGACAACACCCGCCAGGTCTCGACCGACATGCCCTCGGTGGCCAGCAGCGCCGCGATGCGCCGGCCGATCCGATGCTCGGCGTGGCTCAGGACGTGGACCAGGTTCCACGGCTGCTGCACGGTCACTGCCCGACCCGCTTCCTCGACTCCGGGCTGGTTCCCGGTCTACTGTTTGGCTGCCGTTCACGTTCGCCACATCGGTCCGGCGACCGAGGGGATCACCGGTGGATCAGTACCCACCAGCGCACTGGTTCGTCCAGCCAACCCCGGCACTGGCGCCGAGGGACACCGTCTTCACCGTCGCACTCGTCGTCCCGCTGCGGGGACCGGCCGGAATCTTCGGCCCGTCCTGCGAATTGTCCGCCGCGCTGGCCGCCGGGGAGCTCAACGCGGCCGGTGGCGTGCTCGGCCGGGAGGTGCGGCTGGTGACCGTCGACGGTGGCCGCGACCCGGAACTCGTCGCCGACGAGGTGGCCGCGCTGGTCGCGCTCGGTGCCGTGGACGCGGTCACCGGCTGGCACATTTCGGCTGTGCGCAAGGCGATCGCGCCCAGGATCGCGCAGTCGGTGCCCTACGTGTACACCGCGCTGTACGAGGGCGGCGAGCACACGCCGGGCGTGTTCGTCACCGGTGAGACACCCGGCCGCCAGCTGCTGCCGGCGTTGCGGGTGCTGCGCGAGCAGGCCGGCGCGCGCAACTGGTGCGTGGTCGGCAACGACTACGTGTGGCCTCGGCGGACCGCCCGCGCGGCCCGGCGGTATGTGCGCGAGTGCGGTGGCCGGCTGGTCGGTGAGGTGTTCGTGCCGCTGGGCACCGAGGACTTCACCGACGCCCTCGGCCGGGTCGAGCGATCGGGCGCGGACGCGGTGCTGATGCTGCTCGTCGGCGCCGACGCGGTGCGCTTCAACCGGGCGTTCGCCGCCGCCGGCCTGTCCGCGCAGTGTCTGCGGCTGAGCACCCTGATGGACGAGAACATGCTGCTGGCGACCGGCGCGGAGGCCACCGAGGGGCTGTGGGCGACCGCGGGCTACTTCGAAAGCCTTGCCACGCCGGAGAGCCTGGACTTCAACCGGCGCTACAGCGGCCGGTTCGGCGTCGAAGCTCCGCCGCTGTCCAGCCTCGGCGAGTCCTGTTACGAGGGCCTGTCCCTGCTCGCCGCGCTGATGCACCGGGCCGGCAACCTGGACGTGCCCGCCCTGTCCACCCTGGCAGGGGTCAGCTACCAGGGACCGCGCGGCGAGCTGCGGCTGCGTGGCAACCATGTCGACCAACGGGTCTACCTGGCCAGGGCGGACGCGTTCGCCTTCGATGTGGTTACCCAGCTTTAACCGCCATCCCGCGCGCACCCTGTTGACGATAGACCTTCCCGGAAATAGTTTCTCCAGGAAGTAATCGTGACTCAGGGTGGGAGACCCAATGCGGCACGGTGACATCAGCAGCAGCGCGGACACGGTCGGCGTGGCCGTCGTCAACTACCGGATGCCGAGGCTGCACACGAGCGAGCAGGTGCTCGCCAACTGCCGGCAGATCGCCGAGATGGTGGTCGGCATCAAGTCCGGCTTCCCCGGGATGGACCTGATCGTCTTCCCGGAGTACAGCACGCACGGGATCATGTACGACCGGTCGGAGATGTTCGACACCGCCGCCACGATCCCCGGGCCGGAGACGGGGATCTTCGCCGAGGCGTGCCGGACCGCCAAGGTCTGGGGCGTGTTCTCGCTGACCGGTGAGCGGCACGAGCAGCACCCGGACAAGAACCCTTACAACACACTGATCCTGATCGACGACCGGGGCGAGATCGTCGCGCGGTACCGCAAGATCCTGCCCTGGGTGCCGATCGAACCCTGGTACCCCGGCGCCGGCACGCAGGTCACTGACGGCCCGAAGGGCATCAAGCTGAGCCTGATCGTCTGCGACGACGGCAACTACCCGGAGATCTGGCGGGACGTGACCATGAAGGGCGCCGAACTCGTCGTACGCTGCCAGGGCTACATGTATCCGGCCAAGGAACAGCAGATCATGGTGTCCAAGACGATGGCCTGGATGAACAACACCTACGTCGCCGTCGCCAATGCCAGCGGATTCGACGGTGTCTACTCCTACTTCGGCCATTCCGCGATCATCGGATTCGACGGTCGCACGCTCGGTGAGTGCGGAACCGAGGAAAACGGTGTGCAGTACGCGGAGGTGTCCATGTCGTTGATCCGCGATGCGCGGGCCAACTGGCAGTCGCAGAATCACATGTTCAAACTGCTGCACCGCGGTTACACCGGAATACTTCAGTCGGGTGACGGCGACAGCGGGGTCGCCGAGTGCCCGTTCGACTTCTACCGTGACTGGGTCACCGACCCGGCTGGCACCCAGAAGCAGGTCGAGGCGCTGACCAGGGAGACGCTCGGCACCCGGGACGCGCCGATCGCCGGCATCCCGAACGAATAGCGGTCCGACCAGACTGAATGCCGGCCGTCGAACGGCAGCCGGCATTCAGTGCTGCGCATTTACCGGGCGGTGGTCGAAATATATTTCAACTCCTGTGTTGCGTCGAATTAACAGGATGAATCCATGCTGTGGCTGCCGAGAGATCCAGCCGGGTTGACTTTCCCGGCCGACCACGCGGGAGTGCATCGATGACGGAAGTGCAGAACCGGTCCGGAACCGAAGAGACAGCGGACGACGCCCGGCGGTACAACTCGTGGACCAAGAATTCCACCATCGAGGACTACTCGCTGCGCTATGCGCCCAAGTCGTTCCGCACCTGGTCGCCCTATGTCGTGGCCACCTCGGCCCTGGGTGGCATCGCCTACCTCGCCGACTACGCCATCGGCGGCTCCATCGCCATCTCCTACGGCTTTGCCAGCGCGCTCGCGGCGATCCTCGCGGCCGCGGTCATCATCTTCCTGACCGGCGCGCCGATCGCCTACTACTCGGCCAAGTACTCCATCGACATGGATCTGCTCACCCGGGGCGCCGGCTTCGGTTACCTCGGCTCGACACTCACCTCGGTGATCTATGCCAGCTTCACGTTCATCTTCTTCGCGCTCGAAGGCTCGATCATGGCGCAGGCGTTCCAACTCGGCCTGCACATCCCACTGGCGATCGGTTACCTGATCGCGTCGCTGCTGGTCATCCCACTGGTGATCTTCGGGATGACCGCGCTGTCCAAGATGCAGGTCTGGACCCAGCCGGTCTGGTTCATCCTGATGTTCGCGCCGTTCGTGTCGATCGCCATCCAGGACCCGCACAAGTACGTGGAGTGGACGCACTTCGCCGGCAGTTCGCCGACCGGCTCGGCGTTCAGCTTCATCGGCTTCGGCGCGGGTGTCGGCGTGGCGCTGTCGCTGATCGCGCAGATCGGTGAGCAGGTGGACTACCTGCGGTTCATGCCGGACAAGACGCCGGCCAACCGGACGAAGTGGTGGACCGCGGTGCTCACCGCCGGGCCCGGCTGGGTCGTGCTCGGCGCGTTCAAGCAGCTCGGCGGGGCGTTCCTGGCCTTCTTCGTGGTCGGTGGCGTCGGTCTGGTGGCCGCCGACGAGCCGATCGAGCAGTACCTCGGCGGCCTGCGGACCTTCGCCGGACCAGCGTCGATGGCCATCGCGGTGGTCTTCGTGGTGATGTCCCAGATCAAGATCAACAGCACCAATGCCTACTCCGGCTCGCTGTCCTGGTCCAACTTCTTCTCCCGGCTGCTGCACTGGCATCCCGGCCGGGTGGTGTGGATCTTCCTCAACGTCGGCATCTCGCTGGCGCTGATGGAGGGCGGCGTGTTCGGCTTCCTGAACACGGTGCTCGGCTTCTACTCCAACGTGGCCATCGCCTGGATCGGCGCGGTCGCCGCCGACCTGGTGATCAACAAGCCGATGGGCTGGAGCCCGTCCTACATCGAGTTCAAGCGGGCGCACCTGCACAACTTCAATCCGGTCGGATTCGGCTCCATGCTGGTCGCCTCGGCAGTGTCCATCGCCGCCTACTTCGACGCGTTCGGCTCGTATGCCAAGGCGTTCTCGCCGATCATCGCGCTGATCATCGCGGTCGTACTGTCGCCGGCGCTCGCGCTGATCACCAAGGGCAGGTACTACATCGCCAGGGTCGACGAACTGGAGCCGCCGCTGGTGGCCGAGAACGGTCTGCTGTCCGGCACCGAACTGGTCTGCACGGTCTGTGGGGACACCTTCGAACGACCGGACATGTCCAGCTGCCCGGTGCACGACGGCCCGATCTGCTCGCTGTGTTGCAGTCTCGACTCGGGCTGCCACGACTCCTGCAAGAAACCCGGACCGGTCTCGCTCGGCCTGCCGACCGTGGCCTGACCCTGGCCTGACCCTGGCTCACGGGCGGTGTCCGGGCACTGCCGGACACCGCCTCGTGCTCAGCCGGAGACGGCCTGGGTGATGGTGACCTTCAGCTTGGGCGCGCCGTCGTTCGGGTCGCTGGTCCCCGAACTGTCGGTGCCGGGCGTGATGCCGCCTGCGGCGATCTTGTCCAGGGTGGCCAGGCCGGCCGCCCCGACCGTGCCGAACAGGCTGTACTGCGGCGGCAGGTAACTGTCGCCGTAGACCAGGAAGAACTGGCTGCCACCGCTGTTGGGCTGGCCGGTGTTGGCCATCGCCACCGAACCGCGCGGATACACCGACGCCCCGTTGGACCCGGCAGGCGCCGCCTTGAGCCCGGTCGGGTTCTCGTCGGGGATGGTGTAGCCCGGCCCGCCGGTGCCCAGCCCGGTCGGGTCACCGCACTGGAGCACCTTCAGCGGGGTCGGGTCTGCGTAGCTGGTCAGCCGGTGGCAGGGCGTGTTGTCGAAGTACTTCTTGCTGGTCAGGAAGACGAAACTGGCCACGGTGCAGGGCGCCGCGGTCCGGTTGAGAGTCAGCGGGATGTCACCGTCGGACGTGTGCAGCGTCACCGTCGCGGCCCCCGTGGCGGGCGCCGCGGCCGGCGGCACGCCGACCGCCTTGCCGCTGGGCGCCGGGTCGCTCGGCGTCGCGGTGAACTGACAGCCCTTCGACCCGTTCACCACCGTGGCCGGAGCCGAACCCGACACGCCGTCCGAGGCGTTGCCCGAACCGGAGGCGCTGCCGGCGGTGGACGAACTGCACGCAGAGATCAGCAACGCGGCGGGCAGGGCGACGAACAGAGCCGCCCGGACGCGCGCGCCGCCCGATCCGGTCAGCTCGACACCGCCTGCTGGATGGTGACCGCGACCTTGGGGGCGCCGTCCGTCGTGGTCGGGTTGCCCGAGGAGTCGGTACCCGGCGTGATGCCACCGGCCACGATCTTGGCCAGGGTGGCCGTGCCGGTCGAGTCGAACGTGCCGAAGACCGTGTAGTCGGCGGGGAGTTGGCTGTCGCCGTAGACCAGGAAGAACTGGCTGCCACCACTGTTGGGCTGGCCGGTGTTGGCCATCGCCAGCGTGCCGGCCGGGTAGACCGACGCGGCTTCCTGCCCGGCGGGCACCGGGGTGGTGGTCGGCGCGAGCTGGAGGTTCTTCGGCTTCTCGTCCGGGATGGTGTAGCCCGGACCACCGGTGCCCTGGCCGGTCGGGTCGCCGCACTGGAGCACCTTCAGCGGCGGGTCGGTGTAGGCGGTCAGCCGGTGGCAGGGGGTGTTGTCGAAGAACTTCGTCTGCGCCAGGTGCAGGAAGCTCTGCACGGTGCAGGGTGCCTCGGCCCGGTTCAGGGTCACCGGGATGTCGCCCTGGTTGGTCTTCAGGTCGACGGTGACCATGCCGGTGTTCGGGGTCGGCTTCGGGTCCGGCGGCACGCCGACATTCTTGCCGGTCGGCGCGGGCGTGCCGGGCGTGGTCGTGTACTTGCACGGCCCGTTGGTGGGCACTCCCGGCGGCGCGCTGGCCGAGGGCGACGTGCTTGGCGCCGCCGACGGGCTGGCCGCAGCCGTCGTCTTGCTGTTGTGACCCGCCTCGACCAGGGCATAGATGCCGCCGACCACCACGACCACGGCCGCGATGGTGACGATCACGCCGATCGTCCTGCGTCGCCGGGCACGCTCGGCTCGACGCACCAGCTGGCGCTCCAGCTTGCGCTTCGCAGCTTCGCGGCGCTGTTCGTTGCTAGGCACCGAGACTCTCCCCGAAATTCATCCGACGGCGTGACGCCGCAGTCTAAGGGGGCGGTATGTGAGCACCGTGTATCGGGCCGGCCAGATACCCTGTGCACACACTAAGAGCGTGTGACCCCATCCGTGGACATTCTTGTTGGAGGCTCTGTCGTGCTCGTCGTCGGGTTCCCCACCGGGGCGTTGCAGGCGAACTGCTACCTGCTCGCGGCCGGTGAGGGTGAACCTTGTGTGATCGTCGACCCTGGTCAGGACGCGGTCGAGCCGGTGACCGACGCGCTGCGTCAGCATCGGCTCTCGCCGGTCGCGGTGCTGCTCACGCACGGCCATTTCGACCACTGCTTCTCGGTTGCGCCGATCTGCGACGGCAACGACGTGCCCGCGTTCGTCCATCCGGACGATCGGGAGCTGCTCAGCGACCCGCTGCGCGGGATCAGCCGGGAGTCCGCCGCGTTCTTCGGCGGCAACCTGGAGATGCGCGAGCCCACCGAGGTGCGCGAGCTGGCCGACGGCATCCTGCTCGACCTCGGCGGCCTGCGGCTGACCGTCGACCACACCCCCGGCCATACGAAGGGGTCGGTCACCTTCCGGTCCGGTGCGCCCGAGGGCGGTCAGCTGCTGCTGGCCGGCGACACCCTCTTCGCCGGCTCGATCGGCCGCACCGACCTGCCGGGCGGCAACTCGCGGCGGATGGTGGAGTCGCTGCGGGACAAGCTGCTCACCCTGCACGACGACACGGTCGTGCTGCCCGGCCACGGCCCGACCACCACAATCGGCCGGGAACGCGCGACCAACCCGTTCCTGCGCGACCTGGCCGACCTCGACGACTTTCCTGCCACCGGACTTTAGGAAGACAGCAGAACAGGACATGACGACCTTCTCCGCACCCAAGGGTATTCCCGAGTACTTTCCGCCCACCTCCGCGGATTTCCTGGCGATCCGTGAAACTCTCATCCGGGCGGCCCGCTCCGCGGGCTACGGCTACATCGAGTTGCCGATCTTCGAGGACACCGCGCTGTACGCGCGCGGCGTCGGCGAGTCGACCGACGTGGTCAGCAAGGAGATGTACACCTTCGCCGACCGCGGCGGCCGGTCGGTCACGCTGCGCCCCGAGGGCACCGCGGGCGTGGTCCGCTCGGTGATCGAGCACGGGCTGGACCGCGGCCAACTGCCGGTCAAACTCTGTTACGCCGGGCCGTTCTTCCGCTACGAGCAGCCGCAGGCCGGCCGCTACCGGCAGCTCCAGCAGGTCGGCATCGAGGCGATCGGGGTGGACGACCCGGCGCTGGACGCCGAGGTGATCGCGGTCGCCGACGCCGGTTACCGGGCCGTCGGACTGACCGGCTACCGCGCCGAGCTGACCTCACTGGGCGACGAGAACTGCCGGCCGGCCTACCGGGCCAAGCTCCAGGCGTTCCTCGCCGACCTGCCGCTGGACGAGGCGACCCGGCAGCGCGCCGAGCTGAATCCGCTGCGGGTCCTGGACGACAAGCGGCCCGAGGTGCGCGAGCTGACCGCCGACGCGCCGCTGATGCTGGACAACCTGTGCGGCGAGTGCCGGGAGCACTACGAGCTGGTCAAGTCGTATCTGACCGACCTGGGCACGACGTTCGTGGAGAACCCGCGAATGGTGCGCGGCCTGGACTACTACACCCGAACCACCTTCGAGTTCGTGCACGACGGCCTCGGCGCGCAGTCCGGCATCGGCGGCGGCGGCCGGTACGGCGGCCTGATGGCCGAGCTGGGTGGCGCACCGCTGTCCGGCATCGGCTACGGCCTCGGGGTCGACCGCACGCTGCTCGCCGCGCAGGCCGAAGGTTTTGCCGTGGCCGACCGGAGTCGCTGCGAGGTGTTCGGCGTTCCGTTGGGGGACAAGGCAAAGGCCCGGCTGGTGACGGTCGCCGGCAGCCTGCGCGCGCAGGGCGTCCGGATCGACCTGGCCTACGGCGGCAAGGGCCTCAAGGGCTCGATGAAGGCGGCCGACCGGTCCGGCGCCCGGTTCGCCATCGTGCTGGGTGAGCGCGACCTGGACGAGGGTGTCGCCCAGTTGAAGGAGCTCGGGTCCGGCGAGCAGCGCAGTGTGCCGCTGGCCGACCTGGTGACCGAGGTGCGCGCGGCGCTGGCCGGATGAGTGCGGTGGCCGGCGAGCGGGTCGGGCTGGACCTGATGCCCAGCCAGGTGCTGCGCAAGCGCGCCTGGCTGGTCGGCTTCGGCGCGGTGGTCGTCGGCGCGGCCATCGGTGGGCTGATCGGCCTGTTCGGCGGCCGGCTGGCCGGGCTGATCGCCGCCGTGGTGGTCGCCGTGCCGCTGATCCTGCTCGCCTGGAGCGAGGCCCGGCGACATGTCTGGCTGGCCGACGGCGTGGTCGCGGTGCGCGCGTTCGGCACCCGGCAGGTGGACTTACGGCGGCTGGCCAAGATCGAACTGCTGATCACCGAGGTCCGCGGCACCCGGTCGGTCGGCCTGCTGATCAGCGGACCGCCGAAGGGCAAGGCGATCAACCTCGCCGTGGCCAGCTACACCGCGACCGGCGGACGGGAGCTGGGCGCACTGCCGCTGCGCCGGCTGGCCGACGCACTGGCCGGTGGCGAGGAGCCGCGCGGACTGGTCTTCGCCGAACTGCTGGTGGCCCAGCTGCGTGCGGAGGCCCGGGAAGCCGCAGGCCCGGAACGCCCGTTGTGCCGGATCGCCGCGCTGGTGCAGGGCGGGCACCTCGCCCAACGGCTGCATCCCGACGCGGTCACCCAGTTCGTCGCCTCGCTGGACTGATTCTTTGCCACGGTGGGAAACCGCCGTTCCCTCGCTCGAACTCGCTGTGGCGAGCTGACCGGCCCGACTGTGGGATGCGGCCACGAGTGACCCCACGGCGACCCTGTTCGGCCATTCGGACTACGTCAACCAGACCGTGTTCAGCACCGACGGCCGCAGGGTGGTCACCGGCGGTATGGACCCGACAGTGGGCGTGTGGACCCTGGACTGAGCCCCTCCCACCTGGGTTTTGTCCGGCCGGTCACAGGCTCGCGCTGATCGTCACCGTCAGTGCGGGTCCGGCCGTATGCTCGTCCGGTGGACGACCTGGCGGACACGGTCGACTGGATCGCTGCCGAGACCAAGTTCTCCGGGGTGGTGCGCGTCGACCGTGGTGATGATGTTCTGCTCGCCAGGGCGTACGGTCTCGCGCACCGTGGGTGGGGCGCCCCCAACGAGCTCGACACCCAGTTTGCCATCGCCAGCGGCACCAAGGGCCTGACCGCGCTCACCGTCGTCAGCCTGATCGAACAGGGCCTGCTCGACCACGACACCCGGGCGCGTTCCGTGCTCGGCCAACACTTACCACTGATCGACGACCGGGTCACCGTCGAGCACCTGCTCGCGCACAGATCGGGCATCGGCGACTACGTCGACGAGGAGGCCGGCCACGAGATCGGCGACTACCTGTTACCCGTTGGTGTGCAGGAACTCGTTACCAGCCAACAATATCTCCGCGCGCTGGACGGCCACAAGGCGAAGTTCGGCCCGGGAGAACAGTTCTCGTACTGCAACAGCGGCTACGTCGTGCTCGCGTTCATCGCCGAGCGGGTGAGTGGCGTCCCGTTCCACGAGTTGGTCGCCGAGCTGGTGTGTCTGCCCGCCGGTATGCCCGACACCGAGTTCGTCCGCTCCGACGAACCCACCGCCCGCGCCGCGCTGGGCTACCTCGCCGTCGACGGCCTGCGCACGAACATCTTCCACCTGCCGGTACGGGGGAGTGGCGACGGCGGTGCCTACTCGACCGCGGCGGACATCCACACGCTGTGGACCGCGCTGTTCGCCGGGCGGATCGTGTCGGCGGACTGGGTGGCCGAGATGATCCGCCCGCGCAGCCTGGTGCCGAGTGATTTCATGCGCTACGGCATGGGCTTCTGGCTGCACGAGTCGGGCGAGGCGGTGCTGCTGGAGGGCTACGACGCCGGGGTTTCCTTTCGCAGCGTGCATGATCCGGCCAGCCAGGTGACGCATACCGTGCTGTCCAACACTTCTGACGGTGCGTGGCCGATCACCCGCTACCTCGACAAGCTCATCGACTTCTGATCGATCACTCGTTCGGCTGACACTTTTTCGCTCCCAGTGGAAGTGACCCCTGCCCGGTTGACGCACGTTCGAACGTGTGTTCGAATCGAAGGGTGAGATGGGACCAGCAGAAGGCCGACGCAGACCACCAGGAGACACTCCCGGGGGTTGGCGAACTCGTGCGCACCGTGCGCACCCCCGAGTTCGCCAACCTGGTGTTCCACGAGGTCCGGGCCAAATCGGTGCTCAACAAGGTGCCGGGTGCGTCGTCCATGCCGTTCGGCTGGACGGTCAACCCGTACCGAGGCTGTTCCCACTCGTGTGTCTACTGCTTCGCCCGCAACACACATACCTATCTGGAGTTCGATTCGGGCCATGACTTCGACAGCCAGGTTATCGTGAAGATCAACGCACCGGAGGTACTGGCGAAGCAATTGCGGCGGCCGAGCTGGCAACGCGAGCACGTGGCGATGGGCACGAACACCGACCCGTACCAGCGCGCCGAGGGCCGGTACGAGCTGATGCCCGGCATCATCACCGCGCTGGCCAGCTCAGGCACGCCGTTCTCGATCCTGACCAAAGGCACAGTCCTGTCCCGAGATCTCCCCTTGCTCGCGGCCGCCAGCAAGGACGTCTCGGTAGGCGTGGGTGTGTCGATCGCCTTGATAGACCGAGAAATCCACCGATCCCTTGAGCCGGGCACCCCCAGCCCGCAAGCACGCCTGGAGCTGGTCCGCCGAGTCCGGGCGGCCGGCCTACCCTGCGGCGTCTTCATCGCTCCGGTCCTACCCAAGCTCACCGACTCGGTGGACCAGTTGGACCGCCTGTTGGCCGCGATAGCCGACGCCGGTGCCACCGGCGTCACCGTCCTACCGCTACACCTGCGTCCCGGCGCGCGGGAGTGGTTCGCCGGTTGGTTGCACCGGGAGCACCCGGAGTTACTCGGCGAGTACCGGGGCTTGTACGGCAATGGCAGCTACGTCCGCCGCAGCTACCGCCGCCTCCTGGCGGCCCGGGTGGGCCCGCTGTTGCGTCGGCATGGCTTGGCTCCCCGGCAGAGCCGTGAGCCGGTGGCGGAGCCGGAGGGTGAGGCTCGGCCGAGTTGGCCGGAAGGGAGTTTGCCTACTGAGGCTGGGACGGAGGTGGCGGTGAACGAGGACCAACTCACGTTGTTGTGAGCAGGCTTCGCCGACTGGGGCGATTCTGGCTGCACCACGCGGGCCTGGGGTGTGTCGACGGCGAATCCGATTCGCGAGTCGTATGGTGGCGTACCGGGATCGATGTTCTGCGACGCGACAACCTCGACCGGGGGTCCGTATGAACACGAACGGGCAGCACGAGATCGACTGGCTCGACTGGTTGCGGCGCTGGGACGCGCAGCAGGAAGGCTACGTGCCGGAGCGTGAAGCGCGCTTCACGGCGATGTTCGACGCGCTGGCCGAACTGCTGCCCACCTCGTTCGTCGTCTTGGACCTCGCCTGCGGACCGGGGTCGATCAGCCAACGGCTGCTCGCCCGTTTCTCCGACGCCCGCGCGATCGCGGTCGACATCGATCCGGTGCTGGTGGCCATCGGGCGGGGTGCGCTCGGCACGGTGAACGGTCGGCTGCGCTGGGTCGAGACCGATCTGGCGTCGCCGGACTGGCTGACGGCCCTGGGTGAAACGCGGGTGGACGCGGTGCTCAGTACCACCGCGCTCCATTGGCTGCCGCCGGAACCGTTGGCCGGCGTCTACCGCGACCTCGGTCGGCTGCTGCGGCCCGGCGGCCTTCTCCTCAACGGTGACAACCTGGCGTTCGGTCCGGCGTTGCCGACTTTGGACCACCTGAGTCAGCGTCTCCTCGGCCGACAGTGGAGCGACGCCGCCTTTGCCGCGCGCGGCATCGAAACGGCCGAACAGTGGTGGGAGGCGTTGGCGTTGGAGCCCGCGTTCGCGCCGCTGTTGACCGAACGGACGCGCCGGTTCGCCGGTAAGCGGCGGCAGGAGTCATCGCCTGGATTCGACTTCCACGTGACGGCGCTGCGGGACGCCGGCTTCCGCGAGGTGGCCACCATCTGGCAGACGCTCTCAAATCGCGTGCTGCTGGCCGTGCGCTGACGGCCGGGCCGGCGCTGACGGCAGCGTGGCGGCGTGCGCTGACAGTCGGCCGTGCGGTGACGGGCGGGTGGGTACTGATCGGCCGCATGCGGTGACGAGCGGGCGGTTGTTGACCGGCGGGCGTGTGTTGACGGGCGGGTGTGTGTTGACGGGCGGGTGTGTGCATTGACGGGCGGGCGTGTGCTGACCGGCGGGTGTGTGCCGACTGCGGGCGTGCGCGAGCGGGTGGCTGCTGATCGGCTGGCGTGTACTGAGGGGCGGCGCGCGGTGACAGCTGGCCGCGCACTGATCAGTGGCCCTGCGCCGACCAGCGACCGTGGCTGCGCACTTCAGCCAGCCAGCCCGGCCGAGCTGATCAGCTCCGTTCACTGAGTCACGGCTGTCGAGCGCGCGTTCGCTCGGTCAGCTCCCGAGGACCTGCTTGAAAGCGAGCGAACGTTGTCACCGGCCGGCCCGAGCCGTCGCATCCCGACGCGATGCAGCGGCGCGGCGCCGCCACGCGCCGCGCCCGGCTCACTTACAATCAGGCTTGACTGTTTGTTGGTGGGCGCGGCAGACTCGTCCGCATGGTCGCCCCAGTACGCCAACGGCAGGCGGACCGCAGTCGGGAGACGCGGCGCAAGCTGATGCAGGCCACCGTGGACTGCCTGGTCGAACGCGGCTGGGCCGGCACGACGACCGTTGTCGTCGCCGAACGGGCCGGGGTGTCCCGGGGCGCACAACTGCACCACTTCCGCACCCGGGGCGAGCTCGTCGCGGCGGCGGTCGAGTTTGTCGGCGCGGAGAGCGTGCAGGACATGGTCCGGCGCGCCGAGGCGCTCGACCAGACGCGGGATCGCACCGCGGCCGTGGTCGAGTTCATCGCGGAGTTTTTTGCCAGCACGCTGTTCACCGCCGCGCTGGAACTCTGGGTGGCCGCTCGCACGGACCCGGAATTACACGAGCTGGTCGTCCCGCTGGAAGCCCGGCTCGGCCGCGAGTGCCACCGGATCGCCGTCGGCCTGCTCGGCGCCGACGAGCGCCGCCCCGGCGTGCGCGCGGCCGTGCAGGCCACCCTTGACCTGGCCCGCGGCCTCGCGCTGGCCAATCAGCTCACCGACGACAGCAGGCGCCGCCGCCGAATCCTCCGGCAGTGGTCAGCGATGCTGGACGACGTGCTCCGAGCGGAGGAATCGTGACCAACCCAGCCGCCCTGCTCGACGATCTCACCGCGGAGAGCGAAGAACTCGACAAGTTGGTGTCCACGCTGGACGACGACGGCTGGCGCGCCCCCACCCCGGCGCCCGGCTGGACCATCGCCCACCAGATCGCGCACCTTGCCTGGACCGACCGGATGTCCGTGCTCGCCGCGACCGACCGTGTCGCGTTCGACAGTGAACTGGCCGGCGCGCTCGCCGACCCCACCGGCTACCCGGAGGCCGGCCTGGCCGCGGCCCTCGCCGACCCGCCGGCCGAACTGTTGCGTGGCTGGCGGGCGGGGCGCAAGGAACTGGTCGACGCGCTGCTGAGCGTCCCGGCCGGCACCAGACTGCCCTGGTTCGGCCCGCCGATGAGCGTCGCGTCGATGGCCACCGCCCGGCTGATGGAGACCTGGGCGCACGGCCAGGACATCGCCGACACCCTCGCGATCACCCGCACCCCAACCGCCCGGCTGCGTAACGTCGCGCATATCGGGGTGCGGACCGTCGGCTTCTCCTTCGCGGTGCACACCCTGCCCCCGCCGCCCGAGGAGTTCCGGGTCGAACTGACCGGACCCGACGGCGAACTCTGGACGTGGGGGCCGGAGCAGGCGACCAACCGGATCACCGGACCCGCGCTCGACTTCTGCCTGCTCGTCACCCAGCGCCGCAACCCGGCTGACCTCGCCGTCGAGGCCACCGGCGAGCACGCGCTCGCCTGGGTGCCGATCGCGCAGGCGTTCGCCGGGCCGCCGGGCGTCGGCCGGCACCCGGGGGAGTACGCGTGACCGAGCCGAAGCCGGGGCCAGTGCGGATCGGGAACATGTCCGGGTTCTACGGGGACCGGTTCTCGGCCATGCGCGAGATGCTCACCGGTGGCCCACTGGATGTGCTGACCGGCGACTACCTCGCCGAGCTGACCATGCTCATTCTCGGCCGGCAACGGCTGAAGAACCCCGACGCCGGTTACGCGAGCACGTTTCTCCGCCAACTGGAGGACTGCCTCGGGCTCGCGATCGACAACGGCGTCCGCATCGTCAGCAACGCCGGTGGGCTCAATCCGGCCGGCCTGGCGGCGGCGGTGGCCGCTCTCGGCGATCGGCTGGGTATCCCGGTCAAGGTCGGCTACGTGCACGGCGACGACCTGCTGCCGACGGCCGGGCAGCTCGGGCTGGACGGGGCGCTGACCGCAAACGCTTACCTGGGCGGTTGGGGCATCGCCGAATGCCTCCGCGCGGGCGCGGACGTGGTGGTGACCGGGCGGGTGACCGACGCGTCGCTCGTCGCCGGGCCGGCGGCCGCTCACTTCGGCTGGGGTCGCACCGATTTCGACGCGCTCGCGGGGGCGACCGTCGCGGGGCACGTCATCGAGTGCGGGGCGCAGGCCACCGGCGGCAACTACTCGTTCTTCACCGAGGTCGCGGACCTGGGGCGGCCGGGGTTTCCGATCGCCGAGATCCACGGCGACGGCGCCGCGGTGATCACCAAGCATCCCGGGACCGGTGGCGCGGTCACCGTGGAAACCGTGACCGCGCAACTGCTCTACGAGATCGGCGGCCCGCGCTATCTCGGTCCGGACGTGACCAGCCGGTTCGACACCATCGGTCTCGCCGACGACGGACCCGACCGGGTGCGGATCACCGGCGTCCGGGGCGAGGCGCCGCCGGCCGAGGTCAAGGTCTGTCTGAACACGTTCGCCGGGTTCCGCAACAGTGCCACCTTCGTGCTGTGCGGACTGGACATCGAGGCGAAGGCCGCGTTGGCCCGGCGACAGCTGGCCGACGAGGTCGGTGGCGAGGGCATCGACTGGACGCTTGCCCGCACCGACCGGGCCGACGCCGACACCGAGGAGACCGCGAGCGCCCTGCTGCACGCCACCATCCGCACGCCGGATGCCAAGCACGCCAAGCGGTTCTCCCGCGCCTGCGTCGAGCTCGCGCTCGCCTCCTACCCGGGCTTCACGCTCACCGCGCCACCCGCCGACGGCACCCCGGTGGGGGTCTATCGACCGGAGTTCGTGCCGCAGGACGCCGTCGCGCACATCGCGGTGCTGCCCGACGGGTCCAGCAGCACCATCGAACCGCCCGCAGCCACGGCGGCACGGGGTGAGTTGCCGGCCGACGCGGCGGCACCGGGCGAGTTGCCGGCCGACACGGTGCCGCCGTTGCCGGGCGGGCCGACCAGGCGGGTGCCGTTGGGGACCGCGTTCGGCGCCCGGTCGGGCGACAAGGGCGGCGACGCGAACCTCGGCGTCTGGGCGCGCGGCGCGGCCGGCTACCGGTGGCTGGCGCAGGAGTTGACCGTCGAGCGGCTGCGCGAGCTGCTGCCGGAGACGGCGAAGTTGGATATCGACCGGCATCCGCTGCCCAACCTGCGCGCGGTCAACTTCGTGCTGCACGGGCTGCTCGGGGCCGGGGTCGCCGCGTCCACCCGGTTCGATCCGCAGGCCAAGGCGCTCGCCGAATGGCTGCGGTCCCGACTGGTCGACCTGCCGGAGGTGTTGTTGTGATGTGGGATACGCCGGAGCGCTCGGCCTTCCGGCAGACCGTGCACCGGTTCGTGGAGCGGGAGGTGCGGCCGTTCCTGGCCGGCTGGGAGGACGCCGGGGAACTGCCGCGTGAGCTGCACAGGAAGGCGGCCGCGGTCGGGTTGTTGGGGGTCGGATTCGCCGAGGACATCGGCGGTTCCGGCGGTGACCTGCTGGACTCGGTGGTGCTCACCGAGGAGCTGATCCAGGCCGGCGGTTCGTCCGGGCTGGTCGCCGGGCTGCTGACGCACGGCATCGCGCTGCCGCACATCGTGGACAGCGGCAACGCCGATCTGGTCAACCGGTTCGTCCGGCCGACGCTCGCCGGTGAGCTGATCGGCTCGCTCGCCGTCACCGAGCCCGACGGTGGCTCGGACGTGGCCAACATCAGCACATGCGCGGTCCGGGACGGCGACAGTTACCTGGTCAACGGCGCGAAGACGTTCATCACCTCCGGCTGGCGGGCCGACTTCGTGACCACCGTCGTGCGCACCGGCGGCCCCGGCCACGGCGGGATCAGCCTGCTGGTGATCGAGCGGGACACGCCCGGCTTCACCCGGGCCCGCAAGCTGGCCAAGATGGGGTGGCACTGCTCGGACACCGCCGAACTGTCCTTTGTGGATTCCCGGGTGCCGGTGGCCAACCTGGTCGGTGTCGAGGACGGCGGGTTCGGGCTGTTGATGCGGCAGTTCCAGGTCGAACGGGTCTCCCTCGCGGTGCAGGCGTACGCCACCGCGCAGCGCTGCCTGGACCTCACGCTCGACTGGGTCCGGCAGCGCGCCACGTTCGGCCGGCCGCTGGTGTCCCGGCAGCTCGTCCGGCACCGGCTGGTCGAGATGACCCAGCGGATCGAACTCGCGCGCACCTACGTGCGGTCGGTGGCCGAGCGGGTCGCGGCCGGCGAGGAGGTGGTCGCGCAGGTGTGCATGGCCAAGAACGCCGCCGTGGACGCCTGCTCGTTCGTGGTGGACGCGGCGGTGCAGCTGCACGGTGGGATGGGCTACATGCGCGAGTCGGAAGTGGAACGGCACTACCGGGACGCGCGCATTCTTGGCATCGGCGGCGGCGCCAGCGAAGTGCTCGCCGACCTCGCCGCCCGGCGATTGGGGTACACCGCATGACCATCCTGCGTTCCACCGTGGACGCGTCGACCCCGGACTACCAGCAGAACCGGGCGGCGCTGCTGGCCCAGCTCGCCGCGCTGGACGCCGAACATGCCAAGGCACTGGGCGGTGGTGGTCAGAAGTATGTCGACCGGCACCACGGTCGCGGCAAGCTGCTCGCCCGGGAGCGGATCGAGCTGCTGCTCGACCCGGACAGCGCGTTCCTCGAACTGTCGCCGCTGGCCGCCTGGGGCACCGACTTCCCGGTCGGCGGCAGCGTGGTCGCCGGGATCGGCGTGATCGAGGGCGTCGAGTGCCTGGTGGTGGCCAACGACCCGACCGTGCGCGGCGGCGCGAGCAACCCGTGGACGTTGCGCAAGAGCTTCCGGGCCAGCGAGATCGCCGCGGCCAATCAGCTGCCGCTGGTCCAGCTGGTGGAGTCCGGCGGCGCGGACCTGAACTCGCAGAGCGAGATCTTCATCCCGGGCGGCCGGATGTTCCGCGACCTGACCAGGGCGTCGGCCCGCCGGGTGCCGACCGTCGCGCTGGTGTTCGGCAACTCGACCGCGGGCGGCGCCTATCTGCCCGGCCTGTCCGATCACGTGGTGATGGTGAAGGGCCGGGCGAAGGTCTTCCTGGCCGGGCCGCCGCTGGTGAAGATGGCCACCGGTGAGGAGTCCACCGACGAGCAACTGGGCGGCGCCGAACTGCACGCCCGCGAGTCCGGGCTGGCCGACTACCTCGCCGAGGACGAGCAGGACGCGCTGCGCATCGGCCGGCGGATCGTGGCCAACCTCAACTGGCACAAGCAGGGCCCGGCCGCCGCGGCCGACTACGCCGAACCGCTGCTGGACCCCGAGGACCTGCTCGGGCTCGTGCCGACCGACCCGAAGGTGCCCTTCGACCCGCGCGAGGTGATCGCCCGGATTGTCGACGGCTCGGTGTTCGACGAGTTCAAGCCGCTCTACGGGGCGAGCCTGGTCACCGGTTGGGCGGCCGTGCACGGTTACCGGGTCGGCATCCTGGCCAACGCCCGGGGCGTGCTGTTCAGCGAGGAGTCGCAGAAGGCCGCGCAGTTCATCCAGCTGGCCAACCAGCGCGACATCCCGCTGCTGTTTTTGCAGAACACGACCGGCTACATGGTCGGCCGGGACTACGAGCGGGCCGGCATCATCAAGCACGGCGCGATGATGATCAACGCCGTGTCCAACAGCACGGTGCCGCACCTGACCGTCGTGCTGGGCGCCTCCTACGGCGCGGGCAACTACGGGATGTGCGGCCGGGCCTACGATCCCCGGTTCCTGTTCAGCTGGCCCAACGCGAAGTCCGCGGTGATGGGGCCGGCCCAGCTGGCCGGTGTTCTGTCCATTGTGGCCAGACAAGCCGCGACGGCCCGTGGCCAGGTCTACGACGAGGCGTTCGACGAGCAGATGCGCAGGACCGTCGAGGAACAGGTCGAGGCGCAGTCCGCGGCGATGTTCCTGTCCGGCCGGATCTACGACGACGGGGTGATCGACCCCCGCGACACCAGGACCGTGCTGGGAATCTGCCTGTCCGCGGTGCACACCGCACCGGTCAGCGGCGCCGCCGGCTTCGGCGTCTTCCGGATGTGAGGGTGTCACCGATGATTACTCGACTGCTGATCGCCAACCGCGGCGAGATCGCCCGCCGGGTCATCCGCACCTGCCGGGACCTGGGCATCTCACCGATCGCCGTGTACGCCGACCCGGACGCGGGCGCCGACTTCGTGGCCGAGGCCGACCGCGCGGTCCGGCTGCCCGGGTCGAGCCCGGCGCAGACCTACCTGCGGGCCGAGGCCATCATCGAGGCGGCCCGGCGGACCGGTGCGGATGCGGTGCATCCCGGTTACGGATTCCTCTCGGAGAACGCCGATTTCGCCCGCGCGGTGCTCGCCGCCGGGCTGACCTGGGTGGGCCCGGACCCGGCCGCGATCGAGTCGATGGGCTCGAAGATCGCGGCGAAGAAGCTGATGGCCGCGGCCGGTGTGCCGGTGCTGCCCGACCTGTCGCCGGACTCGGTCGCGGCCGAGCAGTTCCCGGTGCTGGTCAAGGCGTCCGCCGGGGGCGGTGGGCGCGGGATGCGGGTGGTCCGCGAGCCCGGCGAGTTGGCCGCCGAGGTCGCCGCGGCCAGCCGGGAGGCGGAGTCGGCGTTCGGCGACGGCACCGTGTTCTGCGAGCCGCTGCTGGAACGCGCCCGACACGTCGAGGTGCAGATCCTGGCCGACCAGCACGGCACGGTGTGGGCGCTGGGGGAGCGGGAGTGTTCGATCCAGCGCCGACACCAGAAGATCATCGAGGAGACGCCGAGCCCGGCGGTGGACCAGGCCATCCGGGACCGGCTGACCGGCGCGGCGACCGCGGCGGCCACCGCGATCGGCTACGTCGGCGCCGGCACGGTGGAGTTCATGCTCGCCGCCGACGGCAGCTTCCACTTCCTGGAGGTGAACACCCGACTCCAGGTGGAGCATCCGGTCACCGAGTGCGTGTTCGGCCTGGACCTGGTGGCCTGGCAACTCGCCGTCGCCGAGGGGGCCGCGCTGCCGGCGGAACCGCCCGCGCCGCGCGGGCACGCCATCGAGGTGCGCCTCTACGCCGAGGACCCGGCGGCCGACTGGCGCCCGCAGAGCGGCACCGTGCGCGCCTTCGACCTGCCCGGGGTGGACAGCGGGTTCGCCGTGCCGGGCGGTTTCGGGCTGCGGCTGGACAGCGGGGTGTCCGCCGGGGCCGAGGTGAGCACGTTCTACGACCCGATGCTGGCCAAGGTGATCGTCTGGGCGCCCGACCGGCCCTCGGCGGCCCGCCGACTGGCCACCGCGTTGGCGCAGGCCCGGGTGCACGGCCTGGTCACCAACCGCGACCTGCTGGTGAACGTGTTGCGGCACCCCGACTTCCTGGCCGGCGACACCGACACCGACTTCCTGGACCGGCACGGCCTGCGCGAACTGGCCGGCGCGCCGGACGACTCGGTGCTGCGGGCGTCCGCGCTGGCCGCGGCGTTGGCCGAGGCGGCCGGCCGGCGGGCCGCGGCCGGCGTGCAGTCCCGGCTGCCCAGCGGCTGGCGCAACCTGACCTCGCAGCCGCAGCGGGTGTCCTTCGACTCGCGCGGCGACGTCGTGGCCGTCGACTACCAGCTGACCAGGGCCGGCCTACAAACGTCCACTGTGGACGATTCGGTGCTGGTGGACGCCCGCGCCGACCGGGTCGTGCTCGACCTCGCCGGGGTGCGCACGGTGTTCGCGGTGACCGGCTACGACACCCCGGCCGGCCGACTGGTCGAGGTGGACTCCGCGCTCGGGGCGGTGTCGCTGCTGACCGTGCCCCGGTTCGCCGACCCGGCCGATCGGGTCGAGCCGGGCGCCACGGTCGCGCCGATGCCGGGCACGGTGGTCAGCGTCGCGGTCGCCGTCGGCGACGAACTCGCCGCCGGGGCGGAACTGCTCGTGTTGGAGTCGATGAAGATGCGTCACCGCGTGCTCGCCGCGACCGGTGGGGTGCTGGCCGAGGTGCGGGTCGCGGCGGGACAACAGGTGGAGGCCGGCACGGTGCTCGCCGTGATCGAGCCGCTCGACGATGGAGGCGAACAGGCATGACCGCGAAGACGGACTTCACCGAGACCGAGGAGCGCCAGGCACTGCGCACCGCCGTCGGTGAACTGGCCGGCCGGTACGGCCACGAGTACTTCACCCGGAAGGCCAGGGCCGGCGAGAAGACGACCGAACTGTGGGCCGAGGCCGGCAAGCTGGGTTACCTCGGCGTCGCCGTGCCCGAGGAGTTCGGCGGGGGCGGTGGTGGCATCGGCGACCTCGCCGCGGTCTGCGAGGAGTTCGCGGCGGCGGGCTGCCCGCTGCTGATGATGGTGGTGTCGCCGGCCATCTGCGCGACGGTGATCGGCCGGTTCGGCACGGAGGCGCAGAAGCAGCGGTGGCTGCCCGGCTTCGCCGAGGGCACCATGAAGATGGCCTTCGCCATCACCGAGCCGGAGGCCGGCTCCAACTCCCACCGGCTGGCCACGTCGATCCGCCGGGACGGCGACGAGTGGGTGCTCTCCGGCGGCAAGTACTTCATCTCCGGGGTGGACGAGTCGGACGCGGTGCTCGTGGTGGCCCGGCACGTGGACGAGCAGGGCCGGCGCGGGCTGCCGTCGCTGATGATCGTGCCCACCGACGCACCCGGGTTCACCTTCCAGCCCATCGAGATGGACCTGGTGTCCCCGGAACGCCAGTTCACCCTGTTCTTCGACGACGTGCGGCTGCCGGCCGACGCGCTGGTCGGCGCGACCGACGCGGGCCTGGCCCAGGCGTTCGCCGGGCTGAACCCGGAGCGGATCATGGCCGCGTCGTTCTCGCTCGGGATCGCCCGGTACGCGCTGGCCAAGGCGAGTGAGTACGTGCGCACCAGGTCGGTCTGGGACACCCCGATCGGCGCGCACCAGGGCGTCGCGCATCCGTTGGCGCAGTGCGCGATCCAGATCGAACTGGCCAAACTGATGACCCAGAAGGCCGCCTCGCTCTACGACTCCGGCCAGGACCGGGCCGCGGGCGAGTCGGCGAACATGGCCAAGTACGCGGCGGCCGAGGCGGCGGCGACCACTGTGGACCAGGCGATTCAGTCGCACGGCGGCAACGGACTGGCGACCGAGTACGGCTTGGGTTCGCTGCTCGCCGCTACCCGGGTCGGGCGGATCGCGCCGGTGAGTCGGGAGATGATCCTGAACTATGTCGCGCAGCACACCTTGAAGTTGCCGAAGTCGTACTGACCTCCTGAGCTGCGTTGATAACCTTCCCGAGTGGACGAGCGCGAGGAACTGACCTGGGATCTGTTCGGTACGGCCAGCCGGGAGTTGGCCGTGCGGATCGCGGACAGCGGATTCGAACCCGATCTCCTGTTGTCCGTCGCCAGGGGCGGCCTGTTCGTCGCGGGTGCGCTCGGATACGCGTTGGACGTCAAGAACCTGCACGTCATGAATGTGGCTTTTTATACCGGTGTTGATCAGCGGTTGGCGATGCCGGTGATGCTCCCGCCGGTGCCCGACGTTGTTGATCTGGCCGGTGCCAAGGTGCTCGTCGCCGACGACGTGGCCGACACCGGGGAGACGTTGAAACTCGTCCGCGACTTCTGTGTGGATCACGTCGCCGAGGTGCGCTGCGCGGTGATCTATCAGAAGCCGCATTCGAAGGTGCGCAGCGAGTACGTCTGGCGGCACACCGACCGGTGGATCAATTTCCCCTGGTCGGTGCTGCCGCCGGTGGTCACCCGCGCCGACCAGGTCCTCGACGCCTGAATTCACATTCTTGAATGCATGGCGGACCTGTTGGCGGACTGGTCCGCAATTCTTTTCGTGCAGTGCTATTAACTGTTATTGACACCTTCCTGTGATCGTCATAACCTCGGCCTAATGGTCACTTAAGGTTTTGGTTAATTGCGCAGAGTATTTTTCCCTGCGGCGGTTTTCCATGGCTACAGGAGGATTTTGTGAACGTAGGACCAGGCGCGCCGGGCAAGGCGCGCCATCGCCGCCCCAGGGCGCGGACGCTGGCCCTGTCCGCGGCCGCCGCCCTGGTGACCTTGGTGGCCACCTGCTTCGTGGTCATCTCGGCCTCGCAGGCCACCGCCGCGGTTTCCCCGGGTACCTGGTACACCGTGGTGAACAAGACCAGCGGAAAGTGTGTCGACGCGCGCGCCGCGGCCACGGCCGACGGCACCGCCGTGCAGCAGTACAGCTGCAACGGCTCCACTGCCCAGGAATGGCAGTTCCAGACCACCAGCAATGGTTACTACCGGGTCAACAACTACAACGAGGTGTCCCAGGCGTGGGACGTGACCGGCGTGTCCACCGCCGACAGCGCGCCGATCCAGCTGTGGGACTACGTCGGCGGCACGAACCAGCAGTGGCAGCCGGTGCAGGAGTCCGACGGCGACTACCACTTCCTCAACCTCAACAGCGGTAAGTGCCTGGACACGCCGGCCGCGTCGACCGCCGACAGCGTGCAGTTGGGCCAGTACGACTGCAACGGGACCGGGGCGCAGTCCTTCGCGCTGGTGCCGGTCGGTGGGTCCGGCCCGACCACGACCACCGGCGCGACCCCGCCCGGCCAGCCTGACCTCGGCCCGAACGTGCTCGTCTTCGACCCGTCGATGTCCTCGTCGAGCATCCAGAGCCAGCTGACCAACATCTTCAACCAGCAGCAGAGCAACCAGTTCGGCACCAACCGCTACGCGATCATGTTCAAGCCGGGCACGTACAGCAACATCGACGTGAACATCGGCTACTACGAACAGGTGCTCGGCCTCGGCCTGACGCCCGACGCGGTGGACATCAACGGCAACGTGCACGTCGAGGCCGACTGGAACGGCGGCAACGCGACCGAGAACTTCTGGCGCGGCGCGGAGAACATGGAGGTCAACCCGCCCTCGGGCACCGACACCTGGGCGGTCTCGCAGGCCTCGCCGTTCCGCCGGATGGACGTGCGCGGCAACATGCAGCTGGACGACAACGGCTGGTCCAGCGGCGGTTTCCTGGCCGACAGCAACGTCACCGGCACGGTCAACTCCGGCTCGCAGCAGCAGTGGCTGTCCCGGGACGACACCATCGGCAGCTGGAACGGCTCGAACTGGAACATGGTCTTCGTCGGCGTGAAGGGCGCGCCGACCCAGTCCTTCCCGAATCCGCCGGACACCACGGTCGCGCAGGCACCGGTGGTGCAGGAGAAGCCGTTCCTCTACCTCGACAGCTCCGGCAACTACCAGGTGTTCGTGCCCGCGCTGCGGTCGAACTCCTCGGGCACGTCGTGGGCCGGCGGCAACCCGGCGGGCACCTCGCTGCCGATCAGCCAGTTCTACGTGGCCCACCCCGGTGACTCGGCCGCGACCATCAACGCCGCGCTCGCCCAGGGGCAGAACCTGCTGTTCACGCCCGGTATCTACCACCTGGACAGCTCGATCAACGTGACCCGGCCGGACACCGTCGTGCTCGGCCTCGGCCTGGCCACGCTCACCCCGGACAACGGCACGGTGCCGATGACCGTGGCCGACGTGAACGGCGTCAAGATCGGCGGCCTGCTGTTCGACGCGGGTGCGACGAACTCGCCGATGCTGCTGCAGATGGGCACCCCCGGCTCGACCGCCGACCACACCGCCGACCCCAGCTCGCTCAGCGACGTGTTCTTCCGGATCGGTGGTGCCGCGGTCGGCAAGGCGACCCAGACGTTGGTGGTGAACAGCAACAACGTGATCGGCGACGACCTGTGGTTGTGGCGGGCCGACCATTCGACCGGCGTCGGCTGGACGGTCAACACGGCCAACAACGGGCTGATCGTCAACGGCAACAACGTCACCATGTACGGCCTGTTCGTCGAGCACTACCAGCAGTACCAGGTGCTCTGGAACGGCAACGGCGGGCGGACGTACTTCTTCCAGAACGAGATGCCCTACGACCCGCCCAACCAGGCTGCCTGGATGAACGGCAGTACCGACGGCTACGCCGCCTACAAGGTGGCCGACACGGTGACCAGCCATGAAGCCTGGGGCCTCGGCAGTTATTGCTTCTTCAGTACGAACACGAGCGTGCAGGCGACCCGCGCGTTCGAAGTGCCCAGCACGCCGGGCGTCAAGTTCCACGACCTGACCACGGTGATGCTCGGCAGCAACGACGGCACGATCGACCACATCATCAACAACACCGGCGCTGCCGCCGGACCCGGTGCCAGCGTGCAGCACTTGGTCAGCTTCCCCTAACCGGGCGGCGCACCTGATCGACGGCCACCCACCCCACTCCGGAAACCTGCTGGCGTCCGGGGTGGGGTGGGTGGCTAACCTTGTCAGGACCGCGACAGTCCACAGACCATCAGCAGACCATTTTCGAGGAGTGCAGTACCCGTGATGCGCACCCACGAGGCCGGAACTCTCCGTGCCTCCCAGGCCGGCCAGACCGTCACCCTCACCGGGTGGGTGGCTCGGCGGCGCGATCACGGCGGCGTCATCTTCATCGACCTGCGGGATGCCTCGGGCACCGCGCAGGTGGTGTTCCGCGAGGGCGAGATGGCCGAGC
The DNA here is from genome assembly GCA_036268615.1 of Pseudonocardiaceae bacterium. GTDB lineage: Bacteria > Actinomycetota > Actinomycetes > Mycobacteriales > Pseudonocardiaceae > DATATV01. The sequence goes on from DATATV010000068.1 coordinate 70,859, forward strand.
GCGCGCACCGGCTGCGTGCCGAGTTCTGCCTCCGGGTGGTCGGCGAGGTCGTGCGCAGGCCGGACGGCAATGACAACCCCGAGCTGCCCACCGGCGAGATCGAGGTGACCGTGACCGAGCTGGAGGTGCTCAGCGAGGCCGCGCCGCTGCCTTTCCAGCTCGACGACAACCTTGAGGTCGGCGAGGAGACCCGGCTCAAGTACCGCTACCTGGACCTGCGCCGCAGCGGCCCGGCCAAGGCGATGCGGCTGCGTAGCGAGGCCAACCGGATCGCCCGCACCGTGCTGCACGAGCACGACTTCGTCGAGGTGGAGACCCCGACGATGACCCGGTCCACGCCGGAGGGCGCGCGTGACTTCGTGATCCCGGCCCGGCTGCGCCCCGGCTCCTGGTACGCGCTGCCGCAGTCGCCCCAGCTGTTCAAGCAGCTGTTGATGGTCGGCGGGCTGGAGCGCTACTACCAGATCGCCCGCTGCTACCGGGACGAGGACTTTCGGGCCGACCGCCAGCCCGAGTTCACCCAGCTCGACATCGAGATGAGCTTCGTCGAGCAGGACGACGTGATCGCCCTGGCCGAGGACATCCTCAGCGCGCTGTGGCGCGACCTCGCCGGCTTCGAGATCCAGCTGCCGATCCAGCGGATGAGCTACGCCGACGCGATGTCCCGGTTCGGCACGGACAAGCCCGACCTGCGCTTCGCGCTGGAGCTCACCGACCTGACCAAGTACTTCGCCGGTACCCCGTTCCGGGTCTTCCAGGCGCCCTACGTCGGCGCCGTGGTGATGCCCGGCGGTGCCGACCAGCCGCGGCGCACGCTGGACGCCTGGCAGGACTGGGCCCGCCAGCGCGGCGCCAAGGGCCTGGCCTACGTGCTGATCGGCGAGGACGGCACGCTGGGCGGCCCGGTGGCCAAGAACCTCACCGAGGAGGAGCGCGCCGGCCTGGCCGACGCGGTCGGTGCCAAGTCCGGTGACTGCGTGTTCTTCGGCGCAGGCGAGACCTCCGACGCCCGTGCTCTGCTCGGCGCGGCCCGGGTCGAGATCGCCCGCAGGCTCGACCTGATCGACGAGTCCACGTGGTCGTTCGTCTGGGTGGTGGACGCCCCGCTGTTCGAGCCGGCCGCCAAGGCCGTCGCCAGCGGCGATGTCGCGGTCGGCGCCGGTAAGTGGACCGCGGTGCACCACGCGTTCACCTCGCCCAAGCCGGAGTGGATCGACCGGTTCGAGTCCGACCCCGGCAACGCGCTCGCCTACGCCTACGACATCGTCTGCAACGGCAACGAGATCGGCGGCGGGTCGATCCGTATCCACCGGGCCGACGTGCAGCAGCGGGTGTTCCAGCTGATGGGAATCACGCCGGAACAGGCGGACGAGAAGTTCGGCTTCCTGCTGGAGGCGTTCAAGTTCGGCGCGCCGCCGCACGGCGGCATCGCGATCGGCTGGGACCGGATGGTCATGCTGCTCGCCGGGGCCGACTCGATCCGGGAGGTGATCGCCTTCCCGAAGTCCGGCGGCGGTTACGACCCGCTCACCGGCGCACCCGCGCCGATCACCCCTGAGCAGCGCAAAGAGGCTGGCGTGGACGCCAAGCCCGAGGTCAAGCCGGACACCGCCACCGGGTCCGGTTCCTGAGGTCCACCGCCCCCCGAGCAAGGCCGCCGGAACGGCCCGCACCCCAGTTGTCGCTGGGCTGTTTCCGGCTGCCTGCGGAGCGTTAGCAAAAACATGCGATCTGTTATCAACTCGTGCCCGCCGACCACCCTGGCGGGACGCTACGGTCCCTATGCGCAGGGCCTCGCGCGGGTACGGTCGGAGGAGATGAGTGTGGAAACCACCGCCGGCTCGTCGGATGTCGATGGGGGCATCGAGCCGGAGGTATCGCGCACCGTAACCGCCGCCGAGCAGGTCATCAGCCACCGGTTCGGCGCAGCGGTACGCCTGGCCGATCCCGAGTACCTGGGCGGAAGCGGTTCCTCCACGGTCGTCCGGGTACGGGTCGCGGCCACGCCCTTCTCCCTGCCCCGCACCCTCGTGGTCAAGCGTTATGGTCCGATGAATCCGGACGCGCCGGTCGACTCGTTCGTCCAGGAGGCGGTCAGCTACCAGCTGTTCACGGCGCTCGCGCCGGAGGAGCGGATGTGCCCGGAGATGTTCGCCCACGACGCGGCCGAACGGCTGGTCGTGCTGGAGGACCTGGGCCGCTCGCCGACCCTGGCCGACAAGCTCACCGGTGACGACGCCCGCGCCGCCGAGCGTGCGCTGCTGTCCTGGTCGCGCTCGCTGGGCCGGCTGCACGCCAGCACCGCGGGCCGGGAGGGCGACTTCGACGCGCTGAGCCGGCGCTGGGGCGTGCCGAAGATGACCGACCCGCTGGTCGGCAGCGCGACCAAGGCGTTCGCCGAGCTGCCCGACGTGCTCGCGGACGCGCTCGGCGTGACCACCTCGGCCGAGGCGCACCGGCGGGCGAGCTCGTCGACCTGGCTGGTGAAGTCGGCCCGGCACCGCGCGTTCAGCCCGTCCGACGCGTGCCCGGACAACAACGTGATCACCAGCAAGGGCGTCCGCTTCCTGGACTTCGAGGGCGGCTGCTGGCGCAACGTGCTGCTGGACGCGGGCTACCTGCGGGTGCCCTTCCCGAGCTGCTGGTGCAGTTTCGCGCTGCCCGCCGGGATGATCGACGCGATGGTCGCCGCCTGGCGGGCCGAGGTGCGCGGGGTGTGGCCGGACCTGGACGACGACTCGGTGCTGCTGCCCGGTCTGCTGGACGCGCAGGTGTTCTGGGTGTGGCTGTCCACCTGGTGGTTCCTGCCCAGGACCGGCGAGGAGGACCGGCCGATCGAGAACGATCAGTCGCCCCGGCGCAGTGTCGCGTTACGCGCCCGGTGGCGGCAGTTGGCCGCCGACTCCGACCGCGCCGGGGAGCAGCTGCTCGCCGACTACGCGCGGGCGGTGGTGGCCGGTCTGGAGCGCCGGTTCGGCGTCACGCAGGATCTGCCGACCTATCCAGCGTTCCGGACCACCAGTTGAGCGCAGCGTAGGCGGACTGCTACGTGATGTTGCCGTGATTTCCTCGTGATCAGCTTCGCTTTGTGGTATTCGCGGACAGCAACCGGTTGACACACCGCTGCCGGTCGGGCGTGGCAGCAGTCGAAGACGGCACCAATGCGCCGATTTCCCACATAAGTGTGAACTTACCGGTTACTTCACGTGATCACCGGATTCCTCATGTCCGTTTCGAGTGGGCCGGCCGATCGCGCCGCTCGCGGTGGTCCGCCGGTTCGCTGATGATCGGAATCGTGGCTGTTCAACCCGGTTGCCGGGGGCTGATCGGGAGGTCGCCGGGGGAGTGGGCGGCGATCATGGTGCGGTCTGCTCCGGGTATCAGCTTGTCACTCGATCGAGGAGATCATCGGAACTTGAGGGGGGTGCTGAACGCACCCTTCCGATCATGTGACAAGGGGTTAAACATGCTGTTCAGCACGCCTTTGATCATGTCGGTAACGGCGTCACCCGATGGTCGTTTCGCGCTTCGCCGCCAGTCGACACGGGTGGGCCGGTACGGGCGTAACACCATCGAGTCATGATCGATCGCTCGATCAGCGGTTGTTTGACTCCCTGAGTACTCGTCTCGGCGACCTTGGGCGCGTGGTGACTTATGCGGTATGTGCGCTTCAATGCAAATGTCTGATTCGCGATCGTAAACCCGCAGCTCAACTGCGGTAGTTGCGAATTGCATCTACTGAGACGGCGCTGTTGTAGTGTTTGGTGCCCGAACAAGAACGGAATACCAAACGGTAAAGCACACGCCGTCGACTCCGGTCCCTACCTGTCGTCGCGCAGTGCGTAATACCGTAAACGGATCGTGCCTTATGAGTGATTTGGCGTCCACTTTCGGGTGATCTGTAGAAACGATTTGCCACGCTCGACGATATCGGCAGCGAGGTGAACAGGAATATGTCCCTTGCGTTATTCGCGGTGCCCTGTCCAAGGCGAAGCGGAGTAGCGGGTTGCCCGGATCATCAAGGAGGCCGGAGTGAGTGAGGCGGCGAACCGTCGGCAGGGCGCGGCCGGGCCGGATGATCGGCCGGACAAACCGAGAACAACCATGAGCTGGTTGACCGGGTGGCCCAACTGGAGTCTGCCGGTCAAGTTGGGCCTGGTCATGCTCGTGCCGGTGCTGGTGGTGCTGGCCCTCGGCGCGTTGGTGATCAACACCGAGGTGACCAAGGCGACCGAGTACACCCGCGCCGACCGGATCGTGGAGCTGAGCGTCACCCTGCGCGGCGCGATCACCGCCCTGCAGCAGGAGCGGCAGCAGGTGGCCGGCGCGGCGCCCACCCAGCAGGGACGCACCGAGACCGACAGCGCTCTGAACAGCCTGCGCGGCCAGGTCGGCACGAGTACCGACGGCGGTGACCTCGACCCGGTCGCGACGACCGCCTGGACCTCGGCCCAGCGGCAGCTCGACTCGCTGCCGTCGCTGCGTGGCCAGGGCTCGGCGGCGATCGCCGCGGCGGCCGACCGGTCCACCGAGGTGGGTGCGTACACCCAGCTCGTCAACGGGCTGTTCGCGTTCGACCGGGTGCTCGCCACCGACGTGGCCGACGCGCAACTGGCCCGGGAGTCGATGGCCCTCTACGACCTGGCCTCGGCCCGCGAGGAGGTGCTCTACCAACAGTCGGTGGTGTTGGCCGGAATCGGCCACGGCACCATGTCGGTGGCCGACGTGACCTCGCTGCACGGCTCGGAGGCCCGACTGGCCAGCCGGGTGAGCGACTTCCACGCCGTGGCCGGCGCACCGGACAATCTCGACTTCAGCCGTACCGTCACCGGTCCGTCGCTGGCCCAGCAGGCTTCCCTGCTGTCCCAGGCGATCGACCAGTCCGGCGGGATGAGCGGAATGCCCGCGCCGGGCATGATGATCGAGATTCCGGCGTCCACCTGGAACGCCGCGAACAGCTCGGTGGTCGGCGGTCTGGACCGGGTGGTCGACGACCTCACCGCCGAACTGCGGGACAACGCGACCAGCCTGCGCAGTCAGGCCGGCAACACCGCCGGTACCGCCGCGGTCGCACTGGTCGCCGCGCTGCTGGCCGCGATCGCGGTGATGGTGGTGATCGCCCGTCAGCTGCTCCGCTCGATCAACGTGCTGCGACGCACCGCCCGGGACGTGGCCACCCGCAACCTGCCCGACGCGGTGGAGCGAATCCGGGCCGGCGAGACGGTGGACACCACGGTGCGACCGGTACCGGTGTACACCGAGGACGAAGTCGGCCAGCTGGCCAGGGCGTTCGACGCGGTGCACGGCGAGGCGCTGCGGCTGGCGGTGGAGCAGGCCAACCTGCGGGCCAACTACAGCGAGCTGTTCGTGAACCTGTCCCGGCGCAGCCAGAGCCTGGTGCAGCGCCAGCTGCGGCTGATCGAGCAGCTGGAGCGGGACGAGGAGGACCCCGACCAGCTCTCCGCGCTGTTCAAACTGGACCACCTGGCCACCCGGATGCGGCGCAACAACGAGAACCTGATGGTGCTCTCCGGCACCGAGTTGAGCCGTGGGCCCAGCCAGCCGGTGTCGCTGGCCGACCTGCTGCGCGCCGCGGTCTCGGAGATCGAGCACTACGAGCGGGTCAACGTGCAGCCGCCGCCGGACATCCAGGTGCTCGGTTACGCCGCGGGCGACCTGGTCCGGCTGATCGCCGAACTGCTGGACAACGCGACCGCGTTCTCCTCACCGGACAGCCAGGTCACGCTCGCCTCGCACCGGACCCGGAGCCGCGCGATCGTGGTGGACATCGTCGATCACGGCATCGGCATGAACGACGAGGAACTGGCCCGGGCCAACGATCAGCTCACCCAGCCCGAAGGCGTCGAGGAGCGGGTCTCCCGGCGGATGGGCATGTTCGTGGTGAGCAAGCTGGCCAACCGGCACGGTGTCCGGGTGCGGCTGCACGGCGGCCAGGACATCCCCGGTCTGCGGGTGACCGTCACCCTGCCTACCGAGCTGATCCTCGGCGACATCGACGACGTGCTCGGCGGCCCGCTGGCGGGCACCCTCGGCGGCAACAACGGCAGCACCCATGGCGGCATCAACGGTGGCATCAACGGCGGCACGAACGGGGTCGTCCGGTCCAGCGTGGACGAGGTGGCCGGTGCGCTGACGGTGACCATTCCGCAGCTGCCCAGTGCCGAGTCGACCGGCGTGAGCCTGTTCGCGCCGATCCCCGGCGAGGACGACGTTGATCCGGTCGACGAGACCGGGGTCATCGGCGTGGCGCTCGACGAGGACATCCCCGACCTCACCCCACCGAAGGCACCCGAGGTCACGCCGATCTTCAACGACATCCTGTCCGCGTGGTTCGCCGACGCCCCCCGGGCCCGGCCCGCGGACGCCGACGAAGCGGCTGTGGACGGGGAAGGTCCGCAGCCCGACGAGGCGGTCGCCGAGCCGGTCAACGGCATCGACTGGGAGTTCGCCGCCGACGACGCCTGGCGCGCGGTGGACGCGGCCAGCCAGGCCGCGCCCGACGAGTTCACCACCGCCGGCCTGCCCAAGCGGCAGCCGAGGGCGAAGCTGCTGCCCGGCAGCGTGGACGTCGAACCGGCACCGCGCCCGGTGTCCTCCACCCGGCTGAGCCCGGACCGGGCGCGCGCCCGGCTCAGTGGCTTCCAACGCGGCATCGCCCGCGGCCGGGAGGAGGCCGCGATGATCGCCGAGTCGGCCGAACTGGCCGAGGCGATCGAGGCGGTCACGCCGATGTGGCCGACCACCGAGCAGGCCCCCGAGGACACCGGGTTCGTCCTGCCGGTACTCAACCCCGGCGTCGAGGACACCACGTTGATGCCGGTCATCCAGGCCGAGCGGCCGGTCACCGACAGTGGTTCGGCTGCCGAAGCCGAACCGACCACCGAGGAAGAACCGGCCGCCGAACCCGCACAGCCGGAGTTCCCCTCGGGCGCCGACGAGGGCTGGCGGGCGGCCAACCCGCTGGTCGCCACCGACCCCGAGATCACCTCGGCCGGCCTGCCCAAGCGTCGACCGCGAGCCAAGCTGGTGCCCGGAGGCGTTGCCGCCAATGGCAAAGCCGGCGTCGACCGGCCCGAGGCCGATGCCGTGCGGGACCGGATCACCAGCTTTCAGCGTGGCGTGCGGCAGGGCCGGAACGGCTCAGCCACCGCTGCGGCCGAACGGGTTGAACACGGATACCACTTGAACACCTGGGAGAACGAATGACCGCACATCAGTCACCGCAGAGCCGCTTCGGGTGGCTGGTCACCGACTTCACCGAGCGGGTGCCCGGCGCCGCGCACGCGGTGGTGGTGTCCGCGGACGGGCTGCTGCTCGCCGCGTCGGACCGACTGCCCACCGATCGTGCCGAACAGCTCGCCGCGGTCGCCTCCGGCCTGACCAGCCTGACCCAGGGCGCGGCGCGGTGCTTCGAGGCCGGCGTGGTCCGCGAGACCGTGGTGGAGATGGACCGCGGCGTCATGTTGTTGATGGCGATCAGCGACGGCTCGTCATTGGCCGTGCTGGCCGCGCCCAACTGCGATATCGGCCAGGTCGCCTACGAAATGGCACTGATGGTCGAACGCGTCGGGCAGATGCTGACTCCTGAACTCCGTGCGGAGCTGCAGGGTTCGAGTCGATTGTTGTCCCGACAGCCGGTGTGAGGTCTAGATGACCGCCAGATTCGGGGAAAATCCAGACGACCCGCCCGATGAGATCGTCGGACCGGCGTTGCCGCTGGACGACTTCATCGAGGAACAGGCCGCGATCGTCCGCCCGTACGCCTGGACCCGTGGCCGGACCAGGTCGAACTTCCAGCTGGAGTTGGAAACCCTGGTGTCCACAAGCGACACAGGGCTCGACGAGGCCAAGCTGAACCAGGTCGAGTACCGGGTGGTCAGCACGTTGTGCCGGCATCCGCATTCGGTGGCGGAAGTGGCTGCCAAACTGTCCGTGCCGCTGGGCGTGGCACGCGTGATTCTCAGTGATATGGCCGAGTTGGGCCTGATCAGCATTCACCGGACGTTCGCCGACGACGACATCGCGGCGCACCTCGTGTTGATGGAAAGGGTATTGAGTGGACTCCGTCGACTTTGAGCGGTCGAAGACGGCTCGGCTCTCGCTCAGCGCCACCTCGGCGAAGATCGTGGTTGCCGGCGGTTTCGGTGTCGGGAAGACCACGTTCGTCGGGTCGGTCTCCGAGATCGTGCCGTTGACGACCGAGGCGGCGCTGACCGACGCGAGCGCCGGTATCGACGATCTGGCGGCCACCCCGGACAAACGCACCACCACGGTGGCGATGGATTTCGGCCGGGTGACGCTGGATTCCGAGTTGATTTTGTACCTGTTCGGCACGCCTGGCCAGCAACGTTTCTGGTTCATGTGGGACGACCTGATCCGCGGTGCGATCGGCGCGGTGGTGCTGGTGGACACTCGGCGGCTGGCTGATTCCTTCGGACCGATCGACTATTTCGAGGAACACGGCCTGCCCTACGTTGTCGGCGTCAACTGCTTCGATTCATCGCAGCAGTATCCGGTGGAGGACATCCGCGAGGCCATGTCCATCCCCTCGGAGGTGCCGATCGTCATGTGCGACGCACGCAAACGGGAATCCACCAAGCAAACCCTCATCACCATGGTGCAGCACGCCATGCAGCGGTGGCACGCGCGTGATGTCGCCGCCGCCAGATGAGACCGATCCGATCTTCCCGAAAAACAGGGCCTTGCCGGGGCCCGCTGATTATTTGCACCAGAAGGCCGATTGACCAACGGCCTGCGCACCTCTAGAAACAAAAGAGGCCGTTCGGTGCGGAGGTGGCGCTATGGCGCAATTGGCTGATTTTGATGACCGAACGTCGCCGCTGTCGCGTCGATTGGTTCCCGACGAGTTGTGGGCACTGGCGAAACCGTTGATGCCGGTCCCCAAGGCCCGGCCGCAGGGCGGTGGTCGGTCGCGGGTCGGCGACCGGGCGGTGTTCGTCGCGGTGGTGTTCGTGCTGTCCAGTGGCTGCGCGTGGCGGCGATTACCCTCGACGTTCGGTATCGCGGTGCCCACCGCGTACCGGCGCTTCGTGGAGTGGAACACGGTCGGCCTGTGGGACAGCCTGTACCGGTCCTCGGTCGAGCAGCAGACCGACCCGGCTCTGGTGGACTGGGTGCGGGCCATCCGGGACACCAGCGTGGCCAGGGCCGCAAGTGGCAACTGAGCCACTCCGGCGTGGGCCGGCCACGCCCCGCAGGCGGGGTCCGGCCCACTGGCCCTGGCGGGGTGGTTCAGTCGCCGACCGAGCGGGCCGGCGGGACGGTGCCGTTGTTCGGGCCGCGGTCGGACACCGGCGCGAAGCAGGTGCGGTCCCGGCCGGCTTCCTTGGCCTGGTACAGCGCCGCGTCCGCGGCCAGTAGCAGCTCGTCGAGGTCGCTGCCGCCGGCCGGGAACGTGACCACCCCGGCGGACGCGGTGACCGTGACCGTCTCGTGGTTGTCCGGCGAGGTGACGATCAGTCCGCTGATGCACCGCCGGAACCGCTCGGCTACCGCCGGGATGTCGATCGGGTCGACGTCAGGTAGCAGGATCATGAACTCTTCGCCGCCGAATCGGCCGACCAGGTCGTAGTCACGGGCTTCCTTGCGCAGTGCGGCGGCCACCGCGATGAGCACCGCGTCGCCGGTGAGGTGGCCGTAGCTGTCGTTGACCCGTTTGAAGTGGTCGAGATCGAGCATGATGACGCTGACCGTCTTGGCGTCCCGGTCGGCCCGGGACAGCTCGGTGCGCGCCACCTCGCTCCAGTGCATGGCGTTGGCCAGCCCGGTCTTGGCGTCGGTGCGGGCGGCCACCTCGTACTGGCGCAGCAACAGGTTGCGGTGCAGCACCAGCAGCGGCGGCAGGATCAGCACCAGGTACCAGGGGTCGTGCACGACGGCCAGCGCGGTGACCGCGCCAAGGCACAGCGCGGCGATCTCCACCAGGTTGCTGTTGAAGCCGCCCAGCGCCTCCTGCGCGGAGGTCTTGGGGGAGGACAGCAGGATGATGGCCACCACGAGCGCGGAGTTGACGAACCAGCGCATCACCGCGGCGGCCAGGATGATGGTCACGCCCTGCCACGAGCTGGGCAGACCGGGGTAACTGCCGGCGGGCAGTGCCGCGTCCAACACGGCGCTGGCCGCGTAGGTGGCCACCAGGACCACCGAACTGCTGTAGGCCCAGCGGAAAGTCTGCATCCGCACCAGCCGCAAGCGCTGGTGTATACAGGTCAGCACTACCAGTGACACCGACAGGACCGGCGGCAGCAGCAGCAGACCGGCGAAGGTCCAGACCGACTTGAGGTCGGTGTGCGGCTTGTTGGCCCGGCCGCCCTCGCGGATGCGTTCGATGCCTCGAACAAGCTCCATGTGCAGTACCGAACCGGCGGCCAGCACGCCGAAGATGAACCAGTCCTGGTGTTCGATGGGCATCCGCCCGACGATCGCCACGGTGGCGAGCAGCGCGACCGCTTCGACCACGAGTACCGCCGCCAGGGCCGGCGCGCGCAGTGACCAGACAGGCCATCTACCAGCCCAATACCACCCTTTGGTCACAGTCCTACGCACCCACGCCCCAGGTGGGTGAGAATGAGACCCCTCAGCAGACTCTCCCCCATGACCCAACACAGAAAGCACACTAGCTGATAGCACACGGTACGTCACTCGATGTGGTGAAGAAAGTGCGGCGCCAAATGGGTGGTGACAGAGTGTAATCTGCTGGCGAGCGGAGAACGGAGATCGCGATTGGTTCTTTGACATTCCGGCTCGGGCCGCGATCATATGGCGGTCAGCCCTCGTATACGACCGCTCGACGCTTACTCGTCCCTGCCCTCGTTCACCTGATCTTTGGCAGTCCCCCACTGCTATCCTTTTGCCCCGGGAGGCACCCCATGCGCACCTCGACCCCTCGCGACATCATCTGGAACGCCGCTGCCACCAGCGAGTCCGTCTCTGTCAGGGACATCATCTGGCGTCACCGCGACATCATCTGGACTGCTTCGGCCAGCGCTTCCGACATCATCTGGCACTGAAATCGCTCGGCGGACGCAAAAAGTTACTCCGCGTCCCGGGCCGATTACGCTTTTGCTGTTCTCGCGGTGCTGGTGGCGCCGGACGATTCGTGTTCGGACCGCCAGTAGGCGATTGCGACAGCCAGCGCACACACCACACCGGCGCCGCCGAAAATGGCCACCACGACGGAGGGCAGTAACTGTTCGGCGACCACGCCGGCCAGCACCACTCCGATGCCCTGGGCCACCCGCAGGCTGGTGTTCGCCAAACCGAGTGCCTGCCCGCGTCCGGAATCCGGAACTCCGCGAACGAACGCGGCCGCGGCCACGGTCTGATAGGACGCGGCGAGCCCGGCGGTGGCCAGCACGGCCAGGGTGCCGACCAGGTTGAGCCGGGCCACGCAGATGATCAGCACCGCGCAGGTGATGACGGTGAGCGGGCCGATCAGCCGCATCCGGTTACTCGGTGACACGAATCGGAGCAGCACGATCATGCCCAGCGCGTTGCCGGCGGGGAAGGCGGCGAACAGCAGACCGGCGGTGATCGCGCCGCCGCCCAGTTGATGCGCGTAGGGCACGGCCAGCCCCTCGGCGACGACGTAGAAGCCCGATACACAGGCCACGCCGATCAGCGCGCGCAGGCTGCGGTCGTGCCAGACCAGCCGCAGCCCGAACCGCAGCCCGGTCCAGGTGGTCCGGAACCCGGCGCCGGCAGCCCGCTGTCCGGCCGCGGCGACCGACCGGGCCCGCACGCCGAACCGGACCAGCACGGCGGAGACGACGAAGGTGGCCGCGTCGATCAGCAGGGCCACGTGCGGACCGGTGAACGCGACCAGCGCCCCGCCCGCGACATAGCCGGCCAACTGCCCGGTCTGATAGGTGATGTTCACGATCGCGTTGCCGGCGACGAACAGGTCCCCGTCCAACATCGTCGGCAACAAGGCGCCCCGGGCCGCGTTGAACGGCGAGGCGAGCAACTGCACGATCACCAGCAGTACGCAGACCAGGAGCAGGGACATGCCCGGCAGGGCCATCAGGCAGACCAGCACCGCCCGGCAGACGTCGGTCACCACCATCACCTCGCGGCGCGGGTAGCGGTCGGCCAGTCCGGACAGCAGCGGACCACCGGCCAGGTCGGGCAGGAAGGTCAACGCGTAGGTCAAGGCGGTGAGGGCGGCCGAGTTGGTCCTGGCGAACACCAGCAGGCTCAACGCGACCCTGGCCAACTGGTCACCGGCGATGGACAACACGAGGGCAGACCAGAGCGCCTGGAACTCGCCGACCCGGAAGACGGCGCCGAACTTCGCCGTCTCGGCGTCAGCCCCAGCCACGATCAGTTATCCCCTCGACACACACTGTTGGTTGTACTGGAATATTCCCGTGAGTTAAAGCCGTATGGAGCAAATAGCAGTTGACAGACGGCGACCGGCCTACCGCGTTGGGATACCTGTCGTAGCCGCCGCATACCATCACAGGGTGGAGGATGGCCTGTTCACCGAGGTGGAGTTGGCTGGCCAGGACGACGGCCAGCAGGATGGTTCTGTGAGCAACCTCTCCCGTCAGACGTCTGGCGTCAACGCGCCGCTTGCGGTTCGGATGCGCCCTCGAACGTTGGACGAGGTGCTCGGGCAGGACCACCTGCTCGGCCCGGGCGCGCCGCTGCGCCGGTTGGTCGAGGGGGGTGCGCCGGCGTCAGTGCTGCTCTACGGCCCGCCGGGTACCGGCAAAACTACGCTGGCCACCCTGGTCTCCCAGGCAACCGGTCGGGGATTTGTTGCGCTGTCGGCACTTTCCGCCGGGGTCAAGGAGGTGCGCGCGGTCATCGAGCAGGCCCGCTACGCGCTGCGCGGCGGCGGCCCCGATGCCCGGGCGACGGTGCTGTTCATCGACGAGGTGCACCGGTTCTCCCGTACCCAGCAGGACGCGCTGCTCGGCGCGGTCGAGGACCGGACCGTGCTGCTGGTCGCCGCGACCACCGAGAACCCGTCGTTCTCGATCGTCTCGCCGTTGCTGTCCCGGTCGCTCGTGCTGCAACTGCGACCGCTCACCGACGAGAACGTGCGCGACCTGATCCGCCGCGCGGTCACCGACGAGCGTGGCCTCGGCGGCACGCTGGAACTGGCCGAGGACGCCGAGGCGCACCTGGTCCGGTTGGCCGGTGGCGACGCGCGCCGGGCGCTGACCGCGCTGGAGGCCGCGGCCGAGGCGGCCCGCTCGACCGGTGCCGACCGGATCGACCTGGCCCGGGTCGAGTCCACTGTGGACAAGGCGGCGGTGCGTTACGACCGTCAGGGTGACCAGCACTACGACGTGATCAGCGCGTTCATCAAGTCCATCCGCGGATCGGACGTGGACGCCGCACTGCACTACCTGGCCCGGATGATCGAGGCCGGCGAGGACCCGCGGTTCATCGCCCGCCGACTGGTGGTGCACGCCAGCGAGGACGTCGGCATGGCCGACCCGACGGCGTTGCAGACGGCGACCGCTGCCGCCGCCGCGGTGCAGCTCATCGGAATGCCCGAGGGCCGGTTGGCGCTCGCCCAGGCCACCATCCACCTGGCCACCGCGCCCAAGTCCAACGCGGTGGTCACCGCGATCGGCGCCGCCCTGACCGACGTGCAGCAGGGCGCGACCGGCCTGGTGCCGGCGCCCCTGCGGGACGGCCACTACGCGGGCGCGGCCCGGCTGGGCAACGCGCAGGGCTACCGCTATCCGCACGACGTGTCCGACGGCGTGCTCAGCCAGCAGTACCCACCCGACGACCTGGTCGGCCGGGACTACTACCAACCGACCCAGCGCGGTGCCGAACGGGTACTCGCCGAGCGGGTGCCCAAGCTGCGCCGGGTGGTCCGTGGCGACGATGCGGGCTGAAGCTCCCCAGGTGACGCCACGTGTGGGCTGGGCGGGCCCGGCCGGCACCGGCACGGTAGCCTGACCGCGATCACAAACCGACCTACAAACTTGTTGGAGGGCTCGTGTCAGCAGGGCAGATCGCCGGGCTCGTCGCAGCCGGCGCGTTCGTGCTGCTGGTGCTGCTCCTCGCGGTCCCACTGATCAAACTCGGCCGCACCCTTGACGAGGCGACCATCGCCATTCGCAAGGCGCACGAGAACTCCGACCCGCTGTTCACCGGTGCGAACACCACGATCACCCACGTGAACACGCAGCTGGAGCGGGTCGACGGGATCACCGCCAACGCCAGGGCGGTCACCGGCAACGTGTCCGCGCTGACCTCCCTGTTCACCGCGACCCTCGGTGGCCCGCTGGTGAAGACGGCGGCGTTGTCCTACGGCGTCGGCAAGGCGATCCGCTCGCGGCGCCGCAAGGCCGCCGTGGCCGAGGCCGCCGGCCGGCACTCCCGACGCGGAGGCCGTAAATGAAGCGACTGTTCTGGCTCGGCCTTGGTGTACTGGGTGGCGTGGCAGCGTCCCGCAAGCTCGGCAAGGCGGCTCGGCAGGCTACCCCGGCCGGGGTAGCCGCCAACCTTGGCGACGCCATCAGCGAACTGGCCGGCGCCCTGGGCACCTTCGGTGCCGACGTGCGCGCCGGCATGGCCGAGCGCGAGCAGGAACTGACCGACGACGTGGAGCGCCGCACCGGCGTGAACCCCGCGCCGCGGCACGCGTTGCGCGCGGCCGACGAGACCTGGCGGGCCAGCAACTCCCTGCCGGCGCGGCGCACGCCCGGTGCGCGAGCTCGCCGGGCGGACGGCTGAGCGGCACTGCCGTTTCGCGACGTTGCCGCGTTCGCCCGTCCGCCACCTTCGCCGCCCCGCAGTCCCGTTCTCAGACGCGTCCTTGAGGTACACGCCATGCAGACCCATGAGATCATCACCCGGTTCCGCGACCATTTCGAACGCGCGGGCCACACCGTCGTACCCAGCTCGTCGCTGCTGGTGGACGACCCCAACCTGCTGTTCGTCAACGCCGGCATGGTGCCGTTCAAGCCATACTTCCTCGGTGAGGCGCCGGCGCCCTACTCGACCGCGACCAGCGTGCAGAAGTGCGTGCGCACGCCGGACATCGAAGAGGTCGGCAAGACCACCCGGCACCTGACCTTCTTCCAGATGGCCGGCAACTTCTCCTTCGGCGACTACTTCAAGCAGGGCGCGATCACGCACGCCTGGAACCTGGTCAGCTCGCCGCAGTCCGATGGCGGTTACGGCTTCGACCCCGAGCGGCTCTGGGTCACCGTCTACCAGGACGACGACGAGGCGCTGGAGCTCTGGCAGAAGATCGCCGGGCTGCCGGCGGAGCGCATCCAGCGCCGCGACGGCAAGGACAACTACTGGGACATGGGCATTCCCGGTCCCGGTGGCCCGTGCTCGGAGATTTACTACGACCGCGGCCCGGCGTTCGGCCGGGAGGGCGGCCCGATCGCCGACGAGGACCGGTACCTGGAGATCTGGAACCTCGTCTTCATGCAGGACATCCGCGGCGACAAGAGCCCCAAGGAGGGCTTCAAGCCGATCGGTGAGCTGCCGGCGAAGAACATCGACACCGGTATGGGCGTCGAGCGGGTCGCGTTCCTGTTGCAGGACGTGGACAACGTCTACGAGACCGACCTGGTCCGCGCGGTGATCACCAAGGCGGAACAGGTGTCCGGCCGGCGCTACGGCGCCGACCTCACCGACGACATCCGGTTCCGGGTGATCGCCGACCACGCGCGCAGCGGCGTGATGCTGATCGGCGACGGCGTGACGCCGGGCAACGAGTCGCGCGGCTACGTGCTGCGCAGGCTGCTGCGCCGGATCGTCCACTCGGCCCGGCTGCTGGGCGTGCACGAGCCGGTGCTCGGCGAGTTCGCCGCCGTGGTGCGCGACGAGATGGGTCCGTCCTACCCGGAGCTGATCGGCGAGTTCAACCGGATCGACGCGGTGATGCGGGCCGAGGAGGAGTCCTTCCTCAGCACGCTGACCACCGGTTCGCGCCACTTCGACCTCGCCGCGGAGCAGACGAAGTCGGCCGGTGGCGCGGTGCTGCCCGGTGACCAGGCCTTCCAACTGCACGACACCTACGGCTTCCCGATCGACCTGACCCTGGAGATGGCCGCCGAGCAGGGTCTCTCGGTCGACGAGGACGGCTTCCGCAGGCTCATGTCCGAGCAGCGGCAGCGCGCCAAGGCGGACGCGGCATCCCGCAAGACCGGGCACGCCGACGCCTCGGCCTACCGCGCGGTGCTGGACGCGCACGGCCGCACGGACTTCCTCGGCTACATCGACCTGAACACCGACTCCGAGGTGGTCGGGCTGCTGGTGGACGGCGTCGCGGTGCCGGCCGCCGGTGCCGGCAGCGACGTCGAGATCGTGCTCAACCGGTCCCCGTTCTACGCGGAGAGCGGCGGTCAGCTCGCCGACCACGGTCGGATCGTGGCCGAGGGCAGCGGCGACCACACCGTGGTGGACGTGCACGACGTGCAGACCCCGGTGCCCGGCCTGATCGTGCACCGGGCCACCGTCGTGTCCGGCGAGATCGTGCTCGGTGCGCAGGTCCGGGCCGAGGTCGAGGTTCCCCGGCGGCGCGCGGTGTCCCGCTCGCACACGGCCACCCACCTGGTGCACTCCGGTGTGCGCAAGGCGCTGGGCGACACGGCCGCGCAGGCCGGTTCGCTCAACGCGCCGGGCCGGCTGCGGTTCGACTTCACCTCCCCGGCCGGCGCGGTGCCGCCCAGCGTGCTCGCCGAGGTCGAGGAGGAGGTCAACGCTGTCCTGCTGGACGACCTCGACGTACGCGCCGAGGTGATGACGATGGAGCAGGCGCGCAAGACCGGTGCGGTGGCGCTGTTCGGTGAGAAGTACGGCGACGCCGTCCGGGTGGTCACCATCGGGGACTACTCCAAGGAGTTGTGCGGCGGCACGCACGTACACCGGTCCGGCGAGATCGGCGTGATCAAGCTGCTGTCCGAGGCGTCCATCGGCTCGGGCGTGCGCCGGGTGGACGCGCTGGTCGGCCTGGACGCGTTCCGCTTCCTGGCCCGCGAGCACGTGCTCGTCGGTCAGCTGGCCGAGCAGTTCAAGGCCAGGCCGGAGGAACTGCCCGAGCGGATCGGGCAGACCGTGGAACGGCTGCGGACCGCGGAGAAGGAGCTGGAGCGGCTGCGCGGCGCGCAACTGCTGTCCGGCGCAGGCGAGCTGGCCGCCAGTGCCGAGGACGTGCGCGGGACCGCGCTGGTCGCGGTCGCGCTGCCCGACGGTGTTGCCGGTGGCGACCTGCGCTCGCTGGCCGCCGAGGTGCGCAACCGGCTGGGCGGCCGGTCCGGTGTGGTCGCGCTGTTCTCCGCTGCCGAGGGCAAGGTCGCGTTTGTCGTCGCCACCACAAAAGCGGCGCAGGACAAGAAGATCGCGGCCGGCAATCTGGTCAAGGTGTTCGCGCCGGCGATCGGCGGCCGGGGCGGCGGCAAGCCGGACCTGGCCCAAGGCGGCGGGTCCGAGCCGGGTGGCGTTTCCGCCGCGATCGACGCGCTGCGGGCCGAATTGAGCCGGTCGGACGGCTGAGCGATGGGCGATCCGGCGGTAGACCGTGCAGCGTCTGCCGCCGGAGCCGCTCACCCCTGACAGCCTGCTGACAGACACTGAGGGACACTCGGGGCGTGACAGAACAGCGCGGTCCGGACCTTCCTGGGAGCGACGACGACCCCGGACGGGGGAGACGCCTCGCGGTCGATGTCGGTTCTGTCCGGGTCGGGGTCGCGCTGAGTGATCCGAGCCCGCTGCTGGCCACCCCGCTGGTTACCCTGTCCAGGGACGAAAAGGGCGGTCGGGACTTCGACCAGCTCACCGAACTCGTCAACGAGCATGAGGTGGTCGAAGTCGTGGTTGGGCTGCCGAGGACGTTGGCCGGACGCACCGGCACCGCCGCACTGCTGGCCTGCGCCTATGCCGACGAGTTGGCCGGCCGGATCACCCCGGTCCCGGTGCGGATGGCCGACGAGCGACTGACCACGGTCACCGCGGCCAGGATGCTGAGCCAGCGCGGGGTCAAGGGCCGCAAGCAGCGGGCCGTGGTCGACCAGGCCGCCGCCGTGGAGATCCTGCAGGCGTGGTTGGACGCGCGGGCGGCCGCGCTCGCCAGGGCTGCCGCGGGAGCCAGCGGGGAGGTGTCGTGATGAGCGACGGACTGGACCTGTTCGACAACCTCTCCGACGACGACTACGACGACCGGCGGCGCACCGCCGCCCGACGCGGTGGGCGCCGGCCGACCCCGCCGCCGAAGCGCAGGCGCAGCCGCAAGGGCCGCTGGCTGATCCTGCTCGTGTCGGTCTGCGTGATCATCGGCGGCGCCTACTTCGGTGTCCGCCAGGTGTTGGGCCTTGGCTACTAC
The DNA here is from genome assembly GCA_036268615.1 of Pseudonocardiaceae bacterium. GTDB lineage: Bacteria > Actinomycetota > Actinomycetes > Mycobacteriales > Pseudonocardiaceae > DATATV01. Next base: position 89,208 of record DATATV010000068.1, read on the forward strand.
CAGGACTACACCGGTTCGGGCACCACGGACGTGGTCTTCCAGGTCAACTCCGGCGACAGCGTGCGCACCATCGGCAACGAACTGCAACAGACCGGTGTGGTGGCCAGCGCCAACGCTTTCGTCAAGGCCAGCAAGAGCAACGACAAGGTCGGCAACGTCCAGCCCGGCTACTACCAGATGAAGGAACACATGTCCGGCGCGGCCGCGGTGGCCAAGCTGGTCGCGTCCGGCTCACGCGTCGGCGAACTGGAGATCCGCAGCGGCACCATGCTCAACGACACCACCGCCACCAACGGCGTGGTGACCTCGGGCATCCTGGCCAAGATCGCCAAGGCGACCTGCGCGACGCTCAACGGCAGGAGCACGTGCGTCTCGGCCGCGGACCTGTTGACCGCCATCACCAACGACAACCCGGTCGCCCTCGGCGTGCCGAGTTGGGCGGTCCCGCAGGTGACCGCCGCCCAGCCCAGCCGCAAGCTGGAAGGGCTGCTGATGCCGGCCATCTACAACATCAAGCCCGGTGACAACGCCACCCAGGTACTCGCCACGCTGCTCACCCAGTCCTCGGGCGCGCTGCTCGCGGCCGGCCTGCCCTCCTCGGCCCAGCAGTCCTCCGGTTTCACCCCGTATCAGGTGTTGACCATCGCGTCCATTGTGGAGCGTGAGGCCGGCACGGCGGCGGACATGCCCAAGATCGCCCGGGTGGTGTACAACCGGCTCGCCCAGGGCATGGACCTCGGGCTGGACTCGACGGTGGACTACGCTCTGGACCGGCCGGAGGTGCGCACCGCGGCCGCCGACCAGACCAAGGCCGGCCTGTACGACACCTACCACCTGCCCGGCCTGCCGCCGACGCCGATCTCCAGCCCGAGCAACGGCGCCATCCAGGCCGCGCTCGCGCCGACCGCGGGCCCGTGGCTCTATTTCGTGGTTTGTCAGAAGGACCACAGCTCGTGCTTCGCCACCACGCTCAACGATCAGGACGCGAACGCCCGGATGGCGCAGGCCAATGGGGTCTACTGAGTCGGTCCGCCGGGCCGCGGTACTGGGCCGCCCGGTGGACCACTCGTTGTCCCCGGTGCTGCACGGCGCCGCCTACACCGCGCTCGGCCTGGCCGGCTGGACGTTCGACCGGATCGACTGCGGCGCCGAGGAACTGGCCGAGTTCGTCGGCGGGCTCGGCCCGGAGTGGGCCGGCCTCGCGGTGACCATGCCGGGCAAGCGGGCCGCGCTCGCCGTTGCCGCCGAGCGGACGCCGCAGGCCGAGGCCGTCGGCGCGGCGAACACCTTGGTACCGCTGGGGGACGGTCGGTGGCGGGCGGACTGTACCGATGTCGCCGGCCTCGTCGGCGCGCTCAGTTGTGCCGGTGGCTACCGCGCCGCCGCCGGCGGGGCGGGCGTTGTCGTCGGTGGTGGTGGCACGGCGGCGGCCGCACTGGCCGGGCTGGCCGAACTCGGCGTGCGGGACGTGTCGCTGGTGGTGCGCGAGCCCGAGCGGGCCGCCGAGGTGCTGGCCACCGCCGAGCGGGTTGGCGTGTTCCTGGACGTGCGCCGCTGGGCCGACACCGACCTGGGCAAGCTGGCCGCGGACGCGGCCGTGCTGGTCAGCACGGTGCCGGCGGAGGCTGCCGCGCCGCACGCCGAGGAACTCGCCAACGCGGCGTGTGTGCTGGACGTGATCTACCACCCGTGGCCGACGGCGGTGGCCGAGGCGGTGCGCCGCCGGGGTGGTCACCTGGTGACCGGCCTGGACATGTTGCTGCATCAGGCTTTCGGCCAGGTCGAGCAGTTCACCGGTCGGCCGGCGCCGCGCGAGGTCATGCGCGCCGCGCTCTGGGCCGCGACCGGTGGAATCGTGCCGCTGCCGCTGTCCTGATTTTTTTCGTGCCTCGATAACGTGCCGGCTGGCACGTATTAATCCCCGATCTCGCACCACTTGACCTGCTGATTCTGTCAAGTGATGATTTACAGATCAGGGAAAGGGGAGCGAGATGCGTCGGCAAGTTGTGGCTGCGGTGCTGGCCGGGGTGGTTGGGTTGACCACGACGGCGGCGGGCCGACCGGACCGGTCAGCGGTCGAGATCCCGGCGGCCGATCGGGCGGTGAGCTTCACGGTGGACGGCACGGTCGCCTACGGCACCGTGCACGTGCCGGCGCACCGGCCGGGCCGGCGGCTGCCGGCCGCGCTGTTGCTGCCCGGCAGCGGACCGACCGACCGGAACGGCGACCAGCCACCCACCCTGACGCCGCACACGCTCGCGCTGATCGCCGGCGTACTCGGTGATCAGGGCGTGCTGACCCTCCGGTTCGACAAGTACTTCGCGGGCGAGACCGGTGGCGGCGCCTACTCCACCGACCCCGGCCGGATCGACCTGGCCGCCTTCATCCGGCAGGCCGACGCCGGCTACCGGCTGATGGCACGCCAAACCGAGACCGACCCGGCGAAACTGATGGTCGTCGGGCACAGCGAGGGCGGCCTGACCGGAATGCTGGTGGCCAACTCGGTCCGGCCGCGCCCGGTCGGCCTCGCGCTGCTGGAACCGCAGGACCTGCGCCTGCTCGACCTGGTCGACCTTCAACTCGGCGAGCAGCTGGACGCGGCCGTCGCGGCAGGCCAGCTCAGCCAACAGGTGTCCGCGGGGAACAAGGCCGGGATCAGCGCGGTGATCGCGGAGTTCCGGGCCGGCCGCCCGACCGACACGTCCGCGCTGCTGCCCGGGATCGCCGCGCTGTTCGACCAGAGCCTGTTCACGGCCGCCAACAGCAACTACGTGCGCACCGAGGACGCGCTGTACCCGCCGAGCGTCGCGGCCGAGGTGGCCCGGGGCACCACCGTGTTGGTCACGGGTGGCACCGAGGACAGCAACGTGCCATCCGCCACACTGGGTCCGCTGGTGTCCGCGCTGCACCGGGCCGGCACACGTGGCCCCGGTCTGGTCGTGCTTCCCGGGCTTGACCACTACCTGCACCCGGCGGGTACTCCGGCCAACGACCAGGTCCTTGCCCCGTCGGCCGTCGCCGCGCTGCGTTCGTTCGCCAACCGGGTTACCCGCTGAGCCTGTTGCTTTACACGACGTTCGCCCAGTAGGCCTATTCTGCCTGCTTGATGATGTGGGTTCCTGCGGCGAAGGGTCCGGCCCCGGGGTGAACGGCGACAGCATGGCGGAGTTCGTCGAGCGGGCGGACCGCCGCGTGGGTGAACAGCGGCTGCCCGCCCACCTCGAAGCCCGGTACGGCATCCAGGTGGACCGGATGACCGAACTGGACATCGGGGTGTTCCGGATCGACCGGTCGGACGGCCCGGACTGGGTGGCCAGGGTGTTCCCGGCGAGCCGGCCGCTGGCCGAGGTCGAGGGCGACGCCCGGATTCTGAAGTCGTTGCAGCGGGCCGGCTTTCCGGCCGAGCAGTGCGCCCGGCCGGACCCGGTGTCCACCCACGAGGGTCAGGGCGTGCTGGTCACCGAGTTCGTGCCCGGTGATCGGCCGGACGGGCGCGGTCGGACGTTCGCGGTGCTGGGCGCGCGGCTGGGCCGGCTGCACAGCCGGTCGGCCGCCGACGCCCGCCCGGGCGGGGCGTGGCACCACCTCGCGCCCAGCGGTGGTCCCACCGAGGAGATCGCCGCGGCCAAGGCGCTGCTGGCCACCCGGCCGGCGGCCGACCAACCGGAACTGGCCGAACTGCTGGCCGGCCTGGACGACTGCGAGGACCTGCCGCACTCGTTCGTACATCCGGATTTCGTGCCGGCCAACGCGATCACCGCGGCGGACGGCAAGCTGGTGATCGTCGACTGGGCCGGTGCCGGGCGCGGCCCCCGACTGTGGTCGCTCGGTTTCCTGCTGTGGACGGCCGGCGCCCGCGACCTCCGGCTCGTCGACGCGGTGGTCTCCCGCTATCGCGCGCACATTCAGCTCGAACCCGACGAACTGGACCGGCTGGCCGAGGCGATCCGGGCCCGCCCGTTCCTGCTGGACGTCTGGTCGTTCTGCATGGGACGAAAGCGTTTGCCCGCGGTGCTGGCCGACGCGGAGGCGACCAACCAGCTCGCCGAGGCGATCGCCGAGCGGGCCCGGCAGGGCTTCGCCGACGAGCCGGACGTGCGTCGGTTGCCGGCCGCCACCGAGATCAACCCGGTGACGAACCCGGTCAGCTCGCTGTCCACCCTGCTGTCCGCGGCGCTGGTCGCCTACACCGTCGAGTTCGACAACGAGTTCGAACGCCGGCTGCCGCACCGGACCACCCGGCACGGCGGGACCACCGGGCCGTGGCTGGTGTCGCTGGTGATGTGGACCTCGGGGATGCGGTTCGTCACCCCGGCCGGGGTGACCGTCGCCGAGCTGCGCAGGCTGGCCCGAACCGGCACCAACCTGGCCGGCCTGCAACGCTGGGGCTATCTGGAGATCGACCCGGGACCCGGCCGCGACCGGAAGCGGCCCGGCGCCGACGCGGTGCTCCGCCCGACCCGGACAGGTGTGCGGGCCCAGGAGGTGTGGCGTCCGCTGTTCGGCGAGATCGACACGCGGTGGCGGCAGCGGTTCGGCGCGGAGAAGATCGACCGGTTGCGCGCGGCACTCACCGAGATCGCCGGCCGACTGGACTTCGCGGCGCCCGACGGCCTGCCGATCCTGGGGTACGGGCTGTTCAGTCGGGGCGGCGGACCCGACGAGGATCGTTTCCCGCCGACCGAGGACGCGCTGCCCCCGATCGAGGCGGACCTGCCGCTGTCGGCGCTGCTGTCCCGGGTACTGCTCGCCTTCGCCGTGGAGTTCGAGCGTGGGTCGCCGCTCTCGCTCGCGGTGGCCGCGAACGTGCTGCGGGTGACGGACACGCCGGGCATCCGGGTCCGCGACCTGCCGGGGCTGACCGGGGTGACCAAGGAGGCCCTCGCGATGTCGTTGGGATACCTGGAAAAGCACGGTTACGTCGCGGTCGGGCCGGTGCCCGCGCCCGGCCGCGGCCAGCAGGTCCGGCTCACCCCGGCGGGCCAGCAGACCAAGGCCGAGTCCGCTCGGCTGGTCGCGGCGATCGAGCAGCGCTGGTCGACCCGGTTCGGCCCGGAGACGATCCAGGCGCTGCGCGCGGTGCTGAACGAACTGGCCGGTGACTCCACCCCGACCGGCTCACCGCTGTTCGCCGGGCTGGAGCCCTACCCGGACGGCTGGCGCGCCGAGGTCCGCCGGCCCAGCACGCTGCCGCACTATCCGATGGTCCTGCACCGCGGCGGTTACCCCGACGGCAGCTGAGCCGAGCACAGCCAGAAGGGGCGCGGCCGGTTGATCCCGGCCCCGCCCCTTCTGTGCTGTCCGCTAGTCCGATTCCGTGGCGATCAGCGTGGCGATCGTGTCCAGCGCCGCGTCGGCGCCGTCCCCGTCCGCCGCGATGACCACCTGGTCACCGTGCATCGCGCCCAGCGTCATCAGGTTGAGCACGCTGTTCGCGGCGACCGGCGAGCCACCCTCCTTGCGGATGGTGACCGCGACCGGGAGGGCAGCGGCCGCCTTGGCGAGAACGGCCGCCGGGCGGGCGTGCAGCCCGACCTTGCTACCCACGGTCACTCGTCGTTCCGGCATCTGCTCTCCTCGTTCTCGTCCCGGGTCGTGTTGTCCGGCCGTCAGCCCGCCGGCTGTTCAGCGGGTTCCTTGCCGGCCTCCGCGTCCGTGCCGTCCTCGCCATCCTTGCCGGCGCCGTTCTTGTCGACCTCGACGGCGCCCGGCTCGGTGGTGGTGACCTTTCCGTTGGTCAGCGCGTCGGTCGGCTGGTCGCTCACCGAGTCGGCGTCGTCCTCCTCGCGGCCCGGCGTGCGCAGGTTCCAGCGCTTGATCACCCAACTGAACGTGAAGTAGTAAATCAGGGCGTAGCCGATCCCGATCGGGATGAGCAGCAACGGCTTGGTGGCGATGCCGAAGTTGAGCAGGTAGTCGATCGCGCCGGCGGAGAAGTTGAAGCCGTCGTGAATGCCCAACGCGTTGACCAGCGCCAGCGACGAACCGGTGAGCACCGCGTGCACGATGTACAGCGGCCACGCGACGAACATGAACGAGAACTCGATCGGCTCGGTCACTCCGGTCAGGAACGAGGTCAGCGCGGCGGACAGCATGATGCCGCCGACGACCTTCTTCTGGCTGGGCTTGGCGTTGCGCCAGATGGCCAGCGCCGCCGCCGGCAGGGCGAACATGAAGATCGGGAAGAAGCCGGTCATGAACGTGCCGGCGGTCGGGTCGTGCGCCACGATGAACCGGTTGATGTCACCGCTCTGGCCGTGGTACGTGCCGAAGATGAACCAGACCACCGAGTTGACCACGTTGTGCAGACCGAAGGGCAGCAGCAGTCGGTTGACCAGACCGTAGACGCCGCCGCCGATGACCGCGTTGTGCGTGACGAAGTTGCCGAAGCTGGTCAGGCCCTTGTTGAAGATCGGGAACAGCAGGCCGAACACCACACCCAGGATGGTCATCACCAGCGCGGTGATGATCGGCACGAACCGCCGACCGCCGAAGAACGCGAGATACGGAGGCAGCTTGATGCGATGGAAACGCTGCCACAGCACGCCGGTGATGATGCCGACCACGATGCCGGCGAGCACGCCGTAGGGCCACTTGCTCGGGTTGCCGTACCAGGTGGCGCCGAAGCCCTCCAGCGTGGTGAGCGGGGCGAACACCTGGATCACCTGGCTGAACACCAGATAGCCGACCACGGCGGCCAGCGCGGTCGAACCGTCCGCGCGGCGGGCGAAGCCGATCGCGACACCGACCGCGAAGATCAGCGGCAGGAAGTTGAACACCGCGCCACCGGCCGCGGCGAGCACGTCGGCGATCTTGGCGGTGGCGTGCCAGCGGCCGAGCATGTCGCTCTGGCCGAGCCGCAGCAGCAGACCGGCGGCGGGCAGCGTGGCGATCGGCAGCATCAGGCTGCGGCCGATGCGTTGCAGGCCCGCCAAGCCCTTGTTGGACTTCTTGGCACCTGCCTCGGCTGTTGGGTCGGCTGTCGTTGTCGCGGTCATGACTGTCCTCCATCGGCGGGGTGGTGCGGTCCGGCCGCCGGGACGGTCCGGTCCAACTGCATCGAGACCTGGTAGTGGTCGCCCCGGTACCAGGACGTCATGTCCTCCACCGGCATGCCGTGCCGGCTGGAGATTCGGCGGAACACCAGCAGCGCCGCGCCCGGCCGGACGCCGAGCAGCCGCGCGTTCTCCCGGTCGGCCGCCTCCGCCCAGACCGTCTGCGTGGCGTGGTCGAACACGATTCCGTGTCGCTGCGCCAGTTGGGTGTAGAGCGAGTCGGTCAGATCCAGGTCGAGCAGACCGGGCAGCAGGCTCCGGTGATACCAGCCGCGTTCCACCGCGAGCGGAATCCCGTCCGCCCGGCGCAGTCTGGTCAACCGGTAGGCCGGCTGGCCCGGAGCCAGCCCGAGCGCGGTCGCGGTGGCCTGCGGGGGCAGGTCGGTCGCGGTGGCCAGCACGTCGGTGCTGGGCACGCGGCCGCGGGCGCGCATGTCCTGGGTGAAGGACATCAGGTACAGCTGCAGATCCATCCGGCGCTGGGCGGTGTACGTGCCCTTGCCGCGGACGGTGGACAGCAGTCCGTCCGCGACCAGTCGGCCGATCGCCGAACGCACGGTCAGCCGGGACACCCCGTACCGCTGGGCCAGCTCACGTTCGGACGGGATGGCCGAGCCGGGCGGCAGTTCGGTTTCGATCACCCGGCGCAGGATTTCCCTGAGCTGAACGTGTTTCGGCCGCGGACCGTGGTCGATGTGATCGACATGCTCAAGGGTCTCGCCCACGGGGCCTCCCGTTCTCGGCTCGGAATTGGTACGGTCCGGTCTAGACCACTTGGTGGGGGAGAATGCTCCCAGATGTGATCGGGTGTCAAGAGTCACCGGCCGACAAAAGGAGACAGAATGGCTGACGAGCGCGCGGCGAAGATCCTCGCCGCGATCGGCGGGGCGGGCAACGTGGTCGAGATCGAGCCGTGCATCACCCGCCTGCGCTGCGAACTTGAGGACGGCTCGCTGGTCAACGAGGGCGCGCTGAAGGCGCTGGGCGCGCACGGCGTGGTCCGGGCCGGCACGGTCGTGCAGATCATCGTCGGGCCGGAGGCGGACACGATCGCCAGCGACATCGAGGACCTGCTGTGACCCTGCGGGTGGCCAGCCCGGTCAGCGGCCGGGTGGTCGGACTGACCGAGGTGCCCGACCCGGTGTTCGCCGAGGCGATGGTCGGCCCGGGGCTGGCCGTCGAGCCGGACGCGGACGGCCCGGTCGACGCGGTGTCCCCTGTGGACGGCACGGTGGTCACCCTGCACCCGCACGCGTTCGTGGTCGGCACCGACGCGGGGCCTGCCGTCCTGGTGCACCTGGGCATCGACACCGTGCGGCTCAAGGGCGAGGGCTTCACCCTGCACGTGGCCAAGGGCGACGCGGTGCGCGCCGGCCAGCCGGTGATCGGCTGGCACCCGGCCGAGGTGCGTGCGGCCGGCTATGCCGCGATCTGCCCGGTGGTCGCGCTGGACGCCAGTGCCGACGCGCTCACCGACAAGCACGCCGACGGCCCGGTGCGAATCGGCGAAGCGCTGTTCGACTGGACCAACTGACTCACGCGTCTCCGGTGACGTTCCGCAGCCGGTCCTGGTTCGCCAGGGCCGGCTGTGTTCTGTCCACAGTGGATCAAATCTGACGCGGACACAATGGATACTCGGCCGTCACCCGGTTGTGATTACGAAGTCGATTCCGACCCCCGGAAGGGACGACACGCGGACGTTCCGGGGGATGTCCACCCATTGTTTGCGCGCGGTCGGCAGGGTCGAACGTATGAGCGAAGAAATGGTGGGCGGGTTCGTCCTGATGGGTTGGCTGGTCGGCGTCGGCGGCCGGTGGGTGCTCGGCCGGTTGCGCCGCGGGGCGGTGTTCGGGCCGCCCTGGTGCGAACTTGTCACCTCGGTGCTGTTCGGCGTGCTCGGCTGGCGGTTCGCGGCCGGCACGCTGCCCGGCTGGTGGCTGCCGGTACCGCTGTTGCTGGCCGGGCTCGGCGTGCCGCTGGCCGCCGTCGACCTGGTCCATCGCAGGCTGCCCGACGCGCTGGTCCTGCCTGGTTACCCGCTGGTGGGCGCCGCGCTGGCCGGCGCCGCACTCGGGCCGCCGGGAGTGTGGGTGCTGGTCCGTGCCGGGCTCGGGCTGCTTGTGTTCGGCGGCGCGCACTTGCTGGTGCGGCGGATCGCGCCGGGCGCGCTGGGGGCTGGGGACGTGAAACTGGCCGGGATGCTGGGTGCGGCGCTCGGGGCGGTGGGGTGGCCGGCGCTGGTGGTCGCGCCGGTGTTGGCGGCGGTGCCTACGTTGGTATTGGCGGTGTGGCCGCGTGGTGATCGGTGTGGTGATCGATGTGGTGATCGGCGTGGTGGGTGGTCGCGTGGTTTGGCTGGGGTATTGCCGGAGCGGCTGAGGGTCGCTTCGCTCCTGGTCCTCCCTTGTCGCTGGCGCGACAGGACCCACGACAGGACCTGGCGCGACACGGCCGCGCATGGTCCAGGTCTGCTTGGGGCGACCTGGCTGCTCACCGTCTTCGCCTACGCTGACCTGCCGCCGCCCGGCTGATAGCTCCCGGTCACACGCGTGGGAGGATCGGCGGGTGTTGCGCTGGATCACCGCAGGGGAGTCGCACGGCCCTGCCCTGGTAGCCATCCTCGAAGGACTGGTCGCCGGGGTGGAGGTCACCACTTCCGATGTCGCCGCCCAATTGGCCCGGCGGCGGCTCGGCTACGGCCGGGGCGCCCGGATGAAGTTCGAGGCCGACGACGTCGAGATCATCGGCGGCGTGCGGCACGGTCGCACGCTCGGCGGCCCGGTGGCCATCCGGGTCGGCAACACCGAGTGGCCCAAGTGGGAGAAGGTGATGTCCGCCGACCCCGTCGACGAGGAGGAGTTGGCCAGCCTCGCCCGCAACGCGCCGCTGACCAGGCCCCGGCCCGGCCACGCGGACCTGCCCGGGATGCTCAAGTACGGCTTCGACGACGCCCGGCCGGTGCTCGAACGCGCCAGTGCGCGGGAGACAGCGGCCCGCACCGCCCTGGGCACGGTGGCCCGCGGCTTCCTCCGCCAGGTGCTGGACGTGGAGGTGGTCAGCCACGTGATCGCGCTGGGCGCGGTGCGGTCGGACAAGCCGGAGCTGCCCGGTCCGCACGACCTCGCGCTGATCGACGCGAGCCCGGTGCGCGCGTTCCACCCGGACCTGTCCGAGGCGATGGTCGCCGAGGTCGACGCGGCCCGCAAGGACGGCGACACGCTCGGCGGCGTGGTCGAGGTCGTCGTGCACGGACTGCCGCCCGGGTTGGGCTCGCACGTGCACTGGGACCGTCGGCTCGACTCGCGGCTGGCCGCGGCGATGATGGGCATCCAGGCGATCAAGGGCGTCGAGATCGGCGACGGTTTCGAGGTGGCCGCGTCCCGGGGCAGCCAGGCACACGACGAGATCGACCCGGCGGACAAGGGCGTCACCCGCCGGACCAACCGGGCCGGTGGCCTGGAGGGCGGCATCACCAACGGTGAGCCGCTGCGGGTGCACGCGGCGATGAAGCCGATCTCCACCGTGCCCCGCGCACTGGCCACAGTGGACATGGCGACCGGCGATCCGGCGGTGGCGATCAACCAGCGCTCGGACGTGTGCGCGGTGCCCGCCGCGGGCGTGGTCGCCGAGGCGATGGTCGCGCTCGTGCTCGCCGATGTCGCGCTGGAGAAGTTCGGCGGCGACTCGGTGAGCGAGACCCGGCGTAACGCCGACGCATACCTGGCCGCACTGGAGGAACGGTGGTGACCGCGCGCCCGATCCCGGGTGGCCGGTCGCTGCCCGGAGCGAAGTGGGAGCGGCGATGAGCCCGCGCGCGGTGATCATCGGTCCGCCCGGAGCCGGCAAGAGCACGGTTGGCGCACTGTTGGCCGACCGCCTCGGGGTCGAGTTCCGGGACGTGGACGCCGACATCGTCGCGGCCACCGGTCGGCAGATCTCGGAGATCTTCACCGAGGACGGCGAGCCGGTGTTCCGCGAGCTGGAAGAGACACACACCGCGACCGGGTTGCACGAGCACGCCGGCGTGCTCGCGCTGGGCGGCGGCGCGGTGATGTCCGAGCGCACCAGGGCGCTGCTCGCCGGTCATCCCGTGGTGTTCCTGAAGGTCGGCGTGACCGAGGGCGTGAACCGCACCGGCCTGTCCGGCGCGCGTCCGCTGTTGGCCGGGGTCAACCCGAGGGCGACCTTCAAGGCGATGCTGGAAGCCCGACTGGTGCTCTACCGCGAGGTCGCCGTGCTTGAGGTGGACACCGACGAGCGCACGCCCGCCGAGGTCGCCGACGAGATCCTGGAGCAGATCGGGTCGCTGGCCGGCTAGCCGTGGTCGCCCAGCAGACCCGCCCGAGCGACGAAAGTGGACTGAGATGAGCGAGCCGGTGATGAGCGAGCCGGTGCGGATCAGGGTGCGCACCGAACGGCCCTACGACGTGCTGATCGGCCGGGGCCTGCTCGGTGAACTCACCGAGGCGGTGCGCGGCGCGTCCGGCGTGGCGATCGTGCATCCGCCGACCCTGGTGGAGACCGCGGAGGCGGTGCGCACCGAGTTCGAGGCGGCCGGCCTGGACGCGCACCGGGTGGAGATCCCGGACGCGGAGGACGGCAAGGCGCTGTCGGTCGCCGGCTTCTGCTGGGACGTGCTCGGCCGGATCGGCCTGGACCGCAACGGAGTTGTCGTCGGCCTCGGCGGCGGTGCGGTCACCGACCTGGCCGGGTTCGTGGCCGGCACCTGGCTGCGCGGCGTACGGGTCGTGCACGTGCCGACCACACTCCTGGGCATGGTGGACGCGTCGGTCGGCGGCAAGACCGGCATCAACACCGACGCCGGCAAGAACCTGGTCGGCCTGTTCTACGAGCCGAGCACCGTGCTGGTCGACCTGGCCACACTGGAATCCTTGCCCCGCAACGAACTTGTCGCCGGCATGGCCGAGGTGATCAAGGCCGGTTTCATCGCCGACCCGGTCATCCTGGACCTGATCGAGGCGAGCTCGGCGGCGGCGCTCGACCCGACCGGCGACGTGCTCGGCGAGCTGGTCCGCCGGGCGATCCAGATCAAGGCGGACGTGGTCGCCGCCGACCTGCGCGAGTCCAGCCTGCGTGAGGTGCTCAACTACGGCCACACGCTGGGTCACGCGATCGAGCGGCGGGAGCGGTACCGCTGGCGGCACGGCGCCGCGGTGAGTGTCGGCCTGGTGTTCGCCGCCGAACTGGCCCGGCTGGCCGGCCGGCTGGACGACGCGACGGCCGACCGGCACCGCAGCGTGCTCACCGCGGTCGGCCTGCCCACCAGCTACGACCCGGATGCGCTGCCGCAGTTGCTGGACGGGATGCGCTCGGACAAGAAGACCAGGGCGGGCATGCTGCGCTTCGTCGTGCTCGACGGCCTCGGCAAGCCCGGCCGGTTGGAGGGACCCGACCCGAGCCTGCTCGCGGCCGCGTACTCGGCGGTCGCCGGCGGCGCGGACAAGACCAGCGGGGGAGTGTTCCTGTGACCACGCCGGTGACCAGGGTGCTGGTGCTCAACGGACCCAACCTCGGTCGGCTGGGCAGCCGCGAGCCCACGGTCTACGGCCACACGACCCATGCCGATCTGGTCGACCTGTGCCGGACGACGGCGGTCGAACTGGGCATCGAGGTCGAGGTCCGGCAGACCGACCACGAGGGCGAACTGCTCGGCTGGCTGCACGAGGCCGCCGACGCGGGCCGGCCGGTGGTGCTGAACGCGGGCGCGTGGACCCACTACTCGATCGCGGTCCGGGACGCGTGTGCCCAGCTCACCGCGCCGCTGATCGAACTGCACATCTCGAACGTGCACCGCCGGGAGGAGTTCCGGCACCACAGTGTGCTGTCCGCCGTCGCGACCGGGGTCATCGTCGGGCTGGGCGTCGAGGGCTATGCCCTGGCCCTGCGCTGGCAGGCCCAACGGGCAGCGGCTTCCTGAGTTGGCTGTCCCGGACCTGCGGACCGCGCGGCTGCGGTTGCGGGCGCTGACCGCCGAGGACGTGGCCGCGTTCGTGCCGATCATCAGCGACCCCGAGGTGATGCGGTACACGGGTGGGGCACGCGCCGACCGGGACGGCGTGCGGGACTGGCTCGCACTTCGCCTGGAGCGCTCGGCCGAGGTCGACGAACTGGGTGCCTGGACGATCGAGTTGGCCGGCACGGTGATCGGCATCGGTTCGCTGTGGCCGGCCCGGCAGCTTCCGGGCCGGGTGCCGGAGATCGGCTGGATGCTGGCCCGCGCGCACTGGCGCGCCGGCCTGGCCACCGAGGCCATCCGGGCGGTCCTGCACTACGGCTTCCGCCAACTGGGCCTGCCGGCGATCTTCGCGTTGATCGACCCGGCGAACACCGCGAGCCTCGCGACCGCGACCCGCCTGGGTTTCCTCAACATCGGCGAACACCGGCGGGTCGACACCGGCGCCCCCGCCGAACCCGGCGAACCCGCCGACCGGGTCCTGATGGCCAGCCGGCCGCCTACCGGCGATCTTCATCACATCGAGCTGTGGGTGCCGGATCTCGCTCGGGCGCAGGCATCGCTGGGCTGGCTGTTCGCGGAACTGGGCTGGGTCAAGGTCAACAGCTGGCGCGATGGCGAGAGTTGGCGGTACGGCACCGGTTATCTCGTGCTCGAAGCCGGGCCCGACCGGGTCGGTGACCGGCACGAACGGTGTCGCCCGGGGCTCAACCATCTCGCCTTCCGGGTCGCCGACCCGGCAGCGGTCGACGCGCTGACCGCCGCCGCCCGGCAGCGGGGGTGGGAGTTGCTCTTCGCTGATCGACACCCGCACGCGGGCGGCGATCACCAGTACGCGGCCTACCTGGCCGATCCGGACGGATTCGAGATCGAACTCGTCGCTGAACCGGACAACCTCCAGATCCGTTGAGTCAAAACGGGAACGGCAGCTGACTGCCGTCCCCCGTGTGAGTGAACGCGGTCCGTACACTGCTCCGGACAGAGCGGTGCTGGGGTGACTTGGGGAGGTTCGGCCGAATGCTCGGCAGGCGCCGGTTGGGGCGGATCTCGCTGGGTGTGGCGCTGCTCGGCGCCGCCCTGCTGACGCTCACCGCGTGTGCGGGCGGCTCGGTCTTCCCGCAGGCAGACGGGGCACATCCGGCCGCGATCGCGACCAACGTCCCGAACCCGGCGACGACCACCCAGCCGGCGCCCGATCCGGTGTCACTGACCACCACCGCACCCCGGCAGAGCGGGGGCGTGATCGCCTCGGCCGGCCCGACCGCGCCCTACAACTACGCGCCGACGGTGTTGTTCAGCCGTGGGCAGTACCGGATGTGGTGGTGCAGTCAGCTTCCCGGGGCGCTCCGGCCCGGCGACGAGATCCTGTCCGGGACCTCCGCGTCACCGGACGGGCCGTTCACCGGGACCGGCGGCGCGCAGGCCGACATCGTCTTCGGCAACAGCGCCAACGGGTTCGACTCGCTGCACACCTGCGACCCCTCGGTGATCCAGGTCGGCGGCACGTACTACCTCTACTACACCGGCACCAGCGACCCGGCCGGCAACAACAACGCGATCGGCCTGGCCACCAGCACCGACGGCACGCACTGGACCCGGGCGAACGGCGGCCGGCCGGTGGTGACCGCGTCCGGCGAGGTACACCGGGCCAACAGCTACGGCGCTGGCCAGCCCTCGGCGCTGTACCTCAACGGCTGGTTCTACCTGATGTTCACCGACACCACCGGCAAGGCGGCCGCGGCCAACGGCGCTGGCCAGTTCGTGCTGCGCGCCGAGAATCCGACGTTCACCAGCGGTGTGCAGGCGCTCGGCCCGGAGGGTTTCGCCCCGGTTTCGAACCCGGCGTCCTCCCGGCAGTTCAGTGTGCTCAACGGGTTTACCTCGGACTGGATGTGGGTGGACGCGCTCAACGCGTTCGCCATCGCCGCGGACAACGGCAACGGCACCCAGATCACCTTCTGGGACCCCACTTTCCGCTACCACCCCTACCTGCCGATCACCATCGCCGGAGCCTGGCAGGAAGGCCCCGGCTGGATTCGCCGCGCCGACGGGCACGCGCTGGTGAACACCGCCGACCCGTGCGGCACCGTCGCACTCGATCTCGTCCGGGCCACCCAGCAGGCCGGCGGGCCCACCGGTCTGGCCCACTTCGGCGTCACTGTGTCCGGTGTGGACGGTTGCGGGACCACGGCGCAGGCACTGACCGTGCTCAACGGGTTCGCGGTGCCCTCGCCGGAGCGCACCGTCGACCTGGTCGTCGGTCAGAAACTCGTTGAGGTGGAACGACGTTCGGTCGCGGCCGGGTTGGCCCAGGCCATCCTGGCCGAGCCGGTGCCGGCGCTGGCCGGCGTGCCGGTGGAGACGACCATCCCGGCGGGGGCGCAGGCCGTGGTCGCGCCGGGCCGGGCGGTCGGACTCATTCTCACCGGCAACAAGATCTGGGTGATCGGTTCGACCGCGCTCGCGGCGGCCAACTCCTCGACCGTGGCCACGGTGAGCACGGCCCAGTGGGACGGCTATCCGCGCGGCCTGGACCTGACCGACCTGCGGCCCTGACCCGCGACCGCCGCTCGGGCCGACATCGCCGCGTTCGTCGGCACCGGTTCGCCGTCGGTGGCCTCGTCGTCAGCCCGACCCGGGGCCTCCAGCCGGCTGCCGACCGCGAGGCCGAGCGCAGCCGGGATCAGGATGAGCAGCGCGGTGAACGCCGCACCGCCGGTCAGCGCGGCGCCGAGAGCCGAGACACCGGTCTGGTCGACGAACGCGCCCTGACCGATCACGCCGAGCACGCCGCTCAGGAAACCGCCGATCAGGGCCGCGTAGAACCAGTGCATGCCCCGGCTCGGGTTGCGCTTGAGCCAGCCGTCGATGCCACCCCACAGCCCGGCGATGCCGACCAGCACGGCAATGGTGATCGACTGCAGCACAGTCATGCTGGTGGGGTGGTCGACCGCGATTTTCGCCAGCACGGTCTGCGCGACCGCGTTGATCACGGCCATCGCCACTCCGCGCACCAGCCAAGGTTGCATCGCACCAGGGTACGACGCGGCCGACCGGAGCGCGCCGCCCCGTCTGGTCTGCTTGCCGACCAGGCATTACGCCGTAAGCAGCAGCAGACCGTCAGGCGGTGGGCAGGAAGTCGGCGAGCGCGGCGGTGACCACCTCCGGCCGCTCCAGGGTCATCAGGTGCGGGATGCCAGGCAACTCACGATAGGTCGAACCGGGGATGCGCTCGGCCAGCGCGGTCATCGCCGCCGGTGTGGTGGACACGTCCCGCTCGCCGGCGAGCACCAGGACCGGCACACCCAGGTCGGCGAGCTTGCCGCGCACGTCCAGGCCGGCGAACGCCCGCCAGGTGGCCGCCCAGTCGGCGACCCGGAAGTGCGCCACGCGATCCCGGGCGTAACGCACACCCCAGCCGTCGTCGGCCAGCCCTTCGGGGGTGAACCAGCGGGCCAGCGAGGTCGGTACCTGCGCGGCCATGCCGTCGGTCTCGGCCGCCCGGGCCCGGTCCTCGAACGCGCCGAACGCCTCGTCGGTGGTCGCCAGCAGAGACAGCGAGGCGAGCCGTTCCGGCTGGTGCGCGGCCACGGTCTGGGCGATGCCGCCGCCGTAGGACAGGCCGACCAGATGCGCCCACTCGACCTCCAGCGCATCCAGCACGGCGACCAGGTCGGTGGCCGTGTCGGCCAGCCGGAACGGGGTCGGCGCGCCGGCCGCGTGGCCGTGGCCCCGGATGTCGTAGGCGAACACCCGGCGCCCGGCCGACAGCGGGCCGAGCACCGGCTCCCACATCCGCCGGTCCAGACCGAGGGCGTGCAGCAACACCACCGCGGGCCCGTGCTCGCCGGCCTGGGTCACCAGGGTCTCGTGATCGGTCGCCCACACCCGTCGCGTGATCGGTTCGCTCATGACGACCCTTCGGAAGTTGTTGTGGCCCAGAACAAGTCAGCTTCCGCTCCGGCCCGGGAGGGACGCCAGAGCCTGCCGGCCCGCGCGTACCGGTTTTCTTGACCTTGCCACCCGCCCACCTACGCTGACAGGTATGCCGCAAACTCACGCCCGTCGCCGGGCCGCGCTGCGCGCCCAGCTGCGCTCCCGCGACCTGGACGCGCTGCTCGTGGTCGATCTGCTCAACATCCGCTACCTGACCGGGTTCACCGGTTCCAACGCGGCGCTGCTGGTACACGCCGAGGACGGGCCGGGCACGGTCTTCTGCACCGACGGCCGTTACCTCACCCAGTCCGCGGCCCAGGTGCCCGACCTGGAGCGGATTCTGGAGCGGACCAGCGACCTGGCCCTGATGGCCCGGGTGGAGCGGGAGCCGGCGCGCTACCGGCGGCTGGGCTTCGAGAGCCAGCACGTCACCGTCGACGGGTTGGCCGCGCTCACCGCGGCGGCGCCGTCGGTCACGCTGGACCGGGCGCCCGGGCTGGTCGAGGAACTGCGGCTGGTCAAGGACGACGAGGAGATCGCCGCACTGCGCGAGGCGTGCCGGGTGGCCGACCGCGCGCTGGCCGAGTTGATCGCCGGTGGCGGGCTGCGGCCGGGTCGCACCGAGCGCGCGGTCGCCCGCGAACTGGAGGGGCGGATGCTCGACCTCGGCGCGAACGCCGTCTCGTTCGAGACGATCGTCGCCGCCGGGGCGAACTCGGCCGTCCCGCACCACCGGCCGGACGACACCGAGCTGCGCGCCGGAGACCTGCTCAAACTCGACTTCGGCGCCGCGGTGGACGGCTACCACTCGGACATGACCCGGACCCTGGTGCTCGGCGAGCCTGCCGACTGGCAGCGCGACCTGTACGAGTTGGTGGCCACCGCGCAGGCGGCCGGCCGGGCCGCGCTGGCGCCGGGCACCGAGGTGGCCGCGGTGGACCGGGCGGCGCGCGAGGTGATCGAGCGGGCCGGTGAGGGCGAGCGCTTCCTGCACGGCCTGGGACACGGCGTCGGGCTGGAGATCCACGAGGCTCCTGCCCTGTCCAAGACCGGTGCCGGTAGACTCATCGCTGGCATGGCGGTCACCGTCGAACCCGGGGTCTACCTCGCGGGGCGCGGCGGAGTGCGCATCGAGGACACCCTCGTGGTGCGCCAGGGCAAACCTGAGTTGCTCACCTTGACCACCAAGGATCTTGTCGTCGTATAGCCGACGGGATCACCCACCACATTCATCGCGTTACGGAGAAAGCTGGAGTCGTGGCCACCACCAACGACCTGAAGAACGGCATCGTCCTGAACCTGGACGGTCAGCTCTGGACCGTCGTGGCGTTCCAGCATGTGAAGCCCGGCAAGGGTGGTGCGTTCGTGCGCACCACGCTGAAGAACGTGCTGTCCGGCAAGGTGGTGGACCGGACCTTCAACGCCGGCCTCAAGGTCGACACCGCCACCGTGGACCGGCGCGAGATGACCTACCTGTACCAGGACGGCGGCGACTACGTCTTCATGGACGCCGACACCTTCGACCAGCTCACCGTGCCTGTCGAGGTCGTCGGCGACGCCGCGAAGTACCTGCTGGAGAACAACTCCGCCACCGTCGCCACGCACGAGAGCGCGCCGCTGTACGTGGAGCTGCCGACCTCCGTCGAGCTGATCATCCAGCACACCGACCCGGGCCTGCAGGGCGACCGGTCCACCGGCGGCACCAAGCCGGCCACCCTGGAGACCGGCGCCGAGATCCAGGTCCCGCTGTTCGTGGGCACCGGCGAGAAGGTCAAGGTGGACACCCGCGACGGTCGTTACCTCGGTCGCGTCAATGCCTGACCGACCTCAGCCCGACCTACCCGGACCGGTGCGCCCCGGATCGCCGTTGGCGGCCCGGTGAGCGCCCGTCGCAAGTCCCGCAAACGCGCGGTCGACGTGCTCTACGAGGCGGACATCCGCGGCATCGACCCGGTGACCCTGCTCGCCGAGCGGGTGGGCTCGCCGGACGTACCTCCGGTCAACGACTACACGGTCACCCTGGTCGAGGGCGTGACCGAACACCGCTCCCGGATCGACGAGGTGCTCGCCGAACACTCCGAGGGCTGGACCCTGCCCCGGATGCCCCCGGTGGACCTCGCGGTGCTGCGGATGGGCCTGTTCGAGCTGCTCTGGGCGACCGACGTGCCCGACGCGGTGGTCATCGACGAGGCGGTGGAGCTGGCCAAGGAGCTGTCCACCGACGACTCGCCGCGGTTCGTCAACGGCGTGCTCGGCCGGATCGCCGGCATCGCCGACCAGCTCCGTGCGGTGCTCTGAGCACCGTTCCCGCACTGCCGGGAGTTCGCACTGCCGAAACCGGCCGCGCACGGACGTGACCACTCATGACCACCCCCCGACGGGAGTCGTGAGTGGTCAGGTCCTGACCAGAGGGCGGAGTGCTCAGCCGGTGGTGGGGCGCGCGCTGAACAGGGTGCGCAGCCAGCCCACGACCGGTCGCAGCACGATGGTGCTCGCCGGCGGCGGCGTCTCGAACAGGTGGGACGCCCGGGAGCGGCGGCCGCTGTGGGCGACCACCTCACGGCAGCGGGGGCACTGCGAGCCCGGCGGCATCACCAGGAACGCGGCCATCACGATCTCGGCGCACACCGCGGGGAACCGGCCGTCCAGGGCGTTGATGCCGGCGGCGACGTTCTCGTCGGTGACCGCGTGGTCGATGCCGTTCACCGAGGTGACCCAGGTGGTGAACAGGGCGTCGGACCGGGTCGCACGCTCGATCCCGCCGGCGGCCGGGCCGGCCGTCGTCGTCGCGCTCTGCTGCCACCCGATGGACACCCGGTAAGGCTAGAAGCCGAGGCCGCGCAGCACTTCGTGTCCGCGACCCAATGATCAATCGCAGCACTGGTTCCCGGACACGAAGAACCCCGCTGATCAGCTGTTGGTCAACACGGCCGGACCGAGCCAGTGGCACAGCGCCAGCGCGAGCTCCAGGTCCAGCCGGTTGTCCACCACCGGCCGGCCGAGCATCTCCTGCGCCTTCTGCACCCGGTACTGCACCGAGTTCTTGTGCATCGTGAGCTGCGCGGCGGCTGCGGTGTAGCTGCTGCCGGTGGCCAGGAAGACCCGCAGTGTCTCGCGCAGCCTGCGGGCGTGCGGCCCCTCGCTGGCCATCTCGCCGAGGGTGTCGGCCACCCACATCCGGGCCGCGTCCAGGTCGCCGGCCATCAGCGCGACCGCGCCCACGTCGGCGAAGGCGAGCACCCGGTCGCAGTGTTCGCCCGCGGCCACCCGTAACGCCTGGACCCGCAGCGCCTGCCGGTGGGTGCGGCGGAAGCCGGCCACCCCGGCGTTCGGTTCGCCGATGGCCAGCCGCACGTCCGGGTCGCTGTGCTCGACGGCCAGGTCGACCAGGTCGTGCACGGCCGGCGCCGGGTCGTCCACCGGCAGCCAGGCCCACGCGCTGGACTCGTCACACGGCACGAACAGCGGCCGGCCGGTGGCGCCGAACTTCTGGGCCAGGTCGATGGTGAGGGCCTCCAGCCTGGCCAGCGCGTCGGTGGCGGACGAGTCCGCCTCGTGCCAGGCGATCACGCCGACGTGGTTGCCGCGCAGCCGGTAGCCCAGCGCGGTGTCGCTGGCGTCCACGTCGGCCGGGTGGCCCTCCAGCAGCGAGCGCACCCGGGCGGCCCGGACGGCGTTGCGGTTGAGCAGCCAGCGGTCGCGTTCCTCCTCGTAGGCGGTGACGACCTGCTGGGTGACCCGGTCGATGAAGGTGAACGTGGTGGCCATGGCGTAGCGGCCGACCGCTCCGAGCAGCTCGGCGTCGGAGATGTTCCTGGTGCCCTCGGCCAGCGCGTAGTCCAGGATCGTCGTCTGGCCGAGCTGGTAGGCCCGGATCAGGTCGATCACCGGGGTGCCCCGCTGGGCCAGCCTGCGGGCGTACTCGATCGCCGCGGCCGGGGCGTCGGCCCGGGCCGGGTCGATGCCGTGCTGGAAGATCCGCAGGCAGGTGTCGATGTTCTGGTAGACACTCGCGGCGAGCAGGCTGACCACCCGCTCGTCGTCGTGCACGAGGTGGGGCAGTTCG
Organism: Pseudonocardiaceae bacterium; assembly: GCA_036268615.1. GTDB lineage: Bacteria > Actinomycetota > Actinomycetes > Mycobacteriales > Pseudonocardiaceae > DATATV01. The sequence goes on from DATATV010000068.1 coordinate 110,239, forward strand.
CGCTCGTAGACGGCGACCAGCTCGACGGTGAGGTCGTCTGTTCTGGTGCTGAGGTCGGCAGCGATCTTCGCGGCTTCCTCGGCGATCACAGCGTCCTCTGCCACTAGATCAGTTTAGATCCAGGAGGCCACGCCGAGCGACCCTCGCCGGGAGGTGGACGGTGCGGCGGGTTTTCACTCACCGCACCACCCGCTCCCGGCGGGCGTCGACTCACTCCTCCTTGGACGGGCGCGCCTCCGGCGGCAGCACGCCCCAGTCGATGAGCTGCTCGGTCAGCTCACCGGGCGTCATGTCGTAGATGATCGCGAGCGAGCGCAGGTCCTCGGTCCGGATGGACAGCACCTTGCCGTTGTAGTCGCCGCGCTGGCTCTGGATCGTGGCCGCGTAGCGGGCCAGTGGTCCGACCTTCTCGGCCGGCAGCTGACCGAGACGCTCCAGATTGATAACAATCTTGGTCGCGGGCTCCGCTCCGGAGGGAACCCGGCCCTCGGGCAGCAGTTCGGCCACCGGAACGCCGTAGAAGTCGGCCAGCTCGGCCAGCTTCTGCACGGTCACCGCGCGGTCGCCGCGCTCGTAGGAGCCGACGACCACCGCCTTCCACCGACCGCCCGACTTCTGCTCCACGCCGTGCAGTGACAGGCCCTGCTGCTGGCGGATTCCGCGGAGCTTGGCGCCCAGCGCCTTGGCGTAGTCGCCCATGTGACGGTTCTCCGTTCGTTCGCCCCGTCAGCCGGTATGGGTGAGCCACGGGGAGCCTGAGATCAATACGCAGAGTAATGGTTACTCGGCGTCTTCACCAGGTCAAGCTGATCCTGCTGAGCTATCCGGGTTTCGTGCCAACCACCACCCGGACGGTGGATTCGGCTCGCCTGATACCGTGCAGGTCAGGCCAGGTGCGCCAACCAGGAGCGCGCCTGACCGACGTCCTTTAAGGACCCGTCCGGTGAGGCGGGGAAGGAGGTCAGACGTGGCGTCACGGCAGCGTGGCGCGACGGATTCCGCCGGTCAGCGCGAGTTGCTGACGGCGGGAGACGTGGCGCGCACCATCGCTCGAATGGCCCATCAGGTCATCGAGAAGACCGCGTTGGGTGCACCTGGAGCACCCCCGCTGGTCTTGTTGGGTATACCCAGTCGGGGGGTCTTTCTGGCCCGTCGGCTGGCCGCCCTGGTCGCCGAGTTCAGCGGCGTGGAAGTGCCATCGGGCACATTGGACATCACGCTCTATCGGGATGACCTGCGGCGCAGGCCGAACCGGCCACTGGCCGAGACCAGACTGCCCGCCACCGGTGTCGACGACCGGCTGGTCGTACTCGTCGACGACGTGCTCTTCTCCGGTCGTACGGTCCGTGCTGCTCTGGACGCACTGCGTGACCTCGGCCGGCCGAGTGCCGTGCAGCTGGCCGTGCTGGTCGATCGCGGCCACCGGGAACTGCCCATCCGCGCCGACTACGTGGGCAAGAACGTGCCCACCGCGCGTACCGAGGCCGTGTCCGTGCAGCTGGCCGAAGTGGACGGCGTGGACCGGGTCCTGCTGGGAGGCACCGCATCGTGAGGAACCTGTTGTCCGCCGCGGAGCTCGACCGGGACACCGCGATCAGCCTGTTGGACACCGCGGACAAGCTCAAGGCCACCCTGCTGGGCCGGGAGGTGCACAAGCTGCCCACCCTGCGCGGCCGGACCGTGGTCACCATGTTCTACGAGAACTCCACCCGCACCAGGGCGTCCTTCGAGGTCGCCGGGAAGTGGATGAGCGCCGACGTGATCAACGTGTCGGCCAGCGGGTCCTCGGTCGGCAAGGGCGAGTCGCTGCGGGACACCGCGCTGACCCTGTCCGCGGTCGGTGCGGACTGTGTGATCGTCCGGCACCCGGCCTCCGGCGCGGCCGACCGGCTGGCCGCCTGGCTTGCCGACACCGGCACCTGCGTGGTCAACGCGGGCGACGGCACGCACGAGCACCCCACCCAGGCCCTGCTGGACGCGGCCACCCTGCGGGAACGGCTGGGTGAGCTGGCCGACTGCCGGGTGGCCATCGTCGGGGACGTGCTGCACTCCCGGGTGGCCCGGTCCAATCTGCACCTGCTGCGCACGCTGGGCGCCGAGGTGATCCTGGTGGCGCCGCCGACCCTGGTGCCCGACGGCATGGCCCGGTGGCTGGCCGAGGAGAAGATCCCGGTCAGCCACAACCTGGACGCCGAACTGCCGCACGTGGACGCGGTGCTGCTGCTGCGGGTGCAGGCCGAGCGCATGCATGGCGGCTTCTTCCCCTCGGCGCGGGAGTACTCGATCAGCTACGGGCTGTCCGAGCAGCGGCTGGCGCTGTTGCCCGAGCACGCCGTGGTGCTGCACCCGGGACCGATGCTGCGCGGCATGGAGATCGCCTCATCGGTCGCCGACTCACCCCGCGCGGCCATCACCGACCAGGTGCGCAACGGCGTGCACCTGCGGATGTCCGTGCTCTACCACCTGCTGGCCGGGGAGGAACTGTGACAAGCCAAGACTCCGCGGTGCTGCTTCGCGGCGCCCGGCCCTACCTTGCGGGCGAGCCGGTCGATCTGTTGCTGCGCAACGGGATCATCGCCGAGATCGGTCCGCGCCTCGACGCCGACGGGGCCGAGGTGATCGACGCGGGCGGACTGGCCGTGCTGCCCGGTTTCGTCGACCTGCACACCCATCTGCGCGAACCCGGGCGGGAGGACGCGGAGACCATCAACACCGGTTCGGCCGCGGCCGCGCTGGGCGGCTACACCGCCGTGTTCGCGATGGCCAACACCGACCCGGTGGCCGACAACGCCGTGGTGGTCGAGCACGTCTGGCGGCGCGGCCGCGAGATCGGCCTGGTCGACGTGTACCCGGTCGGCGCGGTCACCGTCGGCCTGGCCGGCGAGCGGCTGGCCGAACTCGGCCAGATGAACCGGTCGGCCGCCGCGGTGCGGGTGTTCTCCGACGACGGCCACTGCGTGGCCGACCCGCTGCTGATGCGCCGGGCGCTGGAGTACAGCACCGCGCTGGACGCGGTGATCGCCCAACACGCCGAGGAGCCCCGGCTGACCGTGGGCGCCCAGGCACACGAGGGGGAGTGGGCCGCCCGGCTGGGCCTGGCCGGCTGGCCCGCGGCGGCCGAGGAGGCGATCATCGCCCGCGACTGCCTGCTGGCCACGACCGTCGGCGCCCGGCTGCACGTCTGCCACGTGTCCAGCTGGGGCAGCGTGGACGTGCTGAGCTGGGCCAAGAAGCGCCTCAACGGTTCGGGTATCTCCGCCGAGGTCACCCCGCACCACCTGCTGCTCACCGACGAGCGACTGGCCACCTACGACCCGGTGAACAAGGTCAACCCGCCGCTGCGTGGCCAGGGTGACGTGGACGCGCTGCGGGCCGGCCTGGCCACGGGCGTGATCGACTGCGTGGCCACCGACCACGCGCCGCACGCCGCCCAGGACAAGGACACCGAGTGGCAGCAGGCCCGGCCGGGCATGCTCGGCCTGCAGACCGCGCTGTCCGTTGTGGTCGCCGCGATGGTCCGCACCGGCCTGCTGGACTGGCGCGGGGTGGCCAGGGTGATGAGCGAACGTCCCGCCGACATCGGCGGCCTGCCCGACCAGGGTCGGCCGATCGCGGTCGGCGAACCGGCCAACCTGGTGCTGGTCGACCCCGACGCGGAGTGGACCGTGCGCGGCGCCGAGCTGGCCAGCCTGGCCGAGAACACCCCCTACGAGGGCATGCGGCTGCCGGCCAAGGTGGTCGCCACATTCCTGCGCGGTCGGATCACCGCGCACGACGGGAAGGTCGCCTGATGACCCGGTTCTTTCTCGTACTGCTGACGCTGCTGTTCTTCGTGCTCTGCGCGGCGGCCATGCGCTGGGGTTGGCGCAACCGCGTCCGCCGCCAACTCGCCTACCTGCCGGCGTTCCCGCAGCCGCCGGCCGAACTGCCCACCGACCTGCTGCTCGCCGAGGCGAGCGGTGTCTACGTGGGCACGACCACCGCGGGCGTCTGGCAGGACCGGATCGCCGTCGGCGACATCGGCCACCGCGCCGTGGCCACGATCAGCCTGTCCGAACAGGGTCTGCTCTTCGACCGGGTCGGCGCGAGTCCACTGTGGATTCCCGCGAGCAGGCTCGTCGAGGCGCGGACCGATCGCGGCCTGGCCGGCAAGGCGATGGGCATCGAGGGCCTGCTGGTGGTCCGCTGGCGGGTGGACGAGCACGAGTTCGACTCCGGCCTGCGCGGCGACGACAAGGACGTGTACGCCGAGTGGATCGACGCGGTCAACGCACTCGCCGGGCGGGCCGGTCAGCCGACCGCCGCCGCGGCGCCGAACCAGAACGGGGGACAGGGATGACCGCGCAGTCACCGGCGGCGCTGGTGCTGGAGGACGGCCGGGTCTTTCCCGGGGTGGCCTACGGCGCCACCGGCCGGGCCCTGGGCGAGGTGGTCTTCTGCACCGGGATGACCGGCTACCAGGAGACCCTGACCGACCCCTCCTACCACCGGCAGATCGTGGTGCAGACCGCACCGCAGATCGGCAACACCGGCTGGAACGACGAGGACGACGAGTCCGCCCGGATCTGGGTGGCCGGTTACGTCGTGCGCGACCCGGCCCGGCAGCCGTCCAACTGGCGGTCCCGCCGCTCGCTCACCGAGGAACTCGTCCGGCAGGACATCGTGAGCATCGCCGAGGTGGACACCCGGTCGCTGACCAGGCACATCCGTGAGCAGGGCGCGATGCGCGCCGGGGTGTTCTCCGGGGCCGCGCTGGCCGACCTGGACACCATGGTCGCCGCGGTGCGCGCGGGCGAGCCGATGACCGGTGCCGACATCGCCGGCGAGGTGAGCACCGGGCAGTCCTATGTGGTGCCCGCCGAGGGCGGCTCGCGCCGGTTCCGGGTGGCCGCACTCGACCTCGGCATCAAGTCGAACACGCCGAGGATGATGGCGGCGCGCGGGATCGAGACGCACGTGCTGCCGCTGTCGGCCGGAGTGGACGAACTGCTGGCCACCGAGCCCGACGGGGTGTTCCTGTCCAACGGGCCGGGCGACCCGGCCACCCAGGAACACGCGGTCGCACTGACCGCGGAGGTGCTCAACCGGCGCATCCCGCTGTTCGGCATCTGCTTCGGCAACCAGATCCTCGGCCGCGCGCTGGGCCTGAGCACCTACAAACTGCGCTACGGCCACCGGGGCATCAACGTGCCGGTGGTCGACATCGCCACCGGCCGGGTGGCGATCACCGCGCAGAACCACGGTTTCGCCCTGGAGGGCGAGGCAGGCCAGCGGTTGGACACACCGTTCGGCGCCGCGACCGTCAGCCACTTCTGCCCCAACGACGGCACCGTCGAAGGCCTGCGTTGTGTTGACGTGCCGGCGTTCTCGGTGCAGTACCACCCCGAGGCCGCGGCCGGTCCGCACGACGCCGCGGTGCTGTTCGACGAGTTCGTCGAGCTGATGGAGAAGGGCAGGGTCGGCTGATGCCACGCCGTACGGACATCAAGCACGTGCTGGTGATCGGGTCCGGTCCGATCGTGATCGGACAGGCCTGCGAGTTCGACTACTCCGGCACCCAGGCCTGCCGGGTGCTGCGCGCGGAGGGCCTGCGGGTCAGCCTGGTCAACTCCAACCCGGCCACGATCATGACCGACCCGGAGTTCGCCGACGCGACCTACGTCGAGCCGATCACCGCGGACTTCGTGGAGAAGGTCATCGCGATCGAGCGGCCGGACGCGATCCTGGCCACGCTGGGCGGGCAGACCGCGCTCAACACCGCGGTCGCCCTGCATGAGCGCGGGGTGCTGGAGCGCTACCAGGTCGAGCTGATCGGCGCGGACATCGACGCCATCCAGCGCGGTGAGGACCGGCAGCGGTTCAAGGACATCGTCCGCTCGGTCGGCGGGGACGTGCCGCGCAGCGCGGTCTGCCGGTCGATGGAGGAGATCCGCGAGGCCGTTCAGGACCTCGGCCTGCCGGTGGTCATCCGGCCCTCGTTCACCATGGGCGGCCTGGGTTCGGGCATGGCGCACACCGCGCCGGAGCTGGAGCGGCTGGCCGCGCAGGGGTTGGCCGAGTCGCCGGTCACCGAGGTGCTGATCGAGGAGAGCGTGCTCGGCTGGAAGGAGTACGAGCTCGAACTCATGCGCGACCGGCACGACAACGTCGTGGTCATCTGTTCCATCGAGAACATCGACGCGATGGGCGTGCACACCGGTGACTCGGTGACGGTGGCCCCGGCGATGACCCTGACCGACCGCGAGTACCAGCGCATGCGCGACCTGGGCATCGCGGTGCTGCGCGAGGTGGGCGTGGACACCGGCGGCTGCAACATCCAGTTCGCGGTGAACCCGGCCGACGGCCGGCTGGTCGTGATCGAGATGAACCCCCGGGTGTCCCGGTCCTCGGCGCTGGCGTCCAAGGCGACCGGCTTCCCGATCGCCAAGATCGCCGCGAAGCTGGCCATCGGCTACACCCTCGACGAGATCCGCAACGACATCACCGGCGAGACCCCGGCGGCCTTCGAGCCCGCCCTGGACTACGTCGTGGTGAAGGTGCCGCGGTTCGCCTTCGAGAAGTTCCCGGGTGCTGATCCGACGCTCACCACGACGATGAAGAGCGTCGGCGAGGCGATGTCCATCGGCCGCAGCTTCATCGAGGCGCTGGGCAAGGCGCTGCGCTCGATGGAGACGACGCAGGCCGGCTTCTGGTCGGTGCCCGACCCGGCCGCCGCCACCATGGAGTCCACTGTGGAGGCTCTGCGGGCGCCGCACGATGGCCGGCTCTACACGCTGGAACGCGCGCTGCGGCTGGGTGCCGACCCGGCGAAGGTGGCCGAGGCGTCCGGCATCGACCCCTGGTTCATCGACCAGATCCTCGCGCTGATCGAACTGCGCACCGAGATCGAGTCGGCGCCGGTGCTGGCCGGCGAACTGCTCCGCCGGGCCAAACGAAATGGCCTGTCCGACCGGCAGATCGCCGCGCTGCGACCGGAACTGGCCGGCGAGAACGGGGTTCGCACGCTGCGCCATCGGCTCGGTGTGCGCCCGGTGTTCAAGACGGTGGACACCTGCGCGGCCGAGTTCGCCGCGTCCACTCCGTACCACTACTCGGCCTACGAGTCCGATCCGGACGCGGAGACCGAGGTGGCCGCGCAGACGCAGCGGCCCAAGGTACTCATCCTCGGGTCCGGTCCCAACCGGATCGGCCAGGGCATCGAGTTCGACTACTCGTGTGTGCACGCGGCGATGTCGCTGCGCGCGGCCGGGTTCGAGACGGTCATGGTCAACTGCAACCCGGAGACGGTGTCCACCGACTACGACACGTCCGATCGGCTGTACTTCGAGCCGCTCACCTTCGAGGACGTGCTGGAGGTGTTCGCCGCCGAGCAGGCGTCGGGCGCAGGCGGTCCGGGTGTGGTCGGCGTGATCGTGCAGCTGGGCGGCCAGACCCCGCTGGGGCTGGCGCAGCGGCTGGCCGACGCGGGCGTGCCGATCGTGGGCACCCCGCCGGACGCCATCCACCTGGCCGAGGACCGCGGCTCGTTCGGCGACGTGCTGGCCAAGGCCGGGCTGCCGGCGCCGGCCTACGGCACGGCCACCTCGTTCGCGCAGGCCAAGGCGATCGCCGACGAGATCGGCTACCCGGTGCTGGTCCGCCCGTCCTACGTGCTGGGCGGCCGGGGGATGGAGATCGTCTACGACGAGGAGGCGCTGGCCGGCTACATCGACCGGGCCACCCAGGTCTCCCCGGAGCACCCGGTGCTCGTCGACCGGTTCCTCGACGACGCGATCGAGATCGACGTGGACGCGCTGTTCGACGGCGAGGAGCTCTTCCTCGGCGGCGTGATGGAGCACATCGAGGAGGCCGGCATCCACTCCGGCGACTCGTCCTGCGCGCTGCCGCCGATCACCCTCGGCCGCACCGACCTGGACGGCGTGCGCCGCTCCACCGAGGCCATCGCCCGGGGCGTCGGCGTGCGCGGGCTGCTCAACGTGCAGTACGCGCTCAAGGACGACGTGCTCTACGTGCTGGAGGCCAACCCCCGGGCGTCGCGCACGGTGCCGTTCGTGTCCAAGGCGACGGCGGTACCGCTGGCCAAGGCGGCCGCGCGGATCATGCTCGGTGCGAGTGTCGCCGAGCTGCGCACCGAGGGCCTGCTGCCGGCCCACGGCGACGGCGCCGACCTGCCGGAGAGCGCGGCGGTCGCGGTCAAGGAAGCGGTGCTGCCCTTCCACCGGTTCCGCACGCCCGACGGGCACGGCGTCGACTCGCTGCTCGGCCCGGAGATGAAGTCGACCGGCGAGGTGATGGGCATCGACACCTCCTTCGGCAAGGCGTTCGCCAAGTCGCAGACCGCCTCCTACGGCTCGCTGCCGACCTCCGGCCGGGCGTTCGTGTCGGTGGCCAACCGGGACAAGCGGGCGATGATCTTCCCGATCAAGCAGCTCGCCGACCTCGGCTTCGAGGTGCTGGCCACGTCCGGCACGGCCGGCGTGCTGCGCCGCAACGGGATCGCCTGCACGGTGGTGCGCAAGCACTTCGAGGGCCCGGACAACATCGTGGACAAGATCCTCGCCGGCGAGGTCGACATCGTGATCAACACTCCGTACGGCAACAGCGGTCCCCGGGTGGACGGTTACGAGATCCGCACCGCGGCGGTGGCCAGGGACATCCCGTGCGTGACCACCATCCAGGGTGCGGCCGCGGCGGTGCACGGGATCGAGGCGCTGATCAGGGCCGATGTCGGGGTGCGCTCGCTGCAGGATCTGCAGGCGGCGCTGAAGGCCGACCGGTGAGCCGCGCGCCCTTCGGCGCCCGGCTGGCCGAGGCGGTGGACGCGCGCGGGTCGCTGTGCGTCGGTGTCGACCCGCACCCGGGACTGCTCACCGACTGGGGCCTGACGGTGGACGCGCGCGGCCTCGAACGGTTCGCGCTGACCTGCGCCGAGGCGTTGGGCGACGAGGTCGCCGTGGTCAAGCCCCAGTCGGCGTTCTTCGAGGCGTACGGCTCGGCCGGCGTCGCCGTGCTGGAGCGGCTGATCGAGCGCTGCCAGCAGGGCGGCGCGCTGGTGCTGCTGGACGCCAAGCGCGGCGATATCGGCTCGACCATGGCCGCCTACGCGCAGGCGTATCTCAGTGACGGCTCGCCGCTGGCGGCGGACGCGGTGACCGTGTCGCCCTACCTCGGTTTCGGCTCGCTCGAACCCGCCGTCGACCTCGCGCTGCGGACCGGCCGAGGGGTGTTCGTGCTCGCGTTGACCTCCAATCCGGAGGGCGCCGCGGTGCAGCGCGCGGTCGCCGCCGACGGCCGGATCGTCGCGCAGTCGGTCGTCGACGAGGCCGCTCGGCGTAACGCGGGCGCCCATTCGCTGGGCAGCGTCGGCGTTGTGATCGGCGCCACAGTTGGCGTCTCCGGGCTCGAACTCCGCCAGCTCAACGGCCCCATTCTGGCCCCCGGGTTCGGCGCCCAGGGGGCCGGCATAACCGAATTGCGGGCCTTGTTCGGCCCAGAACTGACCGGGGTGCTGCCCACCTCGTCCCGGGACGTCCTGCGTCATGGGCCCGATGTCGGGGCACTACGTTCGGTCACCCGACGCGTACGGGATGAACTCCGCGAACCGTCGATCAAGCCGTGAACTGGGCTGATATATAGTAGCTTGATCACGCTCCGTGGCGGAGAGTGTCCGACAGATCACCCAATATCACACAGGGGCTCGCATTGATTCACCGGTGGTGGTAATCAAGGCCCGGGAAGACCTTGGTAGGACTTCCTTCTCGTTGCGACCAACCCGCAGGTCGGGGCAGCCAACCGGCTGGCCCGGCGGGACCGGAAATAACGCGTCGAAATTCTCGACCCACGTTGTCCCCGGTCACGCACTGTCGGTACGGTCGCGACACCGATCCAGAGGAATCACCCCACCCCACGGAGGAAATCGTGGCCCTTCCCCAGCTGACCGAGGAGCAGCGGGCCGCAGCGCTGGAGAAGGCGGCTGCTGCCCGTCGCGTTCGGGCTGAGCTCAAGGAGCGCCTCAAGCGCGGCGGCACCACCCTGAAGGACGTTCTGGTGGCCGCCGACAACGACGAGGTTCTGGGCAAGATGAAGGTGTCCGCGTTGCTCGAATCCCTGCCGGGTGTCGGCAAGGTGCGCGCGGCGCAGATCATGGAGCGTCTTGAGATTGCTCCGAGCCGCCGTCTGCGCGGACTCGGGGACCGGCAGCGTAAGGCGCTGCTCACCGAGTTCGGCGGCGAGTGATGCAGGCTCACGTGAATGGAGGTTGTCCGGGTGGTTTTCCGTACGGCTTCTGTGGGCGTGAGCTGTGACACTGAGCCGGGGACGAGCGGTAATCCCGCTCGTCCCCGGCTCAACGTCGTTTCCGGGCCGTCCGGTGTAGGCAAGTCCAGCGTGCTGGCCGAGCTGCGCAGGATGGCCCCTGGCTTGTATTTCAGTGTGTCCGTGACCACCCGTGCACCCCGACCGGGTGAAGTGGACGGGGCGCATTATCACTTCATCGACCGGCCCGCTTTCGACAAGATGGTGGCTGCCGGAGAACTGCTCGAATACGCCGAATACGCCGGCAACTGTTACGGCACCCCACGCGAACCGGTGGAACGCGCGTTGGCCGAAGGGCGTTCGGCGATTCTGGAGATCGAGTTGCAAGGCGCCCGGCAGGTGAAGACGTCCATGCCGGACGCGCGACTGATCATGCTGGTACCGCCGTCCTGGGACGAGCTGGTCGGCCGGCTGACCGGTCGGGGGACCGAAGAACCGCACGTGGTGGACCGCCGGCTGGAGGCCGCTCGGCGCGAACTCGCGGCCGCCGGCGAGTTCGACGCGGTCGTGGTGAACGCCGACGTCCGGTCGGCCGCCAAGGAGTTGGTAAACTTGATGGCGGAGTCCCGTCCAGGGTTGCCTGCCTGACTGGCTGGCGCCCGAAATCGGGAACCGTCAGTTCTTTTCACCACCTGATTCCAGGAGCGTTGCGAGTGACCAGTCCGACCGTGTTGGGCGCCGACATCGACACGCCTGAGGGCATCACCAACCCGCCCATCGACGACCTGCTGGCGCAGGTCAGCTCGAAGTACGCGCTGGTCATCTACGCCGCGAAGCGCGCGCGGCAGATCAACGACTACTACGCGCAGCTCGGCGAGGGCCTGCTGGAGTACGTCGGCCCGCTGGTGGAGCCGGGACCGCGGGAGAAGCCGCTGTCCATCGCCATGCGTGAGATCCACGCCGGACTGCTCGAACACACCGAAGGCGAATGAACCAGCCGGCCGGCCGGCCCCGGGCGCGCATTCTGCTCGGTGTCGGCGGCGGCATCGCCGCCTACAAGGCGTGCGAGGTGCTGCGCGGCCTGACCGAGTCGGGCCACGAGGTCCGGGTGCTGCCCACCGAGGCAGCCCTGAACTTCGTCGGCGCGGCCACCTTCGAGGCCTTGTCCGGCCAGCCCGTGCACACCGGCGTGTTCGCCGACGTGACCGAGGTGCCGCACGTCCGGCTCGGCCAGCAGGCCGACCTGGTGCTGGTGGTGCCGGCCACGGCCGACCTGATGGCCAGGGCCGCGCAGGGCCGGGCCGACGACCTGCTCACCGCGGCTCTGCTCACCGCCCGGTGTCCGGTCGCCTTCTTCCCGGCGATGCACACCGAGATGTGGGAACACCCGGCCACCCGGGACAACGTCGCGCTGCTGCGCTCGCGCGGCACGGTGGTGGCCGAACCGGCCAGTGGCCGGTTGACCGGGGCGGACACCGGCAAGGGCCGGCTGGCCGACCCGGCCGAGATCGTCGACCTGGCCCGGCTGCTGCTGGCCCGGCCGGACGCGCTGCCCCGGGACCTGGTGGGCGTGCGGGTGGTGGTGTCCGCCGGCGGCACCCGCGAGCCGCTCGATCCGGTCCGCTACCTGGGTAACCGCTCCTCCGGCAAGCAGGGTTACGCGCTGGCCAGGGTGGCCGCCCAGCGGGGCGCGACGGTGACGCTGGTCGCCGGACACACCCAGCAGCTGCCCGACCCGGCCGGGGTACGGATCGTGCGCGCCGGCACCGCGCTGGAACTGCGCGACACGATGCGGGCCGAGGCCGCCGAGGCCGACGTGGTCGTGATGGCCGCCGCGGTCGCCGACTTCCGGCCGGTGCACCGGGCCGAGTTCAAGATCAAGAAATCCGAGCACGACCCCGACCCGGTCGAGCTGACCCGTAATCCGGACATCCTCGCCGAGCTGGTCGGGCTGCGTCGACCCGGTCAGGTCATCGTGGGTTTCGCCGCGGAGACCGGGGACGACACCGGCGACGTGCTCGATCACGCGCGCGCCAAGCTCAAGCGCAAGGGCGCCGACCTGCTGGTGGTCAATCCGGTGGGCGAGGGCCAGGCGTTCGAGGTCGAGGACAACTCGGGCTGGCTGCTGTCGGCCGGCGGGGCCGAGACGGCGTTGCCCCTGGGTGCCAAGTCGCTCCTGGCGGCCACGGTGTGGGACGGCATAGTGGACTTGCTGACACGTTGATCCCTGCTGGACCTGCGGCAAGTACGCTGTTCCATGTTCAGTCAGCCGACGTGGGGAGAGCCGTGTCCGGGTCAAGTCGCAGGTTGTTCACGTCCGAGTCGGTGACGGAAGGTCATCCCGACAAGATTTGCGATGCGATCAGCGATTCCATCCTCGACGGGTTGCTGGGCAAGGACCCCCGATCGCGGGTCGCGGTCGAGACCATGATCACCACCGGCCAGGTGCACGTCGCCGGTGAGGTGACCACCGAGGCCTACGCGGACATCCCGACGATCGTCCGGGAGAAGATCCTGGAGATCGGTTACGACTCCTCGGCCAAGGGCTTCGACGGGCATTCCTGTGGCGTCAACGTCGCGATCGGCTCGCAGTCCCCGGACATCGCCCAGGGCGTCGACACCGCCTACGAGTCCCGGGTGGAGTTCGCCGAGGACGAGATCGCCCGGCAGGGTGCCGGCGACCAGGGCCTGATGTTCGGCTACGCGTGCTCGGACACGCCGGAGCTGATGCCGCTGCCGATCGCGCTGGCCCACCGACTGGCCCGCAGGCTCACCGGGGTGCGCAAGGACGGCACGCTGCCCTACCTGCGGCCGGACGGCAAGACCCAGGTGACCATCGAGTACGCCGGCGACCAACCGGTCCGGCTGGACACCGTGGTGGTCTCCACCCAGCACGCCGACGGCATCGACCTGGATCGGCTGCTCGGGGTCGACGTGCGCGAGCACGTGGTGACGCCGGAGCTGGCCGGCCTGACGCTGGACACCACTGACGTGAAGCTGCTGGTCAACCCGACCGGCCGGTTCGTCATCGGCGGCCCGATGGGTGACGCGGGCCTGACCGGCCGCAAGATCATCGTGGACACCTACGGCGGCATGGCCCGGCACGGTGGTGGCGCGTTCTCCGGCAAGGACCCGTCGAAGGTGGACCGCTCGGCCGCGTACGCAATGCGCTGGGTGGCCAAGAACGTGGTCGCCGCGGGCCTCGCGTCCCGGGTCGAGGTGCAGGTCGCCTACGCGATCGGCAAGGCGGCGCCGGTCGGCTTGTTCGTGGAGACGTTCGGTACCGAGACCACGGACCCGACGAAGATTCAGGCCGCCATCAACGAGGTCTTCGACCTGCGCCCGGCGGCGATCATTCGCGATCTCGATCTGCTGCGGCCCATCTACGGTCAGACCGCGGCCTACGGTCATTTCGGTCGCACCGATGTCGAACTCCCGTGGGAGAAGACCGACCGGGCCGAGGCGCTGCGCGCCGCTTCCGGGGCGTGACCCCGATCTACCGAAATCTGCCCGCACTGTCCCGTGAGACAGCGGACCGGCTGCACACTCGGCTGATCGCCGAGTTGGGCGCCGGTCCGCTGCTCTACGTCGGTACCGGCACCGACATGCTCGCCGCCCGGGGCGCCCGGCCGGTCCGCCACCAGTGGCACACTCGAACCGTGACTGATGTCGAGGACGTCACCTGCGCGGTGGCGCACGGAGCCCCGTTCGCCACCGCGACCCGCACGCTGGTCGCGGTGTTCGCGTCGCCGGTGGCCGGTTTCCTGCTGCACTACGGCCAGGATCTGGACTTCCGGCCGATCCTGATCGACCCGGACCCGGCCAGGGCGGCCGAGTTCGCGGCCGGGGACACGTCGGTGTTCACGGCAGTGCCGGTGGACCTGGACGACACCGTCGACGTGGTGGTCACCGACCACCACCGCTCGGAGCTGGGCCCGATCCTGCGGGACCTGTTGCGGCGCCCGGTCCGCTGGATCGGCCTGATGGGCAACGCGCGGCACGCCGGCCCGCACATCCCCGCGTTGCGCGAACTGGGCGTCGCGGACGAGGAGATCGCTCGCGTGCACCGGCCGATCGGGCTGAACATCGGCTCCCGCACGCCACCGGAAATCGCCATCTCCACGCTCGCCGGACTGCTGGCCGATCGTGCGGATCGGCCGGGCGGCTTCAGCTTCTGAGACCGGCTCAGCTGAATCGAGCCCTGGTAGGGCTCGGGCAGGTCGAGCTTCTCGCTGATTTTCCCCCGGATATCCGGATTCTACCGATCAGCCGGATCTTTCGGCTTGCCCAACGAGCGATACCCGGGGTGCACGCCAGGCGCCAAGCCCTGCTCCTGAGCCACTCGGCTGAGCAGCGCGAACAGCTGCTCCCGCTCCGACTCGTCCAACGCCCAGAGGATCGTGTCCTCGTGTGCGGTGGCCACCTCGCGAATCCGCCCCAGCAGCTCGCCGCCGGCCGCGGTCAGGTGCACCGCGTGCAGCCGCCGGTCGTCCGGATTGCGCCGCCGTTCGATCAGCCCGCGCCGCTCCAGTTCGTCCACCAGGACGACCAGCCGGCTCGGCGGGATCGACAGCTGCCCGGCGAGCGCCTGCTGGCTGCGGCCCGGATCGGTGGCGATCGCGCGCAGCAAACCCGTCTGGGGCGGGGTCAGGTCCAACTCGGTGATCCGCTCGGCGAACCGCGCTGCCGCGTGCGCACCCAGCTGGGCCAGCAGGAACGCGTTCCCGGTCGTAGTCACACCGGAACCATATCATTGACAAACCATATACAAGAGTGAATCGTTCAGCAGTGTAACGATCGATCAGGATCAAGGAGACCCGCCATGACCACCCGCCCGCACCAGGCCCAGGGCGGCCCGCCGCTGCCGCTGCTCGCCGCCGTGTTCGTCCTGCTGCAACTGGCCGCCGTCGCCCTGTCCACCGCGACACCGCACCCGACCGACGCGGCCGCCGTCTGGTTCGCCTACGCCCGCGACCACGGCACCGAGCTGCGCGTAGCGGCATTTCTGCAGGTCGCCTCCGCCATCCCGCTGGCGATCCTGGCCGCCACCGCCTACCGCAGGCTGCGCGGTCTCGGCGTCACGGCGCCGGGCACGGCGATCGGCTTCGCCGGTGGGCTGCTCGCCGCGGTCGCGATCTCCGTCTGCGGCCTGCTCGGCTGGACCGAGGCCCAACTCGGCGGCTCGACCAGCCCGGACATCACCCGGGCCCTCGGCGAACTCGCCTTCGCCACCGGCTCGGCCGGCGTTGTCCCGCCACTGGCCCTGCTGCTTGCCGGCATCGCCGTGCCCTCGCTGCTGCTGCGCTTCCTGCCGCGCTGGCTCGCCGTGGCCGGCCTCGTGCTTGCCGGTGTCGGCATGCTGTCCACCTTCACCCTGCTCACCCCGGCCCTTGACGTGACCCTGCCGATCGGCCGGTTCGGCGCGCTGGTCTGGCTCCTCGCCGCGAGCGCCCTGCTGCCGGTCACCCGCCGTCGCGCCACCAGCACCCCCGATCGGATGGCGACCACCCCGGCATGATCGTCCGGCGGTTCTGGTAGACAGCCGAGGTGACCAGTGGAAAGCCGACGCGCGGTGCGGACCGCAAGGGGGAGCGGCAGCCCGCCGTGACCCGGTCCGTGGCCCGGGTGTGCGTGGACATGCCACTGCCGCATCTGGACCGTCCGTTCGACTACCGGGTGCCCGAACAGTTCGATGCCGACGCCGTGCCGGGCGTGCGGGTGCGGGTTCGGTTCGCCGGCCAGCTGATCGACGGCTTCCTCCTCGACCGGGTCGAGGAGACCACCCACAAGGGCAAACTCGCCTTCCTGGAACGGGTCGTCTCGCCCGAACCGGTGCTGTCACCCCAGATCGCCACGCTCGCCCGGGTCATCGCCGACCGGTACGCCGGCACCCTCGCCGACGTGCTCCGGCTGGCCATCCCGCCCCGGCACGCGCGGGTGGAGAAGCAGGAGTTGGCCGGCCCACCGCCCCTGCCGGCCGCTCCGCCTGCCCAGGGCTGGCAGCGTTATCCGCGTGGCCCGGCCTATCTGGAGGCGCTGCGCACCGGCCGGCCGGCGCACGCGGTGTGGCAGGCGCTGCCGCTGGAGGACTGGCCGGCCCGGCTGGCCGAGGTCGCCGCGACGGTGGCCAGTGCCGGCCGTGGTGTTGTCCTGCTCGTGCCCGACCACCGGGACCTGGCCCGGGTGCACGCCGCATGTGTCGAACTGCTCGGCGCCGAGGGTGTGGTCGCGCTGTCGGCCGACCTCGGCCCGGCCGAGCGCTACCGGCGCTGGCTGACCGCCCGGCGCGGTGCGGCCCGGGTGGTCGTGGGGACCCGGGCGGCCGCGTTCGCGCCGGTGGCCGACGCCGGCCTGTTCGTCGTCTGGGACGACGGCGACGACCTGCACGTCGAACCGCGCACGCCCGGCCCGAACGTGCGCGACGTGCTCGCCCAGCGCGCGCACCTGGCCGGCGCCGCCCTACTGGTCGCCGGTTTCGCCCGCACCGCCGAGGCGCAACTGCTGGTGGACACCGGATGGGCGCACGAGATCGTCGCCGCGCGGGACACGTTGCGCTCGGTCGCGCCGCGGGTCACCTCGATCGGTGAGGACGACGTCCAACTCGCTCGCGACCCGGCGGCTCGCGCCGCCCGGCTGCCCTCGGTGGCGTTCGAGGCCGCCCGCGCCGCGCTGGCCGCCGACACCCCGGTGCTCGTCCAGGTGCCCCGGCGCGGCTACGTGCCGGCGCTGGCGTGTGGACAGTGCCGCACGCCGGCCCGCTGCCGCCGGTGCGCCGGTCCGCTGTCGCTGCCCGGCGGCGCCGAGGGCGCTGCCGCGCCGGCCGTGTGCCGCTGGTGCGGGGTGGCCGAGGCCGCGTTCCGGTGTCCGGAGTGCGGTTCCCGCCGGCTGCGCGCGGTCGTGGTCGGCGCCCGGCGCACCGCGGAGGAGTTGGGCCGGGCGTTCGCCGGTGCGGCCGTGCGCACCTCCGGCGGCGCCGAGGTGCTCGCCGAGGTGCCCGCGACGCCGGCCATCGTCGTGTGCACCCCGGGAGCGGAGCCGTTCGTGCCCGGCGGTTACGGCGCCGCGCTGTTGCTGGACGGCTGGGCCATGCTGTCCCGCGCCGACCTGCGGGCCGGCGAGGAGGCGCTGCGCCGGTGGATGACCGCCGCCGCGCTGGTCCGGCCGGCCGGGTCCGGCGGCCGGGTGGTGGTGATCGCCGAGTCCGCGCTCGCGCCGGTGCAGGCGCTGGTTCGCTGGGACCCGGCCTGGCACGCGGCCCAGGAGTTGGCCGCCCGCACCGAACTGGGCTTTCCGCCGGCCACCAGGATGGCCACGGTCGACGGCACGCCCGGCGTACTCGGCGAGTTCCTGGACTCCCTGCGGCTGCCCGACGGCGCGGACATCCTCGGCCCGGTGCCGCTGCCCGGCCCGCCCGCCGCCAACGGCGAGGAACGGGAGCGGGCGCTGATCCGGATCAGCCGGGAGCAGGGCCGGGCCCTGGCCACCGTGCTGTCCGAGTCGCTGCATGTGCGCAGCGCCCGGAAGGAGCCCGACCCGGTCCGGGTCCGGCTCGATCCGCTCGACCTCGTCTAGCCGGTGCCGGCCGACTCCCCGGTGGGCCAGGCCGTCGGCACCGCCCGCATCGGCATGATTGAAGACCCGCGAAATTCCCCAGTTCGACATTTCGAATAAGCGTATGCCGGATCGGCCGACAACCACGGAATTGGTTTCGAGTCCCTTCTTTGTGGCGAATGCGGCTGCCTCATTCAGGCGAGTGTGATTCCGATCACGCTCGAATTCTTGATGACCGGCTCAGGGACGTCCCTGAGCCACCCGAGCCCGGTCGTCCGCCCCAGGTAGGAGCGCACACCAGACCGGCGACCGATGTGCGCGCACGACCCGCGCGGCGATCGTGGAGTCAGCACCGGCAGCCCGTCCCGGAAAGGACACCCCTGATGACCACCGCGACCATCGCCAGCCCGTCGATGACGACCCGCTTCATCAATACCCGGCCCACGGACGGCGGCTCGCTCGCTGCCAACAACGGTGGCCCGCTCGCCGCCGACGACCGCGGCCGGACCGGCTCGGCGCGCCCGCATGGCCTGGCCACCGCGGTCCGGTTCGTCGGGAACTTCGCCCTCGCCCTGGCCGAGGTTGTCGTACTGGGCACCGACGCCGAGTACTGACCGGAGTCCACCTAAACTGGACGGAGCCACCCACGCCATCCCGTACCGACTACCGAGGGGACACATGACCGTTCAGCCTGTCCGGCTCTTCGGTGATCCGGTACTGCGTACCCCGGCCATCGAGGTCGTCGACTTCGACAAGGAGCTGCGGGTCCTGGTCCGGGACTTGGCCGAGACCATGCAGGAGCGGGCCGGCGCCGGTCTGGCCGCCCCGCAGATCGGGGTCGGCCTCCGGGTGTTCACCTACCATTGCGACGGCGCCGAGGGACACCTGGTGAACCCGACCTGGACCGTCGTGGGCGACGGCCTGATGGTGGGACCGGAGGGCTGCCTGTCCATCCCCGGGCTGTCCTGGGACTGCCAGCGGTACGACCACGTCGTGGCCACCGGCTTCAACGAACACGGCGAGCCGATCACCATCGAGGGCACGGAACTGCTGGCCCGGTGCATCCAGCACGAGACCGACCACCTCGACGGGGTGCTGTTCGTCGACCGGCTGACCCCGGAGATCCGCAAGCAGGCGCTCAAGGAGATCCGGCAGGCCGAGTGGTTCGAGGGCGTGGTCCCGGTGATCAAGCAGGACCCACACCCGCTTTTTCGTGGAGTGAACTGAGATGCGGTTGGTCTTCGCCGGCACCCCGGACGTCGCCGTGCCCGCGCTGCGCGCGCTGATCGACTCGCCCCGGCACGAGGTGGTCGCGGTGGTCACCCGGCCCGACGCGCCGGCCGGGCGAGGCCGCAAGGTGGTCGGCTCCCCGGTGGCCGAACTGGCCGGCGAGCACGGCATCGAGGTGCTGCGCCCGCACAAGGCCGGCGACCCGGAGTTCCTGGAGACGCTGCGCGGCCTCGACCCGGACTGCTGTCCGGTGGTCGCCTACGGCGCGCTGCTGCCCACCTCCGCGCTGGAGATCCCCAAACACGGCTGGGTGAATCTGCACTTCTCGCTGCTGCCCGCGTGGCGGGGGGCCGCGCCGGTGCAGGCCGCTGTCCGCAACGGCGACGAGATCACCGGTGCGAGCACGTTCCAGATCGTCAAGGCGCTCGACGCCGGTGACGTGTTCGGGGTGACCACCGAGACGGTGCGTCCGCGGGACACCGCGGGCGAACTGCTCGCCCGGTTGGCCGTGTCCGGCGCCGGACTGTTGCTGTCTACATTGGACGGTATTGAGGACGGTGCGCTGCGGGCCGTGCCGCAGCCGGCCGAGGGGATGAGCTACGCGGCCAAGGTGTCCGTCGAGGATGCCCGGGTCAATTTCGCCCACCCCGCGACGGCCGTGGACCGGCTGGTGCGCTCGGTGACCCCCGAGCCGGGGGCGTGGGCCGAGTTCCGCGGTGAGCGGTTCAAGCTGGGGCCGGTACTGCCGGTCGACGCCGGGGACGGGCCGCTGGCCCCCGGCGAGTTGCGAGTGGAGCGCAAGCAGGTGCTGGTCGGCACCGCCACCTCGCCGGTTCGACTCGGCGAGGTGCAGGCACAGGGCAAGAAGCGGATGGCCGCGACCGACTGGGCGCGCGGCACCAGAATCGATGCTGGAGAACGACTGACATGACCGCGCCAGGACGGCGACCGTCCCGACCGCGACATCCGCATCCCCCCGCCCGGCGGGTCGGCCCGCGCCGCCCCCCGGTGGATGACCCGGCGCGGCTGGCCGCGCTGGACACCCTGCGCGCGGTTCGGGAGCGGGACGCCTACGCCAACCTCGTCCTGCCGGGCCTGCTCCGGCAGCGGAAGATCATCGGCCGGGACGCCGCCCTGGCCACCGAACTGGCCTACGGCACCTCGCGCGCCCAGGGTCTGCTCGACCAGATCATCACCGCCTGCGCGGACCGTCCACTGTCCACGGTGGACGGTCCGGTGCTGGACGCGCTGCGGCTGGGTGCCTACCAGCTGCTGCGCACCAGGATTCCGGCGCACGCCGCGGTCGACGCGACCGTCGACCTGGTCCGCGGCCAGACCGGTTCGCACGTGGCCGGTTTTGTGAACGCGATCCTCCGCAAGGTGTCCGAAAAGGACGAAGAAACCTGGGTCGCCGCACTCGCACCGGACCGGGAGACCGACCCGGTCGGCCACCTCGCGCTGGCCAACGCGCACCCGAAGTGGATCGCCCAGGCGTTCGCCGCGGCACTGGGCAGCGCGGGGGACGAGTTGGCCGTCGCACTGGCCGCCGACGACGCCCGCCCGGCCGTGCACCTGGCTGCCCGGCCCGGTGAGGTGACCGCCGAGGAACTGGCCGCGATGACCGGTGGCGAACTCGCGCCCTACTCGCCCTACGGAGTGCGACTGGAGCCCGGCGCGGGGGACCCGGCCGATCTCGACCCGGTCCGCGAGCGGTTGGCCGCGGTGCAGGACGAGGGCAGCCAACTCTGCGCGCTCGCGGTCGCCAACACGGCCCTGACCGGCTCGGACACCCGCTGGCTCGACCTGTGCGCCGGCCCTGGCGGCAAGGCCATCCTGCTCGGCGCGCTGGTCGGGCAGCAGGGCGGCACGCTGGACGCGGTCGAGCGCGCGGAGCACCGGGCCGACCTGGTCCGCAACGTCGTCGGCGACCTCCCGGTGAACGTGCTCGTCGCCGACGGCCGCGACCCGGGCCTGCCCGAAGGTTCCTACGACCGGGTGCTGGTGGACGCGCCGTGCACCGGGCTGGGCGCGCTGCGCAGGCGGCCGGAGGCACGCTGGCGGCGGCAGCCCTCGGACGTGGCGCAACTGGCCAAGCTGCAACGCGAATTGCTGCTCTCGGCGCTGCGGCTGGTCCGGCCGGGCGGGGTGGTCGGTTACGTGGTGTGCTCGCCGCACCTGTCCGAGACCGTCGGCGTGGTCACCGACGTGGTGCGCCGCAGCAAGGCCGAGGTGCTCGACACCCGGCCGCTGTTCCCCGGCGTGCCACAGCTCGGCGACGGGCCGTACGTGCAGCTGTGGCCGCACCGGCACGGCACCGACGCGATGTTCTGCGCCCTGCTCCGCCGCCCGGAGGTCTGATCCGGCGCCGGTCGGCAGCGGCGCCGGAACTTATACGCTGGTGATATGGATGGTCTGGAAGTCCGGGAGCTGCGCTGCTTCCTCGCGGTGGCCGACGAGCTGAGCTTCACCCGGGCCGCCGAGCGACTCGGGCTGGCCCAGCCGCCGCTGTCCCGGACCATCCGCGGCATCGAGGCCAAGCTCGGTGTCCGGTTGTTCAAGCGGTCCACCCGGAAGGTCGAACTCACCGACGCCGGCCGGCTGCTGCGCGACCAGGGGCGCCCCGCGCTGGAGTCGATGCTGGCGCTGACCAACCGGGTGCGCCGGCTGGCCGCCGTCGTACCGATCTTGTCGGTGGCCGTCCGATCCGGCGTCGACTCCGCCCCGCTGGACGAGATCATCGGCCGCTACCGCCGCACCGGCGGACTGCCCGAGGTGGACGTGCTGACGGCCGGCTGGACCCAGCAGCGGGAGATGCTGCTGGATGGGCGGGCCGATGTCGCGCTGCTCCGGTTGCCCTTCGACACCCGCGGCATCGAGGTCGAGCAGTTGACCACCGAGCCACGGATGGTCGTGCTGCCGGCCGAGCACCCGCTCGCCGGCAACGCCGACCTCACCCAGGCCGACCTGGCCGGCGAGTCGGTGGTGGTCTGCCCGGTGGCCGACCCGGCGCTCGCCGCCTACTGGGCCGGCCGGGACGGGCCCGACCCGCACCACGGCCCGACGGTGACCGTCGGCGACCTCGACCAGGTGCTCGATGTCGTCGCCGCGGGCCAGGGAGTCGCGTTCCTGCCCGCGTCCAGCGAGTTCCGGCAGCCCCGCGAAGACCTGGTCTACCGGCTGGTGCACGACCTGACGTCGAGCACGGTCGCGATCGCCTGGCCGGAGGGCAGCCAGTCCAAGGCGATCGCCGCGTTCGTCCGTGCCGCCTGTGAGGTGGCCGATGCCGGTGCGGACAATCTGGTCGGTCTGGCCTGATCGGCACGACCAAGGCTGACCTTCCTACACTCACCGTGTGTCCAACCAGCAGTCCACGGCCGACCAGCGGGCCGTGCCGCCGCCGCCCCTGATCGCGCCGAGCATCCTGTCGGCCGACTTCGCCCACCTCGCCGACGAGATCGCCGCCGTGCGCGGCGCCGACTGGCTGCACGTGGACGTGATGGACGCGCACTTCGTGCCCAACCTGACCCTGGGTCTGCCGGTGGTCGAGGCGCTGCTGAAGGTCACCGACATCCCGGTCGACTGCCACCTGATGATCGACGACCCGGACCGCTGGGCGATCGGCTACGCCGAGGCCGGCGCGTACAACGTCACCGTGCACGTCGAGGCCGCCGCCGAGCCGGTGAAGCTGGCCAAGAACCTGCGTGCCGCCGGCGCGAAGGCCGGGCTGTCGATCAAGCCGGGCACGCCGCTGGAGCCCTACGTCGACGTGCTTGCGCACTACGACACGCTGCTGGTGATGTCGGTCGAGCCCGGCTTCGGCGGCCAGTCGTTCATCCCGGACGTGCTCGACAAGGTGCGCACCGCGCGCCGACTGGTCGACACCGGGCACCTCACGTTGCTGGTCGAGATCGACGGCGGGATCAACGCCGACACCATCGAGGCCGCGGCCGAGGCCGGCGTGGACTGCTTCGTCGCCGGTTCCGCGGTGTACGGCCAGGCCGATCCCGCGCGGGCCGTCGCCCACCTGCGCGACCGGGCCGTCGCCGCCGGTTCCGCACACCACCGGGCCTGACCGGTGCGCTCCGAGGCCGAACTCCGCACCGCGATGTCGGCCGCGCTCGCGGCGAGCGTCGAGGTGTGCGGCACCACCAGCCCGAATCCGCCGGTCGGCTGCGTGATCCTGGACGCCGCCGGTGCCGTCGTGGGCACCGGGGTGACCCAGCCACCGGGCGGCCCGCACGCCGAGGTGATGGCGCTGGCCCAGGCCGGCGCGCGGGCCCGGGGCGGCACCGCGCTGGTCACCCTGGAGCCCTGCACGCACCACGGCCGCACCCCGCCGTGCACCTCGGCGCTGCTCACCGCGGGCATCGTCGAGGTGCGCTACGCGGTGGCCGACCCGAACCCGGTCGCGGCCGGCGGCGCCAAGCTGCTCGACGCGGCCGGCGTGCGCACCGAGCCGGGACCGCTCACCGACGAGGTGGCCCGCGGCCCGCTGCGCGCCTGGCTGCACCACACTCGGACCGGCCGGCCGCACGTCACCTGGAAGTACGCCGCGAGCCTGGACGGGCGGGTGGCCGCGGCCGACGGCACCAGCCGGTGGATCAGCTCCGCGGAGTCCCGCGCCGAGGTGCACGGGCTGCGTACCCGGATCGACGCGATCATGGTCGGCCTGGGCACCGTGCTGGCCGACGACCCGCAGCTGACCGCGCGCACCGCCGACGGCAGGTCACTGCCCCGGCAGCCGCTGCGGGTGGTCGTCGGCACCGGCGACCTGCCGCCCGGCGCGCGGGTCGCCGACGACAACGCCGAGACCGTGCACCTGCGCACCCGGGAACCGGCCGAGGTGCTCACCGCGTTGACCGAGCGCGGCATCGTGGACGTGTTGCTGGAGGGCGGGCCGCGACTGGCCGGTGCCTTCCTACATGCTGGACTCGTTGATCGGGTACTGGCCTACGTCGCCCCGATGCTGCTGGGATCGGGGCCAGCCGCACTGGCCGATGCCGGTGTGGCAACCATCACCGACGCACACCGGTTCACCATCGACGAGGCCACCATGAGTGGTGCGGATGTCCGGATTTCGGCCGTCCCCACCCAGCCGGACGAGTGCCGGCCGGATCACTAGCGGACCGAAAGAAGGAAACACAGGTGTTCACCGGGATCGTGGAGGAACTCGGCGAGATCGTCGATGTCGAGCAGTTGCCCGACGCCGCCCGGCTGACCGTGTCCGGGCCGCTGGTCTCCTCGGATGCCGCGCACGGCGACTCGATCGCCGTGAACGGGGTCTGCCTGACGGTGGTGGGGGTGTCCGGCGGCACGTTCACCGTCGACGTGGTGAACGAGACACTGCAACGGTCCAGCCTGGACAAGGCGCACGCGGGCGACCGGGTCAACCTGGAGCGCGCGATGGCCGCCGGGCAGCGGCTGGGCGGCCACATCATGCAGGGCCACGTCGACGGCACCGGCGCGCTGCTGTCCCGCGAGCCCGGCGGGCTCACCCGGTTCGCCATCCCGCCCCGGCTGGCCAGGTACGTGGTGGAGAAGGGCTCCATCGCGGTCGACGGCATCTCGCTGACCGTGGTGTCGGTCACCGACGACCAGTTCTCGGTCGCGCTGATTCCCACCACGTTGGAAATGACAACGCTCGGGAATAGGACGGCCGGGGACATCGTCAACCTCGAGGTCGATGTGCTCGCGAAATATGTTGAGCGGTTGGCCGAGCCACACCTGCGTCGGCAGGCGGGGGAGAATGAGCGGGGAGGCGAAGACCGGTGACTGACTTCAGCGCTGTGGAACGGGCAATCGCGGACATCGCGGCCGGTAAGGCCGTGATCGTCGTGGACGACGAGGACCGGGAGAACGAGGGCGACCTGATCTTCGCGGCGGAGATGGCCACGCCCGAACTCGTCGCGTTCACCGTCCGCTACACGTCGGGCTACCTGTGCGTGCCGCTGACCGAGGCCGACTGTGACCGCCTCGACCTGCCGCCGATGTACCACACCAACCAGGACCGGCGGGGCACCGCGTACACCGTCACGGTGGACGCGAAGGAGGGTGTGAAGACCGGTATCTCCGCCGCCGACCGCGCGCACACGATGAACCTGCTGGCCGACGCGAAGTCCATCGCGACCGACTTCACCCGCCCCGGGCACGTCGTTCCGTTGCGCGCCAAGGAGGGCGGCGTGCTGCGTCGCCCCGGTCACACCGAGGCCGCGGTGGACCTGGCCCGGCTGGCCGGGCTGCGTCCGGCCGGCGTGCTCTGCGAGATCGTCAGCCAGAAGGACGAGGGCGACATGGCCCGCCGGGACGAGCTGGAGGTCTTCGCCGCCGAGCACGACCTGGCCATGATCAGCATCGCCGACCTGATCGCGTACCGCAGGCGCACCGAGAGCCAGGTGCAGCGGGTGGCCGAGGCACGCATCCCCACCGCGCACGGCACCTTCCGGGCGGTCGGCTACGACAGCCTGATCGACGGCATCGAGCACATCGCGATGGTCTACGGCGACATCGGCGACGGCGAGGACCTGCTGGTCCGGGTGCACTCCGAGTGCCTGACCGGCGACGTGTTCGCCTCGCTGCGCTGTGACTGCGGCCCGCAGCTGGACGCGGCGCTGGCCGCGGTGGCCGCCGAGGGCCGGGGCGTCGTGCTCTACGTGCGTGGGCACGAGGGCCGCGGCATCGGCCTGCTGCACAAGTTGCAGGCCTACCAGCTACAGGACAACGGCCACGACACGGTGGACGCCAACCTGGCGCTGGGCGTGCCGGCCGACGCGCGCGACTACGGCACCGGCGCGCAGATCCTGGTCGACCTGGGCATCAAGTCGATGCGACTGCTGACCAACAACCCGGCCAAGCGGGTCGGTCTGGAAGGTTATGGCCTGCGGGTGCTGGAGCGCGTGGCGCTGCCGGCCTCGCCCAATCCGGAGAACCTGCGCTACCTGCGGACCAAGCGCGACCGGATGGGCCACGACCTGGATAATCTTGAGGAGTTCGAGCGGGCGCTGCAGGCCGGCAGCGACGGGATCGCGGGGATAGACGGAGCGTAGGCATGAGTGGCGAAGGTCGGCCGGACGATTCGGTGCCGGAATGTCCAGGACTGCGGTTGGGCATTGTCGCCACCCGCTGGCACAAGAAGATCGCGGAGGCGCTGCTGGACCGGGCGCTGGTCGCGGCCAAGCAGGGCGGCATCGAGGAGCCGACCGTCGTCCGGGTGGCCGGCTCGTTCGAGCTGCCGGTGATCGCCCAGGCGCTGGCCAAGCACCACGACGCGGTGGTCGCGATCGGGGTCGTCATCCGCGGTGGCACGCCGCACTTCGAGTACGTCTGTGACGCGCTGACCGCCGGACTGACCAGGGTCGCCCTCGACGAGAGCACCCCGGTCGGCAACGCCGTGCTCACCTGCGACACTGAGGAGCAGGCGCTGGCCCGCGCCGGACTGCCCGACTCCACCGAGGACAAGGGCTTCGAGGCGTGTGTTGCCGCCCTGGACGCAGCGCTGACGCTGCGCGGACTGCGGCAGCCGTGGACAGAACGAGGGTTTTCGTGAGCGAGTCGTCAGCAACAACCAGCCGGTCGCCGCTCGTGGTGCGGCCGCACAAGGTGCGGCGATTCGTCATTCCGGTGGCGATCGCGCTGGTTGTCGTGTTCGTCGTGGTCGCCTTTCTGCTGAAAAGCGGTTCCACCGGAGTGGAATTCGGTCTTTCCGACCGCATTTCGCTCGTCTTCGTCGGCGTCGCACTGGGCGCCTGCACGCTGGTTTTCATTCGGCCGAAGGTGCGTGCCGACGCCGAGGGTGTCGAGGTGCGCAATGTCCTTTTTGGTCAGAAAGTGTCCTGGAAGTTGATTCGTGGCGTCAGTTTTCCCGACGGTGCGCCGTGGGCCCGATTGGAACTGCCGGCCGACGAGTACATTCCGGTGGTGGCCATTCAAGCGTTGGACGGTGAGCGGGCGGTGCACGCCATTCGGGAACTTCGTGCCTGGCATCGGGATGTGACTGCCGCCGCGGGCGAGCAGCGGACGGGTTCGTGACCGGCCGGACCGGTCCCTCTCGTCGCCAGGTCCTCTGTGGACTGTTGGTGGCCGGAATCGCGCCCGGCGCCCTCGCCGCGTGCTCGACCGCCGGGGTACGCAAGGGCGGCCCCGGTGACGCGAAGGCCGGTGCGGTGCTGGCGAAGGTCAGTGCGATCCCGGTCGGCGGCGGCGCCCTCGTCAACGCCGGCACCAACGGCCTGCTGCTCGTGGTCGCCCCGAAGGCCGGCCAGCTCAAGGCCTACAACCCGACCTGCCCGCACGCGGGCGCGATCGTCAGCCCACCGCAGAACGGCATCATCACCTGCCCGGCGCACGGCAGCCGGTTCAACCCGGAGAACGGCGCCGTCGAACAGGGCCCGGCGCCCACCGGCCTGACCTCCGTCGGGGTGACGGTGAGCAAGGGCAACGTGCTGCTCGCCTGAGCTACGACCAGGTGACCCTGACCGCGTCGGACCAGCGGGCCGCCAGCTCGGCATCACCGGTCACCGTCAGCCCGTCCCACGGCCTGCGGTTCCACAGCACGGGGTAGAGCACCGCCGCCGGCCCGCTGATCGTGGTGTCCGCCGCCGTCGGCTGGTCGCTCGCGCTGATCCGCGGCCGGTCCGGGCCGAGCCGGACGAACCAGTGCCGGCCGAGGTCGGTCGCGCTGACCAGCAGGGTGCGTTCGGTCTCGCCGCGCAGTTTCCGGTTGCGCGGCACGAAACCGGTCAGCAGTTCGTCGATGCCGTCGGCGGCGAGGTCCGGGGCGACCGGGGTGTAGCGGCCCACTGCGGCCTCGGCGTCCATCCGGTGGATGGTGGTCTCGTGCGCCTGCCGTCGGGCCCAGAACGCGGCGCTGTCCGAACCGGTGCGCATGAACGTCCAGCAGGCCAGGTCCGCCGGGGCGGCGGCCAGCGCGTCCACCAGGGCGGCGTGGCCGGCGCGGAACCAGTCGACCAACTCGTCGTCGGTGGGCAGCTCGGCCACGATGTCGTGCGAGTTGACCAGCGCGATCGGCTCGGCCCTGGCCTCCCGCACGATCGTGGTCGCCCACCGGTGCACGCCGCCGACGTGCAACAACAGATCCCGCAGCGCCCAGTCGGGGCAGGTGGGCACCCGCGCGGTCGGCGCCGTCGACCCGGCCACCTCGGCCAGCAGCGCTCCCTCGTCCCGCAGTGATGTCAGCCAGTTCTCGATCGACATCGGCCCAGCATCGCAGAATCCCCCGACGGTCGCCGCCAGATGGCTCCCTGCGGCCGGCTTGTCGGCGGTGGGCCGTACGCTGGGTGACGTGGCCGACCCGTCGACCTATCGCCCAGCGCCAGGCACTATCCCGGAAGCCCCTGGCGTGTACAAGTTTCGCGACGAGTCCGGCCGGGTGATCTATGTCGGCAAGGCGAAGAGCCTGCGCAGCCGGCTGAACTCGTACTTCGCCGACCTCGCCGGGCTGCACCCGCGTACCCGGCAGATGGTCACCACGGCGGCCCGGGTCGAGTGGACCGTCGTGTCCACCGAGGTCGAGGCGCTCCAGTTGGAATACAACTGGATCAAGGAGTTCGACCCCCGGTTCAACGTCCGCTACCGGGACGACAAGTCCTACCCGGTGCTCGCCGTCACCCTCAACGAGGACGTGCCCCGGCTCTACGTCTACCGAGGGCCGCGCCGCAAGGGCGTGCGCTACTTCGGCCCCTACGCACACGCCTGGGCCATCCGGGAAACGCTCGACCTGCTGCTCCGGGTCTTCCCGGCGCGCACCTGCTCCACCGGCGTGTTCCGCCGGCACGGCCAGATGGGCCGCCCGTGTCTGCTCGGCTACATCGGCAAGTGCTCCGCGCCCTGTGTCGGCCGGGTCAGCCAGGACGAGCACCGCAAGATCGTCGAGGACTTCTGCGACTTCCTCGCCGGCCGCACCGAGAACATGGTGCGCAGGCTGGACCGGGAGATGCGCCAGGCCTCCGCGGAACTGGAGTTCGAGCGCGCCGCCCGGCTGCGCGACGACATCGGCGCACTGCGCCGGGCGCTGGAGAAGCAGGCCGTCGTGCTCGGTGACGGCACCGACGCCGACGTGGTCGCGTTCGCCCAGGACGAACTCGCCGCCGCCGTGCAGGTCTTCCACGTCCGCGGCGGCCGGGTGGTCGGCCAGCGCGGCTGGGTGGTGGACAAGGCCGAGGGCGCGCTGACCGACCCCGGGGCCGGCACCGGCGAGGTCGGCATCAGCGAACTGGTCGGCCGGTTCCTCAGCCAGTTCTACGGCGAGCAGGCCGCCCTGGCCGAGCAGGCCGACGCCGGTGGCAGCCCGGTGCCGCGCGAGGTGCTCGTGCCCGAACTGCCCGAGGACGCCGAGTCGGTGTCCGAGTGGCTGTCCGACCTGCGCGGGTCGCACGTCAGCCTGCGGGTGCCGCAGCGCGGCGACAAGCGCGCCCTGATGGAGACGGTGGCGCGCAACGCCAGCGAGGCGTTCGCCCAGCACAAGCTGCGCCGGGCCGGCGACCTCACCGCGCGCTCGGCCGCGCTGCAGGAACTCCAGGACGCGCTCGGCCTGGACTCGGCTCCGCTGCGGATCGAGTGTGTCGACGTGAGCCACGTGCAGGGCACCGACGTGGTGGCCTCGCTGGTCGTCTTCGAGGACGGCCTGGCGCGCAAGTCCGAGTACCGCCGGTTCGCCATCCGCGAGGGTGCCGAGGGCGGTGACGTCGGCTCGATCGCCGAGGTCACCCGGCGGCGGTTCTCCCGGTATCTGTCCGAGACCGAAGAGGCGGGTCCGGAGCCGACCACGAACCAACCCGAGCAGTCCGGGGAAGACCGGACCAAGGACGTCCCCACCGAACTGCCGGGAATCGATCCGCAGACCGGCCGGCCGCGCCGCTTCGCCTATCCGCCCAACCTGTACGTTGTGGACGGTGGCGCGCCGCAGGTGGCCGTCGCCTCGGACGTGCTGGCCGAGTTGGGCATCACCGACGTGGCGGTGATCGGACTGGCCAAGCGGCTGGAGGAGGTCTGGGTGCCCGGTGAGGCCGACCCGGCGATTCTGCCGCGCAGCAGCGAGGCGCTGTACCTGTTGCAGCGGGTCCGCGACGAGGCACACCGGTTCGCCATCACCTATCACCGGCAGAAGCGCGGTAAGCGGATGACCACCTCGGCCCTTGACGACGTGCCCGGGCTCGGGCAGGCCCGGAAGACCGCGCTGCTCAAGCATTTCGGCTCGGTGAAGAAACTGCGTTCGGCCACAGTGGACGAGATCGGCGAGGTGCCCGGAGTGGGCCGGCACACCGCGGAGACCGTCCACGCCGCGCTCAACAACGGCACCGCGGCGGCGAACGACAGTGTGGCGAACGACAGTGCGGCAACCGGCCCCGTGCGGCACGAGGCCGGCCAGATCGAAGGGGGAGCACAGTGACCGACGGATATCCGAGCGGCGACACGGCCGGCAGAGCCGAGGGCGCGGCCGGTGGGGTCGAGGTGGCCGTCGTCACCGGGCTGTCCGGCGCGGGCCGGAGCACCGCGGCCAAGTGCCTTGAGGACCTCGGCTGGTTCGTGGTGGACAACCTGCCACCGGAACTCGTCGCCACCATGGTGGAGCTGGGTGCCCAGGCACGCGGGGCGATCAACCGGGTGGCCGTGGTGATGGACGTGCGCAGCCGCGCGTTCACCGACGACCTGGCCGCGGTGATCAAGGACCTGGACGCGCGCGGCTACAAGCTGCGGGTGCTGTTCCTGGAGGCCACCGACGAGGTGCTGATCCGCCGGTTCGAGAGCGTCCGGCGGACCCACCCGATGCAGGGTGACGGCCGGCTGGTCGACGGCATCGAGGCCGAGCGGCACCTGCTCACCCCGCTGCGCGAGCAGTCCGACCTGGTGCTGGACACCACCGGGCTGTCCGTGCACCAGCTGCGGGCGAAGATCGAGGACGCGTTCGGCTCGGAGACCGGCACCCGCACCCGGGTCACCGTCGTCTCCTTCGGCTACAAGTACGGCCTGCCGATGGACGCCGACCTCGTCATCGACGTGCGGTTCCTGCCCAACCCGTTCTGGATTCCGGAACTGCGCGAGCAGAACGGGCTGGACGCCGAGGTGCGCAACTACGTGCTCTCCCAGGAGGGCGCGGAAGAGTTCCTGGAGCGCTACCACGACCTGCTCCGGCTGATCGGCGCCGGCTACCAGCGTGAGGGCAAGCGGTTCCTCACCCTCGCCGTCGGCTGCACCGGCGGAAAGCACCGCAGCGTCTGCATTTCCGAGGAACTGGCCGCCCGACTGGCCAGCGAGGACAAGATGACAGTCAAGGTGGTGCACCGGGACCTGGGGCGCGAGTGAGTCAGCGGCCGCTGCGGGCGGTCGCGCTGGGCGGTGGACACGGCCTGCACGTCACCCTGACCGCCCTGCGCACGCTGACCTCGGATGTCACCGCCGTGGTTACGGTGGCCGATGACGGCGGGTCCTCCGGCCGGTTGCGCCGGGAGTTGGGCCTGCTGCCTCCCGGTGACCTGCGCAAGGCGCTGATCGCCCTGGCCGGTCCGGAGTCCGGGCCGTGGCCCGCGGTGTTCGGCCGGCGGTTCGGTGGTTCCGGCGCGCTGGCCGGGCACGCGGTCGGCAACCTGGTGCTCGCCGGGCTGCTGGAGGAGCTCGACGACCCGGTGGCCGCGCTGGACACCGCCGCCCGGCTGCTCGGCGTTCGTGGCCGGGTGCTGCCGATGTCCTTGCGGCCACTGGACATCGAGGCCGACGTGATCGGCCTGGACGCCGACCCGGACGCGGTGCGGCGGATCCGAGGTCAGGTCGCCATCGCCACCACCCCCGGGCGGGTGCAACGCATCCGGCTGCATCCGGCCGGTCACCCGGGCGAGTCGCCCAGCGCGTGCCCGGACGCGGTGGCCGCCGTGCTCGGCGCCGACGTGGTGCTGCTCGGGCCCGGCTCGTGGTTCACCAGCGTGCTGCCGCACCTGCTCGTGCCCGAGTTGCACGAGGCACTGGTGACCACCTCGGCCCGAAAAGTGCTGGTCCTCAACCTGGTCCCCCAACCGGGTGAGACAGCCGGGTTCTCACCCGAACGGCACTTGGACGTACTCTGCGAGCACGCACCATGGCTGCGAATCGACGCGGTGATCGCCGATGTCGATTCGGTGCCGACGCCGGACCGACTCGTACGGGCGGCGGATGCGGTCGGCGCGCGGGCACACCTGTTGCGGGTGGGTGTTGCCGGAGAGCCGGAGCAGCACGATCCAGCGGCGCTGGCGGAGGGGCTACGCCGGGCGATCGAGGCGGCCGGGGTTGTCGGGGTACAGGACGGCGCAGCCGTCGCACCGGGGGAGCGGGGCGACGGGCGTGGTCGGGGAGCGGATGGGGAGGAGTGCGGCGTTGGCGATGACCTCTGAGGTCAAGGACGAGTTGAGCCGGCTCAACGTCACGAAGACGTGCTGCCGGCGGGCAACGGTCGCGTCGCTGCTGCGGTTCGCCGGGGGGCTGCATATTGTCGCCGGCCGGGTCGTGGTCGAGGCCGAGGTGGACACCGGTTCGGTGGCCAGGTTGCTGCGCAAGGAGATTCACGAACTGTTCGGCCATGTCGCCGATGTGCACGTGATCACGTCCGGGGGGCTGCGCAAGGGCACCCGGTACGTGATCCGGGTGGTCAAGGACGGCGAGGGCCTGGCCCGCCAGACCGGATTGCTGGACCTGCGCGGCCGGCCGGTGCGCGGACTGCCGGCGCCGGTGGTGTCCGGTGGCGTGTGCGACGCGGAAGCCGCGTGGCGGGGCGCCTTCCTGGCGCACGGCTCACTCACCGAGCCGGGTCGGTCCTCCGCGCTGGAGATCACCTGCCCCGGCCCGGAAGCGGCACTGGCCCTGGTCGGCGCGGCCCGCAGGCTAGGCATCGCGGCCAAGTCCCGGGAGGTGCGCGGCGCCGACCGGGTGGTGGTCCGCGACGGCGACGCCATCGGCGCACTGCTGACCAGGTTGGGCGCGCACTCCAGCGTGCTGGCCTGGGAGGAGCGCCGGATGCGCCGCGAGGTGCGGGCGACCGCCAACCGGCTGGCCAACTTCGACGACGCCAACCTGCGCCGGTCCGCGCGGGCCGCGGTGGCCGCGGCCGCCCGGGTGGAGCGGGCGCTCACGCTGCTGGGCCCGGAGGCGCCGGAACATCTGGTCAGCGCGGGAAAGCTGCGGCTGTCCAACCGACAGGCGTCGCTGGAGGAGTTGGGCCAGCTGTCCGATCCGCCGATGACCAAGGACGCGGTGGCCGGCCGGATTCGCAGGCTGCTGGCGATGGCCGACAAACGGGCCAAGGACCTCGGCGTGCCGGACACCGAGTCGGCGGTCACCGCGGAGATGCTCGAAGCCGAGGCTTAGGCCACCAGCCCGGGTCACCGAGGCCCGGGTCACACCTGATGCACCGCCTGCGTAGGACGTTGTCCACAGGCGGCCCAACGGGCCGGACGACCCGTGGTCGTAATGCTGTATGGTTCGAGACGCGGGTCACTGATTCGATAAAGAGATCCCCGCCGACGTTGTGACCTGCGTACCGCGCTTGACGCTATGGTGCTGGAGAAGTGCCAAGAGGCAGCGCCACGCGGCCAGCCAAGCAGCCCCCGGCATGGGCCGGGGAAACAGCTCTGAGGAGACGTACCGTGACGGTTCGGGTAGGCGTCAACGGGTTCGGCCGCATCGGCCGTAACTTCTGGCGTGCGGTCAAGGCCGGCAACCACGACATCGAGATCGTGGCCTTCAACGACCTTGGCGACGTCGCGACCATGGCCCACCTGCTCAAGTACGACAGCATCCAGGGGGTGCTGGCGGCGGACGTGCGGGCCACCGACGAGGGCATCGACATCAACGGCAAGACCATCAAGGCCTTCGCCGAGCGCGACCCGGGCAAGCTGCCCTGGGCCGACCTCGGTGTCGACGTGGTGATCGAGTCCACCGGCTTCTTCACCAAGGCCGCCGACGCGCGCAAGCACGTCGACGAGGGTGGCGCCAAGAAGGTCATCATCTCCGCGCCGGCCAAGGGCGAGGACCTGACGGTCGTGCTGGGCGTCAACGACAACGAGTACGACGGCTCGCAGACCATCATCTCCAACGCGTCCTGCACCACCAACTGCCTCGGCCCGCTGGCCAAGGTCGTGCACGAGGCGTTCACCATCGAGCGTGGCCTGATGACCACGATCCACGCCTACACGCAGGACCAGAACCTGCAGGACGCGCCGCACAAGGACCTGCGCCGGGCGCGCGCCGCCGCCATCAACGTGGTGCCCACCTCCACCGGTGCGGCTGCCGCGATCGGCCTGGTGCTGCCGGAGCTCAAGGGCAAGCTGGACGGCTACGCGCTGCGGGTGCCGGTGCCCACCGGTTCGGTCACCGACCTCACCGTCGACGTGTCCCGAGACACCAGCGTCGAAGAGGTCAACGCCGCGCTGAAGGCCGCCGCCGAGGGCCCGCTCAAGGGCATCCTGCGCTACAGCGTCGACCCGATCGTCTCCTCCGACATCGTCAACGACCCGGCCTCGTCGATCTTCGACGCGCCGCTGACCAAGGTCATCGGCAACCAGGTCAAGGTCGTTTCCTGGTACGACAACGAGTGGGGCTACTCCAACCGGCTGGCCGACCTGACCGTTCTGGTCGGCAACAAGCTCAGCTGAGAGAGGCACACCTCGTGAAGACGCTCGACGACCTGCTCGCCGAGGGTGTGAAGGGTCGGCGCGTGCTGCTGCGCGCCGACCTCAACGTCCCGCTCGACGGCGACACCATCACCGACGACGGCCGGGTCCGGGCGTCGGTGCCCACCGTCACCGCGCTCACCGAAGCCGGTGCGCGCGTGGTGATCGCGGCGCATCTGGGTCGCCCCAAGGGCGAGCCGGACGCCAGGTACTCGCTCAGGCCGGCCGCCACGCGGCTCGGTGAACTGCTCGGCGCCGAGGTCGTGCTCGCCGGCGACGTGGTCGGCGACTCGGCCGGCCAGACCGTCGCCGGTCTGGCCGACGGCCAGGTCGCAATGCTGGAGAACGTGCGCTTCGACGCCCGGGAGACCAGCAAGGACGCCGCCGAGCGCGGCGCGCTGGCCGCCGAACTGGCCGCGCTGGTCGGCCCCGACGGCGCCTTCGTGTCCGACGGATTCGGTGTGGTGCACCGGAAGCAGGCCTCCGTCTACGACGTGGCCACGCTGCTGCCGCACTACGCCGGCAAGCTGGTGCTGGCCGAGATCGAGCTGCTGCGCAAGCTCACCGAGGACCCGGCCCGGCCCTACGTCGTCGTGCTGGGTGGGGCCAAGGTCTCCGACAAGCTCGGCGTGATCGCCAACCTGCTGACCAAGGTCGACCGGCTGCTGATCGGTGGCGGCATGGCCTACACCTTCCTGCACGCGCAGGGGCACGAGGTCGGCCAGTCGCTGTTGCAGGCCGACCAGATCGACCAGGTGCGCGGCTTCATCGCCGAGGCGGACAAGCGCGGCGTCGAGCTGGTGCTGCCGCTGGATGTGTTGGCCACCAAGGAGTTCGCCGCCGACGCGGAGTTCGACGTGGTGGCGAGTGATGCCATTCCGGCCGACCGGCAGGGCCTGGACATCGGCCCGCGCACCCGTGAACTGTTCGCCGGCAAGCTGGCCGACGCGAAGACGGTCTTCTGGAACGGCCCGATGGGCGTGTTCGAGTTCGACGCGTTCGCCGGTGGCACCCGCGCGGTGGCCGAGGCGCTGGTCGACTCCGACGCGTTCAGCGTGGTCGGCGGCGGCGACTCGGCCGCGGCCGTGCGCGCGCTCGGCCTGCCGGAGGACGGCTTCTCGCACATCTCCACCGGTGGCGGCGCCTCGCTGGAGTTCCTCGAAGGCAAGGAACTCCCCGGCATTTCGGTCTTGGAGGACTGAGAAAACCATGGCACGCCAGACGTTCATCGCCGGCAACTGGAAGATGAACCTGACCCACCTGGAAGGCATCGGCCTGGTCCAGCGGCTCGCGTTCGCGCTGCCGGAGAAGTACCTGGACAAGGTCGAGGTCGCGGTGCTGCCGCCGTTCACGCACATCCGCAGCGTGCAGACGCTGGTCGACGGGGACAAGCTGCGGCTGGTCTACGGCGCCCAGGACCTGTCCCCGCACGAGAACGGCGCCTACACCGGGGACATCTCCGGCGCCATGCTCGCCAAGCTGGGCTGTACGTATGTGGTGGTCGGCCACTCCGAGCGCCGCGAGTACCACCACGAGGACGACGAGCTGGTCAACCGCAAGGTGCGGGCGGCGGTCAAGCACGGCCTGGCACCCATCCTGTGCGTCGGCGAGAAGCTTGACGTGCGGGAGCAGAGCGACCACGTGCCGCACTGCACCCAGCAGCTCATCGCCGGGCTCAAGGGCCTCAAGGTCGACCAGGTGAAGAGCGTCGTGATCGCCTACGAGCCGGTGTGGGCGATCGGCACCGGCCGGGTGGCCACCCCCAAGGACGCCCAGGAGGTCTGTGCCGCGCTGCGCGCCGCGCTGGCCGAGAAGTACGGGGCCGAGGTGGCCGAGGCGGTGCGGGTGATCTACGGCGGTTCGGTCAAGTCCGGCAACATCGGCGAGCTCGTGGCCGAGCAGGACGTGGACGGCGCGTTGGTCGGCGGGGCTAGCCTGGACGGCGACGAGTTCGCCAAGCTCTGTGCGATGGCTGCGGGCGGACCCATACTGTAATCGGTCAATCACTGTCAATTACCGGGCAGCTGTTCGATCGAACGGGTGGAACAGGTACCCTGTGACGCCTACGGCTCTACGGCGAGGATGACATGAAGCTTGCCCTGCAGATCGGGTTGATTCTCACCAGCGTCCTGCTGGTCCTGCTAGTCCTGTTGCACCGCGGTCGTGGTGGCGGCCTGTCCTCGCTGTTCGGCGGCGGGATGCAGTCCAGCCTGTCCGGATCGAGCGTGGCGGAGAAGAACCTCGACCGCATCACCCTGTTCATCGGTGCGGTCTGGGTCATCTGCGTGGTCGGTATCGGCCTGCTGTTGAAGATCGGCTGACAACAGTTTCACCAGATGGCGTCGCGGCCCGATCTCTGTCCGGGCCGCGAACCGCGTAATGGGGGTGTGAGGGATCTATGGCTGGTGGAAACGCGATCCGGGGTACCCGGGTCGGTGCCGGGCCGATGGGCGAGTCGGAGCGCGGCGAGTCCGCGCCTCGGCGGCGAATCGGATACTGGTGCGCGAACGGTCACGAGTCGCGCCCGTCGTTCGCCATGGAGGCGGAGGTCCCGGACACCTGGGACTGCCCGCGCTGTGGCCTGCCGGCCGGCCGTGACCAGGAGAAGCCACCAAAGCCGCCGCGCAACGAGCCGTACAAGACGCACCTGGCCTACGTGAAGGAGCGCCGGTCCGACGCGGACGGCGAGGCGATCCTGGCCGAGGCGCTGGCCAAGCTGCGCGCGCAGCGCGAAGAGGTCTGACCGCACATCTCCGGTCGTGAGTGCGTGCTGCCGGCTGTTGTGGCGCCCGCACTCACGACCAGTTTCATTCCGGCGGTAGCGGGAAGCTCGCGTGCACCAGGAAGCCGCCCCGCTCGGTGCGGCCGGCCTCGAAGCTGCCGCCGATGAGCGTGGCCCGTTCACGCAGCCCGAGCAGCCCGTGGCCACCGGAGGGCAGGTTGGTGCCGGTCCACCCGACCTGCTCGGTGCCAAGACCGGGCGGGTCGTTGCGCACCTGAACATCCAACGCACCGCGTTCGATGACGATCCGCACGGTGGTCGGCGCGCCGGCCGCGTGTTTGCGCACGTTGGTCAGCGACTCCTGGACCGTCCGGTAGGCGGCGCTGGCCACCGGTCCCGGCGGGCGGTGGCCCTGTAGGTCCATGTCCACGGTCACCGGTGCGGTCGATTCCCGCACGAGGTCGAGCACGGTGCCCAGGTCCGGTTCGTCGGCGCCGTCAGTGGCCGTGCGCAGCGCGCCGACCAGGGTGCGCAGCTCGTCCAGGGTGCGGCTGCTCAGCGAGCGGATGACCGTGGCGATCTCCCGGGACGATTCCTCGCGGCTGGCCATCTGGAGCGCACCGGCCTGGATGGCGATCAGGCTGACCTGGTGCGAGACGACATCGTGCATCTCCCGGGCGATCTTGGCCCGTTCGTCGGCGCGCACCGCGATGGACTGGAGCCGTTGCTCGCGTTCCCGGCTGGCGGCGAGTTCCTTGATCCGCTCGGCCGCCTCCCGGCGGGCGGTGATCAGCAGCCCGATGGCGATCGGCATACCGACCACGAAACAGGCGTAGATGCTGTCCTCGATGTGGTCGCGCCAGCTCTCGGCCATGAACTGGCTGAGCGGCCAGATCACGAACCGCCCGGCGCCGACGCCGATCGCGGCGACGATCGTCTTCCAGTGCCGCCCGCGCCGCCAGGCCAGTGTGCCCAGCGCGATCATCGGCGCCAGTTCGGCCCAGCCGAACATGAAGCCCGGAATGGCCAGCAGGGTGGTCGCGAACGGCGCGCGCCGACGCAGCAGCAGCGCCGCCACGGACAGCATGGAAAGCGACAGCGACAGCCAGAACGTGGGGGTGTCGGTGCGGAAGCCCATGGCCACGTCGAGACCGCCGACGAGCACGGCGACCAGGTCGAGCTGAACTCCGCGATGGGTGGCCGCCCAGTGTTTGAGACCGACCGCGGAGATCGAGATCCCCGGTCGGTTCTCACGCATGGCAGCGCTGGCAGTGGGTGAAGGTGTGACAGCCAGGACCGGACCTCCCATGGCGAACAGCCTGCTCGGCGCCTGGTGGGCGCCGGGGCGTGCGGTATGGCTACGTTGCCGTTCCACTGTGAGACGTCTCAGTGACCCGTTCGGGACGCGGCGTCACCAAATTGTGTGCGATAGCACAGGCCAGCTCACTCACCGGCTATCCACAGTGCTGGCGCGAATCGTTCGACAGCAGCGCTGACCTGCGGCTCGGCCTCGGCTGACGCCAGCGCGAAACTGAGCCGAAGGGTGGACAGTTCCGGCCGAGGGGCGTCGCCGGCGGCCACCTGGTTGGTCAGTTCGGGGTGTCGACGCAGCAGATCGTTGTCAGCCGGCCAGAACTGGACGGAGGGTGCCTTGGGCGCGCTGGTCCGAATCCCCCGGATCTTGATCGGCTGCACGATCCGCACCGCCGCCAGTTCAGCCCACTCCAGCCGGACCACGGCCCGATCCGACCGCCACCGGACCCCGTCGGCGTCGAACGCGAGCCCCTGCACGCCGCGGGCGGCCTTGACCGTCACCGCGACCAGCCCGGCCACGAGCAGTAGGAAGATCACGCCGAGGACTGCTGCCAGCCAGCGCAGCGCGGTCGAGGACGAACTGGGCCCGATCGCCGCGTAGGTGAGCGCGGCGACCGCAACCACCGCGAGAAAGGCCGTGGTGAGCGCGAAACAGCCGAAGGCGGCCCGACTGGGCCGGGCCAGCTCGACGACCACCGCATCGGTCAGGTCGGCGAAGGGTGAAGGCCGTGGCATCAGAGCACTGTAACCGCCGGTCCGCGGCCGTCAGCGGCTACGTCCGGAAGGCGGGATAGCGGGGGAGTGCGGTGACCTGCCATCGCTCGGTCGTTGCCAGCAGGCCGCGGAACACCACGGCCAACGCCGGAAGCTCGGCAGCCGACTCCAGTTCCTCGGCCACCTGCTCCCATCGATGGCGCAGCAGCTGCCGCATGCTGGGCACCGGTCGGACGCGCGAGTGCATCAGCCGGTCGGCGCCGGCCGCCCGGGCGGCGAGCGCGACGGTGATGTCCACGGTCCACACGGCGACCGCCCGCCGGACCATCGGGTGCCAGTGGGCGTCGTCGGCCAGTTCCGGATAACCGGCGATGATTTCCTTGCGGTAGGCCGATTCCACCGCGTCGGCGATCGCGGTCGGGAGCCGGAACACGCACCAGCAGGTGGCGAACGGCATCCGTGCGTAGGCCGCGTCCAGGAACACCGGGTGGTAGCCGGCGCCCTCGAACGAATTCTGCCAACGCACCCGGCAATGCGGCGACGCGCTCGGCAATCCAGTCCGTGCGCGGCTCCGCCAACTCGTACTCCGCCCGAGTGCGCGCGAATTCGGTCTCCCGAGCGATGCTGGCCACCGCGAGCCGGGCATAGCCGGTGGCCCAGTCCACCAACCCGGACCGAGCCGCGGTCGGCGACCCGCCCAACAGCGCGTCCACCAGGCTGGGGGCGGTGGCCAGGTCCGCCAACACCGGCAGCGGACCGTCCCGATCAACGGCGAGGACCTGCGGACCGCGCCGACTGAACACCAGTCCGGCCGCTTCGGCGGTGAACGCCGCCAGCGCCTCGGGCGTATCGCGATAGGCCTTGACCACCACGGTGTCGCCGGTGTCGGTCCGGCAGCGCAGCACGGTGGTCCGCGCGCTGCCGCCCAGATCCGCCACCGCCGTCAGCCGGCGGCCCAGTGCGGCCGAAGCGGCAGCCGAGATCGAATCCACGCCATGAATTCGACCAGACCCCATGGCCATCCTCAAACCCGGTGGTGAGGTGGATCAGGACTCGTCAAACAGCAGCGCGCCGAAACGCTGCCTGACCGGGTCGCTGACCGTGTTCCCGCCGCGCCACCGGCCGATTTCGTCACGATAGCGAAATTGCAGCTCGCGAATGGTGTTGCCATGATTGGCCCGCACGATGTCATATCGACGCGTGGCATGAACGGAACAGGCCGGCGCCCCGTATGCGGATGCGGCCATCGGGAGGATGAAGGTCGTGGCAATCGGATCGGCTATCTGGAGGCCGACGTGGTTGTCGCTGGGTGCGAACAGTGGAACTTCGAGAAGGTTCGCGTACGGGTCGCCCCGGTTCGCCATTTCTGGGTGAAAATCGAGGGCGCGACTGTCACGTTGGGCTTGGGGCTGCGCCCGTCGGCGATCATCAGGCCGCCTGGCTTTTGGTCCGCGACGTACCGATCGAAGTGCCGTGCGGTGTCCCGAACGGCATAACAGTAGGTCGCATCCGGCTTGAGCGCTTCGCCGTCGGTCTGCACCCAGACCCACCCGAGAATCCGTCCCTCGTGCGCGCTGATCAGGTCCAACAGTGCCCTCCGGAACAGATCGGCCAAGCGCCGCTTGTCCCGGGAGTCGCTGCGGCCCATGTGCAGGATGCGGCTTCCTTGATTTCCACCAACACATGATCGAGCGCGGGGCCGATGGCAAACTTCGATGGAAAGAAAGCGCGTTTGAGGTTGAGGAAATCCTTGGTGAGTGTGGGGATCTGGGTTGCATTGACAATGAAGCCGGCAATTGTCATTGCGGGCGTCGTATTCGATCCCTGATCCGGCGGCTCCGTGCCGCCCGATTCATCGAGATAGCAGAAATACGCACTCGTAAAATACACTGAGGCCGCCCGAAGGCGGCCTCAGGAGGTGGTGTTCGGCTTTCGACCTAGGCACCGTCGCGTGACACTGTCACGCGCTGACATCGTAACCCTGTTCTGACAGTCCGCCGCTGGCGGGTGCAAACCTCTCAAACGGTCGCTTCGCTCCTGGCCCTCCCGCGTCGCTGGCGCGACAGGGCCAACCTCACTTCGGAGCCTTCGCCGCTGCGGCCCGGTCGAGCAGCCACAGCGTCCGCCGCCGACCCCGCGCCCCACCAGCCGGCACCTGAACCTCGTCAGCGCCACCGAGAGCCATCGCCACCGCGGCGAGCTTGGCCTCGCCGGTGGTCATCAGCCACACCTCGTTGGCGTGCCGAATGGCCGGCAAGGTCAGCGACACCCGGGTCGGCGGCGGCTTCGGGCAGTCCCGGACGCCGACGACCATCCGGTCCTGCTCGTGGACCGCCGGCGACTCCGGGAAGATCGACGCGGTGTGGCCCTCTTCGCCGACGCCGAGCATGCACACGTCGAACGTGGGCACCAGGCCATGATCCTCCGGCCGGGTCGCCTCGGCGAGCAGCTGCTCGTACGCCTGGGCCGCCGCGTCCGGGTCGTCGCCGAACCGGCCGTCGGAGGGCTCCATCACGTGCACCCGCTCCGCCGACACCGGCACGTGGTCCAGCAGCGCCGCCCGGGCCTGGGTGTCGTTGCGGTCCGGGTGCCCGGCGGGCAGGAACCGCTCGTCGCCCCAGTACAGGTCCACCGCCGACCAGTCGACGGCGTCCCGGGCCGGGCTGTCCCGCACGTGTTCCAGCACGCCGATGCCGGTCCGGCCGCCGGTGAGCACGATGGCCGCCCAGCCGCGGGCAGCCTGCGCGTCCACCAGCTTGGTCACCAGCCGGGCCGCGGCGGCCGCCGCCACCAGGTCGGCGTCGGCGTGCACCACCACCTCGGGCGCAGCTCCGCTCATGCCGACGCCTTGCCCGACGCGGCCTTCGCCGACTTGCGCTTCGCCGGCACCTTCGCGGTGGTCGACTTCGCGGTCGCCGACTTCGTCGCGGCCTTCGCACCAGTCTCCGCGGCGGCCCCGGGAGCCTCCGCGGTCTTGGTGCGCGCGGCGGTCGTCGGCCGGTTGCCCCGAACGACCTTGGGCAGTGCCTTCAGCGTCTCCGCGTAGATCTCGTCGGAGTTGAGCCTGCGCAGTTCCTCGGACAGGCAGTTCTGCACCGACTTGCGGTGCAGTGACACCCGGCGCGGCGGCTGGCCGGGCTGGGTCAGCGTGCCGACCTTCTGGTCCGGCCGGACCAGCTCCACGTTGCCCGACCGGCGCTCCAGCAGGACGGACACGATGCCGCCGCCGGAGGTCGCCTTGTGTCGGGACACCGGGATCTTCAGCCGACTGGACAACCACGCGGCGAGCAGGTCGGTGGACGGCGAGTCCGCCTCACCGGTCACCGCGGCGCCGGTCACCCGCTCCCACGGCGGCAGGTCGAGCGCGGCGGCCAGGAAGGCCCGCCACGTCGTCAGCCGGGTCCAGGCCAGGTCGGTGTCCCCGTCGGTGTACGTGGCCCGGCGGTGCTCCAGCGACTTGACCGGGTTGCGTTCGCTGGCCGCGTCGGTGATCCGGCGGTTGGCCAACATCCCGATCGGGTCCTTCGCCGGCACCGCGGGCGCCTCGAACGGCCACCACGCGACCACCGGGGCGTCCGGCAGCAGCAGCGGGATGACGCAGCTGGCGCCCTGGTCGGCCAGCGGCCCGTAGAGCCGCAGCACGATCACCTCGCTGGCACCGGCGTCACCGCCGACCCGGATCTGTGCGTCCAGCCGCGCCGCCGCTCGCTTGGCGCCCCGGGCCACCACGATCACCCGGCACGGGTGCTCCCGGCTGGCCTGGTTGGCCGCCTCGATGGCGTCCTCGGCCTTGGAACCGTCGTCGGTGACGATCACCAGCGTGAGCACCCGGCCCAGTGTGGTGACGCCACCTTCCGCGCGGATCTGCACGAGCTTGTTGTTGACCCGCGAGGTGTCGGTGGATGGCAGGTCGATGATCACGGGCGCCTCCAGTGACGACCAGTGCG
This sequence comes from Pseudonocardiaceae bacterium, assembly GCA_036268615.1. GTDB lineage: Bacteria > Actinomycetota > Actinomycetes > Mycobacteriales > Pseudonocardiaceae > DATATV01. Next base: position 153,621 of record DATATV010000068.1, read on the forward strand.
GGCCAGCATCTTGTCCGCGGACTCCGGGCCCCACGTGCCGGCCGGGTAGTTGTCCGGCTTCCCGGCTGCCGCCCAGTGCTTGATGATCGGGTCCAGGATCTCCCAGGACAGCTCGACCTCGGCGTTCACCGGGAACAGCGACGGCTCGCCGAGCAGCACGTCCAGGATGAGCCGCTCGTAGGCTTCCGGCGAGGACTCGGTGAAGGCGTGGCCGTAGCCGAAGTCCATCGTGACGTCCCGGACCTCCATGATGTTGCCCGGCACCTTCGAGCCGAACCGCATCGTCACGCCCTCGTCCGGCTGCACCCGGATGACCAGCGCGTTCTCGCCCAGCTCCGAGGTCGCGGTGGAGTCGAAGGGCAGGTGCGGCGCGCGCTTGAACACCACGGCCACCTCGGTGACCCGGCGGCCCAGTCGCTTGCCGGTGCGCAGGTAGAACGGCACCCCGGCCCACCGGCGGGTGTTCACGTCCAGCGTGATCGCCGAGTAGGTCTCCGTGGTGGAGTCCTTGCGGAAACCGTCCTCCTCCTTGAGGCCGACGACCTTCTGGCCGCCCTGCCAGCCCGAGGTGTACTGACCGCGGGCGGTGGTCTCGTCGAACGGGGTGGCCGGTGTGGCCGCGGACAGCACCTTGATCTTCTCCGCGCGCAGGTCGCCCGGGTGGAAGGAGAGCGGCTCCTCCATCGCGGTCAGCGCGAGCAGCTGCAACAGGTGGTTCTGGATCACGTCCCGGGCCGCGCCGATGCCGTCGTAGTACCCCGCGCGCCCACCCAGGCCGATGTCCTCGGCCATGGTGATCTGCACGTGGTCGACGTAGTTGGCGTTCCAGATCGGCTCGAACAGCTGGTTGGCGAAGCGCAGCGCCAGGATGTTCTGCACCGTCTCCTTGCCGAGGTAGTGGTCGATGCGGAACACCGAATCCTCGGGGAAGACCTCGTTGACGATCTCGTTGAGCTGCTTGGCGCTCTTCAGGTCGTGCCCGAAGGGCTTCTCGATGACCACCCGGCGCCAGGTGTCACCGTCCTGAGCGGACAGTCCGGACCGGGCGAGTTGCTTGAGCACCACCGGGAACGCGCTCGGCGGGATGGACAGGTAGAACGCGTGGTTGCCACCGGTGCCGCGCACCCGGTCCAGGTCGGCGACGGTCGCGGCCAGCGTGTCGAAGGCGTTGTCGTCGTCGAAACTGCCCGGCACGAACCGGATTCCCTCGGCCAGCTGGTCCCAGACCTCCTGGCGGAACGGCGTGCGCGCGTGCTCCTTCACGGCCTGCAGGACGATGTCCATGAAGTCCTCGTTGGCCCAGTCCCGCCGGGCGAACCCGGTGAGCGCGAAGCCCGGCGGCAGCAGTCCGCGGTTGGCCAGGTCGTAGATGGCCGGCATCAGCTTCTTGCGGGACAGGTCGCCGGTCACCCCGAAGATCACCACGCCGCACGGGCCGGCGATCTTGGGCAGGCGCAGGTCCCGCTCGTCGCGCAGCGGGTTGCGGTTGGGTTTCAGTGCCGTCACCGGTGCACCTCCGCGACCGCGTGCGCCACCTGCGCGAGGCCGGCGGCCCGGTCGGTCAGGTGCAGCCGCAGCACCGGGCGGCCGTGGTCGGCGAGCACCTGGCCGTCACCGATCGCCTGCGCGTGCTGGAGAACGCCCAGCGTGTACGGGCGGTCCGGGATGGCCAGGTCGGCCTCCGGCGTGCCGGTGATCTGCAGGAACACGCCGTTCTGGTGACCGCCCTTGTGGTACTGGCCGGTCGAGTGCAGGAACCGGGGTCCCCAGCCGAACGTGGTCTGTAGCCCCGACTTGCGGCACAGTTCGGCCCGCAGCACGATCGCCGAGGCGTCGTCCAGCCGGTCCAGGTAGACCTGCACGGCGAGGTAACCGAACTCCGGCGCCGCCTGCACGAGCGCGGTGATCGCCTCGGCCACCGTGGTCGTGCCGGCCGGCAGCCAGTCGCCGGTGGCGTGGATCTCCACCACACCGTCCACCGCGACCGGGGTGTCGGCGCTGCCGTCACCGGCCGGCTTGTCCAGCAGCGAGCGTGCGGCGATCTTGGCGGCCTCCACGTCGGGCTGGTCGAACGGGTTGATGCCGAGCAGTCGCCCGGCCACCGCGGTGGCGTACTCCCACAGCAGGAACAGGCCGCCGAGCGGGCCGTTGGTGCTGATCTTGGCCGGGCCCTCGGCCGGGCCGATGGCCACCGGGGTGGCGTCCGAGCCCGCACCGGTGAAGCCGGGCGCGCCCGGGCCGTCCACGGCCACCGGCAGCAGGCCGGTGCCGTTCTTGCCGGTCGACTCGGCGATCAGCTGCTCGGCCCAGTCCGGGAATCCCTTGATGCCCGAACCGGTGTCGGCCAGCACGACCTTCTCCGCGCCGCCCGCGTGCGCCTCGCCCAGCGCGGCACCCAGCACCAGTGCCGGGTTGTCGTCGGTGTCCTGGGACAGCACCGCGGCAGCCGCCGCGGCCTCGTCCAGCAGCGCGCCGATGTCCGCCCCGGCCAAGCCGGCCGGCACCAGGCCGAACGCGGTCAGCGCCGAGTAGCGGCCGCCGACGTGCGGGTCGGCCAGGAACACGTGCCGGTAGCCAAGGTCGGTGCCGGTCTTCTCCAGCGGCGAGCCCGGGTCGGTGACGACCACGATGCGGCTGGCCGCGTTGATCCCGTTGGCCTCGAACGCCGAGGTGAAGATCCGCCGGTGGCTGTCGGTCTCCACGGTCCCACCGGACTTGGAGGACACCACCAGCACGGTCCGGGTCAGGTCGCCGGCGAGCGCGTCGGCCACCTGGCCGGGGTCGGTGGTGTCCAGCACGACCAGGGCAACCCCGGCGGTGTTGGCGATCACCTCCGGGGCCAGTGACGAACCGCCCATGCCGGCCAGCACGACCCGGTCGATCCCCTCGGCGTGCAACTGCCCGCGCAGCCCGACGATCTCGTCCACCAGCGGGCGGGACGACTCGTGCAGGCTCACCCAGGACAGCCGGATGGACGCCTCATGCTCGGCCTCGGGGCCCCACAGCGTGGGGTCCTGGGCGGCGATCTTCGACGGGACCTGTTCGCCGGCCAGGCTGGCCGCGCCGGTGTGCGCCGGCCCGGCCAGTTTCTCGTCCAGAAGGTCGACGGTGATCCGTCCGGTCACAGCATCGCTCACTGTGCGCTCAGCCTTTCGCCTTGGCCAGTTGGGCTTCGACGGTCCCCAGCAGCTCGGCCCAGGACTTGTCGAACTTCTCCACGCCCTCGTCCTCAAGGACCTGGTACACGTCGGCGATGTCGATGCCGACACCGGAGAGCAGCTCCAGCGTCTCGGCCGCCTGCTCGCCCTTGCCGGTCACCGTGTCGCCGGCGATCTCGGCGTGGTCGGCCACGGCGTTCATGGTCTTCTCCGGCATGGTGTTCACCACGTCGTTGACGACCAGCTGGTCCACGTAGAGCGTGTCCGAATAGGACGGGTCCTTCACCCCGGTGGACGCCCACAGCGGACGCTGCGCGTGCGCGCCGTCCTTGGCCAGGGCCAGCCAGCTCGCGCCGGCGAAGGTCTCCTCGAACGCGGCGTAGGCCAGCCGCGCGTTGGCGACCGCGGCCTTGCCGCGCTGGCCGAGGGCCTCCGGCGTGCCGATCGCGGCCAGTCGCTTGTCCACCTCGGTGTCCACCCGGGACACGAAGAAGGACGCGACCGAGTGGATCTCGGCGAGGTTGTGCCCGTTGGACCTGGCCAACTCCAGGCCCGCCAGGTAGGCCGCCATCACCTCGCGGTAGCGGTCGACCGAGAAGATCAGCGTCACGTTCACGCTGATGCCCTCGCCGGTCACCTTGGTGATCGCCGACAGACCTTCCTTGGTGGCCGGGATCTTGACCAGCAGGTTGGGCCGGTCGACGGTCTTCCACAGGTCCTGCGCCTCGGCCACTGTGGCGTCGCTGTCGTGCGCCAGCTGCGGGCTGACCTCGATGGACACCCGGCCGTCGACGTGGCCGCTGGCCTCCCAGGTGGAGCGGAACAGGTCGCACGCGTTGCGCACGTCGCTCGTGGTCAGCTCGCGCACCACCGCGTGCACGTCGGCGCCGCGCGCGGCCAGCTCGCGCACCTGCTCGTCGTAGGACTCGCCGTGCGAGAGCGCGCCGGCGAAGATGGTCGGGTTCGTGGTCACCCCGACGACATGCTTGTCACTGATCAGTGAGGCGAGATTGCCCGAGGTCAGTCGTTCGCGGGACAGGTCGTCCAACCAGATGGAGACGCCCGCGGCGGACAGCTGGGCGAGCCGGTCGGTTGTGGTCATCGCCGCTTGCCTTCTTTCTTCCGGATAGCTCGTGGCTTCGGGGATGTGACTCGGGCCGAGAGGTCAGGCGGAGGTGCGGCCGTGTGACCGCTTGGCCGCGGCCACGACTGCGTCCGACGTGAAACCGAACTCGCGGAACAGCGTCGTGACATCGGCGGAGGCGCCGAAGTGCTCGATCGAGATGATCTCGCCGGTGTCGCCGACGTAGCGGTACCACGGCTGGGCGATACCGGCCTCGACCGAGACGCGGGCCTTGATCGTCGGCGGCAGCACCGAGTCCCGGTAGGCGGCGTCCTGCGCCTCGAACCACTCCACGCACGGCATCGACACCACTCGGGTGGGAATTCCGTCGGCCTGCAGGGCTTCTCGTGCCGTGACGGCCAGTTGCAGCTCCGACCCGGTCGCGATCAGCACGACCTGGGGGCTACCCCCGTCGGCGTCGGCCAACACATATCCGCCCTTGGCCACGCCGTCGGCGGCCAGTTCGGCGGTGCCGGCGAGGGTGGGCAGCGGCTGCCGGGTCAGCGCGAGGCCGACCGGACCGTTGTCGTGCACCAGCAGCGCCCGCCAGGCCGCCGCGGTCTCGTTGGCGTCACCGGGACGCACCACGGACAGGCCGGGAATGGCCCGCAGCGCGGCGAGGTGCTCGATCGGCTGGTGAGTCGGACCGTCCTCGCCGAGGCCGATCGAGTCGTGCGTCCAGACGTAGGTGACCGGCACCTTCATCAGCGAGGCGAGCCGGACCGCCGGCCGCATGTAGTCGCTGAACACCAGGAAGGTGCCACCGTAGGGGCGGGTCGGGCCGTGCAGCGCGATGCCGCTGAGGATCGAACCCATGGCGTGCTCGCGGATGCCGAAGTGCAGCGTCCGGCCGTAGGGCTCGGCGTTCCACTCCTTCGTGGAGATGGACGCAGGCCCGAACGAGTCGGCGCCGGCCATCGTGGTGTTGTTGCTTTCCGCCAGGTCGGCCGAGCCGCCCCACAGTTCGGGCAGCACCTCGCCCAGCGCGGCGAGCACCTTGCCGGAGGCGGCGCGGGTGGCGATGCCCTTGGCGTCGGTCTCCCAGGTGGGCAGTGCGTCGGTCCAGCCCTCGGGCAGCTCGCGCGCGGACAGCCGGTCGAACAGCGCCTTGCGCTGCGGGTTGTTGGCCGCCCACTTGTCGAAGGTGGTCCGCCAGGCGGCGTGCGCCTGCCGGCCGCGCTCGACCACCTCACGAGCGTGGTCGAGCACCTCGTCGGCGACCTCGAAGGTCTTGTTCGGGTCGAACCCGAGCAGTTCCTTGACCCCGGCCACCTCGTCGGCGCCCAGCGCGGAACCGTGCGCCTTGCCGGTGTTCTGCTTGGTGGGCGCCGGGTAGCCGATGATGGTGCGCAGCACGATGATCGAGGGCCGGCCGGTCTCCGCCTTGGCCGCCTCGATCGCCCGCAGGATGCCCTCGACGTTCTCGCCGCCGTCCACGTGCTGGACGTGCCAGCCGTAGGCCTCGTAGCGCTTGCCGGTGTCCTCCGACAGCGCGATGTTCGTGTTGTCCTCGATGGAGATCTGGTTCGAGTCGTAGATCAGCACCAGGTTGCCCAGCTGCTGCGTGCCGGCCAGCGAGGACGCCTCGGAGGTGACGCCCTCCTCGATGTCGCCGTCCGACGCGATCACGTAGATGTGGTGGTCGAACGGGCTCTCGCCCTCGGCGGTGTCCGGGTCGAACAGTCCGCGCTCACGACGGGAGGCCATCGCCATGCCGACCGCGGAGGCCAGGCCCTGGCCGAGCGGGCCGGTGGTGATCTCCACGCCGGCGGTGTGCCCGTGCTCGGGGTGGCCGGGAGTCTTGGAACCCCAGGTGCGCAACGACTTCAGGTCGTCGAGCTGGAGGCCGTAGCCGGACAGGAAGAGTTGGATGTAGAGCGTCAGGCTGCTGTGACCGCAGGACAGCACGAACCGGTCGCGGCCCGTCCAGTCCGGGTCGGTCGGGTCGTGCCGCATGATCCGCTGGAACAGCGCATAGGCGGTCGGGGCGAGGCTCATCGCCGTGCCGGGGTGGCCGTTGCCCACCTTCTGCACCGCGTCGGCGGCCAACACCCGCACGGTGTCGACGGCACGGCGGTCCAGGTCGGTCCAGTCGGCAGGTAGGTGGGGGGTGGTCAGTCGGGTGACGTCGTCGGTGTCGGACACGGAACCTAAGCTCCCACTCTCGCGGTCTGTCGCGTAGCGCGGGCCGGACCGGCGGCACACTGGCGGCGCGGGCGTCTCAATCGATCCCGAGCCGGGTCGCGCGCACAGTCCAACCCGCTGTTCTCCCTCGTCACGGCACAGCGTAGTACCGGGGACTCGGCCGTGTGATCTGAGTCGTAAACCTCGTCCGACCGGGGCGTAATCGTGGTCCAAAGGGCTGCCCCGACCCCAGTGCCGCGCTGACCGGCGATTACCATCCAGCTCGTTGGGATCGGTAGATGACGGCCGGACAATCCATCCGTCTGCTGACAGCAGAAAGCGAGATGTCGCTGGTGAGCGCCGAATGAAGACGGTTGGGGCGACGGACGCCTCGGGCGCCACAGCAGAGGTCGTCCAGGCGCCGGCCTCCCGGGTCGCCGATGTGCTCCGGGCCTACCTCGCGCTGATGAAGCTGCGGGTCATCGAGCTGCTGCTGGTGACCACGATTCCGGCGATGTTCCTTGCCGCACGCGGGTTTCCCTCGCTGTGGCTGGTGCTGGCGGTGCTCGTCGGCGGCACCATGGCGGCGGGTAGCGCCAACGCGCTGAACTGCGTGGTGGACGCGGACATCGACGCGGTGATGAAGCGCACAAAGGCCCGCCCGCTGGTGAAGCACCAGGTCACCGCACGTCAGGCGCTGATCTTCGGCGTCGTGCTGGGAGTGGCCTCGTTCACCCTGTTGTACTTCACCACCAACTGGCTGGCCGCGGTGCTCGCGGTCGCGGCGATCTTGTTCTACGTGCTCGTCTACACGATGGTGCTCAAGCGGCGCACGTCACAGAACATCGTCTGGGGTGGCGCCGCGGGCTGTATGCCCGTGGTGATCGGCTGGTCCGCGGTGACCGGTTCGCTGGCGTGGCCCGCGTTCGTCATGTTCGGCGTGATCTTCTTCTGGACCCCGCCGCACTTCTGGGCGCTGGCGATGAAGTTCAAGGACGACTACGCCGCGGCGGGCGTGCCGATGCTGCCGGTGGTCGCCACGCCGGAGCGGGTGGCCCGGCAGATCCTCGTCTACTCCTGGGTGATGGTCGCCTGGACGCTGCTGCTGGTGCCGGCGACCAGTTGGATCTACGCCGTGTTCGCGGTGCTGTTCGGCGCCTGGTTCCTGGTCACCGCGCAGCGCCTGCACAACGGGGTGATGCGCGGCAAGAACACCAACCCGATGGTGTTGTTCCATGTCTCCAACACCTATCTGATGCTGGTCTTCGTGGCCCTGGCCGTCGACTCCGCGCTGCACCTGCCGGTGCTCGGCTGGCCGTTCTGAGCCGGTTCGATCAAGCCGGTGCGAGTGCTGGCCGGGTCCGGCGGTGCAGCCAGGCCGGCAGGCGCAGCGAGCCGACCAGCTCACGGCGGCGCAGCCAGGGCAGCCAGCCCAGCATCCCGATGTAGGCCGAGAGCGCGTGGCCGACGGCGGTGACGACGGAGTCCGTGTCGGTCAGCCCCATCCCGACGTAGATCAGCAGGATCGTCGCGTTCAGCACGGCGAACGCCCACCAGCGCACCGGGGTGGGCAACATCAGCAGCAGCGCGCCGGCGGTGGCGAAGAAGCCATAGCTCACACCGATGTCGAGCAGGTGCGCGTCGACCATCGGCAGCAGGTGGGTGCGGACCAGCCAGAGCACCGGCAGTTCGGTGGCCAGCGTCGCCAGCACGTGCCCGCTGGCGAACACGAGCACCGTCGAGCGGGTGCCGATCCGCCGCTCCAGCGGCGCGAGCACGGCGGTGAAGATCGCCGCGTAGACGAGCCAGTGCTGGTCGTCCAGCCAGATCGCGGACAGCAGCAGCACCTGGATCGGGTGATGGGCCATGTTCACCGCATCGGTGCTGGACTCGGCCATCAGCCGGTGCACGGCGGCGGGCGTCGCGAAGTCCACCAGTGCGGTCGTCAGGGCCAGCAGGATCAGGTACCAGAACGTGAACGGCGTGGTCGACGGACGCGGCAGCAGTCGGTAGCCGCGCCACACGGTGGCCCCGAACCGATCCCGGGCGCGCGCTACCGATGCGGTGGCGGGCGTCTCGTCGAGGGTCAGGGTCACAGGACGAGTTTGACCCGGAAACCTGAGATGCACCTGAGGGCCGGCTGATTGATGTCTGTATTCGGCCGAAAATCTGTGGCGTGTCGCACAGGTGTTCGGGTAGGTGTCACGGTAACTTCAGTGTGCACCGAAGTCGATCGACCCGCCTACGCCGAACGGAACGTCGATGGCCAAGCCGCCAGCACACCTGACCGAGTGGATGGAGCTGTTCGCCGCCCAGCTCGTGCCGGAGGGAATCCCGCTGATCGGCGGCCGAGTCCTCGGCTATCTGCTGGTTTGTGACCCGGAGGAGCGCACCGCGGCCGAGTTGTCCGAGGAACTGGAGGCGAGCACCGGCTCGGTCAGCACCAACATCCGGCTGCTGATGAACCAACGCGTGGTCGTGCGCACCACCCGCCGAGGCCGGCAGGCCGCGCAGTACCGCGCCGACGTGAGCGCGTGGTCGACCATGGTGCGTCGGCGGATGGACGCGATCGCCGGTTTCCGTGGCCTCACCGCCACCGGCCTGCGACTGCTCTCCGGCGACCCGCAGCGCGCCCTGCGACTCAGGACGGTGGACGAGTTCTACGGCTGGTTCGCCGGCGAGGTGCCCGCGCTCTGGGAACGCAGGCCCGCGCCGCCCAAGTAGCCGGGCACGAGTTCGTCCCGTCCCCGGGTGGCGCACCACAGCCAGGCCACCGCCGCGGTGACCAGCATCGAGCCGAGCACGTGCAGGATCACCAGCAGGTCCGGCACGCCGAGGAAATACTGGGTGAAGCCGAGCGCGGCCTGGAGGACGACGGCCGCGACGAGCACCCAGAAGCTGCGCCAGACCGGCCGGGTGCCGCCGGTGATGCGCAGCGCGAAGCCGACCGCGGCCAGCATGCCGAGGAAGACGAACAGCCAGTCGGAGTGGAACTGGGCCAGGCTGGCGACCGGCAGTTGCAGGCGCGGAGTGTTCGCGTCACCGGAGTGCGGCCCGGCGGCGGTGACCAGGGTGCCGGCAATCAGCAGGCCGCCCAGCACGAAGGTCATCGCGACCAGCAGCCCACGCAGCGGCCGGGGGATGATCGGCCGGGCCTTCGCATCGCCCTCGTAGGTCGACTTCACCAGCAGCACGGCCAGCCAGACCAGCACCGGGGACGGCAGGAAGTGCAGGGAGACCGTCCACCAGTCCAGCTTCATCAGCACGGTGATCCCGCCGATGACCGCCTGCGCGACCACCCCCAGCGGCATCGATGCGGCCAGCCAGATGTGCCGGCGGCGGCGCGGCCGGGCGAACACCGCGGCCAGGAACACGAGCGCGCCGACAATGCCGACCCCCGCACCGAGCAGCCGGTTGCCGAATTCGATCCACTGGTGCAGCTGGCCCCTGGTCGGGTCGGCGATCGGCACCAGGCTGCCGGCGGCGCATTCCGGCCAGGTGGGGCAGCCCAGACCCGAGCCGGTGACCCGAACGATCGAGCCGGTCATCGCGACGCCGATCTGGGTCACCAGAGCGGCCACCGCCAGCGTCCGTTGGACGGTCGCGTTGGGCGCGGGAACACGGGAGATCCACGAGGTGACCGGCACCGGCTGATGGTAGGTCGCCCCAAGGGATCACCCGCGCCCGCCCGGTCGCGGTAGTGGTGGCGGTCTCACCCGATCAGTGCGAAAAGGGGCAACAGGGGGAAAGCACCCGGCCAGAGAACACAAAACGTACATCGCCTGGGCTTCGGCTTGCTCCGTCGGCAACCAAAGACCGCACCGCTTCGCGTTGCGACGTCAGGTCAACTTGGTGGTCCGAGTAGCCAACCCCCCAGCGAGCCCGAACCAGACGAGCAACACCAGCAAGCACTCCCACAGCGGCGTGCCGCCATGCCCCAGTGCCCCGTAGAGACCTTCGGCCAACGCGCCGGACGGCAGCAGCACCAGGATGTCGGTCGCGCTCTGCGGCAGGTTCGACGCGATTCCCGCCCCCCCGGCGAGCAGCAGCACGAACCAGATGATGTTGGCCAGTGCCAACACGATCTCCGCGCGCAGCGATCCACCCAGCAGCACGCCCAGCGCGCCGAAGGCCAGGGTGCCCAGCACGACCAGCAGCACCGCGGGCGCGACTCCGGCCAACCGGGGCGACCAGCCCATGATCGCCGCGACCACGCCGAGCACCACCAACTGCACCACCACGATCACCACCGCGGCCAGCAGTCGGCCGCCGACCAGCAGCCAGCGCGGGATGGCGGTGGCGGCCAGCCGCTTGAGCACGCCGTAGCGGCGGTCGAAACCCAGCGCGATGGCCTGTCCGGTGAACGCCGAGGACATGATGGCCAGCGCGAACACCCTGGGCGTCACCGCGTCGACCCGGGGGGCGGGCATCGGGATGATCGTCACCAGGGTCAGCCCGACCAGCAGGGCCAACGGGATGAGCACGGTGAGCAGCACCTGCTCGCCGTTGCGGAAGGCGAGCAGGGCCTCGGTGCGGGCCTGGGTGAACAGCATCGTGCCGCGCCGGCCGACGCCGGGCGCCGGCGTGAACGTGCCGGGCGCGAACCTGGAGGCGGTGGTCATGAACGCAGTTCCCGTCCGGTCAGATCGAGGAACACGTCCTCAAGGCTCTTCTTGCTCACCTGCATGGCCTCGGCGAGCACGCCCCGCTGGGCGCACCACGAGGTCACCGTGGACACCACCAGCGGGCTGATCGGGCCGTGCACGACGTAGGCGCCGGGTCGGTCCTCCTGCACCGAGCAGCCCTCGGGCAGTGCCTTGACCAGCAGCTCCAGTTCCATCGACGGCTTGCAGCGGAAGTTCAGCAGTTGCTCGTCGGCCTCGGTGGTGGTCAGTTCGGTCGGCGAGCCCGCGGCCACCACCCGGCCGTGGTCGACGATCACCACCTGATCGGCGAGTGCCTCGGCCTCTTCCATCAGGTGGGTGGTCAGCAGCACGGTGACGCCGTCGGCGCGCAGCGCGGACACGAGTTCCCACACCAGCCGGCGGGCCTGCGGGTCCATGCCGGCGGTCGGCTCGTCCAGGAAGACCAGTTCCGGCCGGCCGACCAGTGCGCAGGCCAGTGACAGCCGCTGCTGCTGGCCGCCGGAGAGCCGCTTGTAGGGGATGCGCCGGACCGGGTCGAGGCCCAGCGTGGTCAGCAGCCAGTCCACGTCCAGCGGGTGGGCCGCGCAGGTGGCCACCAGGCGCAGCATTTCGTCGGCGCGCACACCTGGGTAGGCGCCGCCGCCCTGCGGCATCACGCCGATCCTGGACCGCAGCGCGGCTCCCTGGGTGGCCGGGTCGAGGCCGAGCACGCGGACGCTGCCGGCGTCGGCGGTCAGGAAGCCTTCGCACGTCTCGACCGTGGTGGTCTTGCCGGCACCGTTGGGGCCGAGCAGAGCGAGCACAGAGCCGGTCGGCACTGTCAGGTCAAGGCCGGCAACCGCGATGGTCGCGCCATAGCGCTTGACCAGACCGGTCACCTCGACGGCCGGACGACCGGCAGCAGCCTCAACCACGAAAGAAAGACTAGGCCGTGGGCTGGCTCACCCGGTCGTCGGTCCGGTCGGGGTGGCGGCGCCACCGGGGCAGCACCGGGATCGTCCGGTTGAGCAGAACAACGGCGAGCACGAGCACGAGCAGCGCGGCGACGACCGCGTCGGGCAACACGTAGGCGTGTCCGTCGAAGGTGCTGCCGGTGGGCGGGGTGATCATCGCGACCCCCGCGCTGATCGCGGCGATGGCGATCCGGAACCGGGTCCGGCCCACGACGGTGGCCAGCGGGATGACCGCCCAGAGCAGGTACCAGGGCTGCACGGTGCCGCCCAGCAGCACCACCGCGCCCATGCACAGGCCCAGCCCGAGCATCGGCTTGAGCCGGCCCTTGAGGGTGTCCCAGAGCAGTTTGACGATGACCACGACGCTGACCAGCTGGCCGAGGTAGCGCAGCACGGCGATGGTGGTGTCGGTGTGGTTGCCGATGCCCAGCGCGATGCCCAGGCCGCCGGCCACATAGCCCAGGGCGGTCACCGGCGACTCCCAGCTCTTCACCGCGCCGTTGGTGTTGAGCGTGCTGACCCAGCCGAAACCCAGGCCGGTGCCCCAGGACACGGCGAGCATGATGACCGCGGTGAGCCCGCCGAGCACGACCGCGGTGATCGCCAGCTGGCGGACGCTGCCGCCCCACCGCCGGGCGATCATGATGCCCAGGAAGCCCAGGGTGGGCGCGGCGGAGATCTTGACCAGCGCGCCGAGCACGATGATCACGATGCCGGCCAGCAGCCAGAGCACTTCCGGTCGGGTCAACGGGGGTATCGGCGCGCCGCGGCGGACCGTCGGCAGGCCGCGCAGGGCCACCTCCATGCCGGTCAGCATCAGGCCGATCATCAGCGCCTCGTTGTGCGAGCCGCCGATCAGGTGCCAGAGCAGCAGCGGGTTGGCCGCGCCCAGCCACAGCGCGCTGACCGGCTGCACACCGAACCGGCTGGCCAGCCGGGGCACCGCCCAGACGATCATCGCGATGCCGATCAGTTCCAGCGCCCGCTGGAGGTAGACGCCGGTGACCACGTGGTCACCGGACAGCGCGGTGATGATCCGGCCGACGCCGATGAACAGCGGTCCGTAGGGGGCCGGGGTGTCCCGCCAGATGTTGGGCACGCCCCGGGTGAGCTGGTCGGCCACGCCCAGCGCGGGCGCGGGACCCAGCACATAGGGGTTCAGGCCGAGCGAGGCGATCTTGGACTGGGCCAGGTAGCTGTAGACGTCCCGGCTGAACATCGGCGGGGTGAACAGCAGCGGCGCCGACCACATCACCAGCGTGCGGTTGAGCTGGCTGCGGGAGAGCAGCCGGGCCCGGCCGGGCCGGATGAACCGGCCGAGCACGAGCCAGGCCAGTACGACCATCGCCATCCCGGCGAACGCGCAGGCCAGCGCGACGGTGGGCACCCGGGGGAATAGACCGAGCACCGGAATGGTGTTGATGGGATTGAAGATCGGGGTGGCGCTCGCGCCCAGCGAGCCGAACGCGAGCAACAGGGAGCCGACCGTGCCGAACCGGCGCAGCGCGTCGAGCTGGCGGCGCTCGGTGTGGTCCAGCGGGGCGGCGTCACCCTCGACCTGGGCGCTGGTGACCGCCTCGGCATCGGTCACGGCGCCGGTGTCGGCAGTGGGTTCGGGACTGGGTTCGGGACTGGGTTCAGGGCTGGGCTCGGCGCTGGGTTCGGTGCCGGACTCCGTGTCGGTGTCCGGCAGCGGCATCGGTAGCGAGATCGTGTGCGGTCGGCTCGCCGGGTCGCTCGGTTGCTCCCCGGCCCGCGCCGCCTCGATGTCCCCTGTCGCCACAGGGGAGGAGCCTAGATGTTGGCCGGATCGAGTGAGTCCGGTCACCTGAATCGGGGGCGACTTTGCCCCGTCGCTCTAAATACGTCACAATCATGTTGTGAAATACGTCGGCGCTGCTTCGCACGGCACCGGGACCGCATCGGTCCCGGTCAGCGGTGCTGAGCACGTCGGCTCGCCACACGCGGACGGACGGACCCGGGAGGCAGTGGCCAGGCTGCTGCTGGAACGGGGACCGGTCACCGCTGGGGTGGTGGCCGAGGCGCTGGGCCTGAGCCCGGCCGCCGTCCGGCGCCACCTCGACGTGCTGATCGCCGACGGCGAGGTCGGCACCCGGGACGCGCCCCGGCGCGGCCAGCGTGGCCGGGGTCGCCCGGCCAAGCTGTTCCTGCTCACCTCGACCGGCCGGGCCCGGTTCGGACACGCCTACGACGATCTGGCCGTGTCCGCGCTGCGTTTCCTCGCCGAACGGGGTGGGGAACAGGCGGTGCGGGCGTTCGCCGAGAGCCGGGTGGCCGCGCTGATCAACGAACACCGGTCCACAGTGGCCGGTCAGGCCGATCCGAGTGCCCGCGCCAGGGCACTCGCCGACGCCCTGACCAGCGAGGGCTACGCTGCGTCGACCCGACATGTCGGGTCGGGGGAGCAGTTGTGTCAGCACCACTGCCCGGTGGCCCACGTGGCCGCTGAGTTTCCACAACTGTGTGAGGCCGAGACGGCGGCGTTCGCCGACCTGCTCGGTACGCACGTGCAGCGACTGGCGACCATTGCCCGCGGCGACGCGGCATGCACGACCCACGTTCCCGTTCCGGCGGAACCGGAACCGAACCCGAGCGGAGCCGGGCCGGCGGGAACGACGATGAACAGCCACGAGTATGGAGGGGAGTCCGGATGACTGCCGCTGCCGAGCAGCGAACGCCCACCACGGTCGCCGAGCCCATGACGCAGGAACAGACCCTCGCGTCGCTGGGACGTTACGAATACGGCTGGGCGGACACGGACGCCGCGGGCGCCAGCGCCCGTCGTGGCCTCAGCGAAGAGGTCGTGCGCGACATCTCCGCGAAGAAGAGCGAGCCCGAGTGGATGCTTGAGGCCCGCCTCAAGGCGCTGAAACTGTTCGACCGCAAGCCGATGCCGAACTGGGGTGCCGACCTGTCGGGCATCCACTTCGACACCATCAAGTACTTCGTCCGCTCCACCGAGCAGCAGGCCGCCACGTGGGAGGACCTGCCCGCCGACATCAAGAACACCTACGACAAGCTGGGCATCCCGGAGGCCGAGAAGCAGCGGCTGATCGGTGGCGTGGCCGCCCAGTACGAGTCCGAGGTGGTCTACCACAAGATCCGTGAGGACCTGGAGGCCCAGGGTGTGCTGTTCCTGGACACCGACACCGGTCTCAAGGAGCACCCGGAGCTGTTCAAGGAGTACTTCGGCTCGGTGATTCCGGCCGGGGACAACAAGTTCTCCGCGCTGAACACCGCGGTGTGGTCGGGTGGCTCGTTCATCTACGTGCCCAAGGGTGTCCACGTGGACATCCCGCTGCAGGCCTACTTCCGGATCAACACCGAGAACATGGGCCAGTTCGAGCGGACCCTGATCATCGTCGACGAGGGTGCCTACGTGCACTACGTCGAGGGCTGCACCGCGCCGATCTACAAGTCCGACTCGCTGCACTCGGCCGTCGTCGAGATCGTCGTGAAGAAGGGTGGCCGCTGCCGCTACACGACGATCCAGAACTGGTCGAACAACGTCTACAACCTGGTCACCAAGCGCGCCAAGGCCGAAGAGGGCGCGACCATGGAGTGGATCGACGGCAACCTCGGCTCCAAGGTCACCATGAAGTACCCGTCGGTGTTCCTGATGGGCGAGCACGCCAAGGGTGAGGTGCTCTCCATCGCCTTCGCCGGCGAGGGCCAGCACCAGGACGCCGGCGCCAAGATGGTGCACATGGCGCCGCACACCTCCTCCACCATCGTGTCCAAGTCGGTGGCCCGGGGCGGTGGCCGCACCTCCTACCGCGGTCTGGTGCAGGTCAACAAGCGGGCCCACCACTCGAAGTCGACGGTGAAGTGCGACGCGCTGCTGGTCGACACGATCAGCCGCTCGGACACCTACCCCTACGTCGACATCCGCGAGGACGACGTGTCCATGGGCCACGAGGCGACCGTCTCGAAGGTCAGCGAGGACCAGCTGTTCTACCTGATGTCCCGCGGCCTGACCGAGGACGAGGCGATGGCCATGGTGGTGCGCGGCTTCATCGAGCCGATCGCCCGCGAACTGCCGATGGAGTACGCGTTGGAACTGAACCGCCTGATCGAGTTGCAGATGGAAGGGGCCGTCGGCTGACCATGACGACGACTGAGAAGCCGATTGGCCAGCACGGCCTGACCGGGCATTCGCACGGGTTCGTCCCGCGTTCGACGCGGGCGGAACTCGCCGACGGCGCCGAGGCGCCGCACGGCCGGGAGGAGAACTGGCGGTTCACCCCGATGAAGCGGCTGCGTGGGCTCATCCCCGCGCAGCCCGCGTCGGGCACCGCCGAGATCGTGGTGGACGGCCCCGCCGAGATCACCGTGGAGCGGGTGGACCGCACCGACCAGCGGCTCGGCGAGACCGGCAAGCCCACCGAGTACGTGTCCCGGCACGCGTTCGAGTCGTTCACCGAAGCGACCGTGCTGACTCTGCCCGGGGACACCCGGGTCGAGCGGCCGGCGCTGGTCACGGTGACCGGTCCGGGCGAAGGTGCCACCGCCTACGGGCACCTCCAGGTGCGCGCCGAGCAGTTCGCCGAGGGCGTGGTGGTCATCGACTACCGCGGATCTGGCGTCTACGCGGACAACCTGGAGCTGGTGCTCGCCGACGGCGCGAAGCTGACCGTGGTGGTCGTGCACGACTGGGCCGACGACGCGGTGCACCTGAGCACGCACACCGCGCAGGTCGGCCGGGACGCGGCGGTCAAGCACACCGTGGTCACCCTGGGCGGCGACCTGGTCCGGGTCGCGCCGACGGTGCGGTTCACCGAGCGCGGTGGCGAGGCCGACCTGACCGGCCTGTACTTCGCCGACGCGGGCCAGCACCTTGAGCACCGGCTGTTCGTGGACCACGCGGTGCCCAACTGCCGCAGCAACGTCACCTACAAGGGTGCGTTGCAGGGCGACGGTGCGCACACGGTGTGGATCGGCGACGTGCTGATCCGGGCGGCCGCCGAGGGCACCGAGACCTTCGAGCTCAACCGCAACCTGGTGCTCACCGACGGCGCCCGCGCCGACTCGGTGCCCAACCTGGAGATCGAGACCGGCGAGATCGCCGGTGCCGGTCACGCCAGCGCCACCGGCCGGTTCGACGACGAGCAGTTGTTCTACCTCCAGGCCAGGGGCATCCCCGAGAACCAGGCGCGCCGCCTTGTCGTGCGCGGCTTCTTCCACGAGGTGCTGGCCAAGATCGCCGTGCCGGAGATCCGCGAGCGCCTCGAAGCGGCCATCGAGGCCGAGCTCGCGGTGGTCGGCGTATGACCGGGCCGCGGGTGTGTGCGTTGTCCGACCTCGACGAGAGCAAGCCGCTCGCCATCGAGGTGGGGGACACGCCCGTGGTGCTCGTCCGGCAGGGCGAGACCGTGCACGCCCTGCGCGACGAGTGTTCGCACGCCGAGCTCGCGTTGAGCGACGGCGAGGTGACCGGCAAGGGCATCGAGTGCTTCCTGCACGGGTCGTGTTTCGACCTGCGCACCGGAGCGCCGTCCTCGCCGCCGGCCACCGAACCGGTCGACGTGTTCGCGGTGTCCGTCGTGGACGGTGACGTGCACGTGGACACCGACCGCGTCGTCAACCGGTAACCCAAGACTTTCCAGTACCAGCGGGAGAAACGAAGCAGACATGGCCACCCTGGAGATCAAGGACCTGCACGTCTCGGTGCACACCGAGGACGGCGAGAAGGAGATCCTCAAAGGTGTCGACCTGACCATCCGGTCGGGCGAGACGCACGCGATCATGGGGCCGAACGGTTCCGGCAAGTCCACCCTGTCCTACGCCATCGCCGGCCACCCGAAGTACCAGGTGACCTCCGGCGAGGTGCTGCTGGACGGCGAGGACGTGCTGGGCCTCACCGTCGACGAACGCGCCCGGGCCGGCATCTTCCTGGCCATGCAGTACCCGGTCGAGGTGCCCGGCGTGTCCATGTCGAACTTCCTGCGCACCGCGGCCACCGCCGTGCGCGGCGAGGCGCCGCAGGTGCGGCACTGGGTCAAGGAAGTCAAGTCGGCCATGACCGACCTGGAGATCGACGCGGCGTTCGCCGACCGCAGCGTGAACGAGGGCTTCTCCGGTGGCGAGAAGAAGCGCCACGAGATCCTGCAACTGTCGTTGCTGCGCCCGAAGATCGCGATCCTGGACGAGACCGACTCCGGCCTGGACGTGGACGCGCTGCGGGTGGTGTCCGACGGCGTCAACCGCTACAAGGAGTCCGGGGACGTGGGCGTCATGCTGATCACCCACTACACCCGCATCCTCAAACACATCACGCCCGACTTCGTGCACGTCTTCGCCGGCGGCCGGATCGTCGAGTCCGGCGGGTCGGAACTGGCCCAGCAGCTGGAGAACGAGGGCTACGTCCGGTTCACCGGCGGGAAGCGTGAGGAGGTCGTGGCGCCATGACCACGACCGCCCTGCCGCTGGATGTGGAGACCATCCGCAAGGACTTCCCGATCCTGGGCCGTACGGTCCGGGACGGGAAACGGTTGGTGTACCTGGACTCCGGGGCGACCTCGCAGAAACCGCGGCAGGTGCTGGACGCCGAGCGGGCGTTCACCGAGACGTCCAACGCGGCAGTGCACCGGGGGGCGCACCAGCTGGCCGAGGAGGCCGACGACGCCTACGAGGGCGCCCGCGGGCGGATCGCCGAGTTCGTCGGGGTCGACGCCGGTGAGCTGGTGTTCACCAAGAACGCCACCGAAGGCATCAACCTGGTCGCCTACGCGATGAGCAACGCGCGCACCTCCGGGTCCGCCGACGCCGAGCGCTTCCGGCTCGGCCCGGGCGACGAGGTCGTCGTGACCGAGATGGAGCACCACGCCAATCTCGTTCCGTGGCAACAGTTGTGTGAGCGCACCGGGGCGACCCTGCGCTGGTTCGCGATCACCGACGACGGCCGGCTGGACCTGTCCAACATCGACGAACTGGTGAACGACCGGACCAGGCTGGTCGCCTTCACCCACCAGTCCAACGTGCTGGGCACGGTCAATCCGCCGGCGCAGATCGTGGCCAGGGCACGTGAGGTCGGCGCGCTGACCGTGCTGGACGCCTGCCAGTCGGTGCCGCACTCGCCGGTGGACTTCGGCGCGCTGGGTGTGGACTTCGCCGCGTTCTCCGGGCACAAGATGCTCGGCCCGACCGGGGTCGGCGTGCTCTACGGCCGCCGGGAGCTGCTGGAGATCATGCCGCCGTTCCTGACCGGCGGGTCGATGATCGAGATGGTGCACATGGCGCGGTCCACCTTCGCGCCGCCGCCGCAGCGGTTCGAGGCCGGGGTGCCGAACTTCGCGCAGGCGGTCGGCCTTGGTGCCGCGGTGGACTACCTGAACGTGGTTGGCATGTCCCGCATCGCCGAGCACGAGCACCTGCTCACCGAGGCCGCGTTGGCCGGGCTGGCCGAGAACCCGGGTGTCCGGGTGGTCGGTCCGACGCCGGAGGGCCCGACGGGAACATCGGACCGGGGTGGTGCTGTTTCCTTCGTTGTGGAGGGAATCCACGCGCACGACGTGGGCCAGGTGCTCGACGACCTGGGGATCGCCGTTCGGGTGGGGCACCACTGCGCGTGGCCGCTGCACCGCCGGTACGGGGTCGCGGCCACCGTGCGGGCCACCTTCTACCTCTACAACGACCTCGACGAGGTCACCGCATTGCTGGACGGGGTGCGGGAGGCACAGCGCTTCTTCGGGACGGTCTGATGCGACTGGATCAGATGTACCAGGAGATCATCCTGGACCACTACAAGCACCCGCACGGGCGTGGTCTGCGCGACCCCTTCGAGGCCGAGGTACACCACGTCAACCCCACCTGTGGGGACGAGGTGACGCTTCGGGTGCACCTGAAGGGCGACGGGACGCAGGCCGAGGTCGCGGACGTGTCCTACGAGGGGCAGGGCTGCTCCATCAGCCAGGCTTCCGCGTCGGTGCTGACCGACCTGGTCATCGGCCGCACGGTCGAGCAGGCGTTCGGCACGCTGGACGAGTTCGTCAAGCTGATGCAGGGTCGCGGCCAGGTGGAACCGGATGAGGACGTGCTGGAGGACGCCATCGCCTTCGCCGGGGTGGCCAAGTATCCGGCACGGGTGAAATGCGCACTGCTGGGCTGGATGGCGTTCAAGGACGCCGTCGCACGCGCCACAACCGACACGTGAGGTGAACGCCAATGACCACCGGTGAAGTGAACACCGACGCCGCCTCCCGCGAGGGGCGAACGGCCGAGGACCTGCCCGAGCAGCAGTCCGCGCCGGTTGTCGTCGACCAGAAGAAGATCGACGACGTCGAGGAGGCCATGCGCGACGTGGTCGACCCCGAACTGGGCATCAACGTCGTCGACCTCGGGCTGGTCTACGACATCCGGGTGGACCAGGAGAATGTCGCGCTGGTCGACATGACGCTGACCTCGGCGGCCTGCCCGCTGACCGATGTGATCGAGGACCAGGCGCGCAGCGCGCTGGTCGGCACCGGTGACGGCGTCGTGTCCGACGTGCGGATCAACTGGGTCTGGATGCCGCCGTGGGGCCCGGAGAAGATCACCGAGGACGGCCGCGAGCAGCTGCGCGCGCTCGGCTTCACGGTCTGAGCCCACACCACCACCGAACTCCGGATCGCCCGGGACGCCCACCAGCGTCCCGGGCGATTCGCGTCCGGGGTTGACAGCCGGATAGCATTTATTGGACCAGGTCCAACAAATGAGGAGCCGTGATGATCCGGTCGATCGAGGACCAGGTCGGCGCGGTCCGCGCGTTCACCCGCCGCTGGTCGGAGGTGGCCCGGGTGCTCGACGCCGGACTGTTGGAGTCGCCCTACGCCCTCACCGAGGCCCGGGTGCTGTTCGAGTTGAACCAGGCCGACAGCCTCGACCTGCGGGAACTGCGGCGGATCATGGACATCGACCCCTCCTACCTGACCCGGATCGTCGGCCGGTTCACCGCCGACGGGCTGGTCGCGGCCCACCCGTCGACCGCCGACGCGCGCAAGCGGGTGCTGCGGCTGACCGAGCAGGGCCGGTCGGTGGCCCGGCTGCTGGACGAGCGCTCCCAGGAGCAGAACCGCGCGCTGCTGGCACCGCTGGAGGAGGCCGACCGGGAGCGGCTGACCGCGGCGATGGACACCGTCCGCGAGGTGATCGACCGCGCCACCGGGCGGGCGTCGACCGGACCGCGTGGCACGTTCCGGCTGCGCGCGCTGCGCTCGGGCGACCTGGGCTGGGTGATCGCCCGCCACGCGACCGTCTACGCCGACGAGTACGGCTGGGACGACTCGTTCGAGGCCCTGGTGGCCCGCGTCGTCGCCGACTTCGCCCAGCACCGACTACCCGGTCGGGACGACGCGTGGATCGCCGAGGTGGACGGTCAGCCGGTCGGCTGTGTGTTCTGCGTGCACACCGAGGACGAGCGCGTCGGGCAACTCCGACTGCTGCTCGTCGATCCCGCGGGTCGCGGCCTCGGGGTCGGGTCCGCGCTGGTCGACGCGTGCGTGCGGTTCGCCCGGGAGGCCGGCTATCAGCGACTGGTCCTGTGGACCAACGACGTCCTGGCCTCGGCCCGGCGGATCTATCGGGCCGCCGGCTTCACCCTGGCCGATCAGGATTCGCACCGAAGCTTCGGGCACGACCTGGTCGGCCAGCACTGGGAGCTGCGGCTCAGCTGACCAGGGCGGTCACCAGCTCACTGGCCGGCAGGTCGCACAGCTGCGCCAGGTACTGGATGGCGGCCGGGTGCAGCGCGACCACGCTGGGCCGGTCGCCCGGCAGGTCCCGGACCTGGCGGGCGGCCAAGCCGCGGACCGGCTCCAGCTCCGGTCGGGCGTGCGTGGCCAGCGTGCGCAGGTCGACGTCGATGGTCCCGGACGGGCCGGGCGACAGCCGGGCGTGCACCCTGCCCAGCAGCTCCGGTGCGCTGGTGCCCAGCGCGGCACACAGCTCCACCAGTTTGACCACCGACAGCGTGCGGGTGCCCAGTTCGTAGGCGGCGAGGGCAGGCAGGGAGATCTCCGACTCCAGGTGAGCCTGAAGATCCTTCCGGGTCCAGCCGCGGGCCTTGCGGGTCTGGCGAAGCTCGTCGCCGAGGACCCCGGGATAGGCGGCCAGTAGGTTGTTGCGCGCGTTCACGGGCCGCATTCGAAGCCGGCTCGCCGACGGATTGGGTTGTGCGCCGGCCGCGCCTGAATTTGCGCCATCCGGGTGATCGTTGTTGCCAGTCGGGGTGTCGGCGTGGAATAAGCGTCGGCTCAGTCGAACCGGGTGAACCCGGACTCGCGCAGCGTGATGTTCAGCCGGCCCTCCCTCGGCCCGATTGTCGGATCGCCGGTACCCGGCTGAATGCGTGGCACTCCGTGATACGCCATTCGGGACGGGCCGCCGAAGACGAACAGATCGCCCGACTCCAGTTCCACGTCCGCCCACGGCCGATTCCGGTTCTTCGTGTTGCCGAACCGGAAAAGACAGGTGTCGCCGATACTGAACGAGACGACCGGAGCGCGGCTGCGTTCCTCTTTGTCCACATGAAGTCCCATCCGCGCGGCCGAATCGTAGAAATTGATCAGCGCGATATCCGGATGGTAGGCGGCCCCGGCCGCCGGGTCGGCGTAGGCGTCGGCGACCGCCCGCCGGCCCAGCTCGGCCAGCCACTCCGGGAAGGGCTTCACCGGCTCGCCGTCCCCGTCGTCCACCGTGCGCGAGTACCGGTAGGGGCGCCAGTGCCAGCCAAGACACACCGTGCGCACCGACATCACCCCACCGGTGGGCAGTCGGGCCGCGCGCAGCCCGGCCGGTGGCCGGGCCCACTCCCGGCAGGCCGCGACGAGCTCGCGCTGCACCGGTTCGGCCAGCCAGTCGGGCAGGTGCACGGCCCCTGGCGCGACCTCCGCCCTTGGTCGGGGAAGCAATCCACTCACCCGGTAATTGTGCAGTCCCGGTGTGTCACCCGGCCGTGTTTAACGGCTCAATCAAGATCGGCGAGTGACGGGGCCGCGCCGACTCGCATACGGTAAGAAGCAGCCATGGCCGACCTCGCACAGTTGCTGCGGGCAGTGGCCGACGGAGAACCGCCGGCCACGGACGCAGAGCTCATCGTGCTGACGCCGCCCGACGAACGGTCGGTCGGCGTGCTGGCCTTCCCCGGATTCACCGTGGTGTCCGCCGACTTGGCCCCGGAGTCGGTGCACGCGCTGGTGCCGGCGGGTGACCCGGCCGCGCCGGTGAACCCGATGTTCCTGGCCGTGCTGGAGGGCCGGACCGGCCGCCGGGTGGACAATCTGGACATCGTGCTGTGCGCGCGGGGGACCGGCCGCCGGTTCGGACTGGACCTCAACGAGCTGACCGCGGCCGATCCGGAGGCCAACCACCCTCGGGTGCTGCGCACGCTGGCCCACCGCTCCGAGGTGCGCGCGTGGACCTGTCCCGGTGGCCTGCTCGTGCTCGGTCGCGGGGTGGCCGGCCGGTGGGAGGTCACCGTCGAGGTCGACCGCCGGCTGCGTGGCTTCGGCCTTGGCCGGGGCCTGCTCACCGCGGCGCTGGGCTTCGTGCCGCACGACGACCTGGTGTGGGCGCAGGTCGCGCCGGGCAATGCTCCCTCGGTGCGGGCCGCGCTGGGCGCGGGCTACCGCCCGGTCGGCTCCGAGGTGCTGCTGTTCCCGCCGGCCGAGCTGTCCGGCTCGGATGGCTCGAACGGTTCGGATGGCTCGAATGGTTCGGTCGGTGGCACGGCGAACGGCCACCGCTTCGACTGGTTCGCCGAGGAGGCACCGGCCGTCGACGAGGCCGGGGACCGGGCCGATTTCGCCGAGTGACATCAGGTTCGCGGTACGTAACACTTTAGATGAGCGGTGAAGTATCCCCTGATCGTAGGTTGACCCAGCGTGCACAGGGTGTCACGCTCCCTCACGTCATTTTCACTCGCCCGGGTGTCGGGGTCGGGCGTCAATTCTGGAGGGCCCCTGTGCGTGCACACACCCGTCGCAGATCGTTGGCGGCGTTTGCCGGGCTGGCAGTGGCGGCATCGACCGCGCTGACCGGACTGGCCGCGACCACGGCCGTCGCTGCCAGCGGCGTGATGACTCCCGCGATCGGCAGCAACCCGCAGTACGTCGTCGCCGGCAAGGTGACGTCCGACCCGAAGGCCACCACCTTCAGCTGCCAGACCACCACCCCGGCCGGTTGCTACGGCCCGGCCCAGATTCGGGCCGCCTACGGGGTCGACAAGCTCGCCGCCAGCACCAAGGTGACCGGCGCAGGCCGCACCATCGTGATCGTCGACGCGTTCCAGAGCCCGACGATCACCAGCGACCTGGCGACCTTCGACACGCTCTTCGGCCTGAACGCGCCGAAGTTCAACATCATCGCGCCGGACGGGCTGACCCCGTTCGACCAGAGCAGCGCCGACCAGACGAGCTGGGCCGGCGAGATCTCGCTGGACGTCGAGTACGCGCACTCGATCGCCCCGGGCGCCACCATCGACCTGGTGCTGGCCAAGAGCGACAACGACGCGGACATCTACTCCGCGCAGAAGTACGCGATCTCGCACAACCTGGGTGACGTGCTCTCACAGAGCTTCGGCGAGGCCGAGCAGTGCATGGACCCGACCATCCAGAAGGAGACCCACACGCTGTTCGCGGAGGCGGCCCTCAAGGGCATCACCGTGTTCGCCTCGTCCGCGGACGACGGCGCGGCCCTGCCGACGTGTGACAACACCTCGTTCTTCAAGGCGGTCAGCACCCCGGCGTCCGACCCGCTGGTCACCGGTGTCGGTGGCACGCTGCTGGACGCCGACGGCACGACCGGTGCCTACCACAGTGAGACCACCTGGAACGAGCCGGACTTCAACGCCGCCGGCGGCGGTGGCGTGAGCACCCTGTACAAGACGCCGATCTACCAGGCCGGCCTCGGCCTGAAGATGCGTGGCGTGCCGGACGTGTCCTACAACGCCGGTATCGACACCGGCGTGCTCGCCGTCTGGAGCACCTCCGGGCAGGGCGCCGACCTGGTGTTCCGCTTCGGTGGTACCAGTGCCGGTTCGCCGCAGTGGGCCGGTCTGATCGCGTTGGCCGACCAGCTCGGCGGTCACCGGCTCAGCACCATCAACCCGGAGCTCTACCTGTTCGCACACGGGTTCCTGTACGGGCAGCTGTACCACGATGTCACCACCGGGGACAACACGTTCCACGGCGCCGACATCACCATCCCGGGCTTCGCCGCGAAGCCGGGCTACGACGAGGCGACGGGCATCGGCACGCCGAAGGCGAACACGCTGATCCCGCTGCTGGCCGGCAGGCTCTGACCGGTCGGATGTCCTGACCGTCCGGAGTGGACGATTGGTGGGGTGGTCGCGACCAGCGGCCACCCCACCGCCGTTTTCCTTGCAGTTCAGGGAAACTAGCTGGCAGCGGACGCGGTGGGTCGGGCCGGCCGTTGCCGGGACGCGTTGCCCCGGCGCAGCACGTCCACCCGGTGATGGCCGGGGCGGCCGACCACCCAGCTGACGCCCTGGATAGCCTTGGCCTGCTGCTTGAGTGGCGCAAGCAGCCGGGACACCTCGGCGAAACTGTTGGCGGCACGGGGATCGGTGCACACCAGGGTGGCCAGCGAGAGCGTGATCGGCCGGTTGTCCATCGCCCACGGCTGGTCGATCAGGTAGCCGCCGACCGTCATCAGCTCGTCCAGGCCGGTGACGAACAGGAAGTCGTCGCCACCGATGTGCCCGACGTGCACGCCCGGCAGTTTCGCCCTGGCCTGCGCGAGATGGTGGCCGATCCGCCGAATGACCTCGTCGCCCGCGGCGAAGCCGAAGCCGTCGTTGATCGCCTTGAACGAGTCGATGTCCACCCAGCTGACCGCGAACATCTCGCCGTCCTGGATGCGCCTGCTCACGTCCCGGCCGATCGAGTCGCTGCCGGGCAGCCGGGTCAGCGGGTTGAGCGCGGCCGCCTGCTCCACCTTGGTGTCGGCCACCGCGCGGATCAGGTCCATCGTGCCCACCACGCCCAGGCACCGGTGCGCGGCGTCGATCACCACCACGTCGTCGTTGGTGCGCTCGCGTTCGGTGCTGCCCAGCAGGTCGAGCAGATCGAGGATGGACGCGCCGACGGGCACCACCCGGGGCTTGTCGGCCAGCCGCGCGGCGCTCCGGTTGGCGTGCAGGGCGTGGCCGTAGGGGCCGGTCACCGAGAGCAGGAACCGGTTGCGGTCCACCGTCCAGATCGGCCGCTCGCTGTCGTCCAGCAGCACCACGCTGTTCACCGTCTCCTGGGTGGCGAACACCGTGCGCACCTCGTCGGCGGTGGCGTTCACCGGCAGCGCGGTGGCCGGGTGCATCAGGTCGGTGACCCGGGGGCCGCTGCTCGTGCCCGGCAGGGTGACCGGCGCGGTCGAGGCCGTCTCCTCGTTCGCGGTCCTGATCGAGACGTGCATCGCCGGCCGCCGGCTGGCCGGCTGCAACAGGTTGCCCTGGGCCAGTTTGATGCCCAGCTTGTGCAGTTCGGCGAGCTGTTCCTCGGTCTCCACACCCTCGGCGACCAGTTGGGTGTCGTTCTCCTCGCACAGGTAGGCCAGCGCTCGCAGGGTCGCCCGGCTGCCCTGGTCGACAGTCACCCCGGCGATCACCGAACGGTCCACTTTGATCATGTCGATGGCCGGCGTGCCCAGCAGGTTGAGCGGTGGGTCGCCGTCGCCGACCCCGTCCACCGCGACCCGGATACCGACCTCGCGCAGCAGGCCGACCCCACGGTCGAAGGCGCTGCGCCGGATCGAGGAGAACGGCGGGGTCAGTTCGATGACCAGTTCGCTGGGCCGCCGGCCGGTGGCCCGCAGCGCCTCCAGCACCGGCCCGAGTGCGACCTGGGCCCGGCCGATGGACACCGCGAGCAGGTTCACGTGCAGTGGAACGAGCACGCTGTAGTCGGCGGCGCGTCTGATCGCGAGTGCGGCCAAGCCGAAATCGGTCGGGGTGAGCTGGCCGGTGTCCGCCGCTTCGCGCAGCAGATCCGTCACACCCCCGACCGTGGGTCGGGCCAGTGCCTCCACCGCTACGACGCCGCCAGTATGCAGATTGAACAGCGGCTGGAAGGCGAAGTGCACGTCATCCAACAACGCGGGCACGGATTCATCCTGCCGGCCGATAGCCGTTACCGGTAGTTACGTTCATCGGCTGTTCATGGCGTACCTTGAGATTCGTCCATGTGAGTGTGTTGGCCGTCTCAGGTGGATCAAGGTCTACCGCGGGTCGTATCGGGGTGATCACCTTCCGTCGTTCCGCTACCGTCGGCGGAATGAGCCAGACCGGGACAGATCCGCGGCAGGCCCGCCGTTACGCCGGGCTGTCGGTCGCGCCCGCGTCGATGGACCTGGCCGGGTCGCCGTTCCGCGCCGACCGGGACCGGGTGGCCAGCTCGCCGTTCTTCGCCCGGCTGGCCGGCGTCACCCAGGTGGTCTCACCGACCGGTTCCGGCCTGCTGCTGCACAACCGGCTGACCCACAGCCTGAAGGTCGCACAGGTGGCCAGGGGCATCGCCGAGCGGCTGTGTGCCGACCCGGCCAACGCGGCGCTGCTGGACAAGTTCGGCGGCTGCGACCCGGACGTGGTGGAGGCTGCCGCGCTCGCCCACGACCTCGGCCACCCGCCGTTCGGCCACCTCGGCGAGGAGGTGCTGGACCGCATCGCCCGGCACCGGTTCGCCCTGCCCGACGGATTCGAGGGCAACGCGCAGTCCTACCGGATCATCACCACCACCGACACACACGGCCCCGGTGGCCTTGGCCTCGACCTGACCGCCGCGGTCCGCGCGGCCGTGCTGAAGTATCCGTGGACCAGGCGCGGCGGTCAGCTCGACGACGAGGCGCACCCCAGCCGGATGCGGGTGCCACCCCGGGGCGCCGCCGAGCCCGGTGACCACCCGGGCAGCGGGTCGGCCAAGTTCTCCGCCTACGTCACCGAGATCGAGGACCTGGTCACCGCGCGGGCCGCGTTCGTCGGCCGGATCGAGCCCTGGCAGCAGACCGTCGAGGCGTCGGTGATGGACACCGCCGACGACATCGCCTACGCCATCCACGACCTGGAGGACTTCCACCGGGTCGGCGTGCTGCAACACGCGACCGTCGGGGCCGAACTGGGGGAGTGGCGGACCAGGGCGGTGGAACTGGCCGGCCTGGACGCCCAGACGCTGGCCGCGCAGTCCCGGCTGCCCGGCCGGGCGCTGGAGGCGCTGCGCCGCAGGCTGCACGCCAAGGACTCGTGGGCGGTGGACGACGACGCGTTCGCCGAGGCGGTGTTCCGGGTCCGCCAGGACCTGGTGGACGGGCTGCTCGCGGTGCCGTTCGACGGTTCGGTGGCGGCCGAGCAGTCGGTGGCCCGGTTCTCCGCCAACTGGACCGCCCGACTGGTCGAGGGCATGGTGGTCACCGCCGAGCCGACCACCCGCTCCGGGCACGTGCGGTTGGCCACCCGGCAGTGGCACGAGGTGCAGGTGCTCAAGTTCGTGCACCGCCGGTTCGTCCTGTTGCGCCCGGAGCTGGCGCTCAACCAGCACGGTCAGGCCCGGCTGCTCACCACGCTGGTGGAGGAACTGGAGCAGTGGCTGGGCGACCGGCGTGAGGCCGACCGGCTGCCACGCAGGCTGCACGACCTGGTCGAACTGGCCGCCGCCGAGTACGGCAGCATCGCCGGCACCCGGCCGGAGTTGCTCGCCGCGTCCACCGGCGAGCAGCCGGTGCGCGCCGACGAGGTCCGCAAGCTGGCCCGCGGCCGGGCCGTGCTCGACTTCGTCGCCTCACTCACCGACAACCAGGCCGCCGCCCTGTTGGACGCCCTGTCCGGCCGGCGGGGCCAACTCTGGACCGACGCGTTCGCCCTCTGAGTCCGCTTCCTCGGCCCGAAACGACGACGTGAGTGGCGCCGCCGGTGGCCGCCACTCACGTCCGTAACGCAGGGAGGAACAGAGCGCCTCAGCGCAGCCGGTGGTTGAGTACGCCCGGCAGGGGAACCTGACAGGGCAGTTGCACCCCGACCCCGCCCGGCAGGCCGCTGGTCCGCACGCCGGGCACGGTGCCGTGCACGGGTTCGGCCGGCGACGGGATGACCGGCTGCGGCCAGTCCCACTCGATGCCGAAGACGCCCGGACCGACACCCAGGGCGACCGCGTGCACCTCGCCGTTCGCGCTGATCGACAGGTTGCGCCTGCGGGCCAGCCGCACGTCCTCGGCGGGCGAGCTGAACTGCTGGCAGCGGATCGGCTGGCTGTCGGGGTGGAACTGGATCTCCAGCACGTAGTCACGCACCGGCAGCCGCAGCCGCCGCACGTAGCAGTCCGCGACCGGCGCGTGGTTGCTCGGCGGGTTGACGATCTCGTATTCCATGATCACGGTCTCGCCGGTCGCCAGCGACCGGTCGAAGAGCAGCTCCGCGACGATGGTGTGCGCGTCGTAGTCCACCGCGGTGCGGCCGAGCCGGCAGTTCCGCAGGGTGGTGATCTGCGGTGCCTGGGTCGTGCACGTCTCCCAGTCGTAGACGAGCACCCAGCGGTCCACACCGTCCTGTTCGGCGCGTAACACCTGGCTGACCCGGACCGAGTGCAGCTGCCGGCGCACGTTCACCTGGCACCGGTCGTGCTGGCTGATCCGGGTGAGGTAGCCGTCGAAGGAGGTGTCCACCCTGGTCAGCAGGCTGGGCAGGCTCTCGTTGCTGGTCCACAGCGCGTCCATCGCCAACTGGCGGCCGGACCGGCGGCGGCGACCCCTCGGTCGGGGCGGCCCCAGCAGCGCGGTCAGCGCGTTGGGCGGCACCCGGAGCACTGCCTCCAGGTGGCGCAGCGCGTCCAGCGACTCCGGCCGCTCCGGCCGGCGACGGCCGGACTGCCAGTAGCTCAGGGTCGCCACGCTGATGGTGACACCCCGTAGTTGAAGCCGGTGTTGAATTCGGTCCAGACTCAGTCCGCTGCCCTTGATGGCGGCACGAAGTGCTTCCGGGAACGGCCCTCCGGCCAAAAGTCTGGCCAGTTCCGGTCGCACGCTAGATGTTCGGGTCGGACTGAAGTCCGGTCGCCTTGCAGCGATCGTCATGGTGACTCCCCGTCTTCATCTCGTCACGCCAGAGGTACCCTAACCGGGTGGCGTAAATTGTTACACCCCCAATCGGACCCTTTTCACCCTTCGAACGGCGGATACTTCTGGCCGGTCAGCGCGGTTAAGGCTCCGCGCAGCTTCAATTAAGGTCCCGGGCGTGATCACGGACGGTCGATGTGCCGTTCACCCGGTTGGGTCACGCGGTTCGGAGCCAATTATGCATACGTCCGTTTTCGTCCACCTTCGGTGCGCCGCCGGCCGAAACCACGCTGAGTAGTCGTCGCGGGGTCGGTCCGACCGGCACCTGGCGGCGGTATCCGTTGATCCGTTCGGTTCGTGGCTCGAATCACAGGCGCTTCGACGGCTGGGGTCGCTGTTCCGTTCCATCGGGTTTGACCGGCATGTTCACCGGGTGGTCGCGGGCTGCGGGGGACGGGTTTCAGAGGGGTCGGTTCGCTCGTGGTCCTCCCTTGTCGCTGGCGCGACAGGACCCCACGTAGAATCGGGTTGTGGCGATTCGCACGCACTAGGTCGCGAGTGAGTCCGCCGGTCCCGACCGGCGGACGAGTGCCGCCTGCCCGAGACCGCCACCTTTCGGAGTTTTCCCGTGATTTCAGCGACCGACCTTGAACTTCGCGCGGGTTCCCGCGTCCTGCTCGCGGACACCACCCTGCGCGTCCAACCCGGCGACCGGATCGGCCTCGTCGGCCGCAACGGCGCCGGCAAGACCACCAGCCTGCGCGTTCTCGCCGGGGAGGGCGAACCGCACGGCGGCGAGGTACGCCGGATCGGTGAACTCGGCTACCTCCCGCAGGACCCTCGCGAGGGCGACCTGTCGGTCACCGCGAAGGACCGGGTGCTCTCCGCCCGCGGCCTGGACGAGCTGCTGCGCGAGATGGAGAAGGCGCAGACGGCGATGGCCGAACTCGTCGACGACAAGCAGCGCGACGCCGCCATCCGCAGGTACGGCCGGCTGGAGGAGCGGTTCTCCGCCCAGGGCGGGTACGCGGCCGAGAGCGAGGCCGCCCGGATCTGCGCGAACCTCGGCCTTGAGGACCGCATCCTCACCCAGACGCTGCGCACGCTGTCGGGTGGCCAGCGCCGCCGGGTCGAACTGGGCCGCATCCTGTTCGCCGCGTCCGAGGCGGGCGCCGGCGGCCGGTCGGCCACCACGCTGCTGCTGGACGAGCCGACCAACCACCTCGACGCCGACTCGATCGGCTGGCTGCGCGGCTTCCTCAAGGGCCACGACGGCGGCCTGGTGGTGATCAGCCACGACGTGGAACTGCTCGCCGCGGTCGTCAACAAGGTCTGGTTCCTCGACGCCACCCGCGCCGAGCTGGATGTCTACAACATGGGTTGGCAGCGCTACCTGGACGCACGGGCCGCCGACGAGAAGCGCCGCAGGCGCGAGCGGGCCAACGCCGAGAAGAAGGCCGGCGTGCTGATGGCGCAGGCCGACAAGATGCGGGCCAAGGCGACCAAGGCGGTGGCCGCGCAGAACATGGCCCGCCGCGCCGAGAAGCTGCTCTCCGGCCTGGACGAGACGCGGGTCGCCGACAAGGTCGCGCGCATCCGGTTCCCCGACCCGGCGCCGTGCGGCAAGACCCCGCTGACCGCCGAGGGGCTGAGCAAGTCCTACGGCTCGCTGGAGGTGTTCAGCGGCGTTGATCTCGCCGTCGACCGCGGCTCCAAAGTGGTGATCCTCGGCTTCAACGGCGCCGGCAAGACCACCCTGCTGCGGTTGTTGGGCAGCATGGAGAAGGCCGACTCGGGTTCGGTCGTGCCCGGCCACGGTCTGCGGATCGGGTACTACGCCCAGGAACACGAGACCCTTGATCACCAGGCCAGCGTCTGGGAGAACATCCGGCACGCCGCCCCGGACACCGGCGAACAGCAGTTGCGCACCCTGCTGGGCACGTTCCTGTTCAGCGGCGAGCAGTTGCAGCAGCCGGCCGGCACGCTGTCGGGTGGCGAGAAGACCCGGCTCGCCCTGGCCGGACTGGTGTCCAGCGCGGCCAACGTGCTGCTGCTGGACGAGCCGACCAACAACCTCGACCCGGCCAGCCGGGCACAGGTGTTGGATGCTCTTCGCCGGTTCACCGGTGCGGTGGTGCTGGTCACCCACGATCCGGGAGCAGTGGAAGCCCTTGAGCCCGAGCGGGTGATCCTGCTGCCCGACGGCTCAGAGGATCATTGGTCCTCGGACTATCTCGAACTTGTGCAATTGGCCTGATCAGCACCGTTGAAACGGATTTGCCCCCGCACCTGGTGATACTGCATGTGAGTGATCACCTGCACGTGACACGCCGATCACGTAGCGAACAATTCGTCAACTCGCCTGGCGTTCGAGCCGTTCGTGTTCGATCATTGCGGCCATAGGGGCCGCGTGCGGTCCGACCTGAAGTGCGTGGAAGGCGGGACAATGGTGGCTGACCTGAAGAAAGGTGCCAGGATCACCGGTGCCACGCGGGACAAACTCGCAGCGGATCTGAAGAAGAAGTACGAGAAGGGCGCCAGCATCCGGGCGCTTGCCGAGTCGACGGGCCGTTCCTACGGATTCGTGCACCGGGTGCTCTCCGAATCAGGCGTTCAGTTGCGCGGGCGTGGGGGCGCCACCCGAACCAAGAAGAAGTAGGCTACTGCGCGGTAACCTACTTTTTCACCGCGCGATCGGCCTGGGACGATGGGGACGTCGAGGACACCGGTCCGCCGACCCCGGAGGTGTTCGTGCCGACGCCCGACGTCGATCCCGAGCTGCTGAAGCGTGGTGGTGTCCGCCTTGCCGTCGCCGGCGAGACGGCGACCATCACCCTGGACCGTCCCGATGTGCTCAATGCCCAGGTTCCGAGTACCTGGGCAGCCCTCGAACAAATCGGGCAGGGGCTGGGCCCGGACGTCCGCGTCGTGGTCGTCCGGGGTTCCGGTCGAGCATTTTCCGCCGGGCTGGACAAGCACATGTTCAGCCCCGCGGGTGTGGGTGGTGAACCCAATCTCGCCACCATCGCCGGTTCGACACCGGCTGACGGCGACGCCATGATCGCCGGTTTTCAGCGCGGCTTCCAGTGGCTCACCGAACCCGATCGGGTCACGATCGCGGCGGTGCGCGGCCACGCCATCGGCGCCGGTTTCCAGCTCGCGCTCGCCTGCGACCTGCGCATCGCCACCCCCGACGCCCGCTTCACCATGGCCGAGACGTCCCTGGGACTGGTCCCGGACCTGCTCGGCACGCTGCCGTTGGTGCGCGCGATCGGCTACGCCAGGGCGGTGGAGATCTGCCTGACCGGCCGGCGGGTGCCGGCCGACGAGGCGCTGCGGATCGGCCTGGTCAACAGCGTCGTCCCGGCCGAGGAACTGGACGCCACGGTGGACGCGCTGGTGGCGAAGGTGTGCGAGTCGCAGCCCGGCGCGGTGCGCGAGACGCTCGCCCTGCTCGCCGGGGCCGCCGCGAACCCGACCCTGGCCGAGCAGGGCGCAGCCGAGCGCGCCGCGCAGATCCGCCGCCTCGCCGAACTGAGCAGGCTGCTCAGCACGAGCTGATCGGTGGGTCAGCCCAGGGCGGGCACCCGCGGGGTGAACTTGGCGAGCAGGCCGGCGTTGGCCTCGTCGCCGCCGGGCACGTTGGAACTGCGCCACAGCGGCAGGCTCAGCGAGGAGCGCCGGGCCAGGTCGAGCAGCCGGACCAGCAGCAGGTTCCACAGGAAAGCGTTGACCACGGTGGAGATCGGCGCGGTCACCGGTGCGTCCAGCGGGTAGGTGGAGTCGCCCGGCACGACCAACGTGTCCAGCACGATCGTCGCGTTCTCGGCCAGCGTGCTGCCCGCCCGGCGCGGGGCGACCGAACTGGACGGTCCGGAGGTGACCGCGATCACCGGCCGGCCGGCGTCGCGGACGAGCGCGGCCAGTTCCACCGGGTACGGGTTCACCCCGGAGGTGGAGAACACCACGAGCGCGTCGTGGCCGCCCAGGGTGGCCACGTCGAGCACGTCGGCGGCCAGGCCGGACCGGCGCTCGGCGGTGGTGCTGCGCTGCGCGCCGTGCATCGGCAGCAGGTCGGGGTGGTAGAGCGGGCGGACGCAGGCCAGGCCGCCGGCCCGGTAGAAGGTCTCGGCGACGGCGGCGAGCGAGTGGCCCGCGCCGGCGGTGAGGATCAGGCCGTCGGCCCGCACGGTGTCCAGCACCGCCTCGGCGGCCTGGTCGAGCGCGGTCGCGTTGTGTTCGGTGATCCGGGCCAGGTGCGCCTGCACCGACTGGTCGAACGTGCTGCCGGTGGTGTCCGTGGTGGTCATCCGCGCGCCTCTCGATTGGTCTATACCAAGGTGGTCTATCCCCATCTTGGCGACCGGGTCAAGCCTGCCGGAGCCGCCGCAGGTCCTCGGGCCGGTCCACGTCCAGACCGGAGGCGATGTCCGCGCACGGCACCAGCCGCACCGGATGCCGGCGGAGGTAGTCCCGCGCACCCACATCGCCCACCGCCGACTCCCGCGCCCCGGCCAGGTGCGAGCGCCCGATCAACACCGGATGCCCTGGCACGCCGTCGTATTCGGCCCGCGCCAACACCTCCGGATCAGCCAACTCGGCCACCCGCCGAACCGCGGCGGCGGTCACCTCCGGCACGTCCACCGGCAGTACGAGCACCGCGTCCGCGTCCGTCCGCGCGGCCGCGTCCAGCCCAACCCGGGTCGAGGACCCCATGCCCTCGGCCCAGTCCGGATTGTCGACCAGTTCACAGCCGAACAGCTCGGCCCGCGCCCGCACCTCGTCGGCGGACGCGCCGAGCACGACGATCACCGGCGCACAACCGCCCTCCCGCAACACCTCGGCCGCCGCCTCGACCAGCAGCCGCCTGTTGAGTTCGACCAGCGCCTTGGGCCGGCCCATCCGCCGCCCGGCTCCCGCGGCCAGCAGCAACCCGGCCACCCGGACCTCGTTCATGCCGGTCACGGTAGTCCTACGCTGGTCGGGTGATCCGGACGGCGACGACCGAGGATGTGCCCGCACTGGTGGCTCTGGCCGCCGCGGCCTACCAGCACTACCTGCCGAGAATCGGCCGCCCGCCGGCGCCGATGACCGCCGACTACGCCGGCGCGGTGGCCGCCGGCCAGGTCTGGGTGGCCGAGGAGTCGGGTGAACTGGCCGGCCTGCTGGTGCTGATCGACTTCCCCGACCACGTGCTGGTGGAGAACGTCGCGGTGCGGCCCGGTTCGCAGGGCACCGGCCTCGGCCGCCGCCTGCTCGACCACGCCGAGCAGCACGCCCGAGCCGTCGGCCGGAGTCAACTTCGGCTCTACACCAACGAAAAGATGACCGAGAACCTGGCGTACTACCCACGGCTGGGCTACCGGGAGACGCATCGCGGCGAGCAGCACGGCTTCCGCCGGGTGCACTTCGTCAAGGATCTGGACGGCTGAGGAGAGCGAATTCGCGCACTGCACCGCGGCTGACCGCACCCGGTCGTCCAGCCCAGCCGACCGCGCGAGCCAGGTCAGCCAGGTCAGCTGCGGTGCGCCCACAGGTGCTCGACCAGCAGATCGCTCAACTCGATCGACGCCTGCTCGCACACCCAGTGCGAGATGTCCTCCAACATCTCGAACCGGTAGGGCCCGGTGACCCACTGCTCGGTGGCCAGCGCCGCCGTCGAGCCGATCGCCACGTCCTCGGTGCCCCACACGTAGAGCGTCGGCACGGTGATCTTCTCGGTGGTCCTGGCGCCCCGGCCCATCGCCCGGTACCAGTTCAGCGCGGCGGTGAGTGCGCCCGGCTCGGACAGCCGGGTCACGTAGTCCTCCACCCGGGAGGGCGGCACGTGGTACTCGTAGATCTGCCGCAGTGCCTTGGCGTCGTCGGCGAGCAGCCGCCGCTCGGCCGTGCGCGGCTGGCGGAACAGCTGCATGTACGCCGACCGCTGGGCCTGGTCCTCGTCCTCGCGCAACGCCTGGCCGAACGGGGCCGGGTGCGGCACCGACACGGCGGTCAGCGAGCGCAGCCGGTCGGGGTGCTCGGCGGCGAACGCCCATGCCACCGCGGCGCCCCAGTCGTGGCCGACCAGGTGGAACCGGTGCCAGCCGAGCTGTTCGGTGATCAGCAGCACGTCGCCGACGAGTTCGTCCATCCGGTAGTCGACGACGTTCTCCGGCCGCACGTCGGGGGAGTAGCCGCGCTGGTCGGGGGCGATCGCCCGGTAGCCGGCCGTGGCCAGTGCGCCGATCTGCTCCTCCCACTGCACCGACGCCTCGGGGAAGCCGTGCAGCAGCAGCACCCCCGCCCCGTCCTCCGGACCGGCGCCGATGGCGTCGAACGTGCCAACACTGGTGGATATCTGCAACTGCTCGATCACCTGACCAAGCTTAGAGCTTCGACCGTCCACCGCTTCGGGTGATCCGGGAGCAACGCGCTGGTCCGGTGCGCGTCCCAACTAGTGGAGCTATGGAACTCTCGGACCCGGTTCGAGGGAGGTGAGGTCCGCATGGCACGTCGACCGGCGATGACGCCACCGCCCCGGCGCAAGCGGCATCCCTTCCGCAAGCTGCTCGTGCTGGTCGTCCTCCTCGTGCTGGTGGTCGTCGCCGGCTGGTTCGGGATGGACTACTCGCTGCACCGGGTGAGCGCGCTGGTCGACTACACCGGCCGGCCCACCCAGGGCACCGGCACCAACTGGCTGATCATCGGCGAGGACAGCCGGGCCGGCCTCACCGACGCGCAGAAACTCCAGCTGTCCACCGGCGACGACTCGGGCAGCCGGTCGGACACCACGATGCTCTTCCATCTCCCCGAAGCCGGCGGCCCGCCCACCCTGGTCAGCCTGCTGCGCGACTCCTACGTCGCCATTCCCGGCCACGGCATGAACAAGCTGAACGCGGCCTACTCCCTCGGCGGCTCCGCGCTGCTGGCCCGCACCGTCGAGCAGGCCACCGGCCTGCGCATCGACCACGTGGTGCAGATCGGGTTCGGCGGGCTGGTCGCCGTGGTCAACGCGGTCGGCGGGGTGAACCTGTGCATCCCGACCGCGATGGTCGACCCGCTGGCCGGACTGAACCTCGAACCCGGCTGTCAGACGCTCGACGGCGCGCAGTCACTGGCCTACGTGCGCAGCCGGGCCACTCCGCAGGCCGACCTGGAACGCGTGGTGCACCAGCGCGAATTCCTCGCCGCACTGCTGGACAAGGTGACCAGCAAACGGGTCTATCTCAATCCGTTCGATCTGGTGCCGTTGCTGCTCGACGCCCGCCGTGCGATCACCGTGGACAGCGGTGACCATCTGCTCGACCTGATCCGGATGGCGTTCGCCATGCACCGCACCGGAGCCTCGGCGGTCGTCACCACGACAGTGCCGGTGTCCGACACGCAGACGGTGCCCGGCCTGGGCAGCGTGGTGGACTGGGACCCGAACAAGGCCAACCTGCTGTTCAACGCGCTGCGTACCGGCTTCGCCGTGCCACCCAGCGTGCTCAGCCCCAACCCCTGATCAGCCTGGGCGGCACCGGACTCGTGATCAGCGGTGGCCCTGATCCGCGGTGGCCCTGATCAGACGCCGCCCGGTCCGTCGGCGAGGTGGTCGACGAGTTGGTTGAGGCCGGGCAGCGCGGTGATGATCGCCTGCCGGTCCTCCGGTCGGAGCCGGTCCAGCGCGTTCTCGATCCGCCGCTCGTGCGCGGCCTGCCACTCGGTGAGCTGCACCCGGCCGGCGTCGGTCAGCGTCACCCGGGCCACCCGCCGGTCGGCCGGGTCGGTCTCCCGGGACGCCAGCCCGCTCTCCAGTAGTTGCTGGACCAGGCCGCTGACCGTGTTGGGCGCCAGCCGCAACAGCGCGGCGAGTTGGCCGATCCGCGCGGGTGCGTTGTCCGCCAACGACATGAGCAGTTCCACCTGCGCCATCGGCAGCGACTCCCACGGGTAGTCGGTGCGGATGCTGGTGCGCAACGCCCGGCGCAGTCGGGTCACCACATCGGTGAGTTGGCGGGCGCCACCGGTGACAGTGGCGGGCGCTCCGTGGGGTGCGGACGTGGCCTGCGGCATGTGATCAGGGTAATGCGCTCTGCGACGGCGTCCCGCTATGTAGAACGCGATCTGTCGACGCCAGATCATGTCGTGGTCCGACAGATGTGGTCCGACGGATCGTGGTGCAACAGACAGATCGCGGTCCAACAGATCGCGGTCCGACTGAAGTTGTCGGGCCGGGCAGCGGTCAGCAGTGGCCCGCGGCGATGAGCTTTGCCGCGTCGTCCGCCGAATTCGGCCCGCCCATCAGCTTGCCGCCGCCCAGCCGGATGCCGATCTCCTGCAACCGCTCGGACATCTGCACGGTGTCCACTCCGTTGGCGATCACCGGGATGACCAGTTCGTCGGCGACCTCGACCAGCTGCCGTAGGCCCTGCTCGAACGGCGAACCCGCGGGCGAACTGGTGAACGCCCGGGTCACCCGGGCCGAGATGGACACCCCGGCGATCGGCAGCGCGTACAGGTCGATCAGCCCGAAGTTGCCGTTGCCGTAACCGGTGATCACCGCACGCACGTCGATGTCGGTGAGGAAACCGAGGTTCTCCAACGGTTCACCGTGATCGTCGACGGCCACTGTGGACCGGATGCCCGCCCACAACCGCTGCACCGGCATCCCGGTCGACTCGATCACCGTGCGGATGATCTGGATCAGGTCCTGGTCGCGGGCCATCCGCGGGGTCAGGCTCAGCCCGATCT
The DNA here is from genome assembly GCA_036268615.1 of Pseudonocardiaceae bacterium. GTDB lineage: Bacteria > Actinomycetota > Actinomycetes > Mycobacteriales > Pseudonocardiaceae > DATATV01. The sequence goes on from DATATV010000068.1 coordinate 192,391, forward strand.
CCGGCATCGCCTCGCCGAACTTGTCCCACCAGTCGCCCATCTGCCGGCCGACCTCGTCCAGCATCCACCGTCCCAAATGGACGCCGAAGCCGGTTTCCTCAGCCAGCCCGAGGAATTCGTCCGGACCGAGCAGGCCCAGCCTGGGGTGGTTCCAGCGCAGCACGGTGTGCAGGGCGGCCAGCGACCGGTCGACCAGCCGGCCGACCGGCTGGTAGGACAGCACGAACTCGTTGGTCTCCAGGCCACCGGAGATCGCCGCGCCGAGCTTGAACCTGGTCCGGTCGCGCTCGTCCAGCTTCTCGTCGTAGAGCTCCCACTGGGCCTTGCCGTTGACCTTCGCCCGGTGCACGGTGACCTCGGCCGTGCGGACCAGTTCCTCGGCGCTCACCCCGCCGGCCGGCCGCTCGACGATGCCGACACTCGCCGACACACCTACGCCGGTCTCACCGTCGTCGTAGACCGGCTCGGCCAGGTCGGCCAGCACGTTCTCGATCCGCTGGGTGACCGCGAAACCTCCGGTGGTCCCGGTGATCAGCACGGCGAAGCCGTCGCCGCCGACCCGAGCCACCGTCGCGTCGTCGTTCTTGAACTCCTCGGTCAGCGTGTGTGCGACCCGCCGCAGCACGTTGTCGCCGACCTGGTGGCCGACCCCGTCATTGATGATCTTGAAGCCGTCCAGGTCCAAGTAGCACAGCGCGATGTGCTGCTCCGGCTCGGAATTGCGCAGCACACTTTCCAGAGTGGAGATGAACCTGGTGCGGTTGGGCAGCCCGGTGAGCTGGTCGCGCAGCGAGTGGCTCAACTGCTCGCGCCGCAGCAGGTGCAGGTCGGAGATGTCCTCGACCATCGTCACCGCGTGCGTCGGCTCGCCCGTCTCGGCCTTGACCAGCGAGATCGACAGCCGGGTCCAGACCGGTTCACCGTCCCGGTCGGAGAACCCCACGTCCTTGATGTACTGCCGGCGCTCACCGGCGACGACCGCGTCGAAGCCGGCCATCGCGATCTCCCGGTCCTCCTCGGCGATCAGCGCGCACAGCCGTTCCTTGACCAGTTCGGCGTCCGGCCGATGCAGGATCGTGCACAGCGCCGGGTTGACCAGTTCGATCTGGCCGGACAGGTCGGTGATCGCGATGCCGACCGCGATGGACTGGAACACCGCACGGAACCGTGCCTCGCTGGCCATCCGGGCCCGCTCGGAGGCATCCCGGGCGCGGAACACGGCCTGCTTGATGAGTTCCTGCTCGTCGAACAGGCGGTCGCGCAGCGCGTCGACGTAGCCGGCGGCCAGTGCCGCGGTCAGCAGGTTGAGCCGATGCTGCCAGTGCTTGGTGCTGGGCAGTCCGGCGGCCGTGAGCAACTCGGTGCCCAGCACGCTCAATGCCTGGCCGAGCGCCTCGGAGCCGGTGAAGTTGTTCACCACCAACCGGCGGCCGGCGGCGGCGCCGGCCGAGGGGTCGAACGGCTCGGCCGTCAGCTGGGTGACCAGATCGGTGGCAAGTTCCCGCAGGGTGCGCTCGACATCATCGCGGGAAAACGGCATCTGACTGATGGCAACGGCGTCAACCGCCCACCGGCCTGCCAGCGCGGTGAGCCCGCCTTCGGCGGTGCTGTTCGCCCGGGTGTGTGATGCCGACACGTCGGTCACGGCCGGTCACCACACCTGTTGTGCAGGCGGGTGGCCCCGTCCGTCGCCCGGCTCGGGCCGTACCGCACCACGGTCCCCTTCGAGATTGACTGGATGGCACAAGTCTAGAGATCGACCACCCACACGGATATCCGGCCGGGACATTTGACCACCAGCCCGTGCCAACATTACGCCGAACGAGTGACACTGATCGCAGGCTGTGTATCCGTGTGACGACGTCCACCGGGCGAATCGGGCGGGCTGTCCGGGTGAGCGATTACTCTTGTTCACTGAGTATCCGCAGGACCGGGCGGACGGACGACGGGAGCGGGCGTGACCAAGCGACATTCGGCGGAGTACGTCGGCGGCCCACTCGACGGTCGCAGCGAGCCACTACCGGTGGCCAAGTCCGTGGTCGGCACCATCGTCACCCACGTCTACCTGCACGGCGGCCCCAAGATCGAGACGCGCTACCGGCTCGGCCGCACCGAGGACGGCAAGTGGGTCTACAACGTGATTTCCGACGACGTGCTCGACGACGCCGTCGAGGGCTGAATCAACGCCCCCTTCGACCGCTGCCGAATAGTGTCGTCCGGCTCGGCACGGAATGAATTCAGACTCGGTGTTTCGACGGGTTTTCCCAGCATGTCAAGGGTGTGTCGAGCCGAGCGAATTCCGGGCGGCAACTGTCAAGTGTGAACAAAATGGGCCTCACCAACCATAACTCCGCTCGTTGAACGGAAAGCAGCCTCATCTTGTGGTCAGGCTGCGGCACGCCACCGTCATCGGGAAGTGGGGTCCATGGAAGAACAATCTCGCACTCGCCGCCGTTGGGGCGGCCCGACCGGTCGGCGCGGATTACGCCGGACCCTGCTCACCGCGACGGCCGGGGCGGTGGCCGTGCTCACCGCGCTGTCGATGGCCGCGGCCCCGGCCCAGGCGGCACCCCTGCCGGCCGGGACGAGCGGCCCGCTGGCCGGCCTGGTCAGCGACTTCAGCTGCGCCACCGTGACCGCCGCGAACTCCGCGCACTGCCTGGGCAAGATCCGGGTGGTCCGGGCGAGCAACGGCAAGCTGGCGCCGATGGTCACCTCGGGCCCGACCGGCTACGGCCCGCCGGACATCCAGTCGGCCTACAAACTGACCGGCATGTCGGCGACGGGCACGGTCGCGGTGGTGGACGCCTTCGATGATCCCAACCTGGAGGCCGACCTCGGCAAGTACCGCAGCCAGTACGGACTGCCGGCGTGCACCAGCGCCACCGGCTGCTTCACGAAGGAGAGCCAGACAGGTTCCACCACGGCGCTGCCGACCGCGGACGCGGGCTGGGGCGTTGAGGAGAGCCTGGACGTCGACATGATCTCGGCGACCTGCCCGACCTGTCACATCCTGATCGTGGAGGCGAACTCGGCCAACGACACCGACCTGGAAGCCGCGGAGGACACCGCGGCGACCGCGCCGGGCGTGGTGGCCGTGTCCAACAGCTACGGCGAGTCCGAGCCGAGCACGGCCGCGGCCGGCGACGCGCACTACAACCACCCCGGCGTGGCCATCACGGTCAGCTCCGGTGACTCCGGCTACGGCGTGGAGTGGCCGGCGTCCTCGCCGTACGTGACCGCGGTGGGCGGGACCTCGCTGAGCAAGGCGAGCAACACCAGGGGCTGGACCGAGACCGCCTGGTCGGATGCCGGTTCGGGGTGTTCGTCCTATGCCGCGAAGCCCTCGTGGCAGACCGACGCCGGCTGCGCCAGGCGCACGGTCGCGGACGTGTCCGCGGTGGCCGACCCGAACACCGGGCTGGCCGTCTACGACACGTACAACACCTGCGGCACGAGTTCGCTGTGCGACGTGCTGATCTCGCTGGGCCTGGTGGCCGGCGCGGACGGCTGGGTGCAGGTCGGTGGGACGAGCGCGTCCTCGCCGATCATCGCGAGCGTCTACGCGCTGGCCGGCAACACCGGATCGGTCAACTACGGTTCCTATCCCTACGGCCACACGTCCGCGCTCAACGACGTGACCTCCGGCTCCAACGGCAGTTGTAGCGGCAGCTACCTGTGCACGGCCGGCGCGGGTTACGACGGTCCGACCGGACTGGGCACACCCAACGGCACCGGGGCGTTCTGACTCCTCCCCGACAGCTGTGATCTTCGGCCGGTCTCGAACTTCGAGACCGGCCGAAGTGCTGTGCTGACGATAGAGTCCGATCGGGGAACAAAGACGAGACGCGAATCGGATTGAGGCAGTAGGACATGGCGAAAATCGGCTTGGCAGCGGCGCTGGAGCAGTTCCCACCTCGGGAGATCGTGGACGTGTCGGCGATGGCCGAGGACCACGGGTTCAGCGGTGTGATGGCCGCCGACCACTTCCAGCCGTGGGTGCCGCAGCAGGGCGAGGCCAGCTTCGTCTGGAACGTGCTGGGCGCCCTCGGTGAGCGCACGACGGGGGACATGGGGCCGGGCGTGACCTGCCCGTCGTTCCGTTTTCACCCGGCGCTGGTCGCGCAGGCGGCGGCGAGCCTGGAGTCGATGTACCCGGGCCGGTCGTGGCTGGGGCTGGGTTCCGGTGAGGCGCTCAACGAGCACATCGTCGGCGGTTACTGGCCCGAGGCGCCGGAGCGGGTGAGCCGGCTGTTCGAGGCGGTCGAGCTGATCAACAAGCTGTTCACCGGCAAGGACGTCAAGCACGACGGCAAGTACTTCAAGATGCACAAGACCCGGCTGTGGACGGTGCCGGAGAAGCCCGCACCGATCTACATCGCCGCGGCCGGCCCGGTGACCTCCAAGCGCACCGGCGCACTCGCCGACGGCATCATCACGCCGGCGGCCGCGCTGTCCAAGATCGAGGGCATCCTGGCCAAGTTCGGTGAGGGCGCGCGGTCGGCCGGCAAGGACCCGGACACGATGCCGAAGCTGCTGCAGATGCACCTGTCCTGGGCGCCGACCGACGAGGAGGCGTGGACCAACGCGGTCGAGCAGTGGCCCAACGGCGGGATGAAGTTCCCGAAGGCGGACATCCGCTCGCCGTTCGACTTCGCCGAGATGGCCAAGCTGGTGCGCCGTGAGGACTTCGAGGGCCGGATGGTCATCTCCGCCGACCCGGACAAGCACCGTGCGGAGATCCAGAAGTTCATCGACGCGGGCTTCAGCTCGGTCTACGTCCACAACGTGGGCCGCAACCAGGAGGAGTTCGTCAAGGTCTTCGGCAAAGAGGTCCTGCCCAAGCTGACCCACTGACCAGGTCCTGCCTACACGTTGATGTAACTACATAAGGTAGGTACATTGAGGTGTATGGAAACCATCGGTCTGCGGGAACTCAACCAGAACCCGTCCAAGGCTGTTGCGCGGGTTCGTGCCGGCGCCTCGATCCTCGTCACCGATCGGGGCAAGCCAGTATTGCGGATGGTTCCCGAGGTGGAACATCCCAGCACGCTGCAGGAAATGATCGACTCGGGCGAAGTGAGTCCGCCGGTCGAAACAGGCATGCCGGATGTCCTGCTCGATCTTGTCCCCGAAATTGACAGCCTGGCTGAGCTTCTGGTTGCCGATCGGGACAAGGAGCGCAACAGGTGATCTACCTCGGCACCTGCGCGCTACTCAAGTTCATCAAGTCGGAGAAGGAGACCGAGGCGCTGCGCAAATGGCGTGCCGACCTACCCGGTGACACGGAACTGATCACCAGCGAACTGGCGCGTCTGGAGATCACCCGCACCCTGCTCCGGGCTGGTGTCGATCACAAGCTTGCGCCCTATTTCGTGGGCCAGGCCCTGCGTGGGATCTACCTTGTTGACCTCACCAGCACGGTGTTGGCTCGGGCGATGGCCTACCGGACGACCAGGTTGGGTCCGCTCGACGCTGTTCACCTGGCCAGCGCGGACCCGTTCCGGGCCGAGCTGACCGAGCTCGTCACCTACGACCAGGAACTCGCAGTCGCGGCCGACGAACTGGGATTCCCGGTGAGTAGCCCGGAGTAGCGCACGTTTCGACCGGAGTGGCGGTGCCCGGCAACCCCGGACACAGCCACTCACCCGTGCCGGCCCCCCAACGTGATCGGGTTCAGAAACACCTTCCCGGCCGTGTCCAGATTCGCCGGCGCACTCACCCGGTCGATCCGCAGGTTGCTGGCGTCCAGGGCGGTGGCGATCCGCCCGGCGGCCGCGTCGACCTGGCCCCAGCGGGCCTTGTCCAGCCGTCGGAACGGCGCGACCCGCACCGTCACCGGACCACCGCGACCGTCGTCGTCGAGCTCCCACAGCCCGGCGGCCTCGCCGTCCACCAGCAGCATCGAGGTCGCGTTGCCGACCTTGTCGAACACCCGGTGGTGCTCGACCGGCCCGGCGATCCGCGCCCGGTCCGCGTAGCCCATCGAGTACGTGTCCCACACCGGCAACAACCGGACCCCGGGCTCCATCTCGGCGCCGGACAACGCGGAAAGCTCGGCACCGAGCACCCACGCCTGCTGCCCACCGATCCGGACCGGTGCCAGCTCCGCTTCCAGCGCGGCCAGCGCCGCCGTCGTGTCCCGCACCGTCCAGCCCGCCCACCACTTCAGGTCGGCAGCGGTGGCCGGCCCGAACGCCCGCAGGTAGTACCGGGCCAGCTCGACCCGCGCCCGCTCCGGCTCCGGCAGCTCCAGCGGCTGCGCCACCCAGTCGGCCCACCGGGCGTAGCCGAAACCGTCGCTGCGCCACGACCCGCGCGGCCGGGTCCGCACCAACCGGAGCTGCCGGGCCATCAGCGCGACCGTGTACGGCAGGTGCCCCGGATCGCGCAGGGTGTCCTTGCCCAGGCGTTCGCGCAGCTCGGCCACGGTGGCCGGCGGGGTGTCGGCGAGCGCGGCCTCGATCCGGTCGGACAGCTCGGCAAGCTCCGCCGTGGACATCCCGCTGACCCGCAGGATGCGCGCGACCGCCTTGTCCCCGGGCGCGGTGGCCGCGGTGAGCGTGCCGACCCGGTCCACCGCGACCACGTAGACCATCTCGTGCATGCACCGCACCCGCACCAGGCTGCGCCGCTCGTACAACTCGGCGTCCAGGTCGCCGATCCGGAACGCCGGAATCCGCGCGCTCAGCGACAGATACGGCGTGGGCGCCGACCCGTACACCCCGGCGGTCCGCTCGACCGCGGCGAGCACGCTGGGCAGTCCCGCCCCGGTCAGTCCCTGCTTGGCCAGTGCGTGCGCCCGGACGGCGGCGAGGTCGATCTCCGGTCCGGTCAACGGTTTCGGCACGGTCGGTCGCTCCAGCGGTGGGCTCAGTCGATCGAGTAGTCGAGCGTCAGGACGGCTTTCTGGCTCTCCCCGCCGTTCCACTTGTAGCCGCCGGTGCCGCGCAGGCCCTTGAGCTCGTCGGTGCCCGAGTCGGGCACGACGGTCGCGGTGGCCACCAGCCCGCCCTCCGCGGTGGAACCCAGGTATTGCAGCACGAAACTGCCGTTGCGGCCGTCCACCGTGCCGGTCACGCTCTCGTAGCCGATGAAGTCGCAGTGCGCACCGTTGTAGGTGAGCAGGTAGGCGACGTCACCGGAGCCGGTGACCGCGCCGCTGAACGTGCCCTTCGCGGTGACCTGGGTGATCTTCCGGTCGACCGTGCGCTCCACATAGGTGGTTTCTTTCCAGTCCAGCGTCTCGTACTCGCTGGTGATCTGCTTCGTCATGGCGCCCAGCCTGCCACGGCATACCTGACATCTCTTGTCAGCTTTGCGCGCACAATGTGGGTATGCGCGCGGCTCGGTTGCTCTCGGTGGTTCTGCTGTTGCAGAACCGGGGTCGGATGACCGCCGCCGAGCTCGCCGACGAGTTGGAGGTCTCGGTGCGCACCGTCTACCGGGACGTGGAGTCGCTGGCCGGCATCGGCATCCCGATCTACGCCGAGCACGGTGCCGCCGGCGGCTACCAGCTCGTCGCCGGCTACCGCACCCGGCTCACCGGCCTCACCGAGCAGGAGGCGGACACCCTGTTCCTGGCCGGCGCGCCCGGCCCGGCCGCCCAACTCGGCCTCGGCTCCGACCTCGCCGCCGCCCAGCTCAAACTCGAAGCCGCGCTGTCACCGGAGCTGTGGGCGCGCGCGGGCCGCATCCGCGAACGCTTCCACCTGGACGCGCCGTCCTGGTTCCGCCAGGCCGAGGACGCGCCATTGCTGACCGAGGTGGCCGACGCGGTCTGGAACCAGCGCCGGATCGTCATGCACTACTGGGGTTGGGGCAAGCTGCGCGGGGGAGTGGACCGCGAACTGGACCCGCTCGGCGTGGTCTGCAAGGCCGGCCAGTGGTATCTGGTCGGCCGCGTCGAGGAGAAGCTGCGCACCTACCGGGTGGCCAGAATCCTCACCCTGACCGTGCTGCCCGACCACTTCGACCGCCCCGCCGACTTCGACCTCGCCGAGTACTGGGCCACCTGGGCCCGCCGCTTCGAGGCCAACGTCTACCGGGCCGAGATGACCGTCCGGCTGGCCGCCGAGGCCATCGCCAAGGCGCAGCACATCTGGAGCGTCGTGCCGGCGCGGGCCGCCGAGGCCGCCGACCCACCCGACGAGGACGGTTGGCGGCAGGCGGTGATCCCGATCGAGTCGGAGAACCACGCGCTGGTGGAGGTGTTGAAACTCGGCCCGCTGATCGAGGTCGTCGCGCCGGCCGCCCTACGCGACCGGGTGGCCGAGGCAGCCGCCGACACCGCCCGCATCTACCGGAGAAACCCGACCCCGCCGTAACGATCGACCGGGCACCGGGCGAAACTCCGACGTGGACGAATCGACGTTCCTGGCCGCCTGCCGGTCCGGCCGCCCGGTTGAGCTGGACGACAACGGCACCGCTGGCGAACTCGACGCCGACCTCATCCGGCGGACCTGCGGCCGATCCGCCGACCAGGTCGATCCACGCGGAATTCGTTTGCGCAACGCCGTTGTGGCCGGTCCACTCGATCTCAGCGGGGTCGACGTGCCGTTCCCGATCCGGTTCGAGAACTGCCGGTTCGAGTCCGCGCTGCTGCTGGACGGCGCCCGGCTGCGCGGCCTCGCCGTGACGAACTGCGAGGTGCCCGGCCTGCTCGCCAACGGGGTGCGGGTCCGCCGCGACCTCGACCTGTCCAGCTCGCGGATCGTGGCCAGCCACCGGACGAGCGCGAGCACGTCCCGCGGTGCGGCGGTGTGGCTGTGCGAGTCGCAGATCGGCGGCCGGGTGTTGTGCGTGGACACCGTCATCGACGGGTCCGGCGACCGGGCCGTGCAGGCCGACCGGATGCGCGTCGGCGGCACGATCCGGCTCATTCACGACTTCACCGCGCGCGGTGAAGTGCGGCTGCTGGGCGTGCGGGTGCACGGGTCGGTCGACCTCACCGGCGCGCACCTCGACCAGCCGGTCGGCCTCGCGCTCGACCTCGCCGACACCACGATCGGCGGCAGCGTCTTCCTGATCGGCGCCACCAACGGCCGGAAAGCGGTGGTGCGCGGCCGGATCGGCTTGAACGCCGCGCGCATCTCCGGCCATCTGATGGTGCGTGACGCGGAACTCAGCGCGCCGCTGCGGGAACCGGCGAACGGCGGCTACACCCGACGACTGGAAGCGGGCACCGCGCTGAGTGCGCCCCGGCTGTCGGTCACCGGCGAGGTCAGCATCGAGGGCGACAGCGTGATTTCCGGCGGGCTGGACCTGTCCGGCGCCGACCTCGGCGCGATGTTCGTCGAGGACTCCTGCCGGCTGCGCGCGGCGGGCCGGACCGCGATCGATCTGACCCACGCGCAGCTGCGCTCCAACCTCGTGCTCAACCGGGCGGTCATCGAGGGCAGCCTGCGGATCACCGGCTGCCACATCCACGGCAACGTCAGCCTGCGCGACGCGACCATGTCCCAGCCGGAACGGGCCTCGCTGGTCGCCGGCCAGGGTGCGACCGTCGACGGTGACGTGACCCTGACGAACCTGCATGTCATCGGCGGCCGGGTGTCCTTCCGCAGCGCCAGCCTCGGCAGCGTGCTGGACGCCGGTGGCGCCAAACTGATCAATCCCACCGGCCAGACGCTCAGCCTGCACCAGGCGACGGTCGGCGGGTCGGTGCGCCTGGTGGACGGATTCACCTCGACCGGCGCGGTTGTGCTGACCCGATCCACGATCGAGGGCCGGCTGGACTGCCGGGACGGCGTGTTCGAGTGTCCGGCGCCCGGTGGCGTCACCGAGGACGGCGAGAGCCCCGATTCCGGCCACGCCATCCTGGCCTTCTTCGCCACCGTCCGGGGCGGCATGTTCCTCAACTGGGCCCGGGTGACGCCCAGCGTCGCGTTTGTCGACGCGGTCACCACGGTCCTGGTCGACGACCCGACCAACTGGCCCGAGCGGTTCGCCATCTCCGGGCTGAGCTACGGCAGGTTCGCCGAACCGACCGAGGGACACGCGGTGCGCGCCTGGGACTGGCGGCTGCGCTGTGCGTGGCTACGCCGGCAGACCGTGTTCGACGCCGGTCCCTACGAGCAGGTCGCCCGGGTCTTCCGGCAGCACGGGTACGCCACCCAGGCCGAGGAGATCCTGATCAACCAGCGCACCGAGGCCCGCCGCGCCGCCGCCGGCCGACGGCCGGGTGCCACCGCCCCCGGTGACGGCATGGTGTCCAGGGCGTGGCGGCTGCTTGAGGCGGTGTACGGGTGGACCGTCGCGTACGGGTACCGGCCGGGGCGGGTGCTGTGGATGCTGGTGGCGTTGTTGCTGGCAGTGCTGTTGTCGGTTTCTGTCCCGGTCGGCCGGGGCGTGCTGCGCGCCGCCGACGCCGACGGTGACGTGTACACGCCGGCCGGCGCGCTGGTGACCACCAACGCGGGTGCCGCCGCGCACGCGCCGGGCCGGATCGACGTGTGCGGGGATGGTCAGGTGCGGTGCTTCCAGCCGATCTTCTTCGCCATCGACACGGTGGTGCCGTTGGTGTCGATGGGCCAACGGGACACCTGGTACGCGGACACCGAGGCGCCGTGGGGCGAGGCGTTGGACGTGTGGCTGGAGGTGGCGACCCTGGCCGGCTGGCTGCTGAGTTCGGTCTTCGTGCTGTCGTTCACCCGGCTGGCCAGATCGGCGGCCTGAGTCAGGACTCGGCGAGGAACCGGCGCCAGGCGGCCGGGCCGAAGGCGAGGGTGGGGCCGGAGATGTTCTTGGAATCCCGAATCCCTACCCGCTCGATCCCGACCGCCACCTCGACACAGTCCCCGTTTCCGGCACCGCTGTGGCTGCTCTTGCGCCAGGCCACCTCGACGCAATTGCCATTGGTCGCGCCGCTGTAGCTGCTTTTGCGCCACGCCACCTCGACGCAGTCGCCGTTCCCCCCACCGCTGTGGCTGCTCTTCCGCCAGTTCGTCCTAGTTCCTGGGCTCTGCGTCGGCGCGCTCATCGCGGCCTTCCCCTATCTACATCGCCAGGCCGGTGATCAGCTCCTTCGATTGTCCCTCATCCAGGGCCAGACTGGTCAACCTCTTCACGATGCGTTGGTAGACATCGGTGTGCGTGGGTTCCTCCAGGAACGCGCTGGTGCTGACGTTCTCGACACAAGCGATCGGTTTGTAGTCGGTGTGGCGCATCACCATGAACGGCCCACCCAGTGTTCCGGTTGGCCCAACCTGGATCGGCACGATCCGGATCGTGCAGAGATCTCGGTCGGCGGCGAACATCAGCTTCATCCGCTGGTCGTTCATCACCCTGGCGCTGATCATGTGTGGGTGTAGGGCGCTCTCGTGAACGAAGAGGGTGAAGGCTGGGCAGCACGACTTGTCGAGTAGTTTTTGGCGCTCCATACGGGCTTCGATTAGCGAATCGATACCGTCGGAAGGAAGCGGGACCGCCCAATGGAACAGGGCGCCGGCGTAGCTCTCCATCTGCAACAGGCCAGGTATAAGGGCCGGCTCGCAACTGTCGACAACCTCTGCTGCGCGCTCGTGATGAATGAGGGTGCGCAGTTCGTCGGGCAGCTTGTCGTTGTGCGTCAACAATCGGTAGTCGTCGTCCAGTTCGGCCGCGAGCGCGACGATCTCCTCGGCCTCATCACCGAAAACGCCGAACATCGTCAGGCACCGGACGACATTCGCCTCGGTCCACGACCGCTGTTATCGGACTGCTGCCCCAGCGGTAGTCGGGTGGTCCGCCCCGTCCGCCCGGCCCCAGGAGGGGTCGACCCGCCCCGGTCCGGCTGTCCGGGCGCGCGCCGGGGCGACCGCCGGCCCTGGCGGGCGGCACCTGCGTCAAAAAGGGTTGCTCTTCTGAAAGCACGGATAGCTGTCGATCGACACATGCACGCGGCACAATCGCCGCCATGACTACGCAGCCGACCGTCGTGTTGGTGCACAGCCCACTGGTGTCGCCGCTGACCTGGGCGCCGGTCGCCGAGGCGCTCACCTCCGCCGGGTGGCCGGTGAACAGACCGGCGCTGACCGACGTGGTCACCGACGAGGGGCCGTACTACGGCACGCTGGCAGCGACCGTCGCCGAGGCGATCAGCGGCCCCTCGGTCATCGTCGGGCACAGCGCGGCCGGCGCGCTGTTGCCGGTGATCGCCGCCGCCGCGACAGAACCGCCGCGCGCGGTGGTCTTCGTCGACGCGGTGCTGCCGCACCCCGGTCAGAACTGGTTCGACACCGCGCCCGACGATCTGGTCCAGCAGTTGCGCGGAATGGCCCGGCACGGCCTGCTGCCGACCTGGGACCAGTGGTTCCCGCCCGGCGCACTGCTCGACCTGATCCCGGACCCCGCGCTGCACCAGCGGTTCGTCGACGAACTCCCGGAAGTCCCGCTGGCCTATTTCGAGGAGACGGCGCCGGCCGTCGCGCCGCTGCCCGACCACCGCTGCGGTTACCTGCTGCTCTCGGAGCCCTACCAGAACGAGGCAGCCGCGGCCCGCGGCTTCGGCTGGCGGGTGGACACCGAGCCCAGCGACCATCTGGCCATGCTCACCCAGCCGACCCGGATCGCCGGCGCCCTGACCAGGATGCTCACCGCCCTGGTCGGTGACGTGAGCGCCGACGTGAGCGCCGACGTGCCGTAGTTCCAGCAGCCCCGGCCCGACGCACGGTCGGACCGGGGCCACCGAAGCACGTTACGGAATTACCTGGATCTTGCGCCCGATGCCGGCCTTGAACGTGTCCAGCGCCCGCGGGTAGTCAGCCAGCGGGAAGCGGTCGCTGATGAACACGTCCGGGTCCAGGACCCCGGCCGCGAACAGTTCGGCGGCGCGCTGGTAGCTGTTCAGCACGGCCATCGAGCCGGTGATGGTAATCTCCTGGTTGTAGATCCGGTAGGGCTCGATCACCGCCCGCGCCGCGTAGTCGGCGACCCCGAACTGCAGGAACGTGCCGCCCTTGCCGACCCGGCCGAGGCCGTCCTGGATCGCCTTGGCGTTGCCGGTCGCGTCGACCACCAGGTCCCAGCCGTAGGGTCGGTCGTCGATCTCGTCGGGCGTGCTGCCGGTCGCCGTGCAGCCGAGCTGCTGCGCGGTCTTGAGCCGTTCCGGGTTGAGGTCGACCACGTCCACGCTTGCCGCGCCGACCCGCTTGGCCAGTTGCAGCATCATCAGGCCCATCGTGCCCGACCCGTAGATCAACACCTGCGAGCCCAACTGGCTGCGCAGCACGTCGTAGCCGCGGATCGCGCAGGACAGCGGCTCGATCAGCGCCGCGTCCCGCACGCTGACCTGGTCGGGCAGCTTCACGCAGTTGCGCGCCGGGGCGGCCGCGAACTCCGCGGCCCCGCCGCTCGTGGTCACCCCGATCGCCGCCCATCGCTCACACAGGTTGTTCATCCCGCGCCGGCAGTTGCGGCAGCCGTAGCAGTACAGCGACGGGTCCACCGCGACCCGGTCGCCGACGATCAGCTGGTCCACCGCACTGCCGACCGCGACGATCTCGCCGGCGAACTCGTGCCCCGGGATGACCGGCAGGGTCGGCGCGAACTCGCCCTGCAGAATGTGCAGGTCGGTGCCGCACAGGCCGCACGCCGCCACGTCGACCACCACGTCAGTGGGACCGGGCGTCGGATCGTCCACTGTGGTCACTTCGACCGTGCCGATCCCACTGATGACAGCCGCTTTCACTTAACAGCTCCCAACGACAGGCCCTGGACCAACTTGTCCTGGGCGGCGAATCCGGCGACGAGCACGGGCAGCGAGATCACCGTCGCCGCCGCACACACCTTGGCCAGGAACAGGCCCTGGCTGGTGACGAAGCCGGTCAGGAACACCGGCGCGGTCTGGGCGACCACGCTGGTCAGCACCCGGGCGAACAACATCTCGTTCCAGCTGAAGATGAAACAGATCAACGACGTGGCCGCGATGCCCGGTGCCGCGATCGGCAGGATCACCTTGCGCAGCACGGTGAGCAGCGAGGCGCCGTCGATCGCCGCCGCCTCGACCAGCTCGACCGGGATCTCGGCCAGGAACGAGCGCATCATCCACACCGCGATCGGCAGGTTCATCGAGGTGTAAAGGATGACCAGGAGATAGATGTTGTCCAGCAGGTGGATGTCCTTGGCGATCAGGTAGATCGGCAACAACCCGGCGATCGCCGGCAGCATCTTGGTGGACAGGAAGAAGAACATCACGTCGGTCCACTTGCGGACCGGCCGGATGGACAGCGCGTACGCGGCCGGGATCGCCAGCAGCAGCACGATCAGGGTCGAGCCGATGCTCGCGGTCAGCGAGTTGATCAGCGGCGGCCACGCGCTCACCCCGGTGTCCACCCCGAAGAAGTCCTTGTAGCCCTGCAAGGTGAGCGGGGCGCCGAGGGACGGCGGGTTGGTGCCCGCGTCGGCCTCGCTGTGGAAGGAGGTGAGCAGCATCCACAGCACGGGCAGCACGAACAGGATGCCGACCACCCAGGCGACCACGCCCCACAATCGGCCGGCGCGCTGCCGGACCCTGGGTGCGCGGACCGAGCGGATCGTGCCGGCGGCGGCGACAGTGGTCATCGGCCCGTCTCCTCACGGAACAGCGACAACACGATCCGCAGGGCGAAGGTGGCGATGATGATCGAGCCGATCACCACCACGACCCCGCTGGCCGAGGCCACCCCGTAGTCGTGTGCGTTGTAGAAGGTCTCGTAGATCACGTAGGGCAGGTTGGCCGTGCCCAGCGACCCCGAGGTGATGGTGAACACCGCGTCGAAGTTCTGCACGATGTAGATGGAACCCAGCAGCGCGGCCAGTTCCAGGTACCGGCGCAGGTGCGGCAGGGTCAGGTAGCGGAACACCTGCCAGGCGGTCGCACCGTCCACCCGGGCGGCCTCCACCGGCTCGACCGGCTTGCTCTGCAGGCCGGCGAGCAGGATCAGCATCATGAACGGCGTCCACTGCCAGATCAGCGACAGTTCCACCGAACTCTTGGGCAGGATGGTGATCCAGTCCGGCTGCGGCGGACTGGTGCTGCCGAACAGTTTCCACACCCAGGTCAGTACGCCGTTGATCAGCCCGTAGACCGGGTTGTAGAGCGCGTGCTTCCAGATCAGCGCCGAGGCCACCGGCACGATCAGGAACGGGGTGATCAGCAGGGTGCGGACCAGGCCACGGCCGAAGAACACCCGGTCCAACAGCAGCGCCAGGAGCAGGCCGACGACCAGGCTGATCACCACGACCGCCACGGTCAGCAGGATCGTGTTGAACACAGCGGCCCGCAGGTTGTCGTCGGTGAAGACGGTCGCGTAGTTGCCGAGGCCGGCCCAGCCCCGGTCGGTCGGGTCGAGCGCGTTCCAGCGCAGCAACGAGATCACCAGCGTGCCCACGAAGGGCAGCTGCGTCACCACGACCAGGAACACCAGGGCGGGCAGAAGTGGGGCGCGCCTGGCCCAGGCCGCGAGCCGGGTGTTACCCGGTCGCGTCCTGGGCCCGGTCGCGGTGGGCGTCCGGTCGGCCAGAGCCGTCGAACTCGCCGCGTTCATCGCTGCTACTCCCTTGTCACTTCTGGTACTTCTTGGCCACGGTCGCGGCCAGGGATTGCCCCTTGTTCAGCGCGTCGGAGACCGATTCCTGACCGGCGATGGCCGCGCTGATCTCCTGGGACACCTGCGTGCCCAGGTCGGTGAACTCGGGGATGTCGACGAACTGGATGCCCGGGGTGGGCCGCGGCTGGACGCCGGGGTTGTTCGGGTTCACCGACTGGATGGCCGTCTCGGTCTGCGCGTAGAACGGGCCGGCCGACTTCTGGTAGTCCGGGTTGGTGTAGGTGGAGGCGCGCTTGCCGGCCGGCACCTGCGCCCAGCCGAGCT
This sequence comes from Pseudonocardiaceae bacterium, assembly GCA_036268615.1. Lineage (GTDB taxonomy): Bacteria > Actinomycetota > Actinomycetes > Mycobacteriales > Pseudonocardiaceae > DATATV01. The sequence goes on from DATATV010000068.1 coordinate 208,224, forward strand.
GCTGCCCGACCAGGTTCTCGTAACCCTTGCTGGAGGCCCAGGAGATGAACTTCCAGGCGTCGGCCTGCTTGGTGCTGGCCTTCTGGATCGCGAACGCCCAGGTGTAGAGCCAGCCGGAGGCGTTGGTCTGTACGACCGGCGCGGCCGCGTAGCCGACCTTGCCGGCCACCGGCGAACCGGCGCCGTCGAGCGATCCGGCGGCCGAGGTGGCGTCGTACCACATGGCGACCTTGCCCTGCTCGAAGTCGTTCAGGCACTCGGTGAACCCGGACTGGGCGGCACCGGCCTCACCGTGCTGGCGGACCAGGTTCACGTAGAAGTTGGTGGCCTGCTCGAAGGCCGGTGAGGTCAACTGGGCCTGCCAGTTCTTGGTGAACCAGGTGCCCCCGAAGGTGTTCACCACGGTGGTCAGCGGCGCGATGTTCTCGCCCCAACCAGGTTGCCCGCGCAGGCAGATGCCGCGCATCCCGGGCGTCTTGTTGTCGATCTGCGCGGCGAGGTCGGCCACCTGCTGCCAGGTCGGCTTGGCCGGCACGGTCAGTCCGGCCGCGGCGAACACGTCCTTGCGGTACATCAGGAAGGACGACTCACCGTAGAACGGCTCGGCGTAGACCTTGCCGTCGGCGGCGGTGAGGGCCTGCCGGATCGGGGCGAGGATGTCGTTCTGGTCGAAGCCGGGGTCGCCGGCGATGTCACTGTCCAGCGGGGCCAGCCAGCCGTTCTTGGCGTAGAACGGGACCTCGTAGTTGGAGATGGTGGCCACGTCGTACTGGCCGGCCTGGCTGGAGAAGTCCTGACTGATCTTGTCCCGGACGTCGTCCTCGGGCAGCACGGTGAAGTTGACCGTGATGCCGGTCTGCTTGGTGAAGTTGGCCGCGGTCAGCTTCTGCAGATCGACCATCTGCGGGTTGTTCACCATGAGCACGTTGATGCTGTGCGAGCTGGCACTGCCCGACGAACCCCCGGCACCGGCACATCCGGCCAACGCCAGACCGGCGACCATGCCGATGGCCATTATCCGGGGAACTGTCCTGAGTGGATGTTGCCGATTCGCCATGTGCTTCTCCTGTCAGCGAAATTTCAGACCCGGATGACTTGCGGGCCACACGTGGTGTAACGACGAGCTTCCGAGGCGGGCAGATTCGTGTCGGTGACGATCGTGTCCAGCTCGCGGACATCACCGAACCGGCAGAAACTGCTCGCGCCGAACTTGGTGTGGATGCCGGAGAACACCCGACGACGCGCCGAACGCATCGCCTGGGCCTTGACGCTGGCCACCGCCGGGTCCGGAGTGGTCAGGCCGTGCTCGCGGGAGATCCCGTTCGCACCGAGGAAGGCCAGGTCGATGACAAAACCGGCGAGCATCGAGGTGACCCAGTGGTCCACTGTGGCCAGAGTGCGACCGCGTACCCGACCACCCAACAGGATCACCGTCAGGCTCGGCACTTCGGCGAGTTGCGCCGCGGTGGGGAGGGCAGCGGTGATCACGGTGAGCGGGCGGGCGGTGGGGAGGGAGGTGGCGATCAGCTGCGGGGTGACCCCCTCGTCGATGAACACGGTTTCCGCGTCCCCGACGAGTTCCGCGGCCGCCGCCGCGATCCGCCGCTTGTCGTCGATGTTGTGCGTGGTGCGGGAGGCCAGCGTTGTTTCGAAACCCGGACTCTCCACCGGATAAGCGCCGCCGTGCACCCGCCGGACGAGGCCGTTGTGTTCCAGCAACCGCAGGTCCCGGCGCACGGTTTCCGGGGACACGGCGAGGTCGGTGCTGAGGGTCGTCACATCCAGTCGGCCGTCTGCGCGCAGCCGTTCCAAGATGCTGTGTTGACGCTCGTCAGCGTGCATTCAGACCTCCTTGTCTGACGCCCGAGCACCGGCCCGAATGTTGCGTAGGACGTGTATAACAGCGGGCTCGGGCACCGGGCGTGCCCGAATGGGCGACCGATTGCGCCCGTTTCTGCCCGATTGTGTCCCAGATCGGTGCTGTTCGCTGGGCGGTTCGGCACTCGACGTGACCGGCTTCACTGTAACGATGAGTTCCTGACACCCGTTTTCAGTTATTCGGGCCCGTTTCGGCGGTTAATTCGGTGGGGTCCGGGCATGGTCGTCGGTAGTGTCCTGATCGCCGTCGCCAGTGCTGCCGATGAACGTTTCGCAAGCCAGTGCACAGTTCTTGCGATTTTTGCAGGTTTTCCGAAGGCGAGAGAGACCGCCGATGACTGCCGCCGCCCCGCCCGCCGCCGCTGCCGACCCACCTTTCGACGGTCAGCAGCACCCCGTCCGCACCCTCGCCCGCCTGCTGACCGCGCATCGCGGCCGGCTGACCGTCGCGATGATCGCCTTCACGATCAAGGACAGCCCGCTCTGGCTGATCCCGCTGCTCACCGCGAACGTGATCGACATCGTTGTCCAGCACCAGCCGCTGTTCCATTTGTGGATCGACGCGGCCCTGCTGGCTGTCGTGCTGTTGCAGAACATCCCGGTCGGCACGCTGTGGGCCGCGCAGAGCAGCATCGTCATTCGCCAACTCGCCGTCCGGCTCCGCTCGGCCCTGACCAGCCGGTTGCAGGAGTTGTCCATCGGCTTCCACACCCGCACCGGCCCGAGCATGTTGCAGAACAAGGTCATCCGCGACGTGGAGAACGTCGAGCTGATGCTGCAACAGGTCGTCGCCAGCGGTACCTCGGCGGTGCTCACCCTGGCGGGGGCGCTGACCATGACCGCGATCAAGGTCCCCGAGTTCGTCCCGCTGTTCCTGCTGGTCGCGCCGGCCTCGGCGGCCCTGATCGCGATGGTCCGCCGCAGGTCCCGAGTCCGCAACGAGCAGTTCCGCCGACGGGTCGAGCAACTCTCCGCCCGGGTCAACGAAATGGCCCACCTGATGCCGATCACCCGGGCGCATGCGCTGGAACAGGCGGCCTTGCAGCGGGTGCGCGGCAGCGTCGAGGAGGTGGGTGCGGCCGGCCAGCGACTCGACCTGGTCAACGGCAGGCTGGGGGCGACGTCCTGGGTGACCTACCAGGTGCTCGGCGCGGCGTGCCTGATCGGTGCCGGCTGGGCGGCGTACACGAAGTTCTTTGCCGTCAGTGCGGGTGACGTGGTGCTGCTCAGCAGCTACTTCGCCCTGCTCACCTCATCGGTCGTGCAACTGTTCGGCCTTGCGCCGATCCTCACCCGAGGCGTCGAGTCGATCCGCTCGATCGGCGAGGTGCTGCAAGCGCCGGACATCGAACACAACGAAGGCAAGCAGGTGGTGGCCACGGTCGGCGGAGCCGTCGAACTGCGCGGCCTCACCTTCACCTTCGACGAGCAGGACACCCCGGCGCTTGCTGATCTCGACCTGACGGTCGAGCCAGGCGAGACCTTGGCCGTCGTCGGCCCGTCCGGCGCCGGAAAGTCGACCCTGCTCAACCTCCTGCTCGGCTTCATCCGCCCGACCGAGGGAACGATCCTGCTGGACGGCGTGCCGATGGAGCAGATCGACCTGCGCAGCTACCGCCGTTTCCTGTCGGTCGTGCCCCAGGAGTCCCACCTGTTCGACGGCACGGTCCGGGAGAACGTCACCTACGGCATGACCGGCATCGACGACCGAACCGTACTGGCCGCGCTGCGCGACGCGAACGCCCTGGAGTTCGTCGAACGCTTTCCGGAGGGTTGGGACACGCTGCTGGGCGAACGCGGCGCCCGCCTCTCCGGCGGCCAGAAGCAACGCCTCGCGATCGCCCGGGCGCTGGTCCGCAACCCCCGGGTTCTTCTCCTGGACGAAGCGACCTCTGCGCTGGACAGCCAATCCGAAGCGCTGGTCCAGGAAGCCCTGGAGCGCCTGATGGCCGGCCGAACAACGTTCGTCGTCGCCCACCGGCTGTCCACAATCAGGACGGCGACGCGGGTCGCGGTGCTGTCGCGCGGTCGCCTGGTGGAACTGGGCACGCACAACGAGCTGATCGCCGCAGGTGGCCTCTACGCCAAGCTCTACGCGACTCAGGCGGCGTGACCGTTACGCCGTCGGCAGCTACTCCGTCGGCAGCCACTCTGTCGGCAGCTACCCTGTCGGCAGCCACTCTGCTGGCGGCTGCACCGTCGGCAGCCACCCTGTCGGCAGCCACTCTGCTGGCGGCTGCACCGTCGGCAGCTACTCCGTCGGCAACTACTCCGTCGGCAGCCCGATGCCGGCGAGCACGATCTCGGCCAGCCTGCGCGACCGAACAGTGGCGTCCTCGCCCCGAGCCGTGGTCACCCCACTGTTCGCCGCGACCATGAGCAGCAGATCCGTCGAAGTCAGGTCCGCACGGACCACCCCGGCCCGTTTGGCCCGCCCGACCAGGGCCGTGAGGTCACGATGAAACCGCACCCGCCGCTGCACGTTCTCGGCTGACGGCGAGGCCATCGCCCGCCGGTAGGCGGCAACAAACCGTACGTCAGCCGCCTGTGCCGCGAAGGTGTCGTTGAGGTATGAGCGGACGCCCCGAGCCGGGTCCGGATCGGTCACCGCGCGCCGGACCGTGGCATCGCAGGCGAGGACCTGCCCGTCGAGCACCGCGCTGATGAGGTCCTGCCGGGTCGGAAAGTGCCGGTAGAGAGTCGCCACGGACAGACCAGCTTCCCGAGCGAGATCACGAGCGGACACCGTCCGGCCCACCGAGCCGAGCAGGTGGCGGGCCGCTGCCAGCAGGTGATCGCGGTTCTGCGCGGCATCCCGGCGCACGCGACCGGCCGAGGCCAACGAGTTCCGAGACGCTTCGGTCTCGACCCCTCTCACTTCCGAGTCGTTGCTGGCCATCGCGCGTTCCCCGTTCCTACGCTGCTGTTGTCGCCCTGTCCGAAGTTCTGTCCGAACGCCACGGAAAGCCTGGTTGATGAAAGCCCTGCTGTTCGCCCGATACGGTGATCCGAACGTCCTGACCGTCGCCGATGTTCCGGAGCCACACGCAGGTCCGGGGGAGATCCGCATCGCTGTGCGAGCTGCGGGCGTGTCACCCGGAGATGCCGCCATCCGTTCCGGCGCGCGGCAGGACCGGGTTCCGCTCGTATTGCCGTACATCGTCGGCCTGGACGCGGCCGGTGTGGTCGACGAGGTGGGCGACGGGGCCGGCAATGGGGTCGACAACGTGGGAGTAGGTGACGAGGTCTTCGGCCTCTGCCTTCGCGGCCGGACGACTGCCGAGTACGCCGTCCTCGACACGTGGGCACCCAAACCCGGCACCATGAGTTGGGCGCAGGCCGGGGGAGCGGCGGCCAGCATCGAGACCGCGATCCGTGCGCTGGACGAGCTTGCTGTCGACAGTGACACGACCCTGCTGCTGGACGGTGCCAGCGGCGGTGTGGGGGCGATCGCCGTGCAGATCGCCGTAGCCCGAGGCGCTCAGGTGATCGGGACCGCAAGCGCGATGAACCACCAGTTCCTGACGGATCTCGGTGTGGTCCCGATCGGCTACGGCCCCGGGCTCCCCGAGCGGGTCGAGCAAGCCGGACTCACCGTCAACGCGGCCATCGACGTCGCCGGCCGTGGCTCGATCGAGGAACTGGTCACGATCACCGGCGACGCGAACGCCGTAATCACCCTGATCAACCCGACGGCCGAGACCCAGGGTGTCCGCCTGTCAAGATTCGATCCGACAGCGGACGTGGCGGCGGCCCTCCACCGGGGCGCCGACCTGGTCGCGGCCGGAAAACTGACCGTGCACGTCGCCGACGTCTACCGGATGAGCGACGGCCCAGCGGCCCACACCCAAGCGGCATCCGGCCACACCCGAGGAAAAATCGTGATAACCGTGCCATGGCCGGAGAAGCGCCCAGTCGCAACGGAACCCGAGCGTTGCGCCGCAACGCCCCGCGAGTTCAGCGCGGCGGCCAGCCAAGAGCATTGAAGATCGCCACCGGATCCAAATAATCCCGCCAATAAGTGACCTTGCGCCCCTCAATGGTGATCACCGATACAAAATGATTGTCATAGGCTCGCCCGCTCTGAACCGCCCGCCCGTGCACCGCATACTCAAGCACAAAAACCGAAGCCGCAAGATCCCGATGGACAGCCAACCCGTCCGCACTCCGCAGCGCCATCGCGCTGCCATAGTTACGGTACAGCGCCGCTACCGCCTGCCGACCCGCCACCCGAGCCGGATACCCCGGAACCGAAACCACGTACTCAAAGACGACATCCTCGGCAAGCGAGTCGAAGAAGTGTTCGCCATCAACAAACCCCGCCAACCCCTCCTCGATGATTCGAAAGAAGGGTTCCAACGCGGTGAAGTCGTCGAGTCCGTCGATGGGCGCTGTCACTTGGCCTCCTGAGGAGTCCACGCGTATGCGTGACGCGTGGCAAAATCGCGAAAGGTGGTCGACGGCCGACCGGTGACCTTCTCGACATCGTCATTCGGAACGGAGCCGTCGCCGGAGATGATCGTCCCCACCAGCCAACGAAGCATTGCCGCGTAGTCGGCAGGCATGAAGCCGGCTGCGATCGCGCCACCGATCCAAGCCTCGGCGTCGATGTCGTTGTGGACAACAGGTCGGCCGCTCACCTCGGTGATGATATCGGCGACCTCGCCCACCGTGAGCGCCTGCGGTCCGGTCGGCGCGTACCGGGCGCCGGCGTGGGAGTCCGGATCGACCAGCGTCTCGACCGCGACGGCGGCGATGTCCGCGGCATCGACGAAGGACTCCGCGCCGCCGCCGGTCGGTACGGTGATGGCGCCGTCGATCATCGGCGTGTGTTCGTCACTGAAGTTCTGCATCACCCAGGCCGGTCGCACGATGGAGTGTGTGAAGGCATCTCGGGACGCGAGGTCGAGCTCGACGGCCCGAATGTCGACCTCCGGGGGTGCCTGGTCGCTGCCGTAGGTGCTCAGGTACGTGACGTGCCGGACGCCGGCCCCAGCGGCAAGATCGAGGAAGCCCGACACCAGGTCGGCGTAATTCACCCGGAGGACGGGCGTGACGAGGTAGACGCGGTCGACGCCGGTCAGCGCACGGGCATGCGTGGTCGGGTCGTCCCAGTCGAACACCACATCGGCGCCGCGGCGTGAGGCGGTGGCCGCGGTCCGGCCCCGCTCAGTGAGCTGCTGTGCCACCAACGATCCGGTTCGCCCGGTACCGCCGAGCACGAGTGTGGTCTGCCGTGAGTCGGTCATGGTCCTAGCATGAGGACGTTGATGAAGCGGATCAATGCGTGATCCGCTTGTTTCTTTGTCTCAAACGCTCACAAGATTGACCTATATGACCCTTCGGCTGAAGACTTGGCGCATGGATCTGCTGGACGACCACCTCACGAGAGCGCGCGCTTCGGGCGCCGTTTTCGCTCGAACGGTGGCCGCGCCTCCGTGGGGGTTGCGGCTGGGAGGTTCCATCCAGCTCGCGGTACACGCGGTTGTACGAGGGCGGGCGTGGCTGTGGTTCGACGACGACTCCGAGAGCCCGATGGAGCTCTCGGCGGGCGACGTGACGTTGGTCCGCGGCGGCCGCGATCACTACATCGGCCATGAACCTGGTGCCGAGTGCCTGGAACCGGACGAGTTCCGGGCGCGGCACGGGCGCTCGGACGACCCACGTGCGACGGTCTTTCTGTGCGGCGCCTACCGGCTCTCGGGGGACGTCGGCAGGGGGCTGCTTGAGGTACTGCCCCCGGTGCTGCCGCTCTCGGCGGCAGTCGGTGACCCTCTTCGCGATGTGATCGACCTGCTGTCCGGGGAGCTGGCCTTCCGCGGGCCTGGCTACCCGACCGTGCTGGACCGGCTGCTGGACATACTTCTGGTTCTTGCCATCCGTACCAGTTTCCGGCAGCGCGAGACCGCACCTCCTTGGTACCGGGCGTCCGTCGATCCCCGGCTGAACGCGGCGTTGCAGGCCATCCACTCGGATGCGGGGCATCCTTGGTCGGTCACGGAACTCGCTGAGATCTGCCGGCTGTCCCGGGCGGCCTTCGCCCGAACGTTCCGGGATGTGCTTGGTCAGACGCCGATGGAGTATCTGACTGACTGGCGGATGACTTTGGCTCGTGACCATCTGCGTAGCGGTGAGCTGAGTCTGGGGCAGATCGCTTCGGCGGTCGGGTACGGGTCGCCCTATGCGTTCGCTGCTGCGTTTCGGCGGCGTCATGGGGAGCCGCCTGGAGCCTGGAAGCAGCAGGAACTGAGCCGCACCAGCAGTCCGGTCGCCGAGGATGGGAGCCACTTTCGGTAGTGTGCGGCGCAAAACGATGGCGTTGGTCAGGCGTTGGGTTGCTGTGCATCGGGATGAAGGGTGTCGTGTGGCCGAAGCCCTGGTCAGTAGTGCAGCCCCGTCCCGTATGGCGCCAGGGTGGCGGTGCCGGCGGCGTTCGGGATGGTCACCGGGAGCTTGCCCGTCGGGTTCGTGCCGGTCAGCGTGTTGACCAGCGCGGTCAACGATCCCGGCTGATAGCCGTAGGCGGCCACATATGTTGGTGCTGAGGGAAAGTAGGACAGGTCGTACGGACCGCCGACGGACGCGACGACCACCGGTTTGCCGGCGGCGAGCAGCGCGTTGACCAGGCTCTGCTGGGTGGTGTCGCCCCAGGCGTTCTCGGTCAGCACCACCGTCACGTCATTGGCCTGCGCCGCTGTGACCGCCGCGGAAATCGTCGCTGCGCTCGGTGAACCGGTCCACAGGTGCTGCACGGTGAACCCCTTGCCGGTCAACGAATCCGCCACCGACTGTGTCGTGGACACGCCCCAACCGGTGACCAGCACGTGCGGCGTCCTCGTCGAAGCCAGCGGGAGGACGTGACTGTTGTTGCGTACCAAGGTGATCGACTTTGCATCGATCGCGGCCATCGTATTGAGGTGCGCGGGCGTGCCAACCGTCGCGGTGACGGCGGCGGCCGTCGTGTAGGGGTTGGTGAAAAGGCCCTCGGCGGCCTTCATCGTCAGAATCCGGGTGACGGACTGGTCGATCCGCGCAACGCTGATCGTGCCCGCCTGCACCGCGTCGAGCACCGTCTGGATCGCGCTGGGCAGGTCCGTCGGCATCAGCAGTTCGTCGTCACCGGCATTGATCGCGTCCAGCATCACCTGGCTCTGCGGGATGCTCGCGAGAGCTCCGGCCGCCAGCGAATCGGTGATGACCACGCCGTTGTAGTGCAGAGTGTTGCGCAGCAGGCCCGTGACGATCGGCTCGGACAGGCTGGCCGGGAGGCCGGACGGGTCGAGTGCGGGCGCGACGATATGTGCGGCCATGATCGAACGCGCACCGGCGGCGATGGCTGCCTGGAACGGCGGAATGTCGGTGGCCATGATCTGGGCTTTGGTCTCGTTGTTCACCGCTACGCCGTTGTCGGTGTTCACCGTCGTGTCGCCGAGGCCGGGGAAGTGTTTGGCCTGCGCGGCCACGCCGGCCTGCTGGTAGCCGGTGATCGCGGCTGCCGCGTCCGCCGCGACCGCGAGCGGACGGTCGCCGAAGGACCGGGGGCCGTCGGCGCTGTTCTGCGGGTTGGTGTTCACGTCGACGACCGGGGCGTCGTCCATGTTGATGCCCATCGCGCGCAGCTCCGCGCCGGACACGGAGGCCGCGCGGTAGGCGTTGAGCGGGTCGGCGGTCGCGCCCAGGGCCATGTTGCCGGGGGACACCGCGGCCGGGGCGCCGATCCGGTTGACGATGCCGCCCTCCTGATCAGTGCTGATCTGCACCGGCACGCCCGCGCTGTTGGCCAGTGCGGCTGTCTGCAGGCCATTGGACAGGGTGGCGATCTGTTGCGGATCGGTGAGCACGTTCGACCAGGCGAAGTAGATGATGCCGCCGAGGTGGTACTTGGCCAGCAGGTCCGCGCCGTTGTCGACGTCGTTGCCGTAGAGCGCGCGGTTCTCGGCTACGTCGGTCGCGTCCTCGGCATTCGCACTCGTGCCGTAGGCGTAGGTGACGAACATCTGCTCGACCTTGTCGGTCAGCGACATCCTGGCCACCTGGGCGCGGACCGTGGCCGCCATCGTGGCGCTCGCATCGACCGTGGGGGAGGGGCCCGCGGCGAACGCGGGCGCCGTGAGGGCGGTTGCCGCGCCAAATAACGCCAGCACAATCGGGGTGAGGATCCGGCGCGGTGTCATGCTGCCTCCTGAGTCACCACAGCTCATCTCCGCATGTTGCCAATCGACCAGACATGCGGCGTAACGCGGAAGTATTTCACCGCCCTGCCCTCGTGTCGTCAACCCACGGAGCCCGATCGGCCGCACGGGTTGCGCCTCGTGGCGCACGAGATCGGTCGACGACCCTTCCGAGAACTCGGTAGGTATGTTAGGAAGGCTTCCAAACCAATAAGCGGCAGTTGGAGGTATCCGCAGTGTCGTCGACTCCCGAACCGGCCGGCAGCACCGCGTCGCCGGACGCCTCCCGCAGCGGCTTCGAGCGGCGTATCAAGCTGCTGCCGGCCACCGCGATCAACATGACCCAGATGTGTGGGATCGGCCCGTTCGTGACCATCCCGGTGATGGTCACGACGATGGGCGGCCCGCAGGCGATGTTCGGCTGGATCGTCGGCGCGATCATCGCGCTCGCCGACGGCCTGGTCTGGGCCGAACTCGGCGCGGCGATGCCCGGTTCCGGTGGCACGTATGTCTACCTGCGCGAGGCCTTCCAGTACCGGACCGGCCGGCTGATGCCGTTCCTGTTCGCCTGGACGGCGATGTTGTTCATCCCGTTGATCATGTCCACCGGTGTCATCGGGCTGGTGTCCTACCTCGGCTACCTGTGGCCGGCGCTCGTCGACCCGGCCGGCACCGCGACCCCGCTGGGGCACATCGTCGGCATCGCGGTCACCGCGCTCGTCGTGTTGCTGCTGTACCGCAAGATCGGCGACATCGGCCGGATCACCACGGTGTTCTTCTTCGTCATGCTGGTCGCCATGGTCGCGGTCATCCTGGCCGCCTACACGCACTTCCACGCCGGCCTCGCCTTCGACTACCCGGCCGGTGCGTTCCATCCGTTCAGTGGCACGTTCTGGACCGGCCTCGGCGGCGGCCTGGTCATCGCGATCTACGACTACCTCGGCTACAACACCTCGGCCTATCTCGGCGCCGAGGTGGACAACCCGGGACGCACGCTGCCCCGGTCGATCATCTACGCGATCATCGGCATCATGGCCCTGTACCTGCTGTTGCAGGTCGGTGTGCTCGGGGCGGTGCCCTGGCGGCAGATCGCCGGGTCCTCCTCGATCGCCTCGCTCGTGTTGGCCAACGCGTGGGGCAGCGTGGCCGCCAGGATCGTCACCGTGCTGATCGTGGTGACCGCGTTCGCCTCCGTGTTCGCCGGACTGCTCGGCGGGTCGCGGGTGCCGTTCGAAGCCGCGCGGGACAAGCTCTTCCTGCCCTGGTTCGGCCGGTTGCACCCACGGCTGCACTTCCCGCACGTGGCGCTGATCGTGCTCGGCGTGATCACCGCGGTCGGGTCGCTGTTCACGTTGACGACGGTGATCAACATGCTGACCGCGGTGATCGTGATCGTCCAGTCGGTCGCCCAGATCGTCGCGCTGGTGGTACTCCGCCGCCGGCAGCCCGACCTGCCCCGGCCCTACCGGCAGTGGCTCTACCCGGTGCCGGCGATCGTCGCGCTGATCGGCTGGGTCTACATCTACAAGTCGGACGGGACCGAGGAGATCCTGCTCTCGTTGGCGTGGCTGGTCGTCGGCATTGTCGCCTTCGGGGTGTGGGCCCGGCTGGAGCGCACCTGGCCGTTCGGGCCCAAGGAGATCCGGGAACAGTTCCGGCCCGCCGCCATCGCTTCCGCTGCGGTCGGAGATGGGACGTCTTCCCGGTAGAGCCGAGCAGCGGTGGCGGAAGTGCCGGAAAATGTGGTCAAATCATCGGATGACTGATCTGTCTTGTCCGGGTAGGCCGTGATGCCGGAGATCGAGCCGCCGGGCCGGCTCGCCGACCCCTGATAACCAGGGGCTTCTCGGTAGAGTTGCGGTTCGGATCTCTGGAAGGACACCCCCGTGGCCATTACGGACGAGGCGATCGAGAAGATCAAGGAGATGATCGTCAGCGGCGCGCTGCGCCCCGGCGATCGCCTGCCCCGTGAGGCCGACCTCGCCGAGCGACTCGGTTTGTCCCGGAACTCCCTGCGGGAGGCGGTCAAGGCGCTCTCGCTGATCCACGTGCTGGACGTGCGGCAGGGCGACGGCACCTACGTGACGAGCCTGGAACCCGCGCTGCTGCTGGACGCGATGGGCTTCGTCATCGACTTCCACCGCGACGACACCGTGCTGGACTTCCTTGAGGTGCGGCGCATCCTGGAACCGGCGGCGACCGCGATGGCGGCCACCCGGATCAGCGAGGACCAGGTCGCCGAACTGCGCGACCTGCTCGATCGGCTCGGTCCGGACCCGTCGGTGGAGGAACTTGTCGCCAACGACCTGGAGTTCCACCGTCGGATCGCGCTCTGCTCGGGCAACCAGGTGCTGTGCTCGCTGGTCGACGGCCTGTCCGGCCCGACCCAGCGGGCCCGGATCTGGCGCGGCCTGACCCAGGAGGCCGCGGTGGCCCGGACCCTCGCCGAGCACCGGGCGATCTGCGACGCCCTGTCCGCCGGGCAGCCGGAGGTGGCTCAGGCTTGGGCGACCGTGCATATCGCCGGGGTGGAGCAGTGGCTGCGCGAGGCCCTGTCGGGCCCTGTTGTGGGCCATGTCTCGGGCCCTGTCGGGCCAGCGACAAGGGAGGGCCAGGAGCGAAGCGACCCCAGCGCCGCCGGCCGTGCGGCCCGCTAATCGGGCCCTGTCTCGGGCTGTCGGGCCAGCGACAAGGGAGGGCCAGGAGCGAAGCGACCTCTTTTTGCCGCTGGAGCCCTGTCTCGCGGCGACACTCCAGGACCAAGAGCGAAGCGACCTCTTTTGCCCCCGGCCCTGCGGGTTGCCTCTTCGGCAGATGTTGTATTCGTCAGAGGTCGTACCAGGCTCGCGCGGTGTTGCCGAAGACGGCGTTTCGTTCCGCTGTGGACAGTTCGCCACAGAGGTCGCCGGCCAGGGCGAAGACTTCCTGGTAGCCGGTGGCCAGTTCGCAGACCGGCCAGTCCGAGCCGAACATCACCCGGTCCGGGCCGAATGCGAACAGTACTCGCAGCGCGTATGGGCGGAGGTCAGCAGGACTCCAGTGTTTCCAGTCGGCTTCGGTGACCAGACCGGACAGTTTGCACGCCACATTCGGCAGCTCGGCCAGCGTGCCCAGCAGGTCTGACCATGACTGGGTTTCGCCGGTGGCGATCCGCGGTTTGCCGGCGTGGTCCAGGATGAACCTGGCTTCGGGCAACGCTTGCACGGTCTTGATCGCGGCGGGTAGTTGGCCGGGGGACAGCAGCAGGTCGTAGGCCAGGCCGGCGTTGGCGATCGCGCGTAGGCCGCGTCGCACGTCGGGGCGGGTCAGCCACTCCGGGTCGGGCTCGTCCTGGACCTGGTGGCGGATGCCGACCAGGCGTTCACCGCCCGGCCTGGTGCGCAGTTCGGCCAGGGTGTCGGCGATTGCCGGGTCGGTCAGGTTCACCCAGCCGACCACGCCTCGGATCAGGTCCGGTTCGGCCGCCGCGGTCGCCAGAAACTCGGTCGTCTCCGTCAGATCGGACGTCGTCTGGACCAGAACCGTGCCGGACACGCCCGCCTTGTCGGTCCGCTCGCGTAGGTCGGCTGCGTCGTAGCGGCGCCGGATCGGTGTCATCGCCTCGCCGGCCAGCCATGGATAGTCCCGGGTCGCCAGGTCCCAGAGGTGGTGGTGGGCATCAACAACAGAATCGGTCATGGCGTGCTGTCCGCTCGGATCAGTCCGGTGGCGGCCAGTTCCTGCCACAGGTCGTCGGGCACTGGTTTGCTGAACAGGCCGGCGTTGCGGTCGACCTGCGTCGCCGAGCGCGCCCCGAGACACACCGTGGCCACGGTGGGGTGGCGCAACGGGAACTGGGCGGCGGCCGTGGGCAGGGCCACCCCGTGCCGCTCGCAGACCTGCGCGATCCGGGTGGCCCGGTCGATCAGCTCGGCTTCGGCGGGGGCGTAGTTGTAGTGCGCGTCGGCGCGTGGGCGGTCGGTGGCCAGGATGCCGGAGTTGAAGACTCCGGCCGCCACCACGGAAACCTTGTGTTGCGCGGCGAGCGGCAGCAGGTCCGCCACGGCGGACTGGTCGAGCAGGCTGTAGCGGCCGGCCAGCATGACCACGTCCAGGTCGGTGTGTCGGACGAACTCGGCCAGCATCGCGGACTGGTTCATTCCGGCGCCGAAACCGGAGATCACGCCCTGCGCCCGCAGTTCCGACAGCGCCGGGAAAGCGCCGTCCAGTGCTTCCCGGTAGTGGCCGTCGGGGTCGTGCACGAACACCACGTCCACCCGGTCGGTGCCCAGCCGGGTCAGGCTCGACTCGATCGAGCGAAGCACGCCGTCCCGGCTGTAGTCCAGCACCCGGCGGGCGGTCGCGGGCACGTCGAAGCCCTCGTCGTCGCGGGCGGTCGCGCCGGCCGGGTTGTCCACCAGCAGGCGGCCGACCTTGGTGGAGAGCACCAGCTCGGCGCGGTGCTGGCCGGCCAGCGCCCGGCCAAGGCGGCGCTCGGACAGGCCGAGGCCGTAGTGCGGAGCGGTGTCGAAGTAGCGCACCCCGGCCCGTAGCGCTGCCTCGACCGCGCCCGCGGCGACCTCGTCGTCGACCGCCTGGTAGAGGTTGCCGATCACGGCACCGCCGAAGGCGAACGGGCCGACCCGCAGGCCCGACCGGCCCAGCGGCCTGGTCGGGACCTCGGTGTCGGGGTTGTCCTTAACTGCCAACGTTTCTCCCGTCAATCCTGCGCTTTGCCCGAGGTTATCCTGGACAGCACGAGCGCGGCCAGGATGATCACCCCATAGATGGCGTTGATCCAGTTCGCGGACACCCCGGCCAGGGTCAGGATGTTGTTGATCAGCCCGAGGGCGACCACCCCGCACAGCGCGCCGAACAGGGTGCCCTTGCCGCCGTCCAGGCTGATTCCGCCGATCACGCACGCGGCGAACACGGTGAAGATCCAGCCGGAACCCTGGCTGGCCTGGTCGGCGCCGAGTCGGCCGGTCGCCAGCAGGCCACCGAACGCGGCCAACATGCCGCCCACGATGAGGACCACCCAGACCACCCGATTGGTGCGGATACCGGCCGCGCGGGCCGCGTCCAGGTTGCCGCCGATGGCGTAGACCGAGCGGCCGTGCCGGAAGTAGCCCAGCACGATGATCCCGATCACGAAGGCGAGCGCGCAGATCCACACCGACACCGGCATGCCCAGCCACACCTTCGAACCCAGGTAGAGGAACGCCGGCGGCACGGTGGACAGGCTGTTGCCGCCGGTGACGCCGTTCTGCACACCACGCAGGGTGATCAGCATGCCCAGCGTGACGATGAACGCCGAGAGCCGGAACTTGAGGATCATCAGGCCGTTGAACGCGCCGATCAGCGCGCCCACCAACAGACAAACCGGCACCGCTGTCCACATCGGCCACATCGTGCCGATGCCGTTGGCCGATTTCGGCAGGATCAGCACCATCGCCACCGCGGGCGCGAGGCCGACCGTCGACTCCAGCGACAGGTCGAACTTGCCGCTGATCAGGATCACCGACTCGGCCAGCACCAGCAGGGACAGCTCGGTCTGCTGCTGCAACACGTTGACCAGGTTGTCGGAGCTGAGGAAGACCGACGGGTCGACCAGCGTGCCGACCACCCCCAGCGCGATGATCACCGGAATCAGCGTGAAATCGCGCAGCCGCGCCAGTCGCGGCACCGGCCGGCGCACCCTGGCGGCCGGCTCGACGGCCACGTCGGACCGTAGGGCACTCATGACTCGATCCCTTCCATCGCGGCGACCAGCTGGTTCTCCGTCCAGCCGGCCGGCAGTTCGGCGTGCACCCGGCCGTGCAACAGCACCACCACCCGGTCGCACACGCGGAGGTCGTCGATCTCGTCGGACACCACCAGCACCCCGGTGCCCTGCTCGGCGACCGTGTCCACGACGCCGAGCAGGGACTCCCGGGAGCGCACGTCCACCCCGACCGTCGGGCTGATCAGCACCAGCGCGCGCGGCTGGTTGGCCAGCGCCCGCGCCATCACCACTTTCTGGGCGTTGCCACCGGACAGGCCGGCCACCGGCTGTTCCGGTCCGTCGGTCTTGATGGCCAGGTCGTCGATGGCCTGCCAGGCGGTCGCCCTGCGCCGCCGTGGACTGATGAAACCGCCGCGCCCCAACCGATCGGTCACCGTGAGAGTGGCGTTCTCGGCGACACTCAACAGCGGCACCAAGCCCTGCTGGTGACGGTCCTGCGGCACGAAGCCCAACCCGGCGCGCAGCGCGGAGGCCACGTCGCCCGGTGCGGTGCGCCGTCCGCACACATCGACCGTGCCGGCGGTCTGCGGGCGCAGGCCGACCAGCGTCTCGGCCAGTGCGACCTTGCCGCTGCCGCCGACCCCGGCCACGCCGACCACCTCGCCGGCGCGCACCGCGAGGTCCACGTCGGCGTACTCGCCGGCCACGCTCAGCCCGCCGGCCGCGAGCACCACCTCGGCGTCCTCGGCCACCGCGCGCTGCTGGTGGGTGGCGGACTCCGCGACGGACTCGCCGGTCATCGCCTCCACCAGCGCGTTCGGCGTGATGTCGGCGACCGGGGTGGTCAGCACGTGCCGGGCGTCCCGGAACACGGTGACCACGTCGCAGACGTCGAAGACCTCCTGGAGGTGGTGGGAGATGAACAGGAACGTCACCCCGGTCCGGCGCAGCTGCCGCATGCTGGTGAACAGCCGCTCGATCGCCTTGGCCTCCAGTTGGGCGGTCGGCTCGTCCAGGATGACGAACTGCGCGCCCAGCGACAGCGCCCTGGCGATCTCCACCCGCTGCCGCTGCTCCACGGTCAGCTCGCCGGCCAGCCACTCGGGGTTGACGTCCACCTCGTAGGCGGCCAGCAGGTCCCGGGCCTTGGCCCGCAGCGACCGCCAGCCGATGGGGCCCGCGCCGGACTGTCGGTTGAGGAACAGGTTCTCGGCCACCGACAACGTCGGGATGATCGTGGACTTCTGGTAGACGCAGGCCGCGATGCGTCGCCAGCCGTCCCGGTCGGCCGGCGGGGGAGCGGGCCGGCCGGCGAACCGGAGTTCGCCGGCGTCGGCCCGTTGCAGCCCGGTCAGGATCGACACCAGGGTGGACTTGCCGGCCCCGTTGCGGCCCACCAGCGCGTGCGTGTGACCGGGCTGGATGGTGATGCCGGCATCGTCGAGCGCGAGGGTGGCGCCGTAGCGCTTGGTCACGCCGGTGGCTTCCACCACCGGTGTCGAGGCTGCCGGCTGGGTCATCCCGAGGTGCCCAACTGGTTGCCCCACAGGCTCTTGTCGTTCACGTTCGCCTTGGTCACCAGTGGCGCGGGCAGCTGGTCCTCCAGGTTTCCGTTGCCCCAGCTGATGATCGTGCTGTTGTGGTCGGTCGGGCCCGGCTTGAACACCTTGCCGGCCAGCGCGGCCTGCGCGTAGTAGAGCGCCCACTTCGCGTACTGGTCGGCCGGCTGGGAGACGGTCGCGTCGATCAGGCCCTGCCGGATGTCGGTGAACTCCTGCGGCACGCCGTCGTTGGAGATGATGCTGATGTGCCCGGCCTGGCCGGCCGGCACGAGCTTGCCGGCGCTCTTGAGCACCTGGAGGGTGGCCGACAGGAACACGCTGGCCTGCATGTAGATGCCGCCGATGTCGGGGTGCTGGGTGAGCACGGTCTGCAGGGCCGCGGCGCCCTTGCCGCTGTCCCAGTCGGTCGGCTCGCCGTAGACGGTGATGCCCGGGAAGCTCTTCTTCATGCACGCGTTGAACGCGTCGGTGCGGTCCCGACCGTTGATCGAGTCGAGCGCGCCCTCCAGGTCGACCACCTTGCCGGTGCCGTGCAGCTGCTGGCCGAGGAACTGGCAGGACTTCTGGCCGTAGGCGACATTGTTCGCGCGCACCACCATGTACACCTTGCCGGAGTCCGGCCGGGTGTCCACCGAGACCACCGGGATGTTCTTGTTGGCCAACTGGGTGAGCGTGCCGACCACCGCGCCGGTGTCCTGCGGGGCCATCACGATCGCCTTGGCACCCTGGCTGACCAGGGCCTGCACGTTCGCGGCGAGCTTGGAGATGTCGTTCTGCGAGTTGGTGGTCGGCATCAGGTTGATGCCGAGGGCCTTGCTCTCCTGGGGTACGTACTTGGCGTAGGCGACCCAGAAGTCGGTGTCCGTCCTGGGCAGGTCGAGGCCGACCTTCGGCCCGCTGCCCGAGGAGGTCTGGGCCGAACTACAGCCTGCTAACAGGCACACGGCGGCCGCGACGGTCGCGGCCACCTTCCACGCGGTACGCAGTTGCATCGTTGCTTCCTCTTCCCGAATACGTCGACGCTGACGAGCCAGACCGTGCCGACGGCCCGTTACTGGGAGTGTTCCTGCGTTGCCGGCCGCAGCCGCAGGCCTTGCATACCGCCGTCCACCGCGATCGACGTGCCGGTCGTCGCGGCGGTCAGTGGGCTGACCAGGTAGCCGATGGTCGCCGCGACCTCGTCGGCGGACACCAGCCGGCCGGTGGGCTGGCGGGCGTTGAGCGCGGCCAGTTCGGCCGAGGGGTCGTCGGCCGAGTCCAGCAGCCTGCGCACCCACGGGGTGTCCACCGTGCCGGGATTGACACAGTTGACCCGGATTCCCTCCCGCACGTGGTCGGCGGCCATCGCCAGGGTGAGCGAGTAGACCGCGCCCTTGGACGCGCTGTAGAGCGCGCGACTGGGCAGTCCGGCGGTGGCCGCGATCGAGCAGGTGTTCACGATCGCCGGCGTGTGGCCGGCCGTGGCCGAGGCGCGCAGCGCGGGCAACGCCGCCCTGGCCACCCGGACCATGCCCAGCACGTTCACCTCGAACACCCGGCGCCACTCGGCGAGGTCGTTGTCCTCAACCGTGCCCTGGGCGCCGATGCCGGCATTGTTGACCAGGATGTCCAGGCCGCCGAGCTGCTCGATCGCCGAGGCGACCGCGTCGGCGACCGAGTCGTCGGTGACATCGCCGCGCACCCCGAGCAGCGGTTCGGGCAGTCCCTCGGGTTTCAGGTCGAGGCAGGCCACGGTGGCGCCACGCTCCGCGAGCAGTCGCGCGGTGGCCAGGCCGATGCCGGAACCGCCCCCGGTGACCAGGGCGGTTCGGCCGGCCAGTTCAGGACTGGGCATCGTCCCTCCATGTCGGACCGTCGGGATAGGTGTACTCGGCGAGGGACTCCGGCCGGATCTCGGCGGAGAACCCGGGTGCCAACGGCGCACGGTAGTGCCCGTCCTCGATCACCGCCGGGTCGACGAAGTGTTCGTGCAGATGGTCGGTGTACTCGATCACCCGGTCGGCGACGGTGCCGCTGACCGCGAGGTAATCGAACATGGACAGGTGCTGGACGAGTTCGCTGAGCCCGACGCCACCGGCGTGCGGACAGACCGGAACGCCGAACTTGGCCGCCAGTAACAGGATCGCGATGTTCTCGTTGACCCCGGCGACCCGGGCCGCGTCGATCTGGACGAAGTCGACCGCCCCGGCCTGCAACAGTTGCTTGAACACCACCCGGTTCTGCACGTGCTCACCGGTGGCCACCCTGATCGGCCGGATGCCGCGCCGGATGGCCGCGTGGCCGAGCACGTCGTCGGGCGAGGTCGGCTCCTCCACCCAGTACGGGTCGAACTCGGCCAGCGCGCCGATCATCTCGATCGCGACCGGCACGTCCCAGCGCTGGTTGGCGTCCACCGCGATCCGGACGTCCGGGCCGGCCACCTCGCGGGCCAGCCGGAACCGGCGCAGGTCGTCGGCGATGTTCGCGCCGACCTTGAGCTTGATCTGGGTGAAGCCGTCGGCCAGCGCCTTCTTGGTCAGCCGCATCAGCTTCTCGTCGGAGTAGCCCAGCCAGCCCGGTGAGGTGGTGTAGGCCGGGTAGCCGCCGGCCAGCAGGGCGGCCTCGCGTTCCGCCCGGCCGGCACGTGCCTCGGTGAGCATGGTGAACGCGTCGGCCGGGGTGAGCGCGTCGGTCAGGTAGCGGAAGTCGACCAGGTCGACCAGTTCGGCCGGGGACATGTCGGCCAGCAGCCGCCACAGCGGCTGGTCGGCGCGCTTGGCCTTGAGGTCCCACAGCGCGTTGACCACCGCGCCGATGGCCATGTGCATGACGCCCTTCTCCGGGCCCAGCCAGCGCAGCTGTGGGTCGTGCACGAGTCGTCGCCAGGTCGTGCCCATGTCGGCGAGGGTCTCGGCCAGCGGCGAGCCGATCAGGAACGGGGCGAGCGCCTGGATCGCGGCGACCTGCACGTCGTTGCCCCGGCCGATGGTGAAGGCGAAGCCGTGGCCGGTGAGGCCGTCCTCGGCGTCGGTGCCGATCACCACGTACGCGGCCGAGTAGTCCGGGTCCGGGTTCATCGCGTCGGAGCCGTCCAGCTCACGCGACGTGGGGAAGCGGATGTCGTGCGTGGTCAGCGAAGTGATGGTGGCGGTCATCCCGGCACCACCGCCCAGCCGCTCGACACAGCCGGCGGACGCGTACCTGGTGGACCTACCCGGACCAGCTTCACCAACACCTCCACGGGTCAAACCTCCGATGTCTAGGTCTAGCAGACATCGGATGAATTTGTCCATCCGTCTGCTCCGAGGGACATTGCGGGTGCGGAGCCAGGTCACGGGACGGTGCGGAGGGCACGAGATGCGGTTGCGGGATGTTGAGGTCGGCGACGTCGACGCCTACGTTCGGATGCGCTGTGATCCGGCGATGATGGCCGAGCTCGGCGGCCCGCAGCCGCGCGCGGGGATCGAGGAGATCGTGCGCCGACACGCGTGCGACACCCGGTCCGGGGCCGCGCTGATCTGCCTCATCGTGCCCGGCGAGGACCCCGCGGTCGTCGCCGGCACGGTTGCCCTGGCGGCCGGTGAGCATGATGGGGAATCACTGGCCGAGATAGGTTGGGCGGTGCTACCGGAGTTCCAGGGCCGTGGTCTGGCCAAGACCGCCGTCCGTTTGCTGTTGGACCGCGCCCGCGGGCTGGGCCGCTCGGGTCTCGTGCACGCCTTCCCCGCCGTCACGAACGCGCCGTCCAACGGGGTCTGCCGTTCGGTCGGCTTCACGCTCCTCGGCCAACGAGACGTGTGGTTCGCCGGGAAGTTGTTCCACAGCAACCATTGGCAGATCGACATCAGCGCGGCGCCGACGGACCGGACGGCAGCGTCGGGGTGAGCCGGCCGGGGGCCGCCCGCGGGAGGGCAACGGGCGGCCCGACCGGCCGGCGTCGGTCAGCCGGATCTACTGAAACTGGCCGGGTTGTAACACTTGTTCGTGCTGGAGTTGAACAGTGGTGTGGTGTCCACCGACTCGGTGGACGGTGGGTCGATGATCACCTGTTCGGAGTCCTGGGTGAGGTCGTCCTCGCAGTTGATCACATCGTTGGAGTTGCCGCCCTGGCCGCCGACCCACAGGTCGATGTGGTTGAGCTTCGGGCCACCGTCGGGGCCGTGACCGGTCCAGTCCTGGTCACACTCGACGCAGTCGTCCTCCATGATGAAATAGCGGTGCAGATACGGGTAGTACACCTTGGTACCGACCGCGAGTTCTGCCTTGTCCGTCGCATAGGTGATCGGATCGGCGTAGGTCCCGGTCCCGCCCGCGGAATTGTGCAGGGTCGGATTGCCGTCGCTCTTCGGATAGGCGATGTCCCCACCGGGTGGGGAGTTGTCCGGCCAGCCGTAGAGCGTGACCAGGAAATTCTTCGTCGTACTCGCCTGCGCGGCGGGCGCGTGTGCGATCAGGCCGACGGTGACCCCGACGACCATCGCCAACGCGGCGAGCGTTGCGATCAGAATTCTTCGTGACATGACATCTCCAGACTGTCGAACTGGACAGTTGACCCGCCTTTTCTGTTGTCGATCACCTCCGTTCGGGAATCGCTCAGTGCAGCGGGCCGTAGACCTCCAGATGGCTCTGGTCGCCGACGAACACCAGCCCGTGCGCGACGGTCGGCACGTCGAAGTGGTTGAAGCCGGTCACGTCGTCGAGCCCGTCCCGGGCCGGATCGGCCGCACTGGTCCAGAGCTGGCGGCCGATGTCGGCCGCGTCGAAGGCGCGCAGCACCGCGCCATGCGTCTGGTCGATCGTCCAGACGATGCCGCTGCCGGCCGTGGACCCGTTGCTGGACACCACCGGCACCGCGCCCGGGTAGCTGAAGGCGACCGGCCCGGTGGCCACCGGCGTCGGCTCGATCGAGCCGTCGGCGGCCAGCCGCCACTGGGTCGGCCGGCCGGCCGCGCCGCTGCCGTAGACGAACTCGCCGGTGGTCGACTTCCAGTAGCCCCAGGTGCCCCACATGCCGCCGGGCACCGAGTCCACGGTCAACTCCTGCTTGATGTGGTCCACCTGCGTGTCGGTGCGCTGCCGGCACGCGTCGGGCAGCGCGGTGTAGCCGCCGAGGTGCTGCTCGTCCAGCACGTAGACCGCGCCGGTCTTGGAGGACAGGATCAGCTCGTCGTGGCTGGGCACCGCCAGCGGTGAACCGGAGCCGAGGTCCTGGTCGTGTTGGTAGCGGCACTGCTGGTCGAACGGCGTGAACGAGTCGACGACCCGCAGGGTTCCTTGTGCCGGCGCCATTTCCAGCACGCTGTCGCCGGCCGCGGTGCCGCCGGTGTCCAGGCTGAACGGGCCGTTCCCGGTGACCAGCAGCAGATGCCCGTGGCCGTCGACGGTGATGCCGCTCTCCGACTCCCAGAGGCCGCCCTCGTCGTCATCGGGCGTGCTGTTGTAGACGGTCACCCGGGAAAGATCGGTTGTTCGGTAGCCGAGCACCCAGCCGTGGTAGGGGCTCAGGCCGCACCAGGAGGAGAAGCCGGCGTAGACGACGCCGTCGACCAGGGTCAGGCCCATCCGCTGCTGCTCGTCGCTCGCGGTGAAGCTCACCCGGTCGCCCGCCGCGTCCAGGCCGGTGCCGGCGACGCTCGCGGAGATCACCGTGGCCGGCCGGATGTCCTTGCCGGTGAACAGGCTCAGCGCGTGCAGCCGGTAGGTGAGCCGGCCGCGCTGCACGTCGAGGGCGAGCACGAACATGGTGCGGGTGGCCCAGTCGATCACCGGCGTCGAGGTCACCCCGACCTCCGGGGTGATCGAGTCGCAGAGCCGGTTGGTGGCGATCCGATCACTGGCCGCCTGGAACGTGCGCGCACCCGGCGGCAGTAGCGAGACCTGCCAGAGCGGCGGGGTGGGTGTGCTGGCGTCTGCGTCGAACGCGTAGACGCTGTCGTGCTGGGTGGCCACGAAGACCACGTCGTGCGGGTGGCCGTCGACGGGCAGACCGGGCACGAACAGCGGCTGTGCGTAGACCTTGCCGTCCA